>JBEKPH010000048.1:0-38477 GCA_049520915.1 Terriglobales bacterium
CACGACCGTCCGCATCGCGGACTCCGGGGCAGAACGCCGCACGAATCCCGTGCTCAGTTCTTTGCCCAAACCCTTACTTCAAACACGGCCCCAGGTGTCTAGTTTTGAGGGGTGCACTACACTTTCAACCCTTATTTCCTCCCACGCTGTCCTGGAGTCTCGAGGCCCCTGTCGAGACAGATGGAACGTGACCTATTTTCTTTTGAAAACGCAGGACCATCCAACGTGCCTTCGACACTCTGCGTTGGCGTTCTTAGATTCTTCCGTTTACCCATTTCATGTAAGCAGCAAAGCTGACAAGAATCTTGAAGCTTGCCCGTGCACCACGTCTCCGGGGGCGAACCTAGACCTGCGGTCGCTCAGTCCTACTCCTGACAGCACTTCGCGGAGCCCAATAGTTCATTGTCGGTATTACGAAACACGGCTAGATGCCGGGGGGGCTGCCAAATTGCGGGTGCGTCCAGAGAGGTAGCCTAGTTTAAGTCTTTCAATACGGCGAGGGTATAGCCGCCCGCCTCCCCGTTCAGAGCAACCATCGTGCGAATCTCTGCGTTGGTGTATGTCAACGGGCCGCTATCAATCTGCGCGGTTTTCTGATTCGTAAGTGTGAAATAGACTTCGTACGCCGTACCGGCGGTCAGGGACTGATAAGTCGAAACTGCCTCGAATGCCAATCCACTGACGGTTGGAGAGACGGTGCTGAGGTCCGTGCCGGGGGAGACTATGTAGACGTCGACAGTTCCTAAGGCGGGCGAGGCATTGACGATTCGCAACTCGGCGGTGTTCGAAGCCGGAGTAGATTTTTCGTCCACCAACAACAAGGCATTGGCATTTGAAAGTACATTCACCGATAGCACCGTGTACTTATCGCCCGAAGTCAGACTGATGGTTTGGTCGATGTAAGCAGTGGCGACGCCCGGCGGGTAGACCTGTAGAGTGTGCGAACCGGAACCCACGGAACTATAATCTGAAGCCGTGCCATACGCGACATTACTAGCGAAAGTGCTGCTATCGAGCGAAACGTCAATGTCGGATTCTTGCGGGGTCGCATCCATCGCTCGCAACTGCGCTTTATCGCTACTGCCACACCCAGATGATGCAAACAAGGCACCGGCCAGCAACAAGACGCCCACTTGTTGGGTTGAAGTGTGCAATATTTTCACAATGTACTCCTTAGGTTGGTTTCTGGTCGATGGAAACTTCACTTCGAGATGATGCTAACTTAGCGCTTTTGAGGCTTCCGGTTTGTTAAGATATGTTTCCATTTAGTTAAGAATCATTAGAAGTTCCTTGCTTGTAAATAGTAGGGCGATGCCGAAAACTGTTCTTCCGAAATGCGCTCCCGAAAGGTAAGCCGCTCGTTCGTTCCTCGGGCTGAATCTACCTAAAAGAATGAGAGACGGCATTTGAGCGAAGACGAAATAGTAGAGTGTTTTACTTCGCTTCGGCACGTTCCGTTTGCTAAATAGCCGTAGGGATTCGTTCTATTTTAGGTGGCATTTCCGGCGATAGACACCGTAACATCTCATACTCCGAGAGGCTTAGTCGCCGAGGCGACACGCGTTAACATTTCCGCCGCTAACAGTGAACCTCATCGCAACGAAGTCGAGCGTGACGCTTGAAAAGAAGCAATGGAGGTTCAAGCCGTATTTGATTCATGGAAAACCGACGGAAGTGGAAACCAGTCTCATTTTTGGACGCAGGCGTTAAGTCCGCGTCTGTCGGGAAAGTTTGGCCAGTGATCTAGCCAGCGTGGCGGCGGATCGCCCCCAGTTCATTTCAGTCTCTACCCACTTTCTTCCATTTCTGCTGAAGCTACTAGCCAAACCCGGCTTACTCAGAAGTCTTACCACTGCGACGGCAATTTCGTCTGAATCGCTGGGATTTACTAACAAGCCACTCACTCCTTCTTGAACGGCGTCGGGCACGCCTCCAGAACGGCCTGCGACAACCGGTTTTCCGCAGGCAGTGGCCTCCAGTAAAGCCAACCCGAAACCCTCAGCCAAGACGCCTCGACGGCTACGTTCTTCGCGACTGCTCATGATGAATACGTCGCAGGCGTTATAAAGAAGAGGCAACTCTGCTTCTGAAACGCACCCCGCGAAGATCACGTGCTTCTGAACTCCACGTTCGCGGCTGATCGAGTCAAGATAGCGCAGGTCGTCCCCGCCTCCGACAATCAGATATACAATGTCGGGGATCGATTCGATGATCTTGGGCAGAGAGCGAATTACGACATCGTGGCCTTTGTATCGATTCGCCTTCACGATGCGGGCAACAGTGAGCAACGTCGGTCGTCCCCACACACCCAGGCGTCGCGCCAATGCTTCACAGTCCAGACCCGGGCGGAAGCGCACAGGATCAGTTCCGGGCAGAATCTTTACAATGCGAGACTGCGGCACTCCGACAGAAACAAGAAACGCGCGAGTAAACTCACTGATCGCAAGGACGAGGTCCGCTTCCTGCAGCGCAGGAACGATGCTGGAACGGAGCCATTCGTCCATGACCTCCAGACCGTAGGTCCAGACGAGGTAGCGTGTGCCATAGCGGCGTTTGAGTTTCCGTGCGGCTAGAGCCGAATCTACATGACCGCAGTGTAGGATCAGCGCGGGATTCTCCGAAACCAGTTTTTTAGCCACCTTATATGTTTGCCACACCTGGAAGGCACCGCGCACAGCCGGGATATTCCATGCATTGGGGACGCGAACGGCCGAGTAGGACTGGGTTGCGTCGAAGTCCCTTGCTTCTGCGTGTTCTGGAGCGACGAGGGTCAGCTGCGTGAGGTCGAATTGTCCATATAGGTTGAAAAGAAGACTGGCGATTCCGCCGATTTGCGGTGGGAAATCAGTGGTGAGCAGCAGACTCATCTTCAGCGGCAGCAGACTCATGTCGCGGAGCTGAGCGCGGCCTGGAATAACGGACCCTTCAAGACTCAATGTCATGCAAGAAAGACCCTTCGGAATAGATATTCCGATGATTCTTTGCTTCCGCTTTTGGCCGCAGAAGAAAACCTCGCTGCGAAAACCGGAGGACGCATACGACCACAATGAAAGCAAGCATTGTTTGGATAAGAGTCGCCACCGTGTTGTCAAAATCGCGCTCTACTGACATTGCGCATTGCGAAGCCAACAGTACCGTGAGCCCGGCGTTGGTGAAAACAGCAAGATGAGATTTCCATCCGTCGAGCAATCCGATTATGCTGCCCCAGATCAGTGCGCCTAATGCGATGAAGAGGACGCCGCCAGCGCTAAACAGATCTCCGGGCATGGATGGTGCGATTGCGGCGCTGGAGCGCTCGCGTGCCTCCGGGTTGTCGAAGGCCCAGATGCTTTCGCCAAACCTGGTTCCAGCATCGGCCGCGCCCTTGCTGTCGTAAATAACTCGTGGAATCAGTCCGCGAACAAAGGGCGACAACAGAACGTTTTTCCCCGAGAATGGTTGCGCGGATGGAACCAGCGAAACCGTGAGCAGCATCGAATCGAACGCATGGAATCGGCGCAAAGGTTCATCGAGAATTGTGGTTGCAAAATCGGAGACGCTAGTGTCAATCAACTCGCGCGCAACTTCTGCCTCCCGCACGTTCTCCCACTTTATTTTGCGATAGGATCCGATCAGCAAGCTGAGCCCGAGGAACCCGGCCAAAACGGCCGGAAGTAACGTGCGCAGAGCAGGCTTTCTGCCAGCAAACAGAGCGGCAATCAGGGGAATCAGCAGTAGAGGCGCCAGATTCTCGCGATAAGGACTTCGCCATCCACGCACCAACGCCGGCAGAAGCACCAACAACTGTACGGAACCTAGTCTCCATTTGGGACCGGGCCGCCGGAAATGTTCCAACCAAATCACGGTGGCGGGAATCATGTACAAGCTTGCCAGCAAAGCAAGCGGGGTGAGGAGCGCGATGGGTACACTAGATGATCCTTCAGTCTGAAAGAAAATGACCGACGCGAAAAGCGTGGTGGGAATTGCAGCAGAAAAGGCAAATCTGACTGGAATGGTGTAGGCCAGTTCCAGAGGTCCGCGCCTCTGACGGCGTACAGCAAGCGCATAAGCGGCTACGACTAACAGCCAAAATAAGCCGCAATAGCACAACGTTCGGTTGATCGTGCTCGGAGGTTCAACCGCGAGGCGCAGCGTACCGTTCCCCCACTCCACGGCGTTATAGGTCAGCATCAGGAATCGCCAAAGAATGTCCACACCGAAGGCAAGCCATAGATAGCCGTAGAGCGATTTCAAGATCGAGGGCCATCCGTCACGATTCCAGCCGGGAGTAATGCGAACTGACAGCAGCCAACCACCCGCCAGGAGTGCAACGAGCACCCACGTCAGCGGATCGGTTTGCAGACCAACGTTGTCAGGCATTGTTGCTTGTCTCACTGATCCGGAATGTTTCTGGGCTCACCTCTGGGCGTCGATCATGACTCCGATCGTCGCGCCCGCTAATCCGCTCGCAGATCACCCTAAGTCGGCGCTGGTTCTCTCGAAAGTCACCGACTTCAGCTAGGGCCTCACACGACGGCAGAAGTGTGTTATCGGTCACGCCCTTCGCTATTCCAGAAAACATCCTGTCTAACAATTCTCGCAGTCGGACTATGTCAAAGAGATCGACGCACGCATCCGAATAAATCCGCCGGTTGAATTCGCTGTTCTTGCTGAATATGCCGGCGCACCCGAGAGCGGCCGAAAGAAAGGTGACTCGCCCCAGAATGCTTCCCGTGGTCAGATTCACGACTCCTTGACACTGACCAAGAAAGCGGAGAAACGAGCGATAGCTGCGTCGCGGTTCCAGAACGAACGGAAGACCGTCCGCGAAACCGCTGGAATAGTATTGTTGCCGATCTTGCTCAGTATAGACGCAGGTGTGAAAGCAAAGGCGATCGCGGACGGCAGACGGCAGTGTGTCCCACACGTCGAGTAACACACTCTTCAAAACAAAGGGATGATTTTGTGTGACATCGTGGAAGCGCAGCGGCAATTGGACGAAGACGCTATAGCGATCGGGCAGACGACTTTCATCGCATCGTCCCAGGCGTTGGGTCAATGAGAGATCGTAAGGCCATGGAATCACGATCGCCCGTTCTGAACCGACCAAGCCGTCACAAAAAACTTTCAGTTCGGGAGAATACGCCCACACCTGTGCCGCCGCGCGAAGAATGTGCTTTACCATTCTCAGCTTGTCGTGGGTCAGATCGCGTGACAAAATTTCCGGTGGACCGGGAATCACCGCTACCGCCGAATTGCGAGCCCTAACTAGTTTCTCGAGATATCGCAACTGCGTTTCAGATCCCTGTAGTTCAGCCAGGATTAAATCGTATTTGCCTGCCGCGACCTCTTCGCCTTCGGCTAGAAACTCGACATCGTCTGAAAGCATGAAAGCCAGGCAATATACGTCGGGATAGACGATTCCTTCGAGTCGCATCCTCAGGTATTTCGCAGCAAGACGCTGATTGCGCCACCATCCACGGTGACCGCTAACAAATGCAATTTTGAGTTGTCGGCTCAAGGGTTCAACCTCGTCGGAGTTGCGACACCACACTCGCGCAGCACGGCAGCCGCACGACGGTCATAGGTCTGATCCATAGCGATCCGCCTGGCGTTGCGTCGGATTCGGGCGCGATGTTCGCGATCGCGCAAAACGCAGTCGATTTTTCCGTTTAATTCCTGCGGGGAACGATAGTAGATCGCGGCTTCGTCTTCGGGAAACATCTCAGCCTGGGCTTTCGTATAACGCGCCAGCATCAGCCCACCGCTTCCTGGAATTTCGAAAGTACGCATGTTGTGGCCCTCCAAACTCTCGGCGTTTAGAACGTTCAGCGAGACGGCAGCTTTGGCGTAAACGTCGAAGACTTGGTTTCCCCAGATAGCGGGGTGAAGATGGAGTTTTCTCGACGACAAGCGCCAGTCAGGGGGCCAATTGTCGCCCCAGATCGCGAGTGGATGATTCACTGCTTCCAACTCCAAGCGGCGAGCGCGCGATCCGGTTCCAACAAACGCTACCGAATGCGCCTGCCCGCAAGAATCACAATAGAGACCTTCTTCAGAAGGCCGTGTGGGCGCCAGTTCAGGATCAAACGCGAACGGCAGGTATTTCGCTTCGACTCCATCGCCACGAAGCCGATCCGTCAAGCTTTTTTCCCACATCCATACAATGCTGTACTGTGCCAGCACGTGGATCAGGTCGCGTCGCAAGGCAGAAGCTTCTCTCGGGTCCAAGCGAACAGGATTGTACGGGTTATCCGGATAACAATTTACAAATGGAACGCCAGCTATTCTTCGTATCTCCCGCACCGTTTCGGAATCAAGAAAAGAACATTTGACCGCAAATATCATGGCGGGACGAACGCTTTGAGCGATCTCCAGCGCCTCATGGTTCAATGCGTTCCATAAGAGAGGCCGGAGAGCGCGCCGCGCGATACGATTGCCGGGATATTTGCTCGCCCTGTTCAAGGCAAGATCCGGGTCGAATCGAAACACCTGCATTCCTAAGTGTTCGAAGGCGCGGGCGTAGCTCTGGGCAAGTGCGCCTGTGCCCATCGGACCGATGACAAGTATTCTGTTGTTCATGCGGAATAACTCATCTTTGGGTTTAAGAGAGTCGCTTCGAGGGAGCCAGCCAACACACTGTCACGCCGTAAATTCGATTCCGCGCGCGAGAGCGAGAACTCACGCAGGAACGTGGCGCGGGCGTTGACGCCCAATCGTTGGCGAAGACGGCCATCGCGCAGCAGCCTCACAATCGCCTCAGAAAACACATTTGCCCCTGCCCGAATTAGCAAGTCTTCGCCATCGGTGACTGCCAGGTTCTGCGCAAGTTCAGGAGTAGCCACAACCGCTTTCCCGCGTGCCATCGCCTCGACGAGTTTGAGCGGCACCCCTCCACGAACAAATAACGGCAGCGCCAGGACAGAGCATTCCGCCATGAAGCGGCCGGAATCCTCAACCTTCCCCAGCACCTCTACATTCTTCATCCGCTGCAGACGCGCGAAGGTATCCAGTGGGATGTCTGGTCCGGCGATCTTGAGCACAGCGGCCGGGCACTTATCTAGGACTTGTGGGAATACACGCTCGGCCAGGAACTGCGCCGCTTGCAAGTTCGGGGCATAGGAATACGTGCCGATGAAACCGATCACGGGCTCGTTACACTGCGTCGCCGGACGTATTTGCTCTTCGTTGAAACAATTGGGCACGACCACGGTTGGAGTGCCGGGCGCGATTTGCCGAAATTGTGCGGCCTCCGCGGACGAGGTAGCCCAGAGTTCAGTACATCTGGGTATCGAGACTCGCTGCTGCGTGTTGCAAGCCACGTGATTCGCCCACAGGCCCAGTTTGCCTCCGCGGCCCGTGAAGTTTTTCAGGAAAGATGCCGTGAGCTGTGTGAGCACGTCCGGTGCATCAAGAATCACTCCAAAACCAAGAGCCCGAAGCCGGATTGCGTAGTGCATGAAGACCGACGGCAGGATTACGAAATCGGCTTCGACCCATTCCGCTTCCGCCGCTATAAGTTCTTCCGCCTCCATGCAGTCGTATGACATGGAGAACGGATAGCGACGGCTCACCATCCCTAACATTCCTCGCAACAGGAAATCGGCCTTGTATCCCAACAAGGCCGCCGTAGAGAATTTCTCGCGCGGAATTCTTTGTCCAGCGTGACGTATCTCATCGCAGAACTCCGCCAGAACAGTTGTGTTGTTCGCGACGGATCTTCTCTCTTCCGTCGAGGCCTCCGTCGAAAAATAGAGCACCGAGCTGAAGCAACCCAGACGCCTAACAAGTTGCAGATTGCCGGTCATCCGCAGATGAAGTCCCGTGGTAGCCGGAAAAGGGAAATCGGGCAGCACCGTGAGTACACGCGAAGTGAAGTCGGGATGGAATCGGTTGCGGCCTCTTCGCGTTGTTATTCGGTTGTATGCGGGCATAGTCGTCATAGCATCAGGACTCTCATGCGGAGACTAACTCTTCATAGACCGCGGTCATTTGATCTACGACGGGACGCGGAGAATAGCGGTCTTCTATCAACTGGCGAGCTGCTGCCCGCATGTCTTTTCGCTCAGCTGGATTCTCGAGCAACCGGCAGGCTCTCCTCGCCAGCGCCTCGTCAGATTCAGCCACCCAGCAGTGATAGCCGTCTTTGTAACTCATCCCCTCCACTCCTTCCCAGGTTGTAACTACTGGAACTCCATAAGCCATCGATTCCATGACCTTCACTTTCATGCCGCTGCCTCGAACCGGCGCATACAGTAAGACGCCAACTTTCGAAAAGAACTCCGACGGATGCCGAATGTTGTCAGCCAAGGTGACATCCGCTTGCGGTATGAATTGGCCGAGATACTTGGTTGCGTTCCAGCCAGCGATGTAAAGCTTCGCTCGCGGGATCAGCTTTTTTATGATTGGCCAAATACGGGTCAGCAGACGCTCTGCCGCCGAACGCGACGGTTCCCAGTGCATCGAGCCGGTCAGTCCGACTCTCAAGTCGTCAACCGGCGGCTGAAGTTCGTAGAGAGATGTATCCAGCGCCAGCGGGACAATCCAATATCTGCCCATTGGATGAATCGATTCTGCCGCCTCTTTCAACCGAGAGGATAGAACGCGGATGTTATCGATCTCGCGAAGCAAGTGATGTGTGGCGCGTTCGGCTTGCCAGAGCGTATGACGGTCGTAAAGACTCGGGCGCGGTCTTGCAGCCCAATCCAGCGAATCCAGCGACAGCAGGTTCAGCAGCGCTCGTCGCTTACCCAATCCCAGCCAACCCGTGGACATCTGCTCGAGGTGCAGCACATCGTATCCCCTCGCCAGTTCGCGCTGGAGCAACATCGCTAGCGTTCGATCTTGCAACAACTCGCTACGGGGCCGAACCAGGCTGCACCACTTACGCCGCAGAGCAAATGAGTCCATTTGCAGCCGGTGACAATGGAGAGTGAGACGTCCCGCTTGCTTATTAAGCCACTGCTTGGCCTCTGCCACCCGAGCTGCGGATTCCTCGGTTGCAGCCACGACTACAACTTCATTACCGCGAGCAAGAAGTTCGGTAATCAGCACATAGAACCATCGGGCCGAGGAGTCACCAAACGGATGAGGCACTGCCGGAGTTACAACGATTACCCTCATCGGTACCACTCGGCTGTGACAGCAGTTATGTCGGGACTTCTATCTAGCTGAGGAGCGCGCTGAGACTCATGCCGTTGTTCTTGTCCGGATTTCCTACCCAGAACTGCGCGGTAGACGGCAACTGTCTGCTCGGCGGTCGCGTCCCACGAAAACTCTCTTGCTCGATTGAAACCCTTTTGGCGAAGTCGTGCTTTCAGTTCGCCATCAGTGGCGAACCGCTGTAGCCATCGCACAAGCTCGCCCCGGTTATCCGGGTCAAAGTATTCTGCGGCATCTCCAGCGATTTCAGGCAAAGCCGTACGGTTGGAGCAGAGCACCGGAGCACCACACGCCATCGCCTCCACCAAAGGCAGACTGAATGACTCCCAGAGAGATGGATTCACCAGATAATCTGCCTGCCGATATAAAGCGGGTAATTCGTTGGGCGAAGTCTCGATGAATCGGAGAGTCGGAAAACACGATAGTTGTTTCCACCTATCTAACAGCGACGGATGCTCCCATTGCTTTTTCGCAACGATCGCCAATTGGCGATCCTGACAATTGACCGCGTCAAATGCCTGAACCAAGGCATCGACATTCTTCCGCGCGTCATATCCACCCACATAAAGGACATATGGTAGACGAAGATCGTACTTACGAAGGATGTCGGCGTCGCCGGGGTCACTCGCGGCTTGGAATTCTGGCGCCGACGCTAAATAAACTCGATGGCACTGCAACTCTCGCGCAACCTTCAGATCGACGAGCTTTCTGCGAGTTGTTTCGGAGACTGTGAGAACGGCGTCGGCGCCGTAATAGTTCGCCAGTTCATATTTCCAATACCAAAGCCGCGATTTAGCAGTCGGAAACAATTCTCGCCAGTAAGTTCTTTCGTAGGACTCGTGGACCGTGACGACGAACGGACAGGGCTTGGGTAAGGGCAGACCTCGATCGGCAGGGGCGTGGAAGATATCAATGTCCCATTCTCGAAGCTTTCTTGGAAGAGCCAGATCTACCCAGAGAGTTTCGCGATCTGCCGCAAACACAACGCTTCTCGCGCGGACACCTTCCAGATGCGGAGGATGGAGCGGTTCGGGAGAGAACAAAACGATTTCAATATCGTTGCGGCGCGACAGCGCGCGGAGCAATTCTGTGGTGTACCGCACCAGTCCGCGCACGTCTGAATTCGCAAGAATCCACGCGTTAAACCCAACTCGAATTCTAGTCATCGTCGTCATATTCAGTGATTTGGCACGCGCCTCATCATCTTCAAAAACACTCGACGACTCAAAGCGCGCAGCAGCAGGCGTACGCCAACGTGGTCCAGTCGCTTCTGCAGCCGAGGTGCTTGATCATCTCCGGATTTAGCTTCGATGACTGCGGCAAATGTTGATCCCAACTCAACGATGCGACCGCCGTAGCAACTGAAATCCTCGGACCGCCACAAGCAAAGGTGTTTCTGATGGGGGTTGCCGTGCTCCTCTCCCTGCGGCCAGAAACTTATTGGTGTGGTTACGATGACCGTGCGGCAGTGACCAAGAAGGTGGTTAAGTAATTCACGGCCCGTGCTTTTGTCGATATGCTCGATTACGTCGCAAATCAGCCCAACATCAAACTGGCCCAATGCAGGCACCAGCTGGTTCGCATCGCCGATGTGAATTTTGTCGTAGGCAGCCTCCCAAACCGGGTTTCGATAGTCGTTGAAGATTTCGATTCCCTCGATGCACACTTTCCATTCTTCACGGCGAAAACGCCCTTGCCATGCTTCGAGATATTCGCGCGCTACTACTCCCCATTTTCCGAATCCGACACCGACCTCGAGGATCGACCGCGGATTTAGACGTTGTAATTCCGTTGCTATAAAAGGAACATTACTGGCGTCGCTGACTCCCACGTTTATTCTCCTGTTACCGCACTGAGTACACGCGAAGACACGGACAGTGCTCTTCTTTCCAGTTCGCCGCCCTCGCATCCTCTGGCTTCCGTTGCTGAAACGATTGCTTTGTCCCGCGCCCAACGCAGCAGCGTGCGCACGAGAACTGCCCCACAGAGGCCGGCTTCAACGACGATCGCCACAGCTAGCCGCGCTAGGGAAGACATGTTTACAAAACGTATAAGCAGAAGGTTCGCGCAGACTACCGCTGCCACCAGAACGGCGGGTTCTAACAAGGGTGCGAATACTTTCAGTCCTTTGACTTCGCGAGCATGCCAGAATGCAAAGAGCCATCCCAACTGAAGTGTGGCCTGGAATGCTGCAAACCCACTTAGTCCGTAGCGCAGGGTTGAATAAGTTCCGAGCGTCCAGGTTGGAATCGTCCAGAACATGCACAGACGAAAATTGAACCACGCGTCGTTTTGCGAAAAGAAGAGCTCGGTAAGAGGCAATCCGACCGCGGTCATCGCCGCGGTAACGCAGTAAGCCCAGAGCATCATCTGCGCCGGTAGCCATTTCGTCGTGAAAATTGTGCTAATGATCGGTGCGCTGAGGCTGCCCAGAACGGCGCAAATTGGCCACGCAATACTCGCGTTCAGTCGCAAGGAGTTTTCCACCCGCGCGCGCAGAATACCCAGGTCGCTCGCAGCGCTGCTGAATGCGGGTAGATAAATCCGAGTCATGGCGTTGCAAATCACCAGGGGATAAAGCGCCAGCGCCGAGGCCCACGCCACATATCCAACCGCTACTTTTCCCATGAGCCTTGCAATGACGATTGGCGGAAACGCGAGAGTGGCCATATTGAGTAGCGCGGCTCCCTGGTAGATCAAACTGAAGCCAACGTGGCCACGAATCGAAGGCCAGGAGAAACCACGAACCGGCGGGGAGGCCGCGAGATGAAAGGCCAGCGTGCCAAAGAGGTCGCGGCCAGCCATCGCCACCAGGTAGCACCAGATACCGCGATGCAGGAATGCGAGAGTAATCAGAAGAATCGTATAAATCACGCTTTCGATGGCTTCGATCGCACTCACCACCTTGAAATTCATCGCCCGCTCGAGCATCGCGAGGGGAACCATGCGTTGATTGCGCAAGATCAAAAGCAGCAAGAGCACCAAAGCTGGAAAGTAGTTTTCCGGACCAAGCTTTGTGAGACGAAGTGCCCAGGGGAGAAAGGCAAAGATGACGCTGGCTAGAAATACTGAAGTAACAAGAATGATCGTTTGCGATGTCGCTAGCTCTTTGGAACTCAACTCGCCGCGCTTGCGGATCAGGGAAGCCTTCAGGCCCAGATCGCCGAAATATCCAAGAATGCCTTGTGTCACGAAGATCAAGATCGCGAAGCGGCCTACTGTATCGGGTCCGAGCCAGCGCGATACAGCGACGCTGCTCGCAACGCTCAGTCCCATGATGATTGCTTGACGCGCTACCAACACAAACGCTGCGCCGGATACCTCTCCGCGTACGAGCGTGTCGAGCGCAAGGCGCCACAGCGCAATTGGCGGCATAGACCTGCACGATTTGACTTCTATGCCGCCATCCATAGGCACCTCCTTTCCCGGCATCGGTGAATTCGTTTTCATCTAGTCGCCGATGACGGTCCGCGCCCCATGCGGAGTCTCGTCAATCGGCAGAGGAATCGCGGGCATGGAATCGCTCTCGTACTGCGCCGCCCTCGCATACATCTCAAGATCGGCCTCTACCATCTCCCGTACCAATTCGCGAAAGCCGATACGCGGTGACCAGTTCATTCGGGCAGCAGCCTTGCTCATGTCCCCGAGCAGAACATCCACCTCTGCGGGCCGCACGAGTTTGGCGTCGAGAACTAAATGCTCATAAGGATCGATTCCCGCTACCTCAAATGCGCATTCCAAAAATTCGCGGACGGAATGAGTCTCGCCGGTCGCAATCACGTAGTCGTCTGGTGCCTCCTGTTGCACCATCCGCCACATGGCTTCGACATACTCCCGGGCGTGTCCCCAATCGCGCTTCGCGTCCAGATTTCCCAGGCGAATCTCCGTCGCGAGACCCAGTTTGATACGCGCCACTGTCGAGGTTATTTTTCGGGTGACAAATTCCATACCTCGCCGAGGAGACTCATGGTTGTACAAAATGCCGCACGAAGCGTGCAGGCCATAGGCCTCGCGGTAGTTGCGAGTAAGTTGATATCCGGCAACCTTTGAGATTCCATAGGCAGAACGAGGACGAAAAGGAGTCAGTTCGTTTTGCGGAGCAGCCACTGATCCAAACATTTCACTCGATGCCGCAAAGTAGAACCTCGCACGCGGAACAACATCGCGAAATGCTGCCAGCAGATAGTGAGTTCCGTTGACGTTGCTCTCGATGGTGGAAAATTCGTCTTCGAACGAGTAGCTAACGTAGCTCTGTGCGCCCAGATGATAAATCTCATCAGGCCGGATCGCAGCTACTACCTTAATCAGGCTCGGGTAGCTCTCGAGAGAAGCACCGTGCAAATGCAGCCGGTCCTTGAGGTGCCACACGCGTGATAGCCGGTGCTGAGGATTGTCCATGGCCACACGTCGCACAATGCCGTGAACTTCGTATCCCTTGGCGAGAAGAAGTTCCGACAAGTAACTGCCGTCCTGGCCAGATATTCCTGTGATAAGAGCGCGTTTACGATTCTTCATTTGTGCAGCCTCCGATTGGTCTATTGTGTTTATGTCTTTTGTTAGTCGAGCATTCGTTGGTCAGTCCCCCGCGCAATGCGCATCGTTTTGTTGATGCCATCACGCGCAACGTTTTAGTGGCGCGAATGAATTCGCCAATACCCGCTGAGGCCGGGTCGATTCGATTTGTCCATTCAGTTCGCCGAGATGGGCTACCGCAACCGCTGATTGCTGTCGCGGTGGCGAAAGGGTGGCAGCGGCACACATGACGCAAAAGAGGGCGGCGTTGCCCGGGATGTGAAGGTTGAAATCCACAAAGCTATGGATCAACATCCCGGTGCAGGACACCAAAGCGGCCATACTAAGCATCGCTTCCGGTGAACGCTTGCATCTGGCGAGATGTCGGAATCCTTCGCGATAGAGAAGCACTAAAAACCATACTGCTGCGCCAAATCCAAGAAGCCCTGTCTCCAGGAGAATTTCGAGGTAGTCGTCGTGCGCGTGATTGATAAAAAATCCATCGAACGACGTTCTATATCGAGGGAATACGGTGGCAAACGTTCCAAAGCCGGTGCCCAACAATGGCCGGTCCCTGAACATCTGCACCGAGTCTTTATAGATCTGAAGACGCGCGGCGTCATGGAGGTCGGCCATGCGTTCGCTCACCTGCTCGGGCGCGATGCATGTCAGAAGAATGGCAGTGGCCAGGCAGAACGAGATAGCAACGAAGATCGTCGCACGCCAGGTGGACTTCCAAGCCCACAGGATCGTGAGAATGACAACTTCTGCAACTACCGTAGCCATTCCTGCGCGAGACTGAGACAAAAAAACAGAACCAAACATCAGAGTCGAAGTGAAGATGAGCAGTCCGCGGACGGCACCCCTGGTTGATCCGTTAAAAGCAAGCATCAGTGAGATGGGCAAGGCGAGTTCGATAAGCCCGGCGTAATGGTTGTGGTTGACATAGCTACCGTAGGGAGAACCGGCGCGAGGCAGGATCCGCCAATAAATTCTGTTGGTGGAGGTGAAACCCTGGATTATCGCAAACACCGCGTACACAGAGGTGGCGGCGGCTACCAGCCTGGCAAAATGCAAGATTCCCGCGCGATGCAAAATCTGAACCGAAACGAACAGGATGATGCAGTAGGCGATGTAAAGCCATGCTTCGGAGAGCGAATCATAACGATACGCAGTTCGATGAAAGACGATTTGCGCCATAACGATGGCGAAGAACGCGATCGAAGGTGCAAACAGAGGACTCCACCGGATGGTGGTCAACTCGGCGCTCAGTTGACTCGCCATCCACAAGAGGCCCAGACAAAGCGTGCCGCCCTCAAAGAGGGCGATGGACCAGTACTGCACCGCTCCCAGTGCCAGCGGCCCGAAGATCAGGAGCGCCGATAGCAGGCCGCACATCGAGATATAAAGTACCTGCCGCAGAGCACGCCCCGACGGTAAGCTGATCGGTGAAGTTGGTCCGGCGATAGCCGTGAGCGTAGTCATAGTTTCAGTTCTCCGTTTCGTTTCCTGATTTCACTTCTTCAACAGTTTCAGATCGTCGATCCACAACTTTCCGCGGATACCGGTATTTGCGGGAGCACGGATAAACTTGACCGAAGCCATTTCAGTTTCGCTGGGCACTCGTAACTCGCCCGTGATTTGGTACCAGTCATGGCTATCCAGCACATCTCCGCTTAGCAAAAGATTGGCTCCGGAATATGCATCGACGATCGCTAGCCTCGGTCCGCTGGAACTCGTGATGTTTTCGCTCTTAACCCAAGCACTGAACGCGTAGTGGATGTTCGGCTGAACGGGAACCAGTTCGTGCCAGCCCGCGTCATAGACGGGATTGCCGTTGTATGAGAGATACAAGGAGTGCGAGCCGGCGTGCGCTTCGCGGCTATCGCTATCAATGACAACGTCAACATCCGGGGCGGCCTCGTGACGCCAATCGAGCCCGGCGTTCAGTATCGGCAACTCAAAACCGCCATTCACAATCAGGTTGTCGGATGGCAAATAGGGCATTAACGAGGAGGATGTACCCGCGAGTCGCCGCCAGGCCTGCTCGAAACCTCTGGGGTCGTGTTCTCTGACGAGATAGTCCGGATAGAAAAAGCCGAGCTGTGGCTCGAA
Source organism: Terriglobales bacterium (assembly GCA_049520915.1). Classification (GTDB taxonomy): domain Bacteria; phylum Acidobacteriota; class Terriglobia; order Terriglobales; family Acidobacteriaceae; genus Acidiflorens. Next base: position 15,769 of record JBEKPH010000048.1, read on the forward strand.
CCGGGAAGAATTCGCACCGAGCAGCGCCTCCCATGCTTCCGCTGCCGCTGCCGTTTCGTTCCGCTCTGCCAGGAAGCGCAAAAACTCCAGTTGCAGTGCCGGATTCGCTGGCAAAACCTGACTAAGAATCAGTCTTGCGTCTCGCGTGGCTCGCCAACATGCGGGCAGTATGATGCCTGCGGTCCGGGGTCCGCTTTGCAATGCCCTGCGGAACTCTGGGAACCCATGCGTTGGATCGGCGCTTACGAGCTCGTGCATTCCAACTTCCACAAGAGTGTCTGGATTGTTAGGCTCCGCGTGGATCGCAGCTTGTAAAGCAGTGTTCTCTCCCTGAGCATCCCCGGCTACCTGGTATGCGGAAGCGAGATCAAGCCAATAATGAGCTGAATTCGGATTCGTGACAGCCGCACGACGGAGATATCCGATGGCATCGCCGGAATCCTCATTGGCGAGCAAGAGTTGCAGTCCGATGGCATGAGGAATCTCAGCATTGTCCGGCAGTAGATCGCTCGCTCTCTTAACTCTCACTGAGTCGTCAGATCGCAGCGCTCTTTCTGCAAAGTAAGTACGAGCTCCTCTTGCGCCGTATATCCAGATTCCCCAGAGACAAGCGACTAACAACAGAACCTTCCCAAGTCTATATTTCAGGCCTAGCATGGCTATGTCATGACCTCCTGCGTTGTGCTTACAGATTTCTCTTGACCCTTCTTCTGATATCCGCCGTAGTAGTAGCGATCGTGACGCTGCGTTGCTACCCCGTTCAGCACTAGCCCCAGTACCCAACCACCGGCTTGGTCCAGCACCTTTCGAACACGGCGCAACGCGTGCTCGCCGGTCATACCGGCGCGAACCACGAGCACAGTGAAATCGGCCAGAGTCGATAGAAGTACTGCGTCCGTAACACTGAGAACTGGGGGAGAATCGATCACGACGTAGTCGAAGTCCTGTCGGGCATCCGCAACGAGCTGTTGCATTCGGCGGGAGGCCAGCGTCTCCGAGGGATACAGCGGAACCGGGCCGGCAGGCAACACTAGCAAACCAGGGACACCCGCTACAGCGCAGAAGGCATCCTTCGCATCCAAATGTTGAGTGAGGATTGTACTTAGCCCATACTCGGATTTGAGGTTGAGCGCTTTGGAAATACTGCCGCGCCTCATATCGCCCTCGATGAGCAAAACGCGAGCGCTTTTTTGGGCGAGGACAATCGCCAGGTTGACACTCGTAGTGGTCTTGCCTTCCCGGGGTAGCGCGCTGGTAATCATGATTACTCTGGATTTCTTAACTTCGGGCGATAGCAGAATCGCAGTGCGCAGCGCGCGATAGGCTTCCGCAGTTCCTGATTGTGGATCAGATGAAGTGATCGTCTCCGGCGCAGCCTGCCGCACTCTCCGCGGCGCCATGAAAGCCGCAGCCCCCCGGGACGCCTCTGGAATGACTGCCAGGACGGGTAAAGCAGTGATGGTTTCCGCCTGCGCCGGAGAATACACGGCATTCTCACGCGATTCGATCAACAAGACGATCGACACTCCGCTAGCCACACCCATCATTAAAGACACCAAAAGGTTGCGTGGAACGTTCGGACTGACGGGAACAATCGGAGTAGAAGCCGGATCGACAATGCGCACATTACTCGAACGCAGACCTGTCATCACACTGGCCTCTTTCAATTTTTGAAGAAGCCCTTCGTAAAGCTGGCGATTGCTGTCTACATCCCGTTTCAGAAGGCTGTATTGAATGGCGTTTTCGTTCAGTTCGTTGGCTTCGCGTTTCTGATTCTCTAGAGACGCCTGCAGAAGTTTTTCGCGTTCAACGGCCGCTAGATACTCTTTTTGATATTGCACAGCCATGCGTTTTGTCTCGGCCGCAATGTCCTGCTCAACAGAATCAAGTTGCTTGGTCAGTTCCTGCACCGCCGGGTAGGTCGGTTCGAAGCGGACACCAAGCTGGGCCAACTGTCGATGTAGGTCTTCCTTCTGGCTTCGCAGCTTCACCAAGGGGCTAGCGGGGTCAAAATTGGACAGGAGATCGGCATCACCCGAACCAGCCATGTGGTAGAGCGATTCCTTCTGCATACGTTCTGCTTCGGCCGTGGTCACTTCTCTATTTAGTTGATCGAGCTTCGCAGTTATTAAGTTTTCTTTGTCGTCCATCCCGAGGATGCCGTGCTCCTGCTGATAACGAACCAGCTTTTCCTGAGACTCTTCGACTTTGATCTGCAATTCCGATAGTTGCTGAGTGAGCCAATCGGCCGTCCGCTTCGTAGCGTCCAGGTGAGTCCGATAGTTCTGCTCGATATAAGTATCGATCGCAGCATTCACCACTTTGGCCGCGAGCGCTCCATCGGTACTCGAAAAACGAATCTCGAGCAGTCGTGTTCTTGGCACAGAGTTGACTTGGAGCGCTTTTTGAAACTTCCCCACTAATGCGGCCTCACGGTGAAGTTCGATGGTGCGCGATTCGGACGACCCGCCGGAATCATCGGAAGTTCTGTTGGCCTGCTTACCCGCAAACACGGTGTCCGTATCGAGATTTAGTTTTCTTATCGTCAATTTGGCAATCGCGTCACTTTGCAGGACGCGCGTCTGTGTGTCCATCGTTACCATGTAGTCTTCGTCAGAGTTAGTGACGGCCGCGGAAGCCTTGACGCTCGATGCGTCATCTCCTTCCCGGTTGATGACAATTCTTCCGACTGCCTCGAAAACAGGCACTGCCGACACTGAGACAATGATGCCCAGCAGCAAAGCGATCGCAACGCAGGACAAAATAGTCCATTTATGTCTGCGCAGAATTGGCCAGTATTCCCACAAATTCGGCAAGCTATGCTCTTCCTTTGACAGCCTGTTGTCCTCAGAGTTTCCAAGCCTCATGGGCATGACGCGCAGTTCCCTTCCGCCAGGAACACAATCACGAACTGTGCTTTCAGAATTCATGTTCGTCTCGATCTGTACGCGACCGTCGATCGTTCTCGTTCCGTTACGGCGTAGTTGGGCTAATGGATCTGGACGATCCACCTGTGGCGTCAACGATCTCCCAAATCCCAATGGCAACACCCACCGCAATAGCCGCGGCAATGACGTAGCGTTTCTTCACAAACTTCCCTCTCACCGCTTGGGCAGGCCGACCACCGCCCCCAGCGCTTGGCTCTTCTTCTGTAGCTTGTTCTCCTTCGGCTAACCTGGTCGTTTCAGTCCCGCTACTGAGCGCGAGCTCTCCTTTCTTTGCAAATATCTGAACGACTCCGTTGAACCGCGCCACCTCAAACTCGGTTTGCACGTTCTGAACTGGAACTACCGTGACGTCGCCCGCCTGCGCGGCCATCCTCTTGAATGTGCTCATCTCCACCGTTCCATTTCCTAACGTCACCCCTTCACCCTGAAAAGTAATGAGAGTGTGCGGTTGGACCGTGACGCTCGATCCCGAAGAGCCGATCCGTACCAGCGAATCGGCAGTAGTCCGCAGCGAATCGCCGGGGAATATTGGCGAGTAAGTGGGCGCCTTCGTCCCGTTCATCGAGACATTGCCGTAGGCCAAAGCAAAGGCAGTGGCTCCTTGTCCCGAATCTCCCGATGCCGCGTATGCGGGAGTCAGGGCTATCAAAGTCCAGCACACTAGCTTTTTCTGGAACCGTGTCGCAAATCGCTCTGAAATCACAGTTACACTCGTCATACGATCCTTTCTCAGTCAGCCGAACCAGCTTGCGAAGACTCTGCGTTGACTGATCCTTCTTGCACAAACCTGGTCAAATGAGGGAAAAGTGGCGTGACCTCAAAAGGCATCTTCTCGCTCGCAGACTTGAGCGCGATTGTCGGAGCCTTTGCCAACTCAACGGAGTCGCTCCACGGGTCAACGACGATGCGGCCGTTGAGCGGCAGCGCCGCAATCTGATCGACATTTCCTACTTCCAACTTCGGAGCTGAGCTGAGAAGTGCAGACATTCTGACTTGGCTTGCATTCGCCATCGCATTGCCTAAGTGAGGTCGAATCAAGTTTTTCAATTCTGGGGCGCGGGCTTGGAGTGCTTCGAGAAACAACCCTGCGCCACTCAACTTGTCTTTGTAAGGAGAATTTGCCAGCAGTTGCAGCGCCTTGGCATCGGCTGCCTGCTCATCGGCGGCGTCACGCCGGAAGTCCAGCCGCTTAAATGTGTCCTCTTCGCGGAACAACATGCGGTCATTGAAAGCAAACTGAGTGTCAATGTGAACTCCGGCGACGATATGACCAAGCTCGTGCGCCAGCACCATCGCTAACGACGCTTCATCGGGAAGCACATCGAGGAGGCCCCGGCTGATCAGGATCGTATTTCCGATCGTGAAAGACTCCAGAGGCGTGGTCAGAAGGACGCGCGCGCGCAGGTCAGGGGATACGTTAAGGTTGTTAGTGATGACGAGGTTATTGATGACGGTCTGCAGTACCTTGTCGGCCGGACTCGCGGGAGCGATCAACCCAAGTCGCTGCATGCCATTGATCGCATTGTCTTCTGCCTCTTTGATCCATAGTCGCTCGCTTTCGACAGGAGTGGCTCCACGAGCCGTTTCGCTCTCGTCATGAACTGATTGTGTATCCACCAGGATCTGGGAATATTCTCCATTCTGGCCATCACGGCGCGCGTTATAACTCCACAAGTGAGTTTCAGCTTTGAAGTGCAGTCCTTTTACGTTTGTTTCCTCACTGTAGATGTAAGTCGGTAACCACATGCCTGGCTGTACGTTCATCCGCCAGCTGTCGAAATGGAAATAGTTGTGTTTTCGCGATTTATAAGTCCCATTGAAACGGACAATGTTGTAATCCTGATCTTCCACCCAGATCCGGCCCAGGAACCTCCCTTCGGCAGACCCAGGCTTTGGCTGCACGTCGATCACGAAGCAGCGAATATCCCCCAGGAATTCCCGTTGCACCAGATCGAATGTGTAGTACTGCTGCCCAAAGTCCATGTCGGGCACAATGGTTTGTGCGAAGCCCAAAGGCACGAACTCCAACCGAAAGAGCAAGCTAAGGTTGTTTGTGAAGCGTTGGACGAATCCAGGTCGCTTCAGGAGTGACTTATCCTGGATTTCCTGAGTAAGGTCGAGTCGGCCCAGGAAGTATTGGTCACTGACGGGAACCTCGCCTAGCTCTTTATCATTCCTAAGATTCTGAATATACGTTTCCGCCAGTGGATGGAGCTGCCGCATCCGCGAGATAAAGACGTGTTCCCGCTTGACGGCCTTGCTCATGACCTCGTCCGCCGACTCGGTGCTGTTGCGAAACGCGCTGGATAGACTGCTTTTGCCCGGCGGAGCTTCCGCCGCTTGCGCTGGCGTATCGACGGCGCACCATGCGACAAATGCGACTAGCAGCATTACTGGTAGTTGTTTGTTGTTCGCGATCATCGGCACCCTCCCACGAGCAATCGGTTCTCCCGTCACACCGTCGCTGCTACTGCACTGCGGTCACACTTAACAAGGTCGCGGCTTGAATGGCCGCCTCCAAGGCTCGTCCGGCGAGTGTTTTTCCAGCACTGGCCGGTATTACCAGAATGTCATCGGCTTGCAATGTCAGATCCGTGCTCTTTGCGTGGAGAATCTTGGAGAGCGGCACGGGAGTTTCCACAAGTCCATTCGGTCCCTTGTGGAGAATTCTTGTCCCGCTCATCTTCGCCAGGCGGGTTGTACCCCCAGCCAACGCGATCGCTCGCAGAACCGTGAGATCACCGGCATCGACACGGAGCCCGCTCGGCTTCGCAACTTCGCCAATCACATAGACGATGTCGGCTTTGCGGACGATGATCGTATCGCCAGGCAGTACTTCCACGTTGGTATCCTGGCGATCGTCAAGATTACGGGAAAATCTGATACTGACCGGATGTTCCGCATCATTCCCGTGTGTCACGGTGATCGTTTGTCCCGCTCTTTCCGTCAATCCTCCAGAGCGGGAGATCATCTCGAAAAGTTTTTGCCCGGCAACAACGGGATAAACACCAGGTTTCATGACTTCTCCCAGCACACTTACGCCTTGGGACGTGTATTCCGGGACGAATAGCGAAACGAATGGCTGCTTGACGAATAAGGAAAGCCGCGCCTCGAGGACGGACTGAATCTCTTCGGTCGTAAAACCCGCAACGTGAACATATCCGATCAGGGGAAAGTAACCATCGCCGTCGCTTCCAACGCGAGTTTTCGTGGTCAGTTCAGGAACGTTGTACACAGTCATCTCCACCAGATCTCCAGCGCCAATGAGAAGCGACGGCGTTTTGTAAGCGGAGTTCGTTCCGGTGGATGAGTCCGATGCAACGGTTGCGCCGGGCCCGAAAGAATCTTTCTGCTGGGGCGCGCGCTCTTCGCGCGCAGCTTCTAGTTTGCTGCCTTCCTGACCAAATCCCGAAGCGGTGAAATTGAGCGGTAATAGTAATAAGGATGCGAACAACAGCGGCCCCGATAAGCATCGGCCTCGGGCTCGATGCTTCATATGGCGACAGGTGCTTTCTGAAACGGCGGAGAATCCCCGGAAAGCTCGAAAAACATCTTTGTGATTGGCTTTTGCCCGTCGAGATGTGCCGGTTATTTGCACGTTGCGTCCTTGATCTGACCCGTTAGACGCAAGTGTTCCTAATCGCGATGTTCGCTCGGTGTAAGAGAGCTGTAAATTGTGGCGGCTTCAATACAAAGCCCGCTTCATCCCGCGGGCAACCTTGCATCGAAGCTTCCAAAGGAGCGAACACCATGTCCACTTTCGCCAATGTCGAGTTCGCACTGCTCCCCGAAAACCGGCCGCCCGTGGGATCGTTCGCGGTAAGTACGGCAGCCCAGAGCGCGCTTGTGCTCGTACTGGTGCTGATTGGGATGTATCGCGAGGATGTACCTACAATTACTTCTCACGACTATGAGGTCATGCCATTAATGACCACTCCGCTCGCATCCCATGTTCGTAGCCCGACGCCAAAGATCGTACACACAACCGTGCACACAACTGCGCACGCAACAAATCCCACCCCTCCCCAGGAGGCCACAGCACGGGCGCCATTGGTTGTAGCAAGAAGCATTCGAGCCGTGGCGTTCGCAGACAACGCGCCTGCGGCTCCTAAACTCGATTACAAAGAAAAAGAAGCAGCGCTCCCGTTCGCCGTACCTTCTCTCCCCAAGCTTGCAAAAATTACTCCGCCGGTTCGAACGGGAGGCTTCGGAGATCCCAACGGTGTCCCTGCAACTAAGACCAGTTCAAAGCCGGCGAACATCGCGCAGTTAGGAGCATTTGATTTACCTCAGGGAAGCGGCGTCGGGAATGGAGCCGGCGGGTCAAAAGGCGCGCGCGGGACGATCGCAAGCGCTGGATTTGGGTCGGGCAACGCGACCACCGGCGGCAACGGTGGAGGAACGGGTGGACGAGGCATCGTACGGCAGGGCGTTTTTGGAGACGCCAGAGGGTCCGGATCCGCATCGCAGATTAAGGTCGCCAAGACGGTGGTTACCGAACTGGTGCCCGCCGAGATTCTTTCCAAGCCAACCCCCACCTATACCGAAGAAGGCCGTCGCCTGCATGTCGAGGGTGAAGTGCTGCTTGAGGTTGTTTTTGAAGGCTCAGGCCGGATTCGAGTCTTGAGAGTCGTACGTGGGTTGGGACACGGCCTGGATGAATCCGCCATCGACGCTGCGGAGCATATTCAGTTCAAGCCCGCGCGACACGGTGGCCAACCGACGGATTCCACTGGTGTGTTGCACGTCGTTTTTCAATTGGCGTGAGCAAGTAGCGATAGCCGAGGCCGGTAAACAGAATATGTGCGGAATTGTTGGTCTGCTGAGTTCGAAGAAGATCGAGGAGAGTCGGGCTGCGGTTCAGTCGATGCTGCGCGCGTCACGGCATCGCGGCCCAGATTCGGAGGGAGTTGTCGAGATTCCGCTTGAACCCGACACCGTGATACTCGGTCAAACTCGACTCTCCATCCTTGACCTCAGTAATGGTTCGACGCAGCCAATGTATGACGAGGCAACCGGTTCCTATCTGGTGTTCAACGGCGAGATTTACAACTATCGGCAACTTAGAAAAGACCTGGAACTCCTCGGCGCGAAGTTCAGGACAATTGGAGACACGGAAGTCCTGCTAAAAGCTCTCGTGTTTTGGGGCGAACGTGCGCTGCAGAAGCTGGAGGGTATGTTCGCCTTCGCATTTTGGGATGGACTCAGTGAACGGCTGTGGCTGGCCCGCGATCCGGTTGGCATGAAGCCTCTCTATTTCTATGAGGGACCACGCGATTTTGCGTTCGCATCGGAAGTGAAGATTCTCAATCGTGCACGGACTCTTTCTTTCACCCTGGATAGCGAGGCAATAGAGTCGTTCCTCACATTCGGAGCCGTCATTGGCGACAGGACCGTCTATCGCGAGGTGCGAGAAATCGAGCCAGGGCACATGTTACAAGTGAACTTGCAACGGGTCGTTACTGACATCGAGTATTGGTCACTGACCAAATATCTACTCGGCAATGCGTCTCACAGCATGCAAGACGGTGATTGTGCAGTTGGCCAGATCGGGGAACAAATCGAGTCTGCCGTGCAATCCCACTTGGTCAGCGATGTGCCTGTTGGCATTCCTCTTTCTGGCGGCATCGATTCGAGTCTGCTGGCCGTTTTGGCTACAAAACATTCGAATGCGCCGGTCACTCTCCTAACGGTCGCTTTCCCCGAAGAGCAATTCTCCGAATTACCCTATGCCCGGCAGATCGCTCGCACACTGAAACAGCGTCATGAAGTAGTGCAGTTTGACTCAGCACAACTCATTGCCCTGTTGCCTGAAGCTCTCAGCGCGATGGACCAACCGACAGTTGATGGAATCAACACGTTCGTCGTCTCACGGGCCGCAGCTTCCCTGGGCCTTAAAGTACTCCTCACAGGAATCGGAGGTGACGAAATATTTGGAGGCTACACAACTTTTCTCAAGGTGCCACTGTTGCGGCGCCACGGTCAAGTGCTAAAGACTCTTGCTCGCGTGTTTGGCCGCCTCAAGACCCGCCGCGCTATTCAATGGGAAAAAATTGCTAGCGCGCGCCCTCCTCTCACGACCACCGCAGCCTATCTGTTGCAGCGCAGCATCCGCTGGCAGAGCGCTGGTTCAAACAATCCCGAAGCTTGGCATCTGGAGTGCGTTGAGTCGTTAAATAGCGACTTTCAGAAATTAGCAGTTCTGGAAATGTCCTTTTACTTGCGCAACCAACTCCTCAAAGACGCGGATGTTTTCAGTATGGCCAATTCCGTCGAACTACGGTCTCCGTTTCTGGACCTGCGCCTTATCCAGGCAGCACTCAGGATTCCATCCAAGTATCACTTTGCCGGCGGCAGCGGGAAGAAAGTGTCGCGGGATTTGCTAGCCAAGCTCTTAAATAGTCCGCTTCAACACAGGCCAAAGATGGGTTTCACATTTCCGTGGCAGCAATGGCTGTGCTCGACGCTCAAGAAAGTAGTCTCAGACACTCTCCTAAACAAGAATCTTTATGAACCGCTGATGCTAAATCCGTCCCATGGAAAGCATTTACTCGACGACATGAACCGCCGCCACCCGTTGCGATCCTGGTCGGAGGTGTGGTCACTTTTTGTACTTCTAAGATGGCAATCGCGGACTGGAGCGGAACATGCAGCTGCCTAAAGTCGCGGTGCTCTGTGCAATTCCCGGCCTTGGCGGAGCCGAAATCAGTCTTCTGGAGTTGGTGGGACGCCTGAGGGATCGTTACGAATTCCACCTTATCGTGCCCGACGCCGGACCACTGCAGACTCAGGCCGAGGGACTCGGCGCAACCGTCTGGTATCTGCGTTGGCCAGAATCGATCGCATCTCTGGGCGAGACTGCAGCTCGCCCCGGCATTCCGCAACTCCTTCGATCCGCAAATTACATGAGGCCGTTCGCCCAGCGATTGAGTTCACTGCTGTATCGGATTTCGCCTTCTCTTTTCGTGACAAATTCTATAAAGGCTCACATTCTCGGCGCGATGGCGAAGCGGCCCAAGGACGTACCAATGGTTTGGTACATGCGCGATGGACTGGAACAGCGCTCGTGGTCACGCAGTTGTCTCGCGGTGCTGTCCAGTCGCTGCGATTTGGCGCTGTGCATCTCTCGCTACGTCGAGTCTCAAGTGCGTCATTATGTTTCAGCGAATATTCCGACCGAAATCCTCTACAACATCGTTGACCTCGACCGGTTTCAACCGGGTATCCCGCCGGCTCCAGACTTACACAAAAATCCAGAGGATATCTGGTACGGCGTGGTTGGACCGATCACTCCACTGAAGGGACAAGACCTCTTCCTTGCCGCGGCAGAAAAGGTTGCTCACGAATTGCCTCACGCTTCGTTCGTCATCGCGGGGAAAAACCCCTACCTGACTCAAGCTGCGTCGGGATACGACTTTTCACTTCGGTGCCGAGCCGCGAGTGCTGTATTGCAAGGCCGAGTGAAGTTTCTTGGCTTTCGCGACGATGTGCCAGGCGTCCTCGCGGCATTGGACGTATTGGTACAACCGAACCGCGGACCCGAAGGACTTGGGCGGTCGGTGCTGGAGGCCATGGCGTGCGGAGTTCCGGTCGTGGCAGTCGATAAGTGGGGACCATCCGAGTTAGTCGAGCATTGTGTCAGCGGTCTGTTATTTCCTCCTCTCGACACCGACGCATTGGCATCCCACCTCATCACGCTGGGAAAATGGCCGTCCTGGCGCAAAAGTATGGGGGAACACGGCCGCGGCTGGGTTCAAAAGAATCTGCCGCCCACCGATCTCACAAATCGGTTTGCCGAGATGGTCGATCGACTGATTTTCGCCCATGCCCACGCGCAGGAGCGCAAATTCGCGTGAGAGTCCTACAGCTGGGGAAATTTTACGATCCAGTTGTCGGCGGGATGGAGACTGCCCTCAAAGAGATATGCGAGAACATGGACGAACAGGTCGAACTGCGCGTAATCGTGGCCAACACGCGTTACCGTACGGAACATGACCATCGGAATGTTCCCGTCACGCGCGTCGCTAGCCTGGGCAAGCTTTTCTCTTGTTCGCTGGCTCCAACATTTCCCCTTTGGTCCAGAAGATTTGAAGCTGACCTGATTCACGTACACATGCCGAACCCGCTGGCGGAGGTGTCGGCGCTTCTCGTCGCTTCGAAGACTCCAATCGTCGCCCATTTTCACAGTGATATCGTGCGACAACGCCACTTGTTGCGACTTTACGAACCATTGTTGAAAGCATTCTATCGCCGCGCTAACCGCATCGTTGTGCCCACGCCGAGACATATTGCAGTGTCGCAGTTTCTGCGTGAATATCGCGATAAGTGCCGCATCGTGCCTTATGGCGTTCCGGTGGCGCGCTTCAATCTGACAGAAGCGGTTCATAATAAGGTCGACAAACTTCGCGACGGCCCTCCCGCAATTCTTTTCGTCGGCCGCCTGGTCTCCTACAAGGGCGTGGAGTTCCTGATTCGCGCGATGCGCGAAGTTGTGGCGCAGTTGTGGATCGTCGGAACGGGTCCCTTGGAAAGCTCGTTACGAGATCTATCCCAGAAAGAGGGCCTTTCAGAAAAGGTCACGTTCTTCGGGCAAGTGTCAACGACAGACGTGGTCGCCTTTTACCACGCCTGCACCGTCTTCGCGCTTCCCTCAATTACAAATGCAGAGATGTTTGGACTGGTGCAACTCGAGGCGATGGCTTGCCGGAAGCCAGTCATTTCGACAAGCCTGCCAACTGGCGTGTCGTGGATCAACGAGCACGGGAAAACCGGATATGTGGTGCCACCGTCAGATTCCGTGCAGCTGGCTGAGTCGATTAATTATCTGCTCAATAACCCGGAGCTGCGCTTCGAAATGGGAGAAGCGGGACGCCGGAAAGTGGAACGCGACTTCACTTCCGCCAAGATGGCGGCTTCGATGCTCCAGGTATATCGCGAGGTGGTGCAGGAGCCTCAGTGGGGAAGCGCTCCCGCGAAGCGGCCACGTCCCGCTGATGTTTTGCCTAACTTGAGTAAGAGCGCGTGATTGTGCGCGAGTAACCCGGAGCCAGCAAGAAATGTTGTATCTCCCACTTTTCGCGGCGACAATGCTGATGTCGGCCAGCCTGAGTCGCATACTTCGGGATTTCGCCCGGAATCGCGGTTGGGCGGTGGCTTCGACATCCGCACGCCACGTTCACCAAGTGCCAGTTCCCAGGATCGGCGGAGTTGCCATCTTTGTGGCGGTGCACGTTGTTGTGGGCGTCTGGGCCGCCTTGTCCCGCTCGCTACGCTTCGATTTTCCCTGCGACACATTCTTGCGGGTGCTGGGTCCGACGTTATTGATTTTTTGCCTCGGACTGGTTGACGATTTCAAGCCACTTAGGCCTCATCTCAAGCTCGGCGTCGAAGCCATGGCCTCAGTGTGGCTTTATCTGAATGGGTTCGGCATCACCCGGTTCCACCCGCTATTCGGCGATCACGTATTGAACACTAGTGTTGGCTTTATTCTCACCGTTGGCTGGTTACTGCTGATTACGAATGCTTTCAACCTGCTGGATGGCCTCGATGGTTTGGCCGCCGGCGCGGCGATCTTCTCCAGCATTGTGGTCTTCATCGTGTCTGTGAGAGCGGGAAACACATTAGCGGCGGTGATGATGGTTTCCCTCGCCGGAGCAATCGGCGGCTTCTTGCGCTTCAACTTCAACCCCGCCACCATCTTTATGGGCGACTGCGGCAGCCTGGCCATTGGCTTTCTGCTTGGCACAGTTTCATTGATGAGTTCAGCGAAGTCCCCGACAGTGGTGTCGATCGGCATTCCCGTGGTTGCGTTCGGCTTGCCAATTCTAGATACCACGATGGCGGTTCTCCGGCGATTCCTGAATCGGCGCGCGCTATTCCGCGCTGACGGTGAGCACATTCATCATAAATTGCTGAAAAGGGGACTCTCCCATCGCCAGGCTGTGGTCGTGCTTTATGGAACTTCCGCCGCCTTTGGCTTGGTGAGCCTCTCGCTGCTCTCGCCAGCCAGAGGACTGGCAGCCGTAGTACTCGCGATCGCCGCGATCGCAGTAGTCTTCGGTTTACAACGTCTCGGGTATCGGGAGATGGACGAACTATGGCGGGTCGCGAGACGAACCTGGGGGCAGAAAAAGATTATCTCAAATAACCTAGCGATCTGGCGCGCCATAGACCAACTGGCGACGGTCGGCACATTCAATGAAATCATTTGGGTCTTGCGGACGGCATTTCAGGAGACTGACTATGACGGCTTTGCATTGTCCTTCGCTCCTGACTTGGTTCATGTTGCAGAAATGGGATGGAGACGTGCCATGTCGAAAGCTCTCAGATTGACTCATGAGTGGCAAAGAGGGCCGCACAACAGCTCAATTGGCTGGACAGTAACACTTGACTTACTCTCGCGGCGCGGTAATGTCTGCGGGCAATTATCCTTAAACCGGACGTATACCGCAAATGCTTTGTACGGCAGCACAATCGACTGCTTCGCCGTGGAGTTTGCCATTGCTCTGACAGCAGCGTTGGAGCGTATCACCGACGAACAGCAAGCTTCGATGGCAACCACTTCTGGCGTGGGGCAGATGTCTACTGCGGTCGCCGATGCGGCCTAGGCCAGCTATCGCAAGCTAGACAGCATGTTGTTGTCATGGGCTAACGTTGGCGACTGTTGAGAAGACAGCTCGATCCACGATTTGATGGCCGAGAAGTTCGTCGGCTTTCGCCAACCGCTCAAGGCGATCTATGAGTAAGTCTTCAAGAGAGTGGTGTTGCTCGAGAAGCTACCATGGCTAGCCACGATGTGAACAGACTGCGCCGCCGTGACACTTTCTCCGGTTGCGTCTGGCGGATGGTGACAGCGTCCGAGTAGAACGATGTCCACGGTACAGAATCGGTGAGATCTGCCTTAACAGAACGCGCGATCGCCGGATGGAATGCGAAGACCTTTTATCCGTTTCCAACTGACGATCACGCGTTTATCGCACATCGTCTTCCTGCATTGTTCCTTTCTTCGGCTTGAGTTGTTTTGCCGGAATACATCTCCTGTTTCAATGCGCAGAGCCGCTCTTCGCGTGCTTTCTGCGGCCTCTGCCCTTCGTTACTCCGACGCGCGGAAATGACTGTTTCTGGCTGTCTGCACGGCGGAATCTGAGTATGCCCGCTCGTACCCTTCAGTAAACAGGGTGCGATCGTTTTCAGTCGCCCAGCGTCCGGCCGCTATATGAGCCTCTTCTCCACGCGCAGCAGCCAGAGTACCTAGAAACTTACCGTCGCGAAACGCAGCATTCGTGTCGTGTGCCGCCTGATTGTTGGTGTCCAAGGTCTGCGGGTAGGCCTTTTCATAACCCGTCGAGTAGGAGTTACGATCTGCATCTGTACTCCAGCGGCCAACTGCAATATGTGGAGCGTTCCCGCTCTTGGCCGTAAGTCGTCCGAGGTAGGTTCCATCCCTAAACGCAGCGTTGCCTGCTTCGCTTTCGAGAACAACGCCGCGGTTGCTAAAGGACAATGTCGCTGCCAAACCTGCAGCCAGAGCCAGTGCGGCCACACCTGCTGAAGATACTCTCATTGCTTTCCTCCTGATACTGATTGAATTTCTTGCACCTGCTGATTAGACGACAGGTTGAGGAAGAGCCAGGTAAGAAGGTCGTAACGCGGCTGTAAACTTCGTGGGAACGATGAACTCAGGCACGTTGGGGGCGCGAGACTCTTCAATGCCGCGAACAAAGAGCTTTCGGGCTGTCCGAGTTAGATCTATCCGCCGTAGATGGTTCCACTAGCGATACCGATGGAGACTGTTGCAACGTAGCCTGCGGTGTCGGATCCGGTGAGGTTCAGGAGGAGGGCCGGACTCTCCGAATTATAGACCGAATCATCCGAGTCCAGAGTATCCCGGGCCATGCTCCGGCTATAACTGGAGTTTGCCGAGTAGACGGCAGTGGAAACAGCGTCGTCGAAAAAGAGCTGGGTTGTGGCTTCCGTAGTGACGTTTCCTGAACCGTCAAATACCCTGACCTTCGCGTGGATATGCACCGCTCGGCCGCTATACCAGCCGGGATATATGGTCGTGAAGGTCACCTTGCCACTAGAGTCTGTGTATTGGTAACCGCGCAGAAAATTTTCTCCGGTCAAGTTCGCACCATCGTCGTTGCTGGCCGCCTGAACGTCGGAATAGACACCCTGAGCGTTGCAATGCCAAACATGGATTTGCGCGTTAGCGATCGATGAGCACGCTCCGCTTGAATAAGAACCGACAATGATAGTCAGGGTGAGCGGTAAACCGCTTTGTGTACCTGTGGATCCTTTTGTGTCCGAACGAATATCAGAACGGTTCGGGATGGAAGAATCCACATCGTCATTCGTGATGTTCGGGTCCGACTGGTTGTCCACAAAATACGGACCGCGCGTTACGTTGGTGGAAGCGACACACGAAGATGAAGCGGCACTGACGGAATTTGCGCTGGAGCCGCACGCCGTCAAGAGCCCTTCCAGTCCCGTCATCGCCCCGCTGAAGAAGACCACGCCGCCAATTTTGATTGCTTCACGACGATTCAGAGTACTCCACATTTCGCCCCCCGCCTTTTATTTCTGAGGTTATGGCCGACCTGACAAAACTCGACGTGCTCCGCCTTTGAAGGCACAGGTACATGTGTCATTAGACAATGCAGACGAAAGTGCCGCGGTAAAGTCTCTGTAAGAAGTGGGTACAGTGGGTGTAAAAAGGAACAGGCTTCTTGTTTTTACCTGGAATTTACATGGAGGGAATGACGTTCGGCCTACATTGGTTGGTGGCCCATTTGACCCCGGCTCCTCCCCCAGCCAGCGGACAAGTTAACATTTAGCTGCCGACCTGACGATCGGTTTTGGCGCCTTGGTCTTGCTCAGGATTCAACATCGAAGCCCTAGAAGCAGAAATGAAGATCCCATCATTCGATAATACGAAGTGGTACGCTCTGGTCGGTTGCCTTGGTATAGGGCTGATTTCACTAGCTACCTTGCAATATGAATCCAGCCGACGAATATCCCATACCACGACGGAGCAGATGCTCACCAATCTGGAGGGCTCGCTCGCGAATCTACGCCAGGGTTTGGAGGCCGAACTCGCACCGCTCTGCCGCGAATTGCAGCAGAATGAGAGCGAACTGAATGGAGAAGCGCTTCCGGAGTATGCCAGACGAGTCGCGCGCTGGCGGAGAGCGGCGGCTCATCCCGGTCTGGTGGCTGGAGTTTACATCTGGCGACCATCAAACAACCATTCTTCTGACCTTTTCCGATTGAATTTGCAAAGCAGCGAATTTGCGCCTGCCAAATGGCCTTCGAATCTCAGTCAACTTCATCAGCGTTTGCAGGGAATAGCTCGGCCGGAAAGTCCCGGAGGCCATCCTCCTGATCAGCACGGAACGCGCGGCCTCGAATCGGGGCCACCGCCTGGCCCGGAGCCGCCGCCGGACGGAGCGAAGCGCCCCGAGGGACCCGGACAGGAAATGTCGGGCGAATTCAACCCGCCACCTGATTTTGGAAGACGAGATCACCTACCCGATTCGCATGGTCGAGATGAGCCGCCGCGCGGTCGTTTCCCGCGGCGAAAACCTCCCGATCATACTTCGGACCATGGCCCTTCACAAGGTTGGATGATCGATGAAAACGTGCCCGTTCTTGTGCATCAGGTTGTGGAAGACGCCCCGCCGCACTTCCCAAATGGAACGCGAGGTTCAAACGTGACGTGGATACTTGTCATTCTCGATCCAAACATACTGCGCAGCCACATTCTGCCAGAGTTGGTGCAGCGCTATTTTGGACCGAAGGACAAGCGACAGTATGAAGTCGCGGTCATCAAGGAGAACTCGGGCGACCGTGAAGTAATCTATTCTTCCGATCCTCCGTTTGGGCAAGGCAGCGCTGCGCCCGATGCAACGCTTAATCTTTTCGGGCGCCCAATTCCTATCGTTGGCAAACTGCAGGCGTTAATTCCGACGCCAGCCCCCGCCGGCAGCCACGGAGGGCCATCAGAACGGAGGCCCGGAACAGCAGAATCGTCTCCGGGACAGTTTGAAGCAGAGCCGTTCAAAATCGGACCAATTCTCTACGCGCCCGGTGAAGAAGGATGGGAAGTGATCGCGCGGCACAGTCAGGGATCAGTCGACGCGGCGGTAACCAGCCTGTTCCACCGCGATCTTGCATTTAATTTTGCCGTACTTCTTGTTTTGGCAGTGACTATCGGTTTAATCGCGGTAACCAGCCGAAGAGCGCAACGATTGGCGCAGCTCCAATTGGATTTCGTGACCAGCGTGTCTCATGAGCTCAGGACACCATTGACCGGAATCGTTTCCGCCGCCCAGAACATCGCCGACGGCGTGGTTGACGACAAAACCCGCGTAACGCGCTACGGGACCGCTATCCTGAATCAAGCCCAACAACTGAGCGAACTCATCGAGCAGATCCTTCTTTTCTCCGCGACCGAGAAAGGTCTTCACCGCTACCACCTGGAGGCGGTCCGTGTCGAAGACCTGATCGAGGTCAGTCTGGCCAACACGTCTGCACTCATACGGTCGGCGGGAGTCACGGTAGAGAAACATATCCAACCGGATTTGCCTCCGGTGATGATTGACTTCAAGGCATTCGCGCAGTGTCTGCAAAATCTTATTGCCAATGCGGTGAAGTACGGCGGAGATCGACGCTGGGTGGCAATCAAGGCTTCCGCTCAACAATTCCGCGAACACGGAAAGGAAATCCAGATCGCGGTCGAGGACCGAGGTATTGGAATAGATAAGGACGATCTGAAGCGCGTGTTTGAGCCTTTCTACAGAAGTCCGGCCGCAACTGCAGCACAGATCCACGGCAGCGGTCTTGGGCTGCCGCTGGTCAAGACCATTACCGAAGCCATGGGTGGACGACTGACGGTCGAAAGCGTTCCGAATATGGGCAGCACTTTTACGGTACACTTGCCCGTGGTAAATCGCGAGGAGAAGGATTGAGATCGAACGATATCGATCCATCTCGACATTTGACTTCGGTGATCTGACAAAATGGGCGGAAAAATTCTTGTCGTCGAGGATGAGGAAGTAATTCGCATGGCCCTCGGAGACCGTCTTGAAAGCGAGGGTTACACTGTCGAGTTTGCCGTTGACGGAGAGGACGGTTTTCAGAAAGCCACTCGTGGCGGCTACGACCTCGCGATCCTGGATATCATGCTGCCCAAGAAAAATGGCTTTGATGTCTGCCGGGACATTCGAATGGCCGGGGTTGTGATTCCAATCCTGATGCTGACAGCCCGTAGCCAGGTCGTGGACAAAGTCTTGGGGTTAAAAATTGGCGGCGACGATTACATAACCAAGCCGTTTGATGCGATGGAACTAATGGCACGCATCGAGGCGCTATTACGACGAACGAACGTACCGGCAGCCCCGGGCATTCACAAGTTTGGTTCCCTGAGCGTCGATCTGCGGGGGACGGCAGTGTCGCGCGGCGGTAAGGTAGTACCGCTGTCGGCTCGTGAATTCCAGCTTCTCCGTTACTTTGTTGAGCATCCTGGCGTCACTCTTTCTCGCGATGTCTTACTCAAGGAAGTGTGGGCCTATAGCGCCGACGCTTTCACCCGGACGGTTGACGTTCATGTCGCAAGTCTGCGGCAAAAATTGGAAGACGATCCCAAGAAACCAACTCTGATCGTCACCATGCTCGGCCTCGGTTACAAATTCGTTGCCTAAACATCGTGCCTGATCTCCCGGGTACTCTTGACCTCTCTGGAATGATTGGCGGGGTCCCACCGGGGGAAGGCGGTTTTGCGGACCCCGCCGCTGGCAACCTTCCCGTCACCACAAAGGTAGCCATTGTTGCTGCCACCACCCCTCTCCTTCCGGACAGCAACGTCGCTCTGGCCTACAGCGCCCGTCACTTAATTTCGCGAGCTTACATGTTGAAAAACAAGTCGTGTGTAAGATGTCTGCTTCCTTCTTGTAAACTCCATGTAAAGTCGAAGCCCACTACCCCTGAGGAATTCCGTCCCTTCAGAATCTGAATCTGCGGTCATCCGAGTTTTTACAATGAGCTTACACTGCTCTTTCTCACACTTTACCCTCGCTCATCGAAAACCGTGTTCTTATCGTTTAGAAGTTCGCCGGAGACTGCATGTCAATTGTGTGGGGCGCTGGAACGACTCCCTTATCCGTCAGGGACGGCCTCGTCCGCGCCACAGAAAGAATCCGAGCCGTGGTGGTTGACGACGTGTGGGGATATCTCGAGATTGAAGGCCAGTTGCTCAAAGTCGACGACACGCTTGATGTGGTGGGACGAACTTCCGACTGCGACGGAGCACTGGAGCCGATCGCGAAGTTAAGGCCCGATCTGGCATTGATCGACATCGGCGCGCGGCCGTTCCGCTATCTGCAGTTAGTCAGAATCGCTCACATATTTTTCCCGAAGCTCAACATCGTTACCCTGTCAGACGAGAATTGCATGCGCCTCGAGGCAATATGCAAAACATCGAGGACCTACGCCTTCGTCCAGAAATCCGGCTTAAGGAATGCTCTCGAACAAATTCTCCAATCGGCTCCCCAAAAAGACTTTCGACCTCACGCCGCCGAAATCGAATGTGTTCTCCAGTTGAAACATTCATTTCGACAATAACCACAATACTCCATGAAAACTTCGTCGGAGATGATATGAAAAAACTCGCAATGTTCGTTATTGTCCTAGCCTTAGGATCGTCAGCTTTCGCGCAAGGACCTACGCCACCCAACCCCGCCGATCAGACCCAACCACTGGTAAAATATCTCACTACGGTTCTGAGTCTGACCAAAACGCAACAACAACAAGCCAAACAGCTCTACCTTGCTTCAGCAACCTCAGAACAGACCATTCACAACAACATGAGGCAGGCACGCGAAGGTTTGCGAGCAGCCGTAAAAAACAATGATTCGGCTAGCATCGACGAAGCCGCGAACACCATCGGCCAGATGACTGCACAACTGGAATCTACTCACGCCAAGACCGATGCCGCGCTGTATCAGATCTTGACTCCCGAACAGCAGACTAAACTGTCGGAACTTCAGAGCCAACGTGGCGGCCCTCCCTCATTTAGCCAACCAGACCAGGGCCCAGCTATGGGATTCCGGTAAACGATCAACCATAAACTGCACGAGGCGCCACTGCTCGCAAGTAGTGGCGTTTTTTGTTCTTACATCCGCGTGACACAGAAGCACGGAAGAGACGCGCAATGCGAGTCAATCATTTGCATTTACTAATATTCACAGTCACTCCTCCAACTCCGGACTCGCCGCGGCGCATCCAATCACTTAAATCATGCGATTGAGAATTATTCCTTTACTGCGAACCTGGGGCCGTATTGTGCGTGGTCAAGTTCCTTCACTTTCTATTGAGATCACTCGCGAGTGCCCGCTTCGATGTCCTGGTTGTTACGCCTACGAAGACGCTCACCTCGGAACAACGAACTTGCGCAGTCTCTCCGATTTCAAGGGAGAGGAACTCATCAGGCGCGTTTTGCGTCTGGTAGATCGATACAAACCACTCCACCTGTCGATTGTTGGAGGCGATCCGTTGGTGCGTTACCGCGAACTCGAGGTTCTACTGCCGCAGTTGGTCAAGCGAACTCACGTTCAGGTAGTGACGAGCGCGTTTCGTCCGCTGCCATCGTCGTGGGCAATGCTGCCGAACCTGCAAATCGTAGTCTCGGTCGACGGACTGCAACCAGACCACGATGAACGCCGCAAGCCGGCCACCTACGAGCGCATCCTGCGCAATATAAATGGTCAACACATTGCGGTCCATTGCACCATCACCAGCGCGATGCTGAAACGCGACGCCTACCTTCCGGAGTTCGTCGATTTCTGGTCGGAGAATCCGGCGGTAAGAAAAATCTGGATGAGTATCTTCACTCCTCAGCGTGGCGCCGCCAATGTCGAATGCGTCACCGACAATGAGCGCAGGAAAGTGGTAGAGCTCTTGCTGCGGATGCGAGGCGATCAACCCAAGCTCGACATGCCCCAACGGGTGATCAACGAATTTCTTTCTCCTCCGGCGTCGCCCAATCTTTGCATCTTCGCTCAGACGACGCGTACGCTCTCCGCTGATTTCACGACGCAAGTTGAGCCTTGCCAGTTTGGCGGGGATCCTGATTGCTCGCAGTGCGGTTGTGTCGCGTCGATGGGACTGTCCGCGGCTGGACATCAACGACTTTTGGGTCCGATCACGGCCGGACACATCTTCTGGACATCCGCCGTCGTTGGGCGTCACGTAGCGCGTGGCGAGAATACTCTGCGACGGTTACTCAACCGCAGTCCGCGCGAGCCGAACACCACCGGATGTCGCAGCATCTCTCGCAGCCAAGGTGTGCTCAAGGTTCTAGATTGACGAGGCTAAGTGGACGCGAACCGATCGGCCCGCTTATCGTCCCAGCCACAGCGGAAGATTCGATAGATATGGAAGTGCCAGAACTTCCATACACCGTCTTCCTTGATGAAATCCATGCCATATTCATCCCATTCCCAAAAGCATTGGGCCTCTCCAGTTTGTGCGTCCGTCCTCGTGACAAATCCGATGCCGATCCAGACTCCCTTTGCGGTTCTGCCATCGCCTGCCAATTCGATCACGGGAGTTGTGATCGGATGGATCGTCGGTGTTCTGTCTCGAACATCGCGAATCCGGACTCTCGCAACTGTTGCTCCACGCAAGTGCGAGAGTCTTCACTGAGATTCGGGTCGAGATCAAAGATCGACATCGACAGCATCTCTTCCCGGCTGTAGCCAAGTTGCACGCACGCAGTCCGATTCACATCCAGTAAACGTAGTGTCTCCGGATCAACAATCTCAATGGCATCGGTCGATTGGTCCAGCAAGATTCGAAACAGGTCCGGTTGGTGAAAACTGCCGTCTTGGTCGCGGGCTGTGTCATGACTTGTTCATTGGGCGTGCGGGGCGGAATGGCTGCTTCGGAAAACCGAGCGATTTTCCCGTTGCGGTGTCCCGATGTCAAGTTTAAACAATGTCTACATTGCCCACGAATAACTGGAAACTATGTAGGTCGGACTAGCTTCAGAATTTGGTTCAAGAACAAATTGGCAGTGAACCCTTTTGACCCAAAGAAGGCTGCAGTGTAGCGACGGCGCATCGCGCGGTCTGTTCACAATTGCACACTCTTGCGCGGTTGGGAGTTTGCTCTAGGATGCGCGGGCGCATCCAAACGTCCAGGAATCGGCGGGGGGCTTCCCAGATCTGACGTTGATGAAATAGGCGGCTGCGGCATAAGGTGAAGACCCATCCCACTTTGAAGATTCCACGATGCCGAACCTCCCGCATCATCGTGATCGTCTTCAGCATCCGAAACGCTCTCCAACACGCTTCCTTTTCCTCTGACTGATGGCCTATCCAGGATGCTGCGCGGTACAAGCGTAAATCGCACTCCCACCGCTAGACGACTTCGCGCGATATGTTCTGTTTACGTGACGCCGAAATAATCCCAAGGTTAAAGACTGCCTCCTATCTAGGAGTCGTTCAGCTACAGTCGACAGTGCCGCGTTTTTGCGAGTAATCCTGGCCAAACGACCTAATGAATAACTGCTCTACCGCTCGGAGGGTGCACACCTAATGCCCAAGTTCAGGGCAGACAGAAGGACTACAGTGAGAATGTGGTGTAGTGCACCCCTCAAAACTAGACACCTGGGGCCGTGTTTGAAGTAAGGGTTTGGGCAAAGAACTGAGCACGGGATTCGTGCGGCGTTCTGCCCCGGAGTCCGCGATGCGGACGGTCGTG
>JBEKPH010000049.1:0-61635 GCA_049520915.1 Terriglobales bacterium
TACGACGAGATGAGCGCCATGGAAAATCTGATCTATTTCGCGCGACTCTACGGCATCAGCGACGATGCGCGGTGCGCCGCAGTCATCCAGTCCGTGGGACTTGATCCCGAACTCACCCGCCCGGTGGGTCAGTATTCGCAGGGCATGCGACAGCGCATGTCACTGGCGCGCGCGCTGTTGAATGACCCGAAGATTCTGTTGCTCGATGAGCCATTCTCCAACGTAGATCTTCATTCTGCTTCCGAGATGGTCCGGTTGCTGGCTGGGATCCGCGACCGCGGCACCACAATTTTCATCGTCACCCACCAAGCCTCGTTGCTCGAACAAGCGGCCGACGAATTCGTGTGGATGGAATTCGGCAAGATTATCGAGCGTACCCGCGACCTGCAGCGTCTTGAGGCTACGCATCTTGAGGCGAAGCAATGACGCCTCCGAGCGGCGTCACTGGCATCACCCTACTCAAAGACTTGCGGTTGGAGTGGAGATCGAAAGACGCGATCAATTCCATGCTGTTTTTCTCGCTGCTGGTAGTGGTGGTGTTCAGCTTCTCCTTCGATCCGAGCGCAGAAGAATCGCGGCAAATCGCGGGTGGCCTGATTTGGGTGGCCTTCCTGTTCGCGGCCGTTGTGGCGCTGAATCAGACCTGGGCGCGAGAGCTTCGCAATCAGGTGCTGGATGCTTATCGGGTTTCGCCTGCCCCTCCCAATGCGCTTTTCCTTGCCAAGACGCTGGGCAACTTCATCTTTGTCAGCGTCCTGGAAATTGCCATGACACCGTTGTTTATCGCGTTTTACCGTTTGCGGGCCCTCGGTCCGGCTTGGCAACTGATTCCAGTCGCGACACTCGGAACTTGGGCGCTGGTCGTCAATGGAACGTTCTTCGCCGCCATGTCGCTGCGCACGCGCAGCCGCGAGATCATGCTACCCTTGCTCCTCTTCCCGATTTCGATCCCGGCTCTGCTGGCGATGGTTCAGGCCACGACGGCAATCCTGACTGGCGAGAACGGTGCTCGTTTCTGGATCGTGTTGCTTGTCACCTACGATCTGGTGTTTACTACGGTCTGTTTGCTGTTGTTTGAAACTGTGTTAAACGCAGAGTGATGCTATTGAGACAATGATTCATTGGGGCATCGAAGCATTGACTCATCCCCAATGTTTAATGACTCGATCACTCAATGATTCGACTTTTCTGTGATTCGCTAGTCCGCCCATGAAGATACTCTTCCCGATACTCAGCGTCTTGACGGCGATCCTGTTGGCTTTCGCCCTTTACCAGGCCTTAGTTGTCGCCCCTATCGAGCAGACGATGGGCGATGTGCAGCGCATCTTCTACTATCATGTGCCTTCGGCCTGGACGGCGTTCATCCTCTTCTTTGTGAATTTTGGCGCGTCAATCGTCTACCTGATGACGCGCAAAACGAAAGCCGATATCGTGGCCCTGGTCAGCGCGGAAGTCGGGGTGGTTTTCTGCGCGGTTGTGCTCATCACCGGTCCGATTTGGGCGCGTCCGGTCTGGGGCATCTGGTGGACGTGGGATATGCGTCTGACTTCGACCTTGGTCCTCTGGTTGATCTACGTCAGCTATCTTTTCTTGCGGCGGTTCTCTTCTGGCGGACAGACGCCAGCACTCGCGGCCGCGCTTGCCGTCCTCGGGGCGCTGTGTGTGCCCTTCGTTTACTTTTCCATCTGGTTCTTCCGCACGCAGCATCCGCAGCCGGTGATGGGCGGAGGTGGATCGATTGACCCCAGAATGATGCACGTCCTGCTGATTAACTGGCTGGCGTTTTCCTGCTTCGCATTCCTGGTGTGTTGGTCGCGATATCGCCTGGAAAGACTGCAACGCGATGTCGATCAGGCTCATGCTCTACAGTCGCTATTGGGGCCGCGTGGGGGCGGGCGATGAGAAATGGGTACCTTTTTGCCGCTTATGCTGTCACTTGGGTCGTCCACATCGGATACATCGCGACCATCCTCTCGCGCTATGCGCGCCTGAAGCAGGAGATTGCGGCGTTGAAGAAGAAATAGCTGCCGGAGGTCCGGTTGTGAGACTTCCGGGCCGAGCAATTTACGACACAGGCAGGAACGGGCCTCTCGGGTCATTTTTTGCAATTGAGACGACCGATCTCAGGACCTTTTTCTTTCTTTACAACCAATTGGCTCGCTTTTGGCTTCTCACTATGCGGCCCATGCTGTCTCGACGGCTTGACAGCGTATCTGTTGAATGTAAAAGTATTTGTTTGGTTCAATCCCAGTATTCTGGTGACAGGTACGCTACCGCTTGCTAAGGGCGTCGCGCCGAGTGGTATTGTGTGCCATTCTTGGTCTCACCCCACGAATTGGGAAATTGGAGGAGCTTCGTGAATTGGAATTACCCTGTGCTGAAAGTAGGAACGGTGGGACGTGCGACATCAAAAACAAGAAAAGAGACCCCAAATCGGATGAAGACGGGAAACGTGTTTCGCACGAAGCAATCCCTGCTGGCAGCGGCACTGCTGGCAAGTTCGACCGTCGTGCTCTCCCTTTCTGGCGGAGTTTCAGCGGTGGCCCAGATCCCCGCCCCGTTATCCGTCGGTGCCACCTCCGCCGCAACGCCAGCCCCGGCAGGCCGCAAGATTTCATCGCAATCATTTTCCCTTCCTCTGTTCTTTGAGCCAAATCGGGGTCAGACCGATCCGCAGGTTAAGTTTCTCTCCCGTGGCTCTGGCTACGGGCTGTTCCTGACCTCGGACGAAGCTGTTCTGGAATTGCATCGCTCGTCCAAACAGCAGCAAGCCGCCACGAATTCAGTAATCCGGATGCGCCTCGACGGCACCAGTTCGGCGGCCAACGTGGTAGGCACTTCTCCGCTATCGGGCAAGAGCAACTACTTCATTGGCAATGATCCTTCCAAATGGCGGCAAAACATTCCCCAATTCGGACGGGTCGAGTATCAGGCGATTTATCCAGGAGTCGATCTCGTTTATTACGGCAACCAGGGGCAACTGGAATACGACTTCCGCGTCGCGCCCAACGCCGATCCGGGCAAAATTGCCCTAAGTTTCAGTGGAGCTTCCACGAAGATCGATGCGGGCGACTTGGTGCTCTCGACCGCCAATGGTGACATTCGCTTCCACGCTCCGCGCGTGTATCAACCCGCGCTGGCGCAATCTGTAAAGTCGACTGCGGGCAGCGAAAAGACAACGGGCGAGGCGATTGTCGCCGGAAGTTTCCGTCAGTTGGCGAATGGCAAAATTGGTTTTGCGATCGGGGATTATGATCGTAGCCGCGAACTGGTCATTGATCCGGTACTCGCCTACTCCTCGTATCTCGGCGGCAGCGGGACTGAGGCCAATGTCCAAGTTGCCGTCGATTCCGGCGGATTGATTTATGTGGCGGGCTCGACCACCTCATCGGACTTTCCCTCCAGCGCGACGAATAATCCGAATAATCTGGCTTTCCAGCCGCAGATTGCCGGTGAGCAAAACGTATTCATTGCGGTGATCAACCCATCTTTGGTGCCGCCCACCTATTCCGATAGCCAGCAATTGGTTTACGCAACTTACCTGGGCGGAAACAAAATCGATACCCCGACTGGACTCGCGGTCGACGGAGCCTTCAGCATTTACGTTGGCGGTTACACAACGTCAACGAACTTTCCCTACACTCTGAATGCCTATCAAACGACGGCTGAAGAACCCGGCGAGCACGGTTTTGTGACCAAGATCGCTTTCGGCGCCAACGGAGCGGCGACTACCACCTACGCCCTTGCCTACTCGTCCTATCTCTCCGGCAATGGCACCGATCGCGTCACGGGACTGGCGATCGATGCCACCAAGCAGAACGTTTATCTCACCGGCGACACCACCTCTCAGGACCTGTCGAGTCACGGATTCCCTGCAAACCCCAACGCCTACCAGATCACTTCAAACGCAGCGGTGGGAGATCCGCAGTTTTTTGCCACTGAGATCAACACCTCTGGCACGGGTCTGAACAGCATTTTGTACTCGACGTACTTTGGTGGCGGAAATCCGGCAGGCGCGACCGCGCTTGGCGGTGGCATTGCGGTCGATCCCACCTCGTCGAGCGTCAACATGTACATCACAGGCCAGACCAACATGCTTCCTACGGCGGGAACGGATGGCCAGGCGCCATTCCCGTTGCTCGACGCGCAGCAATCCTGTCTTAATGGGGCGAGCAAAGTCACGAACTGTCCCGCACCGGGAACGAACACTGACGCATTCGTCGCCAAATTCAACCCGAACGTGCCCTCCACAGCGTCTCTTGTGTATTCGACCTACGTTGGCGGCAGCGGTACCGACGCTGGCTTGGCCATCGCCGTGGACTCGTCCAGCAACGCCTACATCGGCGGTTTCACCAACTCGACCGACCTGACCTGCACCACCAGCTGCGGGGCGATTAGCTTTGACGGCACATACACCGGCACCGGCGGCAACTTCAACGGATTCGTCGTCAGAATCAACAATCAGACGAACGGTATCTACCCGGTCTACTATTTCACCTACATCGGCGGCGGCGGACCCGACAGCGTGAACGCCATCCAGGTGGATTCGCTACAGGCGGTCCATATCGTCGGCAGTACGTTCGGGGGCTTGCCGGTGACGGATTCTCCATACGCGTACGGCGGAGGTGGCGACGCATTTGTGGGTGTCATTTCCACCAGCTTGAGCGGAGTGGGCGTCGGCGATTACCTCACCTACATCGGCGGCAACCAGTTGGATCAGGGCACCGGGGTTGCGCTCGACGCATTCAACGCCACCTATGTAGCCGGAAACACGATATCGCAAAACTTCCCCGTGACTTCGAATCCATTTCAAGCGACATTGAACAGCGGTTCGCAGGATGCATTCGTCAGCAAAATGGGCTCGGTCAGCCAAGTCGCGGTCTCCAACTCCCCGAGCAGTCCGTCTCCCAATCCCGTGAATAACGGCGCCCAGGCGGAATTCACTTTCTTGATCACGAACTACGGCCCCGACAACGCCTCGCAAGTGAACTTCTACGCTCTGTTGCCCAACGGGCTGGGGACGACCTCCACAGCTACGGTTCGCAGTGGCACCGGAACATGCGGCACGTTGATTGGAACGACCATTAACTGCTTCTTCCCCACCCTGACCGCGACCACCTGCACCCAGGGCGTAACTTGCCCTTCATCTGCTTCGGTTGAAGTCGACGTGACGCCACTGAGCACGGAAAATCTAACCACCATCTCGGTGTCAGGCGAAGTGGGCGCGAACGGTGGTCCGGTGGGATTGCCCCAATCGCAGTCTGTAAATGTAGTTGACTTCAAGGTCGTTGCCTCCAGTCCGAACCCGAACCCCATCAACGCCGGCGATTCGACCGTCATTACGGTTCAATTCTGCCCCTCGCAACCGAGTTTGGGCTATAGCGGCACGATCACGCCGACCCAAACCACTTCGCCTTCCATGGTGACGGCTTCGACGCCCACGTTTAATCCGACCACAGTAGTGCTCTCCGGGGGCGCATGCGGCACCACCGCCCTCACCATCGCGACGGTCGCGCGGCCTGTCAACACCGGCAGCTTGCTGCATCACGGACCGCTCTACGCAACATGGCTGCCTATCGGCGGAGTAAGCCTGCTGGGGCTCGGCATCGGCGCTGGTAAGAAGCGCCGTCGCATGCTGGCGGGAGTTCTGCTCGGCTGCCTCATGGGCGTGATCATGCTGCAATTGGGTTGCGGATCCTCCAGCACCAGCCAAACTGCAACCGGAGGGACCGTGGCACAAACGTACACTCTTACGATCTCAGGTTCAGCCGGAACCGGATCGTCGCATAACCAGCAAGTCCAACTCGTCGTGCACTAAACGGCCAAGCACTTCTTCGCACTGCGCACAAGACACACAAGAAGCCTTCGCCAACGGCGAGGGCTTTTTCTTGCCCGTTGGTCTTCGGGTAAGACCGAATCACTGCCCGCCCAAGCCCTTCCTTAACCCATTGCAAACAAGAGCGATACACTTCTTGACAATATTCCATATTGCGATATGATTATCGCGATCTGGCATATGACCTTAGGAGAAAAAATTCGCTACCTGCGGGAAGTCGAAGGCTCCTTGCGCGGATTGAATCGTCCTCTGACCCAACAGGAGCTCATGAAAGCGATTCGGGCCGAGACTGGGAAGACCATCAGCCAGTCGTATCTTTCCCAGATCGAGGGAGGCAAGCGTCCGCATATGACGCAGTCGTCGCGGACCCTGCTGGCTCGCTTCTTCAAGGTCCATCCCGGCTTTCTTGTGGATGACCCCGAGGGTTATCACACGGAACTGCTCTCTGATTTGCGGACCACGGAGGGCCAACTCGATGTCTGGCTGCTGCAAGGCTCGGAGAGGTTCGCGAGCGACCCGCCGGTGAGCGAGGTGCTGATCAAGATTGCGCGTCACAACGACACGCGACGATGCTTGCTGCTGCTGGGAGAGATTCTGAATACGCCTGGGCTTGCCGACCGTTTGTTCGAGGCTTTGCGGCCCGAGCTCGTGCGCTCGATTGGCGCTGCGCCACGCAGGCGAGGCGTATGAAGGCGGAGCGCGATATCGCTCCTTGTAGAGACTGCGCCGTTTGCGCCATTGGTTTGCGCTATTGGATTGAGGCGAATTTATGACGTGGGCTGACTTTTATCTAACATGTTTCGCCGTCGGTTTCCTGCTGAGCGCGGTTTCCTTTATCGCGGGCGGAATGCGCTGGCACCTGCATCTGCCGCACTTCCCGCATGTGGGGGGACACAATTTTGGCGGCCACGCATTTGGAAATCATGCGCCCGTGGGACACGGATCCGCAGGGCATGGGGCCGCGGGTCACGCGGCATCGGGGCACGCTACGACGGCGAACGGACAGACCGCTCCGAGCGCACGCACGGGCCAGCAACCGTCCGTGTCGCCGTTCAACTTCATCACGCTGACCGCCTTCTTGGCCTGGTTCGGAGGAACGGGATTCCTGATCGCGCGCTTTTCCGGCATATGGTACGCGCTCGGCTTGCTCATCGCCGCCGCGGCCGGAGTCGCCGGCGCTGGCATTGTATTTCTGTTCCTGACGCGGGTTCTGATCTCGCACGAAGAAAATATGGACTCGGCTGATTACGAAATGGTCGGAGTGCTAGGCCGAATCTCGATGCCGGTCCGGGAAAACGGTACAGGCGAGATCATCTATTCGCAGGCGGGCACACGGCGCACCTGTGGCGCTCGCAGCGACGACGGCCGCGGACTGGAAAAAGGCGCCGAGATTATGGTCTCGCGTTACGAGAAAGGGATTGCCTACGTCAAGCGCTGGGAGGAAGTCCGTGGCGAGTAGCAAGCTGAGTTTCGATTGTCAGAAGCAAAGAGCCACTAGCCAGGAGCGCTTTTCATGAATCGCCGAATCTTCCAATTCGCAACCCTGTTGCTCTGGCTGGCATTGCCGTTGGTCGCGCGGCAATACCGGCAAGTCTGGCAGCAGCTTCCGTTGCACATGGCGACGCACTTCAATGCCAGCGGACAAGCGAACGGCTGGATGTCGCGTGAACAGGCAATCCAATTCGGCGCTGGGTTCGTTGCGGTTCTCTTAGTGATTTTCACGGCGCTCCTGCTGTACATGGCCCGCACCCGCGTTGAGGCATTTGCCTGGGCAATGCTTGGCTTCTGCGCTCTGATCGTTGGCGTGATGGTCGAAGTAAATGCGAGCATCGTGAGCTACAACCTGCGCGGCACGGCTCTCGACCTGGGAGGACTACTGATCGCAGTTCCGATTGCGGCTGTGTTGCTGGTGGTGGTCTATGTTATTTCGCAGCGTGGTCCGGCGCTTTCGCCCTCGTCAGTTACAACCGGCACTCCAGATCTCTTAGTTGAAGAAACGCATTCCGGGGGGATGGTAGTAACGTTCTTTCTGCTTCTGGCTGCCGTCGCCTTCCCCCTGGTTGCAGTCGCGATAGTGGCCGTCGCAGCGGTGCGCGTGAGCATGGTGATCGTAGCTCTGGTGGGGGTCGCGACCGTTGCCGCGGCCTGGAGCGGCTTCCAATACCGCTTTCTGCGACATGGCGTCGAGATTCGCGCCCTGGGTTTCCGGCTAAGGTCGATCCCCAGAATGCAGATTCAAAGTTACGCGGCCGAGTCGTGGAGTCCTCTGCGCGGCTATGGCATTCGCGGAGTCGGCAACACTCGCGCCTACGTATGGGGCAACAAGGTCGTGCGCATCAAGACGTCGAACGGAGATGTGATTCTCGGCCACAGTGATCCGCCGCGGATCGTGCGCGATTTGGATTTGGTGATGAGCACTTTGCACGTCGGGAAGTGACAACAACCAACGGTTTTTCAGGAGGCAATATGCTATTCGGCATACCAATGGAAGTCTGGGTCATCGCGGGGCTGATGGTACTCACCATTCTGTTCCTGATGAGCATGCTGGCCCGCTTATACCGCAAAGCAGGTCCACATGAAGCATTGATTGTTTACGGCTTTCGCGGAACCCGCGTGATCCAGGGACACGGCACGGTCATCTTTCCGATGGTCGAGAGCTGTAAAGACCTTTCGCTCGAACTGATGTCGTTCGATGTGGCTCCGCAACAGGATCTCTACACCAAGCAAGGCGTCGCAGTCACGGTCGAAGCCGTCGCTCAGATCAAGGTGAAGTCAGACAAAGAGTCGATCCTGACGGCAGCCGAGCAGTTTCTGACCAAGACTGATCAGGAACGCGAGGGACTCATCCGCCTCGTGATGGAAGGCCATCTGCGCGGCATCATCGGACAGCTCACGGTCGAAGAAATCGTGAAGCAGCCCGAGATGGTGGGCGATCGCATGCGCGCGACCTGTGCCGACGACATGAACAAGATGGGGCTCGAGGTGATTTCGTTCACCATCAAAGAGGTTCGCGACAAAAATGAATACATCACCAACATGGGCAAACCGGATGTCGCCCGCATCAAACGCGACGCCGATGTCGCCACGGCTGAGGCAGATCGCGATACTGCGATCCGGCGCGCGATTGCGACTCGCGAAGCAGCGGTAGCCAAAGCCCAGGCCGACCAGGAACGAGTGCTCGCCGAGACGCTCTCCCAAGCAAAGCAGGCGGAATCGCAGCGCGATCTCGAGATCAAGAAAGCGCAGTACCTCGAAGTCACGAAGAAGCAGCAGGCGCAGGCGGACAAGGCTTATGACATCCAAACCGCCATCATGCAGCAACAGGTCACAACGGAGAGCGTGCGAGTGCTCCAGGTCGAGAAAGAAGGCCAGGTCAAGGTGCAGGAAGCAGAAATCAATCGCCGCGAAAAAGAACTGATCGCGACCGTGCTGAAACAAGCGGAGATTGAACGGCAACGCATCGAAACGCTGGCCGCCGCCGAGAAACAACGACTGATTGCGGAAGCGGAAGGTCAGGCCTCGGCAATTCGCGCACAGGGCGAAGCCGAGGCGGAAATCATCTTCAAGAAAGGCGAGGCTGAGGCGAAGGCCATGAATGTGAAGGCCGAGGCCTATCAGGAATACAACCAGGCCGCAGTGATTGACAAGCTGATCACAGGACTGCCGGAGATTGTGAAAGCCCTGGCCGCTCCGCTGGCGAACGTGGATAAGATCACCATCGTCTCGACCGGCAACGGCGATACGGCCGGAATGAACAAAATTACCGGCGACATGACCAAGATCGCGGCGCAGGTTCCAGCGCTGTTTGAGACTCTCTCGGGCATGCCGCTGGCAGATCTGTTGAGCAAAGTACGGCCGATTGGAGACAAAGCGCCCAAGTTGCCTGAGAAGAGTTCGTCGGCCAACGATTAAATGACGAACGAGTAGATTCAGCGATTCGTAAGCGTCAAGCCATTGGGGCGAGCTATTCACTGTGAAGCGCCGGACGGGGACCGCATGGTGCTCCACTGGCACGAAGATTCAGGAGGAGATTGTGAACGAGGAACTACACCACGCCAGATCATTGGGCCTATCGGTCGCGCTGGGAGCCGCGATGGGCGCGGCTCTCGGAGCAGCCACTGGGCACATGGGCGTCTGGGTCGCCGTCGGAATCGCAGCTTACATCGCAATTTCGCTGGTGGGCGGCGCCTGGAGCAAAAAATCGGACGATTGACGGATTTGTAATTCACGACTTAACCAAAGGAGTTTTTATGGCATTACTTGAGCGCGTTTCGACATTGGTACGAGCTAACCTCAACGATCTGATCGACAAAGCCGAGGAGCCCGAAAAGATGATCAAGCAGGTCATCCTCGACATGAACAACCAGCTCTTGCAGGTAAAGACGCAAGTGGCGATCGCAATCGCCGACCAGCATCTGCTGGATAAAAAGAAGCTGGAAAACGACGACAAGATCAAAGAGTGGATGCGCAAGGCCGAACTCGCCGTCGACAAAAAACAAGATGACTTGGCGCGCGCCGCGCTGCTTCGCGTGGAAAGTTATCGCGACATGAGCACGAATTTTGGGCAACAGCTCGAAGATCAGAAAGCACAAGTCGAGAATTTGAAATCGGCGTTGCGCAATCTTGATCAGAAGCTAGCCGAAGCCAACGCCAAGGCCGATCTGTTGATTGCACAGCACCGCCGAGCCCGCGCCGCATCCAGGACCACGGACGCTCAGTCGGCTATGAGCGCCAATTCCAAGTCCGCGACCTTCGACCGCATGCAGCGAAAAGTTGCGCGGGAGGAAGCGATTGGCGGAGCCAAAGCCCAGCTTCTCGCCGAAGATGTGGAAGACCGGCTGGCAGCGCTGGAAAAAGAGGATCGCATCGAGCAGTTGTTGACCGAGTTGAAGACGAAGCGCGGCGCGTAGCAGACCCACGTAGCGGCGGACGCATTCGTCCGCCCGACCACCCGCCTCTTCCTGAGAGTGGCGGCTTGACCATAACGAGGTCAGTTAGAATGTACGGGGTTCCTTATGCGCAAGATCTTCCATTTCGACTCTTCTTCCGCTCCGTATGTAGCCGATGCGGCGGTTCTCTGCTGTTTCGATCACCGTATCGGGACTGCGGTGCGAAAGTTTCTAAAAAAACAGGGAGTCGAGCGGGCCGACATGATCGTAGTCGCCGGCGGCGCGAAGACGCTTGCTTCGCCGCGTAACGACTTTGAACAGGACTTCATCCTCGAACAAGTCCGCATGTCGATTCGCCTGCACCAGACGAAGCGCGTGATGGTCATGAGCCACTCCGACTGCGCGACTTATGGAGGTCTTGCCCACTTCAAAGGCGACGAGAAAGCGGAGGCCGAACATCATCGCACCGAACTGCTGCGCGCCGGAGAACTGCTGACCGTCAACTTCCCCGGCCTCTCCGTCGAACCTTATTTCGTGAAGTTCGACGGCATCTGGGAAGTGAAGAATGCGGAATACCTAAGTTCTCCGAAGCAGAAAAGCGTCAGGGAGATTGCCTAGCAGGCTGCTGAAAAACTCTTCCGTGGCGACGAAAACGACCACTGGGGCTAAAGCCCGCACTGATTCTAAATCGCTTACGCGGCGCTGAAGCGCCGCTCTTCCACCGCTGCGTATGCATTCGTGAGTTTTTCAGCAGCCTGCTAGACGCGGTCAACTTTCGGTGTCAGATCCCCATGCAAAATGTGGACCTCTTGCCGATCGGACCCTACCCCGCCTACCCCCGGTATATTAGAATCAAGACTTTAGGACGTAATTGTTCTCAAAGTATTCAAAACGCGACACTTAAAGGTAAAGTCTTGGCGGCGTTGGACTTAGGTCTTCTTGCCCCATTCCGCGGTCGCGTCTTCGCTTATTTCGCCTTCCAAAATTTTCAAAGAACGGCGCTGGTATGGAACGGCTTCCTGGCCGGCTCTGGAGACGGCCACACTTTAACGTTGGCACGAACGAAGCGTTATGGCGAGGAAAAATCAATCGCTCCCACGAGTCTGTGGTTGAAGGTGCCGTCGAGAATTTCCTGCACGGTGAGCAGCGCGATGGTGCGGTGCTCGCGCTTGAAGAACGCGATGGCTTCCTGCTCAGCGTCGGCGGTGAGTCGAAGGGTGGTAGGGTAGGGGTCCTTCGACTTCGTAGAACGGGTCGCTGCGCTCTCCGTTCTACTGCGCTCAGGATGACAATTTAATTTAACCAGTCTACTTTAACTACCCAGCAGCAGCGGGGTCTTCGATTCGGCGGAAGAGTTTCCCTGCTCGCAACTTCCCTGCTACAAATATTGCTATGAAAGTTCTCTTTATTGGCGGTACCGGAATCATCAGCACCGCGAGCACCGTTTTGGCCGCGAGCCGCGGCATCGACCTCACGCTACTCAGCCGCGGTCAGCATGCGGCGGGCGTCCCCTCCGGCGTCAAGACTCTGGTTGCCGATATCAACGATCCGGCGCTCGTTCAGAAGTTAGAGCGCGAGTCGTTTGACGCGGTCGTCGACTGGATCGCGTTCACCCCGGCAGACATCGAACGCGACCTGAAACTTTTTCGCGGACGCACGCGACAATACATCTTCATCAGTTCGACAAGCGCTTACCAGAAACCGCAGACGCATTACTTGATGACCGAGTCGACTCCGCTGGCCAATCCCTATTGGGATTATTCGCGAAACAAGATCGCCTGCGAAGAACGATTGATGGAGGCTTACCGCGAGGATGGATTTCCCGTCACCCTCGTTCGGCCTTCGCTTACCTATGGCGAGACGCTGGTTCCGCTCGTGCTCAACAGTTGGCAGAAATCCTACACGGCGGTCGACCGCATGCTCCGCGGACAAAAATTGATCGTGCCAGGAGACGGCTCTTCGCTATGGGTAATCACGCACAATACGGATTTCGCCAAAGGACTGGTTGGTTTGCTCGGCCACCAGCAAGCCATTGGACACGCATTTCACATCACCTCTGACGAGGTGATGACCTGGGACCAACTGTTCCGCGTCGTGGGCGCAGCGGTGGGTGTGGAACCAAAGCTCGTGCACATCCCGTCTGACTTTATCGCCGCGTGCATTCCCGAGAAGACCGGCACTCTCATCGGCGACAAGTCGGTTAGCGTCGTCTTCGACAATTCGAAGATTAAACGCTTCGTTCCCGGCTTTTGCGCGACTACGAGCTTCGCGGAAGGTATTCAGAAGTCGCTGGCGTGGTTCAATGCGGATCCATCGCGCAAAGTGATCGATGATGCGGTGAACGCGACCACCGACAAGTTGATCGCAGCCTACGAAAAAGGGTTGAGCGACGCAGTGAGGAGCTTCGCCTGAGTGATTTATGGCAGAGAGTTGGTTTCGCTAAGTTTCAAACTTTGCCCCAATCTACCCAGTCCAGCCCTTTGATTCGGCCGAATTCCCTGGCATTGGCTGTAATCAGAGTCAATTGATGCCGCAACGCCTGCGCAGCAATCAGAAGATCGTAGGCGCCGATCGGCTTTCCGATGGCTTCCAGAGCCGCTCGGACGCGTCCCGCAACTCTCGCATCCTCTGGTTCAAAATCCAGCAAACGAATCGGACCGGCGAAGAAAGCCTCGACCGATCGCGTGTTGGCTTCGGGACGCGCACTCTTGGCGACCCCGGACCAGAGCTCAAAAGCGACCACTGACGAAACCATAACTCTCGCGTCTTCAGATAGAGCCTTCCGGAGGCGCGTTCTGACCAGAGCCGGCTTCTCATTGATCAACGCAATACAAGCGTTGGTATCGAGAAGATAGCTCACTCAAAAATCTCGCGGCGGGGTGTCTGGGGCTGATTGCGCCCTTTGGTCAAGAATTGATCTTCCCTGGCCCGATCCAATTGCGCGAACCATTGGTCCGCGTCAGTGATGAGCGGCTCAAGAAGAACGCCATCAGCTAAGCGGCGTACGCGAACCTGATTGCCTTCGAAGCGAAACTCACGGGGCAGACGTACTGCCTGACTTCGTCCATTGCGAAACAGCTTCGCGATTCCGATCTCGGACATCAGGTACCTCCGGGAAGATATAGATTCATAGTATATACTGATAGCTACCATAGGTATATACCAATCTGACGAACGCCACCTCTGCCAGGTTTTCCCGATCTATGCGCTGGCTTTATCGAGCAGCGGCAATGGCTTATCGATTGGGGGCGAGGCGGAGGCGGCGGTGTCCAACTCCAGCTGTTCCTGCCCGCTGAGGGCGGAGACTTTGCCGCGATAACTCTTCAGGTGGCGTTGCGCGGTCTCGAACGCTTCTTGCGCCTTGTTCAGATTCTTGCCTACGTTTTCAAACTGGTTCTGGAAGAAGTCGAATGACTTCTGGGCCTTTGCCAGTTCGGCGCGGCTCTTCTCAAAGCCTTTGGCAACTTCGTACCACTTGTGGACGAGCGAGATCGTGTGCAGCGTCATCAGCAACGTATTGGGAGACACCGGAAACACGTGCTGCTCGTTCATCCAGTCGCCCAGTTCGCGGTTGCGGACAACCTCCATGTAAAGCGTTTCGCTCGGCAGATACATGAGGGCGATGTCAGTCGTGCCGTTTTCCGGCTGAATATATTGCTGAATGCGCTTGGTCTCCGCCTTCATAACACGCACCAGTGCGATGCGCGCCAGATCAATTTCCGCTTTGTCATTACTCTCGAATAAAGCGATGACCTGCTCGCGCGGAAATTTGGCGTCGATTGGCAGCTTGCGGTCGGGGAAATAGATTACTGCGTCCGCACGGCCACCGCCTTCGCCAGGCTGCGCCTGCAGCGCAAACATGTGGGCGGGCAGGAAATCGGCAAGCAACCGCTCCAGGCTTGCTTCACCGAACTGCCCACGCAGATGCGGCAGCTTAAGTAAATTATTTAGATCGTTGATGGAGTGGCCGAGCGCTCCCACTTCGCGGAGTTGCTCTTCCGCCGCCTTCAAGTGCTGCTGAACTTTCTCGAACTGCGCGAACCCTTCTTTGATGTTTTGATCGAGTTTCACCTGCACCTGCTCGGTGATGGCCATCAGCTTCGCATCGACGCGATCGCGAATTGAGTCGAGGCTCTGCGCCGTCTGCTGATTCAAACTCTGAAATTCACTCTTTAGTTGTTGTGTAGTGAGCAGAAGAGAGGTCGTCATTTCGCTTCGGCCATCCCTCAGGCTGCGATTTTGTTCTTCCCTTCCCGCAGCGAGTTGCTGCTCGACCGAACTGCGAATCTCTGAGAAGCCTTGCTGGATGCGGTCTGTGACCTGCTGGCGGAGATCCCCTTTGGTCTGCTCCAAGCGACTGGCCATATCGGCAGTGGCCGCACTGAACCTCTGGCCAAGGGAGGTACCGAGCCTTTCGATCTCGCCTGTAACTTCCGCTTTTGCATTCACTTGCGCGGCAGCCGAAACGCGGCGCAGCAGAATCGCCGAGAACCCAAGCAGGGCAAGGGTTCCCGCGAGAATAGTAACCAGCAGTATGGTCTCCATAGTAAGTAGCTGAGCTGCATTCTAGAAGCTAGCGTGAGAGATGGAAAGCGGAAGTTTGCTCGCGATTCCCCCGCAATACTTAAAGAGCCAGCCGCTAACCAAACCGTCATGCTCAGAGCCGTTTTGGTTGCATTCGCGATGCTGGCTGTAGAGGCAGCTTCCTGCCCCGCGCAGACGACTCAACCAGCGGATCGGCAAGCTAGTCTCCCCGAGAATAGCGTTCCGAACAACGCCAGTACCGTAGCTCGCAACCGAGCCCCCAGCACATCTACCAACGAGCAGCCCACCCCCAAGTCGAACTCGGCGGCCGGATCATCCTCTAGTGAGGACTTCGCCGCCGAGAACGAACTCTTGCAGTTGGTAAACAAGAGCCGCGAACTCGCTGGCATACCGCCCCTCCGCATGGACGAAAGCCTCCAGGCAGCAGCGCTGGCGCACGGCGAGCGCATGATCGCCGCTCAAGAATTGGACCACCAGTTTGCCGGAGAACTCTCTCTGCTCGAAAGAGTCGCCGAAGTCAGCCCGCTGCGGCTGGATCGTGCAGGCGAGAATCTCGCGAACGCAACTTGCGCTCCGGACGCCCACGAAGTGCTGATGCATTCCCCGCCTCACCGAGCCAACTTGCTGGACCGCAACTTTAACGTTGTGGGTATTGTGGCAATCCGAAAAACGGGCCGTCTCTATGTAGTCCAGGATTTCGGGCATGAAATGCCGTCCTATTCCGGGCAAGAGAGCGCGCGACTCGTTGGACAATCTGTCGACGAATTACGGCAACAGGTTGGACTTCCGGATCTAATTCAGTTCAAGCCGCCGCACCTTGACGATGCAGCCTGCTCGCTGGCTAGCGAAGACCGTCCGAACGCGCATCTGCTTGCGGCCGCTTACACCAATCGAAAAATCATCACCTACACCCAGAGCCGCCCGGAGGTCCTGCCACAAGGTGCCGCTCGGCTGCTGCGCGATCCCGGCGTGGGCCACTTCGCAGTCGGGGCCTGCTATGCACGCAATGCAACGTATCCTACCGGGACATACTGGATCGCGATTCTCCTCTACTGAAAGTTCCGCGTGCTTCAACGGGTTCGCGCGCCCGAGATTCTGGTGAAGCACTATCCGACGCTTTGGGAGACAGTCGAAACCGAGGACGCCAGTGGAAACGACTCTCTGCTCGCCTAACGCCGACCGGCGCCAAGCGTTATCCTAACTTTAGCGAAGTCCAGAAATAACTCGAGATAGAAGGGAGCAACTCGTTGGTCCCACCGAGCCCTCGATACGCGCCTGCCGCGGTAGGACTACTCCTCGCGATGATGGCCCTGCTTGCTGGCGGCTCCGCTCGGCAGGAATCGGTCGCCGTTGATGAAATCGCTCATATTGGTGCCGGTGTGAGTTATCTGCAAAAACTCGACATGCGAATGAACGAGGAGCATCCTCCATTGGCCAAGGTTTTGGCGGCGCTGCCCCTTGTTCTGCATGGAGTACAGGCCGATTACTCGAACCCATCGTGGATCTTAAGCGGGAAGATGTTCAACGCGTTTCTTGGAGAGTGGGTCTTCGGCCATTGGCTGATCTTGCGCTGGAATGATCCGTTCTCAACCGTCTTGTGGGCGCGGGCGCCCATGCTTCTGCTTACTCTTTTTCTCGGACTTATCGTTTACCTGTACGCGACACGCCTCGGCGGCGTCCGGGGAGGACTACTGAGTCTCTCCGTCTACGCGAGCATGCCGGCATTTCTTGCCTTTGGACCGCTCGTGCTTACGGACGTCGCGATCGCATTATTCTGGGTTCTGGCCGTGTGGCGAATGCCCGAGATGTGGCACTCGCCCTCTCGTTCGAAGGTGATTCGATTCGGTCTTATTTTGGCGGGCGCGTTTCTTACCAAGTTTTCCTCCGGACTGCTGTTCTTTGTGTTTATAGCGCTCGCTCTCAGCCTGCGTTGGCGAGCGGTTCCAGAGCAGCCCACGGAAAAGTTCGCCCGCCGTTCCTGGCGGCGGCGTGCGTGGCGCAATTTTGCGAAATCCACGGCATGGGCCGCCTTGTTCGTCTACACTTGCTACTTCGTATTGTCCTGGAATGAACCCACCGATTCCTTTGAAATCATTCCTCACTTTCCTGCGTCGCCAATTCTGCGCCGTCTGCTCATGCCGCCGTGGAAGTACCTGCGCGGCCTGATTGGATTCGCGTTTAGCGCCGGCAGCAGGCCTACCTACATTCTCGGTCACGCGTATTCGCACGGAGTCTGGTTTTATTTTCCAGCATTATTCATCTTGAAATCACCGCTGGCTTTTCTTCTGCTGCTCGTTCTCGCGGTGGCAATTGCGGTCGTTGTGAAACGCCGCGCGGAAGCGGGCTTCTCCGTCATGCCCACCGGTGTGGATTTGCGCTGGCGCGCCCTATGGGTCTCGCTGGCCGTCTTCGTAGCCGCCTGCATGCTGAATCGTTTGGACATCAGCATCCGACACTTCTTGATCGCGCTGGCTCTGTTGCCGCTTCTGCTCGCACCGTTACCATCGATGTTGGATTCATTGCGCCGCTCGCATTGGCAAGGGGCGCGCGTTGCGAGTTGGATCACCATCGGCTTGGCGGTCGCTTCCGTCGGCACAGCCGCGTGGGCCTATCCAAACTATCTGCCGTTCTTGAATGTGCTTAGCCTCGGGCGTCCCGGCTATCTCATGGTGAATGACTCGAACCTCGATTGGAACCAGGCGCTGCCGGCTGCCGAAACCTTCGTTCAAAAGCGCGGGCTGAATCATGTTCTTTTGGATGAGTATGGCTTCTCCGACCCCTTGGCGTATCTACCCCAAGCTCAGATCTGGAGTTGCCAGCAGCCTTCACCGCAAGACGGAGGACAATTGGCCATCGTATCGGCCAGCAATATCGCCGACGGGAGCAATTGCCTTTGGCTGATGAACTATCCGCATCAGGCACTGGCGGGCGGAGGCATGTATGCGATTCAACTGCCGCAAACTATTCCCGCAGCCGGCTCGCTATTTGGACCACCCCTGCCCGATGCCTATCGCTATTTCGCCGGGTTTCCCTTGGACTCGCGGCCGATATTCATGAGCTGCATTCGCGACCCGCAACAGTTACAACCGACACTCGATCGCATGCAGGCGATGTATGAAGCCGCCCATAAGAAGAAGTAAGAGTTGTAGTGACGGTCTCTTCGGCGACCGCTTTCGAAGCATGCCAGTTTCGCTTCGGGAACGATCCCCCGGATAGCCGCTGGGTCTCTCTGCGATACAATCGTTTACGATGACGAGTTCCGGCCGAATCGTATGCAAAGTGGCAGTCGTGACCGTCTTCTGCGTCCTGGCAATTTTCTTGTGCCCCGCCGTTCAGGGTCCGTATTCCGCCGTTAACGGACCGGTGACAGTTCTTCAGGCATCTCGAGCCGCCGCTCGCTTGCACTTGGCAATCATCCAGGTCGCGGTTCGAATTCTCGGTACCCTTCGCGCTGCCCCCCTAAATTTCTTCTCCTGGCTGTCGCTGGCCCGGGCGGAACTATGCTCAGGCTCTTTGCCAGACTGCGCCATGATTCTTCGCTGCTGATCGTCCTCCCATTCGTGTTCCAGTGCCTTTTGATCTCCGTTGCAGCCCCGGACTTGTTGTGCGATGGCCTCCGATTCGGTTGCGCGATCGCTGTTTCGATCGGCGTTTTTCGATTCTTGCGTCAGAGTAATTAGTTGTTTCTTCCAAAGCAGGAGGGTGGTTCGCCTTCGGGGCGCCTTCCCCATTCGGTGCGATATTCTTCTAGGAGAGATTCCCGAACGATGACTGAAAGCGCCGAGATGACGAGCACGAGTCGGTGGAGAGCTTGGCTGTTAGGTCGCGTGGCCAAACTGCGGCAGCGTGAGGGGCAGATCTTTCTGGTATTGGCGCTGGTAATCGGCGCATTGACGGGCATGGCGGTCGTCGCATTCATTCTGCTAACGGAACGAATCGGGATGCGGCTGTATCCGGTGGGCGGCGCACCGTGGCGACGGTTGCTGTTTCCGATCCTCGGCTCGCTCAGCATCGGTTACCTGCTCTACCGGTATTTTCCCAATGCGCGAGGCAGTGGGGTGCCACAGACCAAAGCTGCACTGTTTGCGCGCGAGGGGCGCATCACATTGCGCACTGTGCTGGGCAAGTTTTTCTGCACATCCGCAACTCTGGCGAGCGGCATCCCGCTGGGCCGTGAAGGGCCTTCGGTGCAAGTGGGCGCCGGCATTGGTTCAGTGCTCGGGCGTCTTCTTGGACTGCGCACCGAGCAGGTAAAGAAGCTGATTCCAGTGGGAGCGGCAGCGGCCATTGCGGCAGCGTTCAACACGCCGCTGGCAGCGGTCCTGTTTTCGCTTGAAGAGATCACCGGCGATCTCTACGCCCCGGTCATGGGCGCAGTGGTGCTGGCTTCGGCGACTGCATGGATGGTGCTACGCGTTTTCCTCGGGGATCATCCGCTCTTCAAGGTGCCGCAATATCAACTGGTAAATCCGGTGGAGTTTGCGGTGTATGCAGTGTTAGGCGTGGCCGGCGGCGTGGTTTCGGCGGCCTTCACCAAATTGTTGCTGGCCATACGAGCGCGCTTCCTCCGGTTCCCGCGAAAGACGGTCTGGTTCCAGCCAGCGGTGGGTGGCGTGCTCGTCGGGGTAATGGGTTGGTTTGTGCCGCAGGTTATGGGCGTCGGTTATGGATATGTCGGCGAGGCGCTGAACGGGAGGATGGCGTTCAAGTTAATGGCACTGCTGGTGGTTCTAAAACTTCTCGCAGTTACCACTAGCTATGCTACAGGCA
Organism: Terriglobales bacterium; assembly: GCA_049520915.1. GTDB lineage: Bacteria > Acidobacteriota > Terriglobia > Terriglobales > Acidobacteriaceae > Acidiflorens. Next base: position 20,041 of record JBEKPH010000049.1, read on the forward strand.
ACGCGGGCGGCATCTTCGGGCCCTCCTTATTTATCGGCGCCATGTTGGGAGGAACGGTGGGAACTGCGGCGCATCACTTTTTCCCCGCTTATACGGCAACGCCCGGCGCCTACGCGCTGGTCGGGATGGGCGCAGTGTTCGCCGGCGTTGTGCGCACTCCCATGACTTCGGTGCTGATGATTTTCGAGATGACGCAGGACTACGCGGTCATCGTTCCGTTGATGATTGCGAATCTGGTGAGCCTGTTTATTGCGTCAAAGCTGCAGAAGGAGCCCATCTATGAAGGTTTGGCCATGCAGGATGGCATACACCTGCCGACAGCGGAGACACGCCAACGCTTTGGCCAGCGTCAGGTAGTCACGGTCATGCAGAAGGCGAACGAATCGATTCCTGCCGAGATGACGATTAAGGAAGCGCTGGAACTGGTTCGATCAAGTGCGTTCCGAACGTGGCTGGTGATGGATAGCCGAGGTGTAGTTGGCGTGATCAACCTGGCGTGGCTGGAGCAGGAACTGGAACAGGGCGCGGATAAGAAACTCGAAGAGTTGGTGGATCCGCTCTCTTTTCCCCATGTCCATGCCGACCACGGACTTGATTTGGCGCTCGAGCGCATGGGTGCGAAACAGGTCGATATCCTGCCGGTGGTAAATCGGGCGGACGTGCACAAGGTGGAGGGGATTGTGACGCTGCGAAATGTTCTAGATGCATACGGGGTTAACCGCGCCTGATGGCTCATGACTCTGCCGGGCCTCGCTCGACTGGACGAACGACGAGCTGTGGCTACTCGATTCGCGCGGAATCCAAAGCGCGTCGATGCTCATCTATGCACCATGAGCTTGGAAAGTGTTTTTGCAGAACCTCTCACCTCGCACCAACCGCTCGACGGCGGTTTGCGCGAGAAGCCGATGAGCGCCGAGACCGTCGAATCTCCGGACGCCGCTCTTCTCGATTCTTACTCTCAGGCCGTAACCGCGGCCGTTGAGCGCGTTAGCCCGTCAGTCGTAAATGTCGAAGTGCATCAGACCGTAGCCACGCCTGTCGGACGACGACACAGCAACGAGCCAAGCGAACGTCGAGGCGGTGGATCGGGATTTGTGTTTACGCCCGATGGATTGATTCTCACCAACAGCCACGTCGTGCATGACGCGACACGGATCGACGTAACGCTTCCTGACGGCCGCCGCGCGCCAGCCCACACCATCGGGGATGATCCTGCAACTGATCTTGCGGTGATTCGAATCGACGCCACCGGACTACAACCGGCGGCTTTGGGAGATTCACAGCAACTGCGGCCAGGGCAGATGGCAATTGCGATCGGCAATCCGTACGGATTTCAATCAACCGTAACGGCGGGCGTGATCAGCGCTCTCGGTCGATCTTTGCGTTCGTATTCCGGACGCTTGATCGAGGACGTCATCCAAACCGATGCCGCCTTGAATCCGGGGAATTCCGGCGGACCTCTGGTAAACTCGCACGGTCAAGTCATCGGAGTCAACACGGCGACAATTCTGCCCGCACAGGGAATCTGTTTCGCGATTGGGATTAACACCGCGAAATTCGTCGCCAGCCGCCTGTTACGGGATGGACGGATCCGGCGCAGTTATATCGGAGTTTCAGCGCAAACGGTTCCAATTCATCGCCGGGTGGTGCGCTTTTACGGCTTGGCCCGCGAGACCGGCGTTGTTGTGGTCGGCATCGAAGAGAAAAGTCCGTCGCGCTCGGCTGGCTTGCGCGAGGGCGACGTGATCGTGGCCTTGGATGACAAGCCGATCGCGGGCGTCGATGATCTGCATCGCTTATTGACCGATGCGCAGGTTGGAACGCGGTGTGCGTTGACGATCATCCGCCATACGGATCGGCTGATTCTTCCGATCTTCCCGGAGGAAGCCAAGTAACTCCCTGTTCCGGAGCGACGGGCGTCAGTCAGCGCCCGTCTTGCCTCGATGCTCGAGGAAGGCAACACCGAGCTGCGATGGCCAGCTCTCCGTTGGCCAACTCGGAAGCTCCTATCGCATTGCACGCACAGGATTTCGTGTGGTAGCTTCGAGGCGGAGAGTTCCGCTTGCGACACACGGTTCCGGCTGGGCTGGACCGCAAGGAGACGGACGTTTACCTGCGGCTTGATCCGGCGCGCTTACCCCAGCACATCGCTATCATCATGGACGGGAACGGCCGTTGGGCCCGACGCCGGCATATGCCGCGCGTCGCGGGACATCGCGCCGGCGTCGAATCCGTGCGTGCAACGGTGGAGACTGCGGCACACATTGGAATCCCCGCGCTGACCCTCTACGCTTTCTCCGAAGAAAACTGGAAGAAACGCCCCAAAAGTGAAGTCGATTTCCTGATGCGCCTTTTGTGCCGCTTCTTGCGAGCGGAAGTGAAGACGATGGCCGAAAACAATATTCGGCTCCAGTTTATCGGACGCCAGCACGAGTTGCCTGAGTTGGTGCAACGCGAGATGGAAGACGCCAGCAATTGCACCTCGAAGAACACCGGAATGCTGCTGACTCTGGCTCTGAATTACAGTGCGAGAAGCGAGATTGTAGACGCCTTTCGCTCGCTCGCCGCGGCCGCGTCGCGCAATGGCGGCATCGACCACATGCAGGTCGACGAGCAGTCAATTAGCGATCATCTTTATACGCGCGGGCTGCCCGATCCCGACTTAGTGATTCGCACCAGCGGCGAGATGCGGTTGAGTAACTTTCTCCTGTGGCAGTTGGCATATGCTGAAATCTATGTAACGCAAACGTTGTGGCCCGATTTTCGCGGCGTGCAATTGCTCGAAGGAATCGAAGAATATCAAAAGCGTGAACGCCGCTATGGTGGCCTGAGCGAGGATGGCCACGCTCCGCACCCGAAAACCCGAGCGCACGCCGAGGCGAAGCGTTGATCAAACGGATCGCGACCGCCGTCGTCTTAATTCCTCTCGTTCTGCTGTTGGTCCTCAAGGCTCCTCTCTACATCCTGGCCGTCGTGGCAGCTGCAGTGGCGCTTCTCGCCATCGCCGAATTTCTTAAGCTGGCAACTTACTACGCCGTGCAGCCGATCACGCCCGCTACTTATGCGTTCGTTGCGTTCTTCTTCGTATTCGTAATCGGGGTCTCCACCTATCGGACTCCTCTGGTTGAAACTACCGCCATACTCTATGGCCTGGCAGTGTCGGCCTCGTTAGCGCCTTTTGTCTTTCTGACGATCGCAATGCACCGGTCAAATCTGGCAACGGGATACCCGGCAGCCGCAGCCTCGTCATTCGCCTTCGCTTATATTGCGATCCCAATGGCCTTGCTGGTTCAGATTCGCCAGCAACCAGCAGGCGCGATCTGGACGATCTACACGCTGCTAGCCGTCTGGGCCGGAGACATCTTCGCCTACTTCGTGGGCAAAGCTATCGGCAGGCACCGCATGTCGCCCGAGATCAGTCCCAATAAAACCTGGGAAGGCGCTATCGCCTCGATTTTGGCGAGCGTCATCATCGGCACCCTTTGGATTCAACACGCGCAGTCAATCAGCGCCTTCTTTATGCGCTTCGGATTGATCGACCGCCGAGACGGCATGTGGGGCTTGGAACAGCCTCAGTTGTGGCCTATAGTTTTGCTATCGGCTGTCGTCAACTTAGCGGCACAACTCGGTGACCTCGTCGAGTCACTCATCAAGCGTGGCGCCGGAGTCAAAGATTCGGGAACAATTCTCCCCGGTCATGGTGGAATGCTCGATCGCATCGATGCCATGCTCTTTGCCGTTCCCGTCGTTTGGGCTTACCGTTCCCGTCGTTTGGGCTTATGGAGCCTGGCGGCTGATGCAGTAGATCTACAACCGGCATCGCAGAGACCGCGTCGTGCAACAGCGCCCAGCCCCATCTAATATCTATCGCCAATATCAATAAAAAGGCGGGACCGAAGTCCCGCCCTCAAGCTATTACATGTTCTGGTTATTTGCCGGTTCCGGTCAGACTTACCGTCTGCGGGCTGTTCGCCGCATTGTCGGTCAGCGTTACGGTTCCAGTGACAACTCCGGTTTGAGTTGGCGTGAAGGTCACCTTGAATTCACAGCTGGCGCCTGCCGCTAACGTGCTACCGCAGTTCAGTTTCTTCGAAGCAGCAACCACCGCGAACTCAGCGCTGGCCGTGATGCTGGTGATATCAAGCGTGGCGTTGCCGGTGTTGGTGACAGTAACGGTCTTCTTGCCACCGGTCTTGCCAACTACTACTTTGCCCCACGTCAACGTCGTGGGAGAGAGGCTGACTACCGGTCCGCCGCCCTGTCCTCCGCCAGCCAGTGCAGTAATCAGAGCCACGCCGTTCGGGCTGCCCCAACCGGTGGCCAAGTCGTAACCCTTGGTGGTCGGCTCGCCGTTGCTACCACTCGTGATGTCGTGGAAGTCGGAAGTGTAGCTCGATCCGACACCGATGTTGTAAATAGCGGGATTGACGAAGCCGAGCGGCGGATTGCCGTTCAGCGCCGCCTGTTGGTTGATGAGAGCCCCGTAACCGGCCCACATGGGAGCGGCGAAGCTTGTCCCGCCGTATTCGTTAGCCGTGCAACCGGATTGGTCTGCGCAGACGTAGAAGTCGAAGTTCGATTCGGCCGAAACGTCCGGGGAATTGCGCAGGGTGGTCGATCCGTGGTTGGCCCCGGTGATCACGCCAGGCAGTTGCTGCCATGCGGGAATTGGAATCGCGTCCGGAGTATAGACTCCGCCGCCACCATCCGGCCATGCCGTTTCCGAAGCCCATGGGCCACCGGCACTGGCAACCTGTAGATCCGTGCCGCCGACCACCGTTACGTAAGCGTCATCTGCGGGGAAAACGTACTGCGAACGAGTTGTGTAGGCGCCACTGTCGCCAGCCGCCTGGAAGTAGTTCTGACCCTGTGCCGCGAACTTCTGGAAATAGGGGTCGTCGGTGGAAGGATCGGAAGGCTGCCAGGTCCAGGAAGAACCGATGGTGCCAACCAGAGGCTTGTGCGTGGACATGGAACCAAGCATTGCAGTGTCTGTGTTACCGACGAATACGTAGATTCCAGCGAGGCCAGGCGCCATGCCCGCCGCCTGGGTCATATCCAGCGTTTGTTCGGTGTCGTCACAGTTGGGCTCCGTACAGCTCAAGCTGCTTCCATCTGTGGAGATGCCGGTGATAGGAACCGCCAAAGTCTGCTTGGCGTTCTTGTAATAGGTGTTGAGATCCGCAATGTCGTAGCCCAGATACTCGAGTAGACCGAGGTTCTGGCCTGCGCCGGTGAGAGCGGTTCCACCGTAGTAAGCTGCGCGCATGTCGCTGCCGCAATAAGAAGCTGAAGGGCAAGATCCCTTCACGACGTTTGATTTAACCTTCAGATTGCTATGACGGAGCGCGGGACGCGGGATGGAGAAGTTATCCAAGCCCGAGACGTGCCAGAGTTGGAACGGTAGTTCCACCGAAGGCTCACGATCGGGAGCGAAGAAGGTGCGCTTCTCGGTCGGGTGCTGGTAGACGTTCATGGAAACGTGGAGGGCTTTTTCGATCGCTCCGACGCTGCCCTTCATCTGCACTTCGAAGGAGTCGCGGGAGCCGCCGACCACCGTCAATCCGTTCGCTTTCGCGAAACGAATCACGGCGTCATAGTCTTCCTGGCTGGGCCCAAAGCGCTCGGTAAATTCTTCCGGCGTGACAAAGTGACGATAAGAGGCGCTGGAAGGGTCATTCACCTCTACGACGAAGTTGGCCAACTCGGGGGCATGGCGCAACGCCAGAACGACGTCGATACGCATGGTTTGGGTTGCGGGTAGGTGCCCAACGGACTGCGCCTGGCCCGAGCCAACCGCATCACGCATATGGCGTGTCATGAGAGACTGCGGCTGCGCCGCCTGGCAAACGATATTCGCGACCGACACCATCGCGACCACCGTCAGAAAAAATACGCTCATTCTTCTAATCACGTTTTCTCCTTAATTGGTTGGATACTTAGAATCTGGGAAGAACCTTCTGGTCCGTGGCATGGCACCAGCACCCACGTTTGAATCTGGTTATCATGCCTGATTTGGTTTACGTCCGGCAGCCTGGCCCGGTCGGGGGACGCTCGACTATGGGGCGGAGTCTATACCTCAGGGTGTTGGAAAACAACGAAAATTCGTACTGCCACCGATAGTATGTGCAAGCGGATCGCAGGTCTTCACTTAATGCCAAATTTTTTGCACACTATGTGCAACTGAGCAATCTCGTAGTTCGCACTCTGCTTTTTCAGAGGCTCAACTGCGGGCGCCAACTTCTTCGTTTTCCGTCTTTTTCGCCCTGTGAGCGTAGTGGGATTCGACATAGTCATCGAGGATTTGCGTGAATTCCTCGACGATCTTGTCCCCTTTTAGTGTCGTGAACAGTCGTCCATCGACGTATACCGGTGCTTTCGGCTCCTCAAATGTGCCCGGCAGCGAGATGCCGAGGCTGGCATGCTTCGATTCGCCAGGTCCATTGACGACGCAGCCCATCACCGCAACTTTCATCTCTTCCACCCCGGTGTGTGTCTCTTTCCAGACAGGCATCTGCTCACGCAGGTAGGTTTGGATCTGCTCGGCCATCTCCTGGAAGAAAGTGCTGGTGGTGCGCCCACAACCGGGGCAAGCAGTGACTTGCGGCGTGAAGCTGCGAATGCCGAGCGACTGCAAAATCTGCTGCCCGATCCGAACCTCTTCGGTGCGATCTCCATTCGGCGCTGGCGTGAGCGAAACGCGGATCGTATCGCCAATTCCCTCTTGCAACAGCACCGCCATCGCTGCGCTCGAAGCAACGATGCCTTTCGCGCCCATCCCAGCTTCGGTGAGTCCCAAGTGCAACGGATATTCGCATCGGCTCGCCAACATGCGGTAGACGTCGATTAAATCTTGCACGCCGCTAACTTTCGCGCTGAGAATGATCTGATCGGGGCGCAAACCGTGCTGCTCAGCGAGTTTCGCTGAGCTTAGTGCGCTTACCACAATGGCTTCCATCGTCACTTCGCGGGCGTCTTTCGGCTCCCCCAGACGCGAGTTCTCATCCATCATCCTGGTCAGAAGAGACTGGTCGAGCGATCCCCAGTTGACACCAATGCGCACCGGCTTCTGATGCTTCACCGCGACTTCGATCATGGTGCGGAAATTGTCGTCGTTCTTGCGTCCGATACTGGCATTTCCTGGGTTGATGCGGTACTTCGCCAAGCCTTCGGCGCAGCCGGGATACTTGGTCAACAGTTGGTGCCCGTTATAGTGGAAATCGCCAATGATGGGGGTGCGCAGTCCCTGCTTTTCCAGTCCCTCGACGATGTACGGGATCGCTTTGGCGGCATCGTCGTTGTTGACGGTCACGCGAACCACTTCGCTCCCCGCGCGCGCCAGCGCCGCAACCTGCTTGATGGTGCCGGGAATGTCCGCCGTATCGGTGTTCGTCATGGATTGCACCATAACCGGTGCATCGCTGCCCACGCGGACGCCACCAATCGTTGCCGTAAAGGATTTTCTGCGCTTGATTTCTGCCATATGGGAGGCTCTATTTTAACAGGTTAGGGCGTGCGGGAGAACTTTGGGGACGAACTTTCGCCCAAGCCCCTAGTCGAAAAGTTCGCTATCCGACCGCCATGCGGCCAGTTGCAGAGCGTCCCCATTCGGCTCGCGATAGATGAGCGACAGATTAGGCCTAAGGTTGCACACTCGCGGTGGTCGCGCCAATCACATCGCTACGGCATTCTCGTAAGCCCAGGTAACGTCTTGACTAAGTCGTTGTAGATCACCATCACCGCAAACAGCACCAAAAAGACGAAAGCGGCCTGGTAGATGCGCTCTTTGATCGGCAGGCTGATCTCTTTCTGCATCAGGCTTTCGATGAAAAGCAGCAGGATAACGCCGCCGTCGAGAATCGGAATCGGCAACAGGTTCATGATGCCGAGATTCAAACTGATGGCTGCAGTGATCAAGAGCAGCGGAGTCCAGCCTTCCTCGCGGGCAGCCGCGCCAACGGCGCTACCAATCCCGATGGGACCATCCACCTGCCGCATCGATACCTTGCGCTGCACCATCTTTTGCAGCAATTCGAGTATCAGGAACGAACTCTTCTTATTGTCAGACAGCGAACGATGCAGCGCGTCCGAGAAATTGAGCTTCACCACTTTCATGGGGAGACTCGCAACACCAATCCGGTAGACAGGTTCCGGCCCCGGTCCCCTCGAATCGAGGATCGGTTTCACCGTGAAATTCTGCTTCTGACCATTCCGCAGGACCGTGATCTCCAGCGGCTGATCCTTCGTGTGGTTCAGCATCTGGATCAGCGCTGCCACGTGCGGAATCTGCTGCCCGTCAACCGTCAGAATCTCATCGCCGACCTTCATGCCAGCTTTGGCCGCGGGCATCCCCGGTTCAACCGTGGTCAGACTCACGCTCGGCTCTTGCGGCAGCCACCCCATGGATCCATATTGATTGGGACCGAGCGGCAGTGGGATCAGAGTTTTGTCCATCACCTTGCCGTCGCGCTCAATACCAAACTGCAGAGGCTGATTCGGGCTGAGTGCAGCCTTGACTTCCAGTTGCTCCCAATCCGGATTTTGAACGTCTTCCACTCGAACGATCCTGTCGCCTCTCTGAATGCCTGCCTTTTCGGCTGGAGTGTCGGCGTTCACCCATCCCACTACCGCTGGCTGATCCAGATCGGCCGGATATTCAAAATGCACCATGTACACGCCCGTAAGCAGAACGACGGCGAGCATGATATTCATCGTTGGTCCCGCCAGGGCAATGATGAAGCGCTGCCAGCGCGGATGCGACAGGAACTCCCCGGGATCGCCGGTGCGGTCGTCCATCGGGTTCTCGCCCGACATCTTGACGTATCCGCCCAAAGGTAAGGCATTGATACGATAGTCGGTTCCACCGCGCCGGAAGCCGATCAGGCGCTTGCCGAAGCCGATGGCAAACTGCTCCACCCTCACGCCAAAATACTTAGCAGCCGCGAAGTGGCCGAATTCATGAATCAAAATCATGAATCCGAGCACAATACCCATGTCAAAGATGGTATGGAGAATGGACAGAAGCTGGGGCATATTACTCCAGATTACTCCGAAATTCTTGTTATGAAATGGCCCCGATGGGCGATCCCTTTTGGCACTGCTTCACCATTTCGCCTGCCAAAAGCCGGGCCTCGGTGTCCAAAATTAGCACTCTATCTATAGATTCCAAATGTCCCGTCGGCGTTGCAGTCATTACGGCCCTGATAATGCGCGGGATGTCTTCAAACCCGATTTGCTCATCCAGAAATGCAGCCACCGCGACTTCGTCGGCTGCGTTCAGGGCAATCGTCTTCCCGCCCCCGCCTCCGTTTGCCTCGGAAGCCAGGCTTTCATATGCCAAACCCAGACATGGAAATTTAGCCATATCCGGAGGGCAAAAATCCAGATGTCTTAGGTCACCAATCGAAAACCGCAGCTCCGACGCTATCCGATCTGGATAAGTCAGCGCGTACAGAATCGGCAAGCGCATGTCCGTCACAGAAATCTGAGCAAGTATGCTGCCATCCACAAACTCCACCAGCGAATGGATCGTTGACTGCGGGTGCACAACTACTTGCACGCGCTCTGGCGGGACATGGAACAACCGGCAGGCTTCGATCACCTCGAAGCCCTTATTCATCAACGTCGCGGAGTCGATGGTGATTCTTTTCCCCATCTTCCAGGTGGGGTGGTTCAGCGCCTGCTTCACCGTAATCGAGGCGAATTCCGACTTGGGAGTGTTCAGAAATGGCCCCCCCGACGCGGTCAGCCAGATGCGCTCTACTTCGTCCATTCGTCCGCCACGAAGACACTGGTGGACAGCGTTATGCTCGCTGTCGATCGGTAGCAGCGGTTTTCCCTGCTTGCGTGCCTCGGCAGCAATCAACTCGCCCGCCACCACCAGACACTCCTTATTCGCCAGACCGACAGACTTCCCCGCCCGCACCGCTTCGTAGGTCGCCTCCAGTCCGGAGACTCCCACAATCGCGCTCACCACGAAATCAACCTCGGAATGGATCGCCACCCGAACTGTGCCCGCCGCGCCATAAACGACTTCAATCTCGGGAAGGCCCGCTCCGTGGAGCCTGGTTCGCACCTTTTCGGCGTGCGCTTCCGTCGCCAGCGAGAGCACGCGCGGCTTCCACCGAACCGCCTGCTCATAAGCTAGTTCAACGTTATGGCCTGCAGCTAGTGTGGCCACCTCAAATCGGTCGGGATAGCTCTCAACCACACTCAGAGTGCTGCGGCCGATCGACCCAGTGGAACCTAAAATCGCGATACGCTTCATATAAAAGGAGATCGTCTTTCATTGTAAGGGATGCCGAGGCTCCTCGCGAGGCGATGATCCGTCTTGTCTTTCAACTCATCATGCTTTGTTTCGACTTCTTTCGCTTTATTTCGCAATGTAGTATTCTGCGCACGCCTATGCTTCGACAAATCCATTTCGCCCTGCTCGGTTGCGTCATCTTCACCTGCGTGTCGACCGGAATTCTCAACGCCCAGGCCCAGACCGGCATCGGCTACAAACCAGCCCCTGACGCGGACAGCAAGAAAACCCTCCTTCTCCGCGACTTTCAACCGGAACCCGCGCTGCACGCGGTTGCCCACGAAGTCCGCCGCGCGAAGTTCGCCGTGATCGACGTGCACACCCACACCAACGACGCCGTCGGGATCGGAGATCGAGTCGATCCCAAAGAGATGGTCGAACGCATGGATCGCCTCAACATCCAGACCATCGTCATACTGACCGGCATGTGGGGCGCCAAACTGCAGACCATCGTCGACACCATGGTCAAGCCCTATCCTGGGCGTTTCACGGTCTTCACCCAGTTCGACTGGTCAAAAATAAACGACCCCAATTTCAGCCAACTCATGGTGCGTCAGATCGATGACTCGGTGGCCCGCGGGGCGCGTGGATTGAAGGTTCTGAAGGAACTCGGTCTCGGCGTACGCGATTCTTCCGGCAAGCTCATCACCATCGATGATCCGCGGCTCGATCCAGCATGGGAAGAATGTGGCCGTCTCGGCATTCCCGTCTTCATTCACGTCGCCGATCCGGAAGCCTTCTTTCACCCCATCGACGCCCGCAACGAGCGCTACGAGGAACTGATCGAACATCCGGACTGGAGCTTTTACGGCCCGCAGTTCCCTACCCTGCCGGAGTTAATGGCGCAGCGCGACCGCATGTTTGCGAAGCATCCGCACACGACCTTCGTCGCTTTGCATTTCGGAAGTTGGCCCGAGAATCTGGATTTCGTCGAGCAGACCTTGCAGAAATTCCCCAACGTCATGATCGAAACCGGTGCGCGCGAAGGTGAACTTGGACGTCAGCCGCACCGCACCCGCGAAATTTTCATAAAGTATTCCGACCGCATCATGTTCGGCACCGATGAAGGCGCGGGAGAAGCGATGTATCAGAACTATTTTCGCTGGCTAGAAACCAACGACGAATATTTTCCCTATTCGCAATATCCGCAGCAAGGTCGCTGGATGATCTACGGTCTCGCTTTGCCGGATGACGTGCTCGCAAAGGTGTATCACGGCAACGCCGAAAAGCTATTCTCTCGCTGCAAAGGCGCGGGACTTGCTTCGAGCGCCCGGCCTTGACTTCTGTCGGGGTTCCTCCGAAATAGCACTTGACAATCCCGGCAGCCATCAACGAAAGTTACTATTCGAAACAAATCGAAACCTCATGCCTTCGAATGGAATGCTCAACGAAGAACGCCGCCGCGAAATTCTCGCGCTGCTGAACCGCGACGGCCGCGTTCTGGTGAAAGATCTGGCCCGGCACTTCCGCATTTCGCAGATTACGATCCGCAAAGACTTGGAATTTCTCGACGGCCAGGGTGTCGTCCAACGCACGCATGGTGGTGCGCTTCCCCTCCAAGCCGGGGCGTTGCTCGATCCATCCCTGCGCGAAAAAGAGAAGCTGCACCGCAAGCAGAAGACCCTGATTGCCGAGGCTGCGGCCCGTCTCGTCGAAGAAGGCCAGTCTGTTCTGCTGGATTCGGGGACGACCACCACCGCCATTGCGCGAGCGCTGAAAGACATGGCGCAACTCACTGTTATTACCAATGCCATCAACATCGCCGCGGAACTGGCGGGCACGAATGTCGAGGTGATCCTTACCGGAGGCATGCTACGCAAGAATTCGTTTTCGCTGGTTGGCCCGCTCGCCGAGCGAACGTTGCGGCAGTTGAGCGCCGACGTCCTTTTTCTTGGCGTCGATGGATTTGATACCAAAGCCGGCCTTTTCACTCCGAATCTCCTGGAGTCGGAAGTGAACCGCGCCATGGTTGAAATTGCCCGCCGGACCATCGCAGTCTGCGACTCCAGCAAATTCGGCCGTCGCAGTTTGTGCAACATCATGCCGGTAACGGCCGTTCAGGAAGTCATTACCGACAAACAAATTTCAAAGTCAGACTTACAGGCACTTAAAGAGGCCGGCATACGAGTCACGGTCGTCTAACCGGAGTACATCAGAATCCATGAAATCGTTAGAGATTACCGAACAGGGCCAGCACACGCTGGCAGAAATTTTTTCGCAGCCACAAAGCTGGAGCACTTCCCTCGCAAAACTGGCAACCAGCCCGGAATTGCTGGCAGCGGCTCATTTCGCGCGTCCGGGGGCCCAGTGGATTTTCGTCGGCTGCGGCACCAGTTACTATCTCGCGCAAGCTGCCGCCGCTGCATTCAATCATCTGCAACTGCCGGCACAGGCCATTCCTGCTTCCGACTTGCTTCTCTATCCCGCGCTGACTCTACATGCCGGACGAGAGTATGTCCCGGTTGTCATTTCGCGTTCCGGCCGCACTTCCGAAGCTGTCCGCGCCGCCCACCTATTGGAGAAGACCTACAATCTGCGGACCATCGCCATCACTTGCGCTGACGGTCAGCCGCTGGAATCGAAATCCAGCGTGACCTTGAAACTACTCGATGCCGACGAGCAAAGCACCGTGATGACGCGTTCTTTTACCTCGATGCTGCTGGCGCTGCAATATCTCGGCGCCACCATCTCTGGAAACGATGCGTTTTGTCGGACGTTGGTCGACCTTCCACGGCAGGTCGAACCGCTCTTGAAAGAGATTCCGCAACGGCTCCGGCATTTTGTCGAAGGCCGCGCTTTTTCCGATTTCGTCTTTCTCGCGCAAGGCCCTCTTTTCGGCATCGCGTCCGAGTGTTCGCTGAAAGTAACGGAGTCCTCCTGCTCCTACGCGCAGGTTTTTCATGCGCTCGAGTTCCGGCACGGTCCGAAATCGATTGCCGGACCCGAAACCCTGATCACATTCTTAATGTCGGAGACTTCGTACGAGGCGGAGGTCGAGTTACTCGAAGAAATGAAGGCTCTCGGCGCGGCCACCATGGTGATTGCCAATCGCATCGATAGCCGAGCCGAACGAGCTGCCGACTTCGCCGTCGAACTTGGACTCACCACGCTCGAGTATGCGCGCCCTGCGGCGTATACCGTCTGGGGCCAACTGTACGGCGTCTATTACGGACTGAAGAAAGGCCTCAATCCCGATGCGCCAAAAAATCTAACCCGCGTGGTCGAGCTCGCGGATAAGCAATAGCCGGATCCATAACAAAAACTAGTTTTTCATCCCGAGCGCAGCGAGGGATCTGCAGTCAGCTCAATGTCCAATCTCGATATCACCATCGCCGGGGAGATCAATCTTGATCTGATCCTCTACGGACTCCCCTTGCAGATGCCGACAGAACGGGAGCTGTTGGCCGACGACTTCACGATCACCTTAGGCAGTTCGTCAGCCATCTTGGCGCACAATCTTGCCGCGTTGGGCAGCCAGGTAGGGTTCGTAACCAAGGTCGGTCGCGATTCATTCGGAACCACGGCATTGGATCGTCTACGCGAGCGTGACGTGGACTTGACCCATGTCGTGCAGGGCGCGAAATCAGGAGTCACGCTCATTCTGCCTCACGGGTCCGAGCGGCACATCCTTACCTATCCCGGCACAATTTCGGAACTGCGCTTCGAAGATCTCGACCTCGATTACCTCGCTTCCGCCCGCCACTTTCATATGTCGTCGCTGTTCCTGCAACGCGAGTTGCTGCCGCGTGTACCGGAACTTTTCCGCCGCATGAAGTCTGCAGGATTGACCACATCGCTCGACACCAATGACGATCCCGACGACCGCTGGGGCGGCATCCTCGAAGAGCTTCTGCCGCATGTCGATATTCTGCTGCCCAATGAACGCGAAGCAACGAAGATCGCGAGAACGGACACCGTGGAAGCTGCGCTCTCGCACCTCGCTCGCAAAGTGGGAACCGTCGTCATCAAGATGGGCGCGAAGGGCGCCGTCGCCGTCCAAAATGGCTGCCGCTCAACCGCTGCCGCTATGCCGGTAACCGTCGTGGACCCGGTGGGTGCCGGTGATAGTTTCGACGCCGGATTTCTCTACCAATTTCTTCGCGGTTCGGACCTGCCATCGTGCCTGGCCTACGGAAACCGTTGCGGAGCCTTCTCCACCACCGCCAGCGGGGGTACCGAAGCCTTCCGAGATCTGGACCGCATGCGAGCATTTCTCGACCAATAGCACGAACACATCGCCCGTTTGGAGCCGACAAAAGGCCACCCACTTTTGCCGCTCATTTACCCCACGATGGCTCCTCGTAAGATTCGGTCTCTTCCCGCGACGGGCGCTCCATTCCGCCGCTGCACTAACCATTAAGAAATCCGAATTATCCATCAAAATTTCGCTGCCCACAAAGCATGGTCCCGGCATATACTTCGCCACGCGCAGAAATGCGCGCAAGGAGACTCCCCCGATGAACACCGTACTGAATGTCCTGCTAACCATTGTGGCGCTGGCTGGGTTGTACTGCGCAATCCCGTCGAGTTCGCGTCCCAACAATTCCTCAGTTCGAGCACAGCAAGCAGTTGTCGTTGCCGATGGCAGCGACCCCATGCCCTTGTGCCGAGCCAAACGTTGCAGCCAATAAATAGAGCAGGGTAAAGGGTAACTGATTCGTAGGGTCGATACGGGCTGCTGAAAAAGACATTGCACAGCGGTTGAGGGATAGGTATGCTTTCCGAAAGTTAGGGTCCCTCAAACGATGAATTGGATAATGTACGCGAGCTGGCTCGCCGGTCCGTTATTGCAAGTTACTCTTCTGATCTTCATGGTCCGGCGCGGATACCATGCGTCGTTTCCACGATTTTTTTCTTACGTCCTCTATCAGACTCTTAAATCAGCCTGTTTGTTCGTGCTCTACCGGTATTTTGGCGACATGTACTTTGACGCCTACTGGACCGGCAACGCCCTCAGCGTGATCTTTGCCGTCGCCGTGATGGATGAAATCTTGCTCAGCCTGTTCAAAGAGTACGGAGGGATCCAGAGTCTGGGCACGACCATATTCCGATGGTCCTGCGGCTTGCTTTTGCTGGTAGCGTGCCTTGGCGCGCTGTCGGGCGGCGAAGTAGGAGGGGACAGAATCGTCTCTGCAGTCTTCGCCTTCGATCGCAGCATGCGCCTCATGCAGGTCGGACTCTTCCTTCTGCTGCTCCTGCTGAGTCGCTTTCTCAAGAACAGCTGGCGGCAGCCGGTTTTCGGCATTGCGCTTGGTTTCGGAGTCTTTGCTAGCGTCGAATTGATCCTGGTCAGCGTCGTGATGTGGTTCGGCGACGGCCACGCTGCCGTAATCAGCCTGCTGAAAAGCCTGGCCTACAACGCAGTAACCCTCGTCTGGATCGGCTATCTGAAACAGCAGTCGCAGCTAGTGCCAAGCGTTGAGCCGGCCCCAAATACAATTACAAACGAGATGGCTATGGCGGGACCCGGCGCTCTCTGTGATCCTGATTCAGGTTTTATGCTGCGGGTGGAACAGGCCGTGGACCGCGTCTTATCACGAAGCGATTGGCCCCGACCCGCTACCTCAGGAAACCGCATTGTCAGCCGCAAGCCCAAACCTGAAGAGGGCAACTAACTTTAACTTCCCACCGGTGTACGAACGATGAAGTCCACGGCTAAGCAAACACGCAGTGACGCGACCTGGCATCCCGCGGAAGGAGAACGTGTATCATTCCAGTCTTCGACGGGTCCCGAAACAGCCGTTCTCAGAGAAGTTCGCTGGGGATTGGTCTGGCGAGATTTTATTCTTGAGGATGGGCGCGTGATACCGGAGCACCGGATCGCGGGCTGTCCCCAGCAAAAAGAATGGCGCAAGGTCGACGAGGTCACCGTAGAGGAGCGCGAGGAGTGTGAGGAGCGCTTGCTTTCAATGGCGGCCACCGGCATGGATCCTCGAACGCGCGACCAGCCTTTCTGGGCCGAACTGAACCAATATTTGGCCTATACCTATCTCAGGTTCAAAGGCACAGAAAGCAAAGCACCGGATCCACAGCAATAAGAGATCGCCGCGACGGTCTTCGCAACCAAGATCCATGTTATTTAAAACCGATCGTCAGAATCGGTCGCAAAATTGATAGAGAATGTAGAAGAATAATAGATAGGGGCTGGGGCGAATGGGGCGATCCGACGAGGAAAACAGCGAGCAACAAGCATGGAAAACGCTCTCCGAAGCAGGCTTGGTGGAAATCCGAGTCGAGGAGTTTGCCGAAAGAATCCGGGACGTCAAACGTCTCGTGCAAGTTCGCCTTCGCGAACTGCTGGACTTCGATGCGGGCATTAAAGAGCGCGAATCCGCCGCCTACTCCCTTGGCACCTTGAAAGGCTTGGAACTGAAAGTCCAAGCGAACTCACCAAAGCCGCCCGACGTTTGAGCGAACCCACGTGATTGGGGTGGGAGACGGGAATTGAACCCGCAACCGTCGGAGCCACAGTCCGATGCTCTACCGATTGAGCTACTCCCACCGCAGACAACGATTATAGCAATTAACGCAGTCTCCGCTTGCTATCATCGCTAGTCTTGTCGTCGAGTCTCACCGGAGCCATCATGAGCAATCAGATTTTCCGTCCTTGCTTGGGCTTTGTTTTCGCCGCTATCGTTGTCGCTCTCCCTGCTGCGGCACAGCCATCCACGCCGCTATACGACATCGTCCTCGAAGGGGGGCGTGTCATGGATCCCGAGACCGGACTCGACGCCGTCCGCAACGTCGGAATTCGCGATGGCAGGATTGTCCGCATCTCGTCCGACACCCTGAGCGGCCGCCGCGTCATTCCCGCTTCCGGCCTGGTCGTCGCTCCCGGCTTCATCGATCTGCACCAGCATGGCCAGGATCTCGCTAGCCAGCGCGTCAAAGCACTCGACGGCGTTACCACCGCGCTCGAACTCGAAATTGGAGCGCCCGATGTCGGCGCTTTTTTGAAGGCAAAAGAAGGGCGTTCGCTCATCAACTATGGAACCTCCGCCAGCCACGTCGCCGCCCGCGCGCTGATTTTCGGAGCCCCAATTCCGAACGGAGAAATTCTGCCGAAGAGTGGACCTGCAACCGACCGTCCGGCAACCCCCGAACAGATTGCGCAAATCGAAAATCGCCTTCGTTCCGAACTCGACGCGGGCGCGCTCGCCGTGGGCATGGGCATCCAATACACACCGGGAGCGACGCGCCTCGAAGTGATTGACATGTTTCGCGTCGCCGCCGAACGCAGGCTTCCCGTATACACTCACATGCGCAGTGCGGGCCGCGTCGAGCCTGGTTCTGCCATCGAATCTGTAAGTGAAGTGATCGCCGCCTCCGCCATCAGTGGAGCCCCGCTCCACATCGTTCACATCAACAGTACCTGCCTCGCCGATGCGCTGGAGTGCCTGTCGATGATCGAAGGCGCCCGCGCCCGCGGTCTCGACGTGACCACCGAAGCCTATCCCTACACCGCAGGCATGACCGCGATAAACTCCGCCCTCTTCAATCCTGGATGGCAAGAAAAACTGGGCATCTCTTATAACGAACTCGTCCTACCCGACACCGGCGAACACCTCACTAAAGCTCGCTTCGACGAATTGCACAACTCCGCCAACACGCAGTGGGTGCTGGTCTTCGCCAACACGCAAGAAATGGTCGACAAAGTGATTCCGAATCCCCTCGTTATGATCGCCAGCGATGGAGCCGAAGGCCATCCTCGCAATGCCGGAACCTATTCGCGCGTGCTCGCCCAATACGTCCGCGAAAAACGCACCCTTAGCCTGATGGACGCGCTCCGCAAGATGACCTTCATGCCCGCCCAGATGTTAGAGCGATCGACTCCCGCCGCCCATTTGAAAGGCCGGCTGCAGGAAGGCGCCGACGCCGACATCGTGGTCTTCGACGAGAAAACCATCGCCGATCGCTCCACTTTTCAAAAGCCGATGGAAGCCAGCGTGGGCGTGCACTATTTATTCGTGGGAGGCACTCTTGTTATCGATGATTCCAAGATTGTGTCCGGAGTGTTTCCCGGCAAGGCAATGCTCGGTCCGGGGAAACTCTAGACTCGTTCGGGGCCGCTTACACTTCGCCCTCGAGAGAGTAGTTTTGCCCTCATTTTTCAGCGTACACTGTCGGATTCATCTGAGTGGATTCTCTAATGTCGGTTCGCGGGCATAAACGGATCGTGTTGTTCGCGCTTGTGGCGCTCGCCTTGCTTGGGCTGGTGCCGCCCGTCTTCCATCTCGCTCGGACGGCCTACCGCGATAGGAAAGTCGTCGAAAAGCTTCCCCCGGGATATGCAGATGATGTTAGCCGATTGAATAAGACACAAATTGCTGGAGTCTGGGATATTCCCAGTGATCCTCAACAGGGCGAGAATCAACTCCACGCCTTACTTCTCAGCGCTCAATCCGCCCACCAGCACGTCTCTATCGCCGGCGCTCGCCACAGCATGGGCGGCCAGACGATCTACCCCGGGGGCATAGCGATTAACATGCTTCCTTTTAAGGGGATGAAACTCAATGAAAACAAAACTTTGCTTCACGTGCAGGCTGGTGCGAAGTGGGCCGATGTTATTCCCTACCTTGACAAGTACGGCCGTTCTGTCGCCGTCATGCAATCGGACAACTCTTTTACGGTGGGCGGATCACTGAGCGTAAATTGCCACGGCTGGCAATACGGACGCCCACCAATCGCCTCGACTGTCGAGTCCTTTCGCTTAATGAAAGCGGATGGAGCGATAGTGACTTGTAGCCGTACCGAGAATCGCGAACTGTTCTCGCTGGCACTTGGGGGATACGGACTCTTCGGAGTGATTCTGGATGCAGACTTGCGGGTCGTACCCAACACGCGATTGCGCCTTGAGCAACATGTCGTTCCCATAGGCCGAGCATTGCAGTCGTTTGCTCGCATCCTTCAGAGCAGCACAAATGTCGAGATGGCGTATGCCAGGTTAAACATCACGCCAATAAAGCTGTTCGATGAAGCCCTCATCAATGTCTTTTATCGGGAAACCGGGCCAGTTCCGGAACTCACCGCCGCCGGTTCTCATTGGCTTCCGCGGCTCGTGTTTCGGGGATCAGCCGGGAGCCCATATGGCAAATCGATGCGTTGGTCGGCGGAAACGAGGATACAACCCGAACTCGCGGGTACGGTCTTTTCTCGAAATCTGCTCATGAACGACAGCGCTGACTGGTATCTAGATCGGTCCGAGGAAACGACCGACATTTTGCATGAGTACTTCGTGGGTCAAGATCATGCAGGAGCGTTTCTGGCTGCGGCGAGAGAAATAATAACCAGGGATAAGGCCGATCTATTAAACGTAACAGTCCGTGACGTGAAAACAGACCCGGACACCTTTCTCAATTACGCCCGTACCGATGTCCTCGCTTTTGTGATGTTTTTCAGCCAGCCGCGAACCGCCGCCGGCGACGTTCAGATGCAGGCCATGACGTCCGAGTTGATCGATGCCGTCCTAAAGGTGGGAGGCAGATACTACCTACCGTACCGTCTCCATGCGACCCCGGAGCAATTTCGTCAAGCCTACCCTCAGTCTGACAAATTCTTCGGCCTGAAAAGGCGTTACGATCCGCATGAACTTTTTCAAAACCAGTTTTATCGGAGATACGGGCAGCCAACGGCAGCGCAAACAGGGGAGAGGCCTTGATCTTCATTCGGCCCAATTATTTGCTCCCCGCCTACGGTCTTCCCACGCCCATGTACTGGAATCCCATGGCTCGCAGTCGCGACGAGTCGAGCAGATTCTTCGTATCGATAATGATCGGACGTTTAACCAGATGTCGAATTCTGGCGAAATCGAGCGTTCGAAATTCCGGCCAGCCCGTAGCGACAATCAGCGCATCAACGCCTTCGGCGACTCCATAGGCGGATTCGCAGTACTTCACCATGCCATTCAGCTGCAGGCGCGCATCGGGAATCGCGACAGGATCATAAGCGCGCACACGCGCCCCACCGGCAAGCAGATTCTGCGCCAACTGGACCGACGCCGATCCTGCGACCGAATTCGTATTTGGCTTAAATGCCAGGCCCAGAATGCCCACATCTTTATTCTGCACCGTGTCGATCGCATCCGAAACTTTCTGCATGAGCCGGGTCGCCAAATCCAGATTGACCTCTCGCGCGGCATTCAGCACTTTCAGATCAATGCGATTCTCACGTGCCAGCCCGGTCAACGATTCCATATCGCTCTCAGCGAAGATCCCGCCCATACCAGCGCCCGGCTGCAGGCAACGCGGAGCGATCTTCTTGTCCAGGCCCAGTGCCAGCGACAGGCTCACCGCATCCGCATTGACGTGCTCGCACAGACTCGCTATCTCGTTGATGAAAGAAATCTTGGTCGCCACGAAAGCCGTCGTCGCTTCGCGCGCCAGCTCGGCCGTTTCGTAATTTGTGACCAGTACGGGAACTCCGCGCATCACCAGCGGATGGAAAATCTGCTTCAGAGAAGAGACCGCTTCGCTCGACGGCGTCCCCAGAATGATTCGGTCGGGCCAGTTGAAGTCTTCCACCGCACATCCGTTGGTAAAAAACATCGGTTGGCACACGAGCAGTGTTTTCAGCCCTTTTTCTTTGAGAAGTTTTTCGATCTTCGCGGTCGACCCCACCCTCACCGGCGTCACAATCGAAATCACCTGAAAGCGGCCCGCTGCGCTCGATAGGCGGACGACCAATTCTTCCAGGCCCTGCGCCGAATCTTCCGCCAGAAATATTACCTGCGCCTTTTGCGCCAGTTCTTCCGGGTTGGCCGAATACACCAGGCGACCCGAGCGCACGTTGCGCCGAATCACTTCCTGTAGATTTTTTTCGAAGAAGGGAATATTGCCTTTGGCGATGTCCATGATGCGTGTGCCGTCGGCGTGACAGCAGCACACGGGAGTGCCGAAATCGGCAAGGCAGGCGGAGATGACAGTGGCGAGATAGCCGGATCCATAAACCCCAATTTGCATATTCTCTCTCTCGATCGAACTCGCGGTCGATCCCGCAGTCCTACCCGCGCTCGAACTTGCGAACAAGCCCGCAGCCTGGGATCCGGCTCTGGCGTGCAGTCCGTTGATTTCTATGGTAGTCCGCCCAATAGAGTTGGCAACGGGCGGAAAGTACATGTACCGCAGGTCAGCAAAAGAGCTTCCAGTCGCTCGCTTTAGGGTATTTCGCAGGGGTGAGAACAACGCAACTTCGAACAAAAACCGCCCACGAAATTAATAGGATTCGACGAAATCCGCCTTCAAACCGGCCGATCCCCGTTTCGCGATTTTGATGACAATTGGCCGCGTCCTAGAGCGACCGGCGCTACGTCTTGCCAGCAACCATCTTTTTCCCGGACGAACATCAAACGCTCCACATGCACCTCGCGCTTGCCGGGAAACTGCGCCCAACGTTCTCGCGCCAGCGCCAGCGCCGCCCGCGCCTGCTCGTCCATATCCGTTTTCAAAATTGTCATATGCGGAATGTACGGCCAGTTTTCCGGGCAATCGAGCCCATGACCGCAAAGTTGATCGTGCAGCTCCCGCATCCGGTAAGCCGCACGCCGCACCTGAATAAACACAGTAGGAGTGGTCGGCAAAAACGTCTCTACGTCACCCAATTCGACATCGAACGGAACCGCCCGACCGCAAGCCTCTTCCAGAAACTCCAGCGCGCCCTCTTCCGTTCCCGTTAACTGTCGCGGAGGAAGAATCGTGAGATGCGCCGCCATGTGAGGGGTGGCCGGATGTAGCTCCCGGCGCAACTGCTCCACGAACTCTCCGACCGGACTGCGTACGTAGGTGACCAACGCGTAACGTGAACTTGCCATGACTTCCGGGAAAATTATAGCCCGAGCGCACCCTGTACGGACAATCCGCCTTTCGGGGGTGTCCCGAAGGTCACGCGCTGCCATCGTTTATAATCATCCCAGTCGGGGCGTAGCGCAGCCTGGTAGCGCACCTGCCTTGGGCGCAGGGGGTCCGCGGTTCAAATCCGCGCGCCCCGACCAATTTCTACTACCCTCCCCAGCCCTTCAACTCACGCAGCCGCCCGCGACGGCTGACGAATCGCCCACCCGCTCGTCTTCTTTGCCTCAATCCTAGTACCCTATCTCTATGTCCTTTCACTCTGGATTCGTCTGCATTCTTGGCCGCCCCAACGCGGGTAAGAGCACGCTGCTGAATGCGCTCGTGGGCGAGAAACTGGCGATCATCTCCCCGAAGCCACAAACCACCCGCAATCGCATTCTCGGCATTATCAACGTGCCCAAGGTCAAAGGACGTGAGGCCGGGCAGATCGTACTCATCGACACTCCGGGGGTCCATCAGTCTGGATCGTCTCTCGGTCGCAAGATGATGTCCGAGGTGCGTGAAGCGCTCGAAGGTTGCGAACTGATTCTCCTCATTGTCGACGCCAAAAAGAAATGGGATCGCGAAGATGAGTTTGTTCTGAACTTGGCGAAAAAAGCGGGTACCCCAGTCTTCCTGCTCCTCAATAAAATCGATCTGCTCGCCGACAAGAGCAAACTGCTTCCCCTCATTGCGCAGTTCCAGACGCTCCACGATTTCAAGGAGATCGTTCCCATATCGGCGCTGAAGAAAAAAGGCCTCGACGAATTGTTGTCCTGCGTGCTCAAAGGTCTTCCGAACGGTCCGCGTTATTTTCCGGAGGATCAGATCACCGATCAGCCAGTGCGTTTTATGGCGTCCGAGTTGATCCGCGAGCACGTCCTGATGCAAACTCATGAAGAAGTACCGCACGCCGTCTCGGTATTGATCGAGCAGTTCGACGAGAGCCCGCGCATGACCCGGATCGCCGCCGTAATTTTCTGCGAGCGCGAAGGGCAAAAGGCGATCCTGCTGGGCAAGGGCGGGCAGATGCTCAAGAAGATCGGAACCTCCGCGCGCCTCGACATCGAGAAAATGGTCGGTACACGAGTCTTCCTCGAGCTCTTCGTAAAGATCAAAGCGGGCTGGCGCGATTCGCGAAACTTCGTGGAAGAACTGGATTGGCGGCGCCAATTGCAGCAGATCGGCGGAACGAATCCAGAGGAGTAAAATCAACCCCTCTGTGCCCCCGAACTCTCGTACCCCATAGATTTCAGCTCATTACACGACGTTTACACCACGGTTACGCGCGCGCGTAACGCCTCTTGCACGTCCGCGACCCAAATACAGTTGCATCCTGACCGGTAAGTCCCTAGAATCTGTCAGCGCCTTTCTGCATCTTACTAAGCGTAGAGGTTCGGGTTCTGCTACAGCCGCCTATGGAAGATTACCCTTCAACCGAGCAAGCGCAAGCGCCGCAGCCGTGTGACTTCCATGCGGACAAGCTCGAGTTCAAACTCAGCATCACGCTGGCCGCTGACCGCGACGCCGTCGATCCGGTTGTCCGGAGCGTGATGGCCGTCGTGCGCGATATGAAATGTGCCCTCGGCCGCGAAGACGACATCGAACTAGCCTTGACCGAAGCCTTAGCCAACGCCGTTGTTCACGGAGCGAAAAGCGATCCATCCAAAATTGTGGAATGCGACGTAGCCTGCGACGCGCAGCACGGCATTCTGATTGTCGTGCGCGATCCGGGCCCCGGCTTCGATCCTTCGCAGATCGCCGATCCCTGCCACGGCGAAAATATCTTTTCCAACCACGGCCGCGGCATTTACCTGATTAATCAGCTAATGGACGAAGTGAAGTTCCACAAGAACGGGACTGAGATTCACATGCTGAAGCGCTAAGATGTTTTTCGCTCTTCGTCATTCGCTTTTCGCGAGAAGCGAACGATGGAGAGCGGACGACGCGTTCTACTCTTTCGCCGCAATCCCCAAACTCTTCATTTTGCGATAAAGGTGGCTGCGCTCCAGGCCGAGCACTTCGGCCGTGCGGCTAACGTTGCCGTGATTCTGATCGAGCGTCTTCAGTATGTAGTCGCGCTCATAAGCGGCTTTCACCTGGTGCAACGTGGAACCCTCGCTCCCAGTCACTTTTCGACTGCCGTCGCGATGCACGAGAGGCGGTAGATGTTTGCGCTCGAAACGCGAGGTCGTGGGATTCATGATCACGATGCGCTCGATTACGTTGCGCAACTCTCGCACGTTGCCTGGCCATGGATAGCGCATCAGTGAGTCGATCGCATCGTCGGTAATTTCTCTCGGACGCCGACCATACGCCGAGGCAAACTCTTTCAGGAAGTGGCGCGCAAACAAGGGTATGTCCTCCTTGCGTTCGCGCAGTGGCGGCACTACGAACGGCACCACGTTCAGCCGGTAAAACAGATCTTCGCGAAAATTCCCTTTGGCAATTTCTTCCTCCAGATCCTTATTCGTAGAGGCGATGACGCGCACGTCGACCGTAATCGGATCATCGCTGCCCACCGGAATAAACCTCTGTTGCTCCAGCGTGCGCAAGACTTTCGACTGGATCTTCAAACTCATGTCGCCGACTTCGTCCAGAAATAGCGTCCCGCGATCCGCTTTCTGAAACTTGCCCTCTTTATCGGCCGTCGCCCCGGGAAACGACGACTTGCGATGACCGAAAAGTTCGCTGTCGATCAGGTCTTCCGGAATCGCCGCGCAGTTCATCTCCACAAACGTTTCGTCTTTGCGCAGGCTCTGCGTATGGATCGCATGCGCTACCAGCTCTTTTCCCGTGCCCGATTCGCCATAGATCAGCACCCGTCCGTTGGTGGGCGCCATCAAGGCAATCTGTTGGCGCAGCGCCTTCATGGGAACGCTGTCACCCACGATCACACTCTTCGCCTGCAACTGCTTTCGCAGATCAAGGTTCTCGTGGCGCAGTCGCCGCGCCTCGATCGCATTCTTTACCAGGATCAGCGTCTTCTCCAGCGATAGAGGCTTCTCGGCAAAATCGTAGGCTCCTAGTTTGGTGGCGCGCACCGCTGTCTCGATGGTGCCGTGGCCCGAGATCATGATGACCTCCGGAGGATCGTCCAGAACGCGAATCTTGCCCAGCACTTCGAGACCGTCGATGCCGGTCAACCACACGTCCAGCAGGATCAGGTCGAAGCTGCTTTTGCGCAGCAATTCGAGACACTCTTCTCCGCTCGAACTGACGCTGGTCTTGTAACCCTCGTCCTCAAGAATGCCTCGCAGCGATTCCCGTATCCCGGCTTCGTCATCTACGATCAGAATGTGTGCCATATAGAGTGTGCCGGCTATCGATTCCCAAATTCCCGCAGGCCGGTCTCGATTTTAGCTTGCCGCCGGCGCACTGAGAGTTTCAAGCGCCACCGGCAATTCGATCACGAAACGGCTACCGACCGGCTGGTTCTCTTCCACTCGAATCGAACCGCGATGGTCCTCCACAATTCGACTCACAATCGCGAGACCAAGGCCCGTGCCACGCTGTTTGGTTGAAAAATACGGCAGGAACAGCCGCTCCTTCACGTCGCGAGACACGCCTTGTCCCGTGTCCGAGACCACCAGTTCAACCGTTTCGCGGCTGGCCACCAGCGAAGTCGAAATCGTGATCTCTTTGAGGATCGCGTTCTGCATCGCCTCGGCGGCGTTGTCCACCAAGTTCGCGACCGCACGCTTGATCGCTTCGGGGTCGGCCATCACACCCGGCAAATCATGCGCCAGCTCCGTTCGCACGCGAATGCCCTCCAACCTTCCCTCGAACATGATCAGCGCACTTTCCACCAGGCTGTTCAAACTGGCGGGTTGCGGACGCGACGCTGGAAAACGCGCCAGCGCCGAGAACTGATCTACCAGCGTGCGTACGCTTTCCACGGCATTCTGAATCGTCTTAGCGCACTTGCGGATGACCTCCAACGACACGGCGTCGGGCTCTGTGCCGCGCGACAAGTGCCGCTGAATGCGCTCCGCCGAAAGAGCAATCGGAGTCAGCGGATTCTTGATCTCATGGGCGACGCGCCGCGCCACCTCGCGCCATGCCGCCTGTTTCTGCGCCCGCAACAGGTCCGACAAGTCTTCGAATACCAGCACGTATCCCAATCCCTCAGCCGCGTGGCCAAGGGCAGACACTGTAACCGCCACGTTCAGCTGCGCCCGTGGCAAATCCAACTCCATATTTGACGCCGTAATGCCCATGCGGTCCGCGCGGCGAAGCAGCGGCTCCAGATCGGCGAGCACATTCGCCGGCATCACTTCCTGCAGCGGCCGGTTCATCAAAGATGCTGGACTCACGTACTCGCTGCGTTCCAGATAAAACATGCGCGAGAAAGCCGCATTCGCCAGAGTCACACGGCGCACCGCATCAATCGAAATCACTCCCGTGGGAAGACTCTCCAGTACCGTTTCGATATAGCGGCGCCGTCGCTCTAACGCCTGGTTGGCGACGCCAATGTCGCGGCTCGAAGCTTCGATTTGATGGCGGCTCGATTCCAGCTGTTCCGCCATGCTGTTGAAAGACTGCACCAGTTCGGCCAACTCGTCGGTGGCGCGAATATCGACCCGGTAATCGAGTTGCCCTTTGGAGATAGCTTCCGTCCCCGCTGCCAGTGCCGCAACAGGGCGATTGACTAATTTCGAAAGCAGCAGCGCCAGCCAGGTCGAAGCAAACAGCACAACCACGGTCAACAGCAACAAAAATCCGATATAGGTCCGTCGGAAAAGCTTCCTCTTCGCCGCCAATTCAATATAACGATGCTGGCTCTCTTGAATTTGTTTGGCAGTTTCCGCGAACTTCGGCGGAAGCGGCATCGCGACAATCACCGCACCATCTTGAATCGGAGTCGCGGCGACGATGTAGTCCGTCAGCCCCCACTGAAAGTGAGGATGCCCTCCCCGCAAGGCGGGCTCCAGTGGAAACTGCTCCTGCATATCCAGCCATGGCGCTGGCGGATTGAGACTTGCGACCGCGTTCTTGTGCGACAAAGCCAGCGCAAATCCGCCTTCCAGCGTTGGTATGTGCTCCCGCAATTCTTCCGTCGCTTCCGAGAAATCTCCACTCGCAAAAGCTCGGCGGAATTCCCCGGTCTGCGCGATCGACTGCGCTTCTGAAGTGGCGTTCTGACCGGCATAGTCGTACAAAAGCGCAGACATCGCCGCCGTATCCGCGCGCACCTCTTCCACCGGCTGCGAGAACCACTTGTCGATCGAGCGGTTCATCAGTCCGTAAGAAAACCAGAACATCGCCAGAACCGGCAAAAAAGAGAGCAACAGACTGACCACGACCAGGCGCGTTCTGAACTTCGATCCCGCCACCCCCTGCCGGCGCTCAGCGTAGAGTTTGAGAAGATTGCGTCCCAGAACCACCGTCAGGGCCACGAACGCAAAGAAAATCAGGCCGCTCAGTCCGGCAAAAAACAGCAACTCCTGATTGCTGTCTGGACTGATGAACTTCAGATTGAACGAGGCCTGCAGGACCAAAGCGGCCACCAGCAAAAAAAGCCCGATGGCGAGCGCGATGACAGCCTTGCGGCGGCCGGAGGTCTTCGGTTCGTCTCGAATTGGAGCGGGCTCGGCCAAGGATTGCTCACATTATAGAGAGTCATCCTTGGTTAGTCGCGGCTGTTCACCTCCGGTAACAGGGATCGCCTGCACACGACGAATGACGAACGACCGGCGACCAGCCACCGACGACTAACGACCGCTTCCCGACCGTAGCGCTTCCCGAAGCGCTTCGTAAGCCGGCTTGGGCCGATAATCTTTGTCAAACAGCAGCGCCGCGCCCTGCTTGTGTTTCGAATGCGAGCCAATCCATGAGTATTTATCCGTGAAACCCCAGGTTTGGATCGCCATGCATCCCCGATAAGATAGGCAGGCGTTCGCAATCTGGCGATAGACATCCGCCTGGCGTTGCAGATCTTCCGGCGTCGCATTTCCCGCAGCATCGACAGGCAGAGCAACGTCCATTTCTGTGATCTGGACCTGCACTCCGAGCGCGGTGAAGCGTTTAATATTGTTTGAAATTGAGCCAACATCCGCGTGCAGATTCGCAACGTGCATCTGGAACCCGACGCCATCGATCGGAACGCCGCGCTCCCTGAAATCGCGCACCATGGCATAGATGGCATCCGATTTCCGGTTTACCGCTTCGGCCTCGGCCTCGTTATAAAAAAGCAGCGCCTGCGGATCAGCCTCATGCGCCCAGCGGAAACACCGCTCGATGTAGGCATAACTCGCATTCTTGCGATTCGCCGCTGACCCCGATCGCGACGAATCCCCTGAATTCCCCGGCCCGCCGGTCGACCCGCCAGCCTCCTCCGTCAACGAGATCCCCGGCTGATCGCGCCAGATCGTGCTGCGCAACTCTCCTGGATGCACTTCGTCAAAGGCTTCGTTCACCACATCCCACGCGAATATCTTGCCCCGATAATGCCCCACAACGATCTTGATATGTTTTTCGAGGATCTCAGCAAGCTCGCTGGAACCAAATTTTCCTTCCGTCAACCATTTCGGATTTTGTTGGTGCCAGACTAGCGTGTGACCTCGGACTTTCATCCCGTGGCGTCGCGCGAAATCCACGACTTGGTCCCCCTGCGAAAAATCGTAGGTCTGCGCCTGCGGATGAATGGTTTCCCACTTGAGAGCGTCTTCCGGTTCCACCATGTTGAACTCACGCGCAAGGGTTGACGAATAGGCCGCCTCCGACAGTGCCCATGGCCTCACTGCCGTCCCGATCAACATTTCGGAAGCTCGCGCCAGCTCGCGAAGCGATGCTTCAGGAGCAGCGGCGTTCGCTTCTTTGCAATCGATCGCAGTCGCCAAGATCGTAATCCACAGGGTCACAACCAGGGTTCCGCTCCGCATTTCGTTCGGCCTCCGGATCCGGAGATCGCAATAAACGATCGCAACAATAGATCGCAACACACCAAAATAGACCCGCCACTACTTTGCCCGCGGCAAGAACTTCTGCAAAGGACACAGCTCACATCGCGGTTGTGACTTTAGGCAATAGGTTTTTCCAACTCCCACGATCAATCCGTGCATTTCATTAAATGTCTGCGCCAATTCACTTCGTTTGGCCGCGCTCACACGCGAGGGTCGATGAGACGAGCTCGGCCGTCCAGTTCCCGCAGCGCCGATCTCCTCGAAGTGCCGCAGTGGCGAATCCATTCCGTTCGCCTCCTCTTGAAGCGCCGGCTCGACCAGTTCACGGATTTCCTCATAGCTTGCCTTCTCCGAAACAATCTGGTGTCGCTCAAAAATGCGTCGCGTGTAAGCATCCACCACAAACACAGCATAATTGCCCGCATATAACAGAATCGAATCCGCGGTCTCGCGGCCCACGCCATTGAGAGCGAGCAGTTCGCGGCGCAGTTCGAGCGCAGGCCGCGCAAACACTCGTCCCAACGAGCCATCGTAGCGCCCGTCCAGAAAGCTGACAAATATCTTCAAGCGTTGCGCCTTTTGCCGGAAGAAACCCGAAGACCGAATCAGTCGCGCCAGCTTTGCCTGCGGTGTGCGCCGGATTCCATCAATCGACAACAAACCCGCCCTACGTAAGCTCCCCAGCGCCTTCTCGACATTCGTCCATGCAGTGTTTTGCGTCAAGTATGCCCCGACGATCATTTCAAAACGGGACCGCGCCGGCCACCAGTGCTGGCATCCCCATGCCGAGAACAATGTCCGGTAGTAGGCTCGGATCGCGTTGTGCTTTTCTTCGTTCACGATTGTCCGGGTTCGATTCGCCTCATCTCTATTTTAACGATCGGTTTCGACCCTTACCTACACCGCCCAAAGCGTTACGCATCAATATTTGTTCGCCACTGAACGAAAGCAAGCCCCGACCGCTTCCGGAAAGCTTTCTGACTCCGTGTTCTGCCCTTCGTGCGCACGGAAGAACATGGCCTGCCGCGTTGTGATCCCCGTCACAGCGCCCTTTTCTGGCACAAACGAGGGCGATATCCGGCAGAAACCCTGTTTATCGCGAAGTACAAGTACTGAAGTTACTTTTGCGGAATTCCCATTGGGTTGACAATTTGTGTCAGTGCGAAGGTATCCTCGCTGAGCCCCCAGTTATCAGCAGCTTCGCGCTGACCCGCACCTTGTACGAATCCAGGTGCGACTACAGGAGAGATATGTCTCAGCGGCTGGGTGACCTGCTCGTTAAAGAAAAGGTCATTACCCAAGAGCAGTTGGAACAGGCGACGAAACTCCAAAAGGAGTCGCACACCCGCCTCGCCTCGGCGCTGGTGAAGTTGGGCTTCCTCTCGGACGAGGACGTCACCAACTTTCTCTCGCGCCAGTACGGCGTGCCCGCCATCAATCTTTCTTATTTTGAAATCGATCCGGCTGTCGTCAAACTGATCCCGTATGAGACGGCGAAGCGCTACCAGATTTTGCCGCTCAGCCGCGTAGGCGCGTCGCTGACCATCGCCATGGTCGATCCCACCAACGTCTTCGCGATGGACGATATCAAGTTCATGACCGGCTTCAACATCGAACCGGTCGTAGCCGCGGAAAGCTCCATCATCGAGGGCATCGACAAGGCCTACGGCACTTCGAAAGAAGAAGAGCTCGAACAGGTCATGCAGTCGATGAACGACATGGGCGAGGCTGCCGATGTCGAAGTGCAAGCGGAAGAGGCCGAACTCGAACTCAAGGAACTGGAGAAAGCCGCCGACGAAGCTCCCATCGTCAAACTCGTGAACCTGGTGCTCACCGACGCGGTCAAGCGCGGTGCCAGCGACATTCACATGGAGCCTTACGAAAAAGAATTCCGCGTCCGCTTCCGTATTGACGGCGTTTTGCAGTTGATCATGAACCCCCCGCTGAAATTGAAGGACGCCATCACCTCGCGCCTCAAGATCATGGCCAAGCTCGACATCAGCGAAAAGCGACTGCCGCAGGACGGTCGCATCATGCTGAAGATGCAGATTGGCGGTAAGAAAAAGCAGCTCGACTTCCGCGTCTCCACTCTTCCCACTCTCTGGGGCGAGAAAATCGTGCTCCGCTTGCTCGACAAAGAAAATCTGCGGCTCGACATGACCAAGCTTGGTTTCGAGCAGGAGTCCTTGGACAAATTCCAGAAGGCGATTCTGAAGCCTTACGGCATGGTGCTGGTCACCGGACCAACCGGCTCCGGCAAAACGAACACCTTGTATTCCTCGATCTCGCAGCTCAATCAGGTTGACACCAACATCATGACCGCGGAAGATCCCGTTGAATTCCAACTCGGCGGCGTCAACCAGGTGCAGATGAAAGAGCAGATCGGCCTCAACTTCGCCGCGGCTCTGCGTGCTTTCCTGCGGCAAGATCCCAACATCATTCTGGTCGGCGAAATTCGAGATTTTGAAACCGCCGAAATCGCCATCAAAGCCGCGCTGACAGGTCACCTTGTTTTATCGACTCTGCACACCAACGGCGCCCCCGAAACCATCACCCGTCTGATGAACATGGGTATTGAGCCTTTTCTCGTGGCAACCTCCGTTCACCTCATCTGCGCGCAGCGCTTGATCCGGCGAATTTGCAAAGATTGTGCCGAGCCCGTCGACATGCCAGTGCAGGCGCTCATCGACGAAGGCTTCACTCCTGAAGAAGCCAAGACCGTACAAATCATGAAGGGCAAGGGCTGCACCACCTGCAACAAAACCGGATACAAGGGCCGCACCGGCTTATACGAAGTGATGGAAGTCGACGACGAGATCCGCGAACTGGTGCTGGTCGGCGCATCGGCGCTGGAACTCAAAAAGAAAGCGATTGAACGCGGCATGATCACCCTGCGTCGCAGCGGGTTGACCAAAGTCGCGCAGGGCTGGACCACGCTCGAAGAAGTGGCAAGAGAAACGATTCACTAGAAACGTCGCTCACTGTTCGCTTTCGCGTGGCGAACGACGAATAGCGAACGGCGAAAAGCGAGACTAGGAAAGACAAAAACATTATGGCTCTCTCATTAAGCGATCTGCTCCGCCGCATGCTGGAGATGAATGGAAGCGACCTTCACATCACCACCAACTCACCGCCCCAGATCCGCGTCCACGGGCATCTGGTGCCCCTCGACCTGCCGCAACTGACGCCGGCCGAGACCAAGCAGTTGGCCTACAGCGTGATGACCGACTCGCAGAAGCATCGCTTCGAAGAGAGCCTCGAACTCGATTTCTCCTTCGGGCTGAAAGGCCTGGCTCGCTTTCGCGCCAACGTCTTCAATCAGCGTGGCGCCTGCGCTTGCGTCTTTCGTCTCATTCCTTTTGAGATCAAGTCATTTCACCAACTCGGCCTGCCTGCCGTTGTCAGCCAGATGTGCGACAAGCCGCGCGGGTTGGTCCTGGTCACCGGCCCAACCGGATCGGGCAAGTCGACCACGCTCGCGGCCATGATCGACAAAATCAATACCGAGCGCCATGACCACATCCTCACCATCGAGGATCCGATCGAATTTGTGCACATGAACAAGAATTGCCTGGTCAATCAGCGTGAACTGCACTCCGATACCAAGAGCTTTACCGATGCTCTTCGCGCCGCTCTTCGAGAAGATCCCGACGTCGTTCTCATCGGCGAAATGCGCGACCTCGAAACCATCGAATCCGCTCTACGCATTGCGGAAACCGGCCACCTCACCTTCGGCACATTGCATACCAACTCGGCATCTTCCACCATCAACCGCGTGATCGATGTCTTCCCGGCGCACCAGCAATCGCAGATCCGAGCCCAGCTTTCGCTGGTGCTCGAAGGCATCATGTGCCAAAGCCTTTTACCTCGCGGCGACGGCAAAGGACGCGCCATGTGCATGGAAATCCTGGTGCCCAACGCGGCTGTGCGCAACCTGATTCGCGAAGACAAGATTCACCAGATCTATTCCGCCATGCAGTCCGGACAAGACAAATACGGTATGCAGACTTTCAACCAGTCGCTCGCCACCGCCTACTTCCAGAAGCAAATCACTATGGAAATGGCGCTCACGCGTTCCAGTAATCAGGACGAGTTACAGGAAATGATCGCTCGTGGCGCCAGCCTCACGAACCGCGGCGGTGTGACCCCGGCCAAAGGCGCCGTGCCCGTGAAGCGGTGAGATTCGAACCGTCTCCGGCCAAGCCCTCGCCGGAAGTGAAATACAAGGAACAGGGCAGCAAGTTGGGAAAGACCGAATTGAAATGAAACCAGAAGCCACGGGCAACGCGAAAGATACACCGCCCCCGCCGATGGAACACGTGTTCTGCATCAGGAATTAAGGAGAAAGCAACCATGCCGGTTTTTACGTTTTCTGGCAAGACCGCGACAGGCGAGAAAGTTCAAGGCGAGCGCGTAGCTCCCAACAAAGACGGACTGGCCTCGCAACTCCGTAAGGAGCGCATCACGCCCGGTTCCATTCGCGAAAAAGGTAAGGAATTCTCCATGCCGACCTTCGGCAGCGGCAAGGTCAAGGTCAAGGAAGTTGCGGTTTTCTTCCGCCAATTTTCCGTCATGATCGACGCTGGTCTGCCGCTCGTGCAGTGCCTGGAGATTCTCGGCGCCAACCAGGAAAACCCTGCGTTTCAAAAGACCTTGCTCGGCGTGCGCACCACTGTCGAAGGCGGATCGACGCTGGCCAACGCCATGCGCGGTTTTCCCATCATTTTCGACGACCTGACCACCAACATGATCGAAGCCGGCGAGACCGGCGGTATTCTCGACATTATTCTGCAGCGCCTTGCCATCTACGTCGAAAAAGCCGTGAAACTGCGCGCCGCCGTGAAGTCGGCATTGATCTATCCCGTCGCCGTCGTCTCCCTCGCGGTCTTGATCGTCGCCGCGCTGCTTAAATGGGTCGTCCCGATTTTTGCCAACCTCTTTGTCGGACTAGGCGTTGCCTTACCGCTGCCCACCCGGATCGTTATTGGGATGAGCGCTTTCGTCGGCTCCTTCTGGTGGTTCTTCATCGTCGGCGGAGTTGGCTCCTTCTATGGTCTCAAACAAATTCGTAAGCATCCGCGCGGCCGTTATTACTTCGACGCCATGTTGCTCAAGATGCCGATCATCGGCATTCTCCTGCGCAAGATCGCCGTCGCCCGTTTCACCCGCACCCTCGGCACGCTCATCACCTCTGGCGTTCCCATTCTTGAAGGCTTGTCCATCACCGCCCGCACGTCAGGCAATGCCGTCCTGGAAGAAGCGCTGATGAAGGTACGCAAGGCGATCGAAGAGGGCCGTACCATCGTCGATCCCCTGCGCGAATGCGGCGTCTTCCCCAACATGGTTACCCAGATGATCGGAGTTGGCGAAGCTACCGGCGCCATGGACTCCATGTTGCAGAAGATTGCTGACTTCTACGAAGACGAAGTCGATTCAGCAACCAAAGACATGTTGGCCATGCTCGAACCTGTCATCATCGGCATTCTCGGTGTCAGCATCGGTGGCATCGTTATTTCGTTGTACATGCCGTTGTTCGCCATGATCGGCAAGTTGGCAGGATAAGAAAGGCCGCGGTTCGTCGTTCGCAATTCGCCTTTCGGAGATTGTCCGCGGATAGAGCGAACCGCGAACGACGAACCGCGAACGACCAACGACGATTTTCATGCATTCTATCTCCGATGAGCGAAACTGGCTGACCTGGCTGGTGAAGGTTCGCGTCCTGATTTTGATGGTTCTGCTCGCCATCGAACTCGCCGTGATCCGCCTCACTCCCAGTCCGCTGCCGATCATGCCATTCCTGACCAGCATGGTGCTCTGGTTCTCGCTCTCGGTCTTCTTTCTCTTCCTCGTTTCCGTTTGGAACGAACATCGTCTCCAGGCCATCCTGCAGGTGCTCTGCGATCTGGCCATGGTCACTCTGGTAGTTCATGTCACCGGCGGTATCGACAGTTCGCTCAATTTTCTTTATCCCCTCGTCATCGTCGTGGCGTGCATGCTTCTGCCACGCTTCTGGGGATACCTTAGCGCCGCCCTCGCCTTCATCCTCTTTGGAACCATCCTTGAACTGGATTATTACCTCGTCATCCCTTCGTATGCCAACACCCATCCCAAACTGAAAGCGCTGCAAGTTGTCATTTTTGTCAACCTCTTCGCTTACTTCGCCATCGCCTACCTTGCCGGGCTGCTGATGGACAAGCTACGTCAGGTCGACGTCCAGCTAAAAGACGCTAGTGGCGCGCTCGAAAACCTCCAGGCTCTTCACGAAAATATCGTGCAGTCGATGAGCGGCGGTGTGATCACCACCGGGCTTGATGGACGCATCACGCTTGTCAATCGTGCCGCCCAGCAGCTGCTCGAGATTCCGGAGGCCGAGTTGCGCGGACGCTCCGTTGGCCAGCTTTTTCAAGATCCTCTGCCGCATTTCGGCGTGGCTCGCGGCGATGCGGAAGTCCGCTTCGTTTCCGGCAACGGATACCGCAAAACTTTTCGTGTGATGGTTTCGGCGCTCAACGTGAACGTCCGCGGCGATCTCGGCTTTGTCTATTCCTTCGATGACCTCACCGAAATCCGCCGCCTCGAACGGGAAGTCCGCATGCAAGATCGCCTGGCTGCCGTTGGCCGCCTCGCTGCTGCCATCGCTCACGAAATTCGCAATCCCCTGACCTCCATCGCCGGCTCCGTCAGCATGCTTTCCGACGCCCCCGCTTTGAATACGGAAGAGCGGCATCTTTTGCAGATCGTGATCCGCGAATCCGATCGTCTCAATAACATCATCACCGATTTCCTGGCTTATTCGCGCGGCAAGCAATACCGCTTCGAACGCGTGAATCTGGTCCCGTTGCTTGAGGACACGCTCACCCTGCTCGAGCACCGGCTCGCCGCCGAGAGTGGCGGAATCACACTCGGGCGTAACTTCGCGGAGTCCGAAGCCTGGGTGCTGGCTGATGGCGATAAACTCAAACAGGTTTTCTGGAACTTCTCCGAAAACGCCGTGCGCGCCATGAAAGACAAAGGCGGCAGCTTAACCGTTACGCTGACCGATCGCGGCGGTGACTGGGAGATAAGCTTCGCCGACACCGGCCCGGGCATCAATTCTCAGCAGACTGAAAAAATCTTTGAGCCCTTCCAGTCGAACTTTGAAGGCGGAACGGGGCTCGGTTTGGCGATCGTCTACCAGATCGTCCAGGCGCACGAAGGAAAAGTCTGGGCTCGCTCAGAAGTCGGCAAGGGCACAAGTTTCGTGCTGCGCTTGCGCCGTCTCGACCGGCCCCTCCCGGTCAGCCTACCCTCCGCCGAAGAGTCCTCGGCCGCTGCCTTCGCCGCCGTTGGCGTAGGAGGTGGCTCGCGTGGGTAACATTCTCGTCTGTGACGACGAACGTTCCATCTGCGAACTGCTTGACATCGCCCTTCGCCGCGATGGCCACAAGGTCGAAACCGTCACCGGCGGTGAACTGGCGAAACGGAAGATCGATAGCGCTCTATTTGACGTGATCGTCACTGACATCAAGATGCCCGGCGTGGATGGCGTAGAAGTTCTGCGCCACGCCCATCAGACTTCGCCGGAATCCGCCGTCATTCTAATGACCGCAGTCGACGATTACGAAGCGGCGGTCGAAGCCGTAAAGGCCGGGGGCGCCACCGACTATATCCGCAAGAGCCCAGGATTAGTCGACGAGGTCAAACTGGCCATCGCCCGCTCTCTGACCAAAGTTTCGCTCAGCCGACAGAATTTCGCCCTGCGCCGTGATGCGGGCACGCGCAACTCGCTCGACAATATCGTGGGGGTCAGTCCGGCGTTGGAGAAACTGAAACAGACAATTCGTACCGTCGCTACTACCAGCAGCACAATTCTTATTTATGGCGAGAGCGGCACAGGTAAAGAATTGGTAGCTCGCGCCGTGCATACCTGCTCTCCTCGAGCCGCCGAGGCCTTTGTCTCAGTCAATTGCGGCGCCTTTCCTGAAACCCTGCTGGAAAGCGAACTGTTCGGCTACGTAAAAGGCGCCTTCACCGGAGCCAACCAGAATCGCCGCGGGCTCTTCGAAGTCGCGGACCAGGGCACTATCTTCCTCGACGAAATCGCCGAGATGACCATGCCCATGCAAGTCAAACTGCTCCGCGTTTTGCAGGAGCGCACGGTCCGCCCCGTCGGCGGCACCACCGAAATCCCCGTCGACGTTCGCGTCATCGCCGCCACCAACCGCGATCTTGACCGGCAAGTCACTGAGGGAACGTTCCGCGAAGATCTTTATTATCGACTGAACGTCATTCCCATTCGCGTGCCCGGCCTGCGCGAACGCAAGGAAGACATCGCGCTCCTGGCGAATCATTTCCTTAAAAAATACGCACCCGGGGCGGGCAAGAGCATTCATGGAGTCGAACCCACCTCGCTCGAAGCTCTCAATGGATATGACTGGCCCGGCAACGTCCGCCAACTGGAAAACACCATCGAACGCGCAGTCGCCCTCGAAGCCAGTAACGAACTTCGCGTCGAACTGCCAGCCGAGCGTCCCAAAGCGCGCGCCGTGGCCGCTGGCGCAGAAACCGCATTCGCTGGACCCGCGACCCTGCCCGCCGGTGCGGTGCTTCCGGAAGGCGTGAATATGGAAAACTATGTCGAGCAGATCGAACGCTCGCTCCTTCAGTCGGCACTGGGGCAAACCAACGGCGTCCAAGTCCGCGCCGCGGACGTCCTCGGTATCTCCTACCGTTCGTTCCGCCACCTGATGAAAAAGTACGAGTTATAACTCGCTGCTTTCCCGTTTGTAACCTGCCCTCCCATCATTATCCGCCCAATGTTCACCTGTGATTTCTGTCCTTGACTACCGCCGCCATCCAGTTATACTCAGGGCGTTTCCAGCAGTTGCCGAATTCTGGCTCGAGGGGGGCCCGGCATTCGGAAGAGACGGATTTGCCGTCGCATAGATTTTCTATGGGATCCCCCGGTTCGTTCTCCCCTGCGACGAACATCGATTTCTTGCAGTTATCTAGTAAATCGTTCCCTCGACTAGGCAACAAATTAAGCGGCAAACGTATCGCTTGACAGCACAAATTTGGAATTTGTATTTCTCGGGGAGAGAGAGCCATGTTTCGGTTGGGTAAATGGGTAGCAGTCGGTTTTGCAATTTGCATGTTGGCTTGCCTACCGGCGAGCGCTGGCGTCGGCTTTCAGCCAATCTCACCCGACGAACTTAAAATGACCAGCGAACCTCTGGCCCCTGGAGCCCCCGCCATCATTCTCTATCGTCAGGTTGATCGCGACGACAACATCCACACTCCTCATGAAGACAATTATGTTCGCATCAAGATTCTCACCGAGGAGGGCCGGAAGCAGGCCGACGTCGAAATCCCATTCCTCAAAGAAAACGCCGACGTGGTGTCCATCCGCGCCCGCACCATTCGTCCCGACGGATCGACTGCCGACTTCGGTGGCAAGGTTTTTGAAAAGTATCTCGTTAAAGGCAAGTTCGAGGGCAGAGATATCAAGTACCTCGCAAAAACCTTTACGTTGGCGGATGTGCAGGTGGGAAGCATCATCGAGTATTCCTACACCATGGATTTCCATGAATACATGCTCTTCGACTCCCATTGGATCCTGAACGACGAATTATTCAGCAGAAAAGCGGAATTTTCCCTGAAGCCCTTCGTCGGCACCTACGACCCCTATTCCCTGCGCTGGAGTTGGAACAGATTGCCTGCCGGAGCAGTCTCTCCCAAAGAGGGTCCCGACCACATCGTGCGCATGGCGGTGAGCAACGTGCCCGCGTTCCAGAAGGAAGATTACATGCCTCCGGAAGACGAGCTAAAGTCGCGTGTGGATTTCATCTACGAACAAGGTTCTGTCGCGCGGGATCAGGCGAGCTACTGGAAAGATTTCGGCAAGAAGCGGAACGGGCAACTGGAAGGCTTTATCGGGAAGCGAAAGGCCATGGAACAGGCCGTCGCCGGAATCGTCTCCCCTAGCGATTCGCCAGACGTGAAACTGCGAAAGATTTATGACCGGGTACAGCAATTCCGGAATACCTCTTACGAGGTACAAAAAACCGAGCAAGAACAGAAGCGCGCCAAAGAGAAATCGACTGAAAACGTGAACGCCGAAGACGTTTGGAAGCGCGGTTACGCCAACGGTGGAGAGCTGACCTGGTTATTTCTCGGTCTGGCCCGGGCCGCCGGTTTCGAAGCCTACGGATGTTGGGTTTCGAGCCGCAGCGAGTACTTTTTTTCTCCCGTCACCATGCAAAGTTCGAAGCTCAACTCCAATGTTGTGCTGGTCAAACTCAACGGAAAAGACGTGTATTTTGATCCCGGAGCGGCTTTCACTCCCTATGGTTTGCTGGAATGGTCGGAGACAAGCGTGCCCGGGTTGCGCCTGGATAAGGATGGTGGAAGCTGGATTACAACGACTCTTCCCCAAGCTTCCGAATCCCGAATCCAGCGTACTGGAACACTCAAGCTGTCCGAAACGGGCGACCTTGAAGGAAAGCTGACCGTGACCTACACCGGGCTTGAGGCCATGGGCCCGCGGTTGGAACAACGAAACGCAGACGAAGTGGCACGCAAGAAATTCTTGGAGGAAGTACTGGCCGCGCAGATTGTCACCGGTTCCGAAGTTGAACTGACGAACAAGCCAGACTGGAGCAGTTCGGAAGCTCCTCTCGTAGCCGAGTTTAACTTGAAGATTCCTGGGTGGGCCTCGAGTGCCGGACGGCGCGCTGTCATTCCCGCCTCAATCTTTACCGCTGCCGAAAAGGGGATGTTTGAACACGCCAACCGCGTCCAGCCCGTCTATTTTGAGTATCCGCACGAAAAAACGGATGACGTAGCCGTCGAACTCCCTCTCGGGTGGCAAGTGACCAGTGTGCCGGCGGCTAAGAACCAGGACGCTCATGTCATTCTCTACAACATGAAGGTCGAACAGAACCCTGGCGGTGTCCGGTTGACGCGCAAGCTAACTCTTGACGTGCTCATCTTAGATCAGAAGTATTATCCGGCCTTGCGCAATTTCTTCCAGGTCGTGCGGACTGGAGATGCCGAACAAATCGTTTTACAGCCAGGGGAAATCCATGCAGGCAACTAAACAGGGGAATCAGCAATCGAGAAGCCGGAAATGGATTTCGCCGGTCATTTGGGTGATCCTATGTGTCGCGTTCATGGTGCCTGCCGCCGCCGCCAATAGTGACGCCCCGCAATGGATGCACTCTCTCGTTGGCGCTCCCTTACCTTCTTACGATGAAAAGACAGACGCGGTCCTGCTCTTCTCCGATACCAATGTAACGGTGCTATCGGCAGACAAGGTTAGAACCCATGTGCGCCAAGCTTATAAGATCTTGCGGCCTGCCGGAAGAGAACGCGGCATCGTGGAAGTCTATTTCAACCCTAACCGCAAAATTACCAGCTTGCACGCGTGGTGCATTCCCGCTCAAGGCAAAGACTACGAAGTCAAAGACAAAGAAGCGGTTGACTATGCTTCGCCGGCTGACGGTGGAGAATTAGTCGACGACTTGAAACGCAGGATCATGCACATTCCTGCGCCCGATCCAGGCAACATCGTTGGCTACGAATACGAAGTCGAAGAGCAGCCCTTTTGGCTCCAGGATGTCTGGGATTTCCAGGGTCGCGATCCCGTACGCGAGAGCCACTATTCCCTGCAACTTCCGCCGGGCTGGGTTTTTAAGACTTCATGGCTTTCTCACCCGGAAATCAAGCCCGACGAAACAACTGGCAACGCGCTGCAATGGGCCATTCGAGACGTGCAAGGCATCAGGATTGAGCCCGACATGCCTCCGATGGAGGGCGTGGCCGGCCAGATGATTGTCTCGTTCTTCCCATCTGGCGGAACTGCGAACAAGAACGAGTTCGCGAACTGGGAAGGCATGGGTAGTTGGTACGAAAACCTGATCAGCGCCCGCATGGATGCCTCGGACCCAATTAAGCAGGAAGTGAGCGCTTTGGTTGCTGGGAAGACTACAACCTTAGCCAAGATGCAAGCCATCGCTACCTTTGTGCAACACGACATTCGCTATGTCGAAATCTCGTTGGGTATCGGCGGCTGGCAGCCTCATGCTGCTCCCGACGTCTTCTCTCACCGGTAAGATAAAGCGACCCTTATGCGCACCATGTTGCGCCAGATTGGTGTTGACTCGTACCAGGTGATCATCAACACCGAGCGCGGTTCGGTTACGCAAGACAGCCCTGCCCATAATGCCTTCAACCATGTGATTCTCGCCGTAAAGTTGCCGGAGGATGTGAAAGACCCTTCCCTGGTCGCTATTATGCTGCACCCTAAACTTGGAAGAGTCCTATTCTTCGATCCGACGAATGATGTGACCCCGTTTGGCCAGATCGGCGGATACCTTCAGGCGAATTCCGGTCTATTGGTGGCTCCGGGCGGCGGCCAATTGGTTGAGTTGCCCCAGCAACCTTCGTCGATGAACAGTATTGAGCGGGTTGGCAAGCTGACCCTCAACGTCAACGGCACGCTGAGCGGCGAAGTCGTGGAAACGCGGTTAG
Organism: Terriglobales bacterium; assembly: GCA_049520915.1. Lineage (GTDB taxonomy): Bacteria > Acidobacteriota > Terriglobia > Terriglobales > Acidobacteriaceae > Acidiflorens. The sequence goes on from JBEKPH010000049.1 coordinate 61,587, forward strand.
GCGATCAAGCCGCATCAGAACGGTGGCGACTCCGATCCGTCACCAAGAG
>JBEKPH010000050.1:0-36544 GCA_049520915.1 Terriglobales bacterium
TCACCTGGTCGGGACTAGACACCTCGATCGCTTCCAGGGGGCTGGGAACTGCTTGCAGATGGCGCCGCGACAAGTGTAGATAGACGGTCGTGTCAGCCAGCTTGGCATGACCGAGTAGCATCCGGATCGTGCGCAGATCGGCGCCGGCCTCCAGCATGTGGGTGGCGAAACTGTGCCGGAGCGTGTGAGGAGACACATGCTTGCTGACACCAGCATGTTTCGCGGCCTCCGCCACGGCCTCGCCTCAGATTATGCGGGAAATTCGCCTCGCGGATGTCCCGCAACCTAACCTCCCGGACTAGGCAACTTGGAGCTTGCGGTCGCTTGCTAAACAAGAATTCCCGTGCAGAACTGAAGACCTCGACTCGCAGACCCAGCGACTTGACGAGACGCTGAATGGCGCGACGAACTGAGCGGTTGTCGTCGAGTACGAAAACGATGGGAATAGGTTCCTTCATGATGGCTCGGTGTCCCCGTTTACCTGCTGCGTCGCGAGTCCATGTCGTAAGAGGCGAGCGATCTCCGCCCCCAATTGGTATCCGAAAGCAACCCGAATGCCGAAAGGGTGATTGCCCTTAAATAGAGGATTTCCCGCGGGGGAGCCTGGATTTTGCTAGGCATTCGGGCGGTGCCTGTGCCGATGTTTCGTCGTTCGCGACGACATCTCGGCAGACTCGGGGCGCTGGACGGCGATTCCGTAACGAACGCAAAAGGCGATTCATTGCCTGCACTCTCACCCAGAGAATCGGATTGCCCGATCCTCCGACAGGATGTTGCCACGAAAGACCCGAACTTGCTTAACGTCGCTAGCCACTTCCCCCTCATCGCTGGATTGCTGCGTCAGCGGAAGAGGTTTTCGGATGACGACTTTCGGCCAAGAGCGCCCACTAGAAGCTGCGGTGACACTGGCTTCTGCGCAGTGTGGTGATCAGGATTGTGACCTCCATCACATGCGATCCGTGATGATTAAACTCGGCAGATGTGCCTGTCATTCGGCAACTCTCCCGCAACGGGATGGATCTTTCAAAGGGAAAACAGGTGGCAACCAACATGCATGTAGGTTGGCGAGGAGAAACACCCGACATGCTTACAATTTCACCCCCCTCTAGCGACGATTTTTCCTTACGAGTTCTAAAGCGAATGAATTGGTTTCGAAAGGAGATGGCTAAGGCCGAACAAGGAACATTAGACGTGGAGGAGTTGAAATCAATACGCCGTGCCATCCTGAAATCCCTCGAGGAACTGAAAACCTTGCACGAAGCCCGGCATTGAGGTCCGGTCTACTTTGTACCCGTCAGAGGAAGCACACGGTTGACAGGGTTGAATCCGTAGCCAGCATCAACACGGCGTTCGCGGTTGACTACTTTCTGCGGCACAACCACATCCGAAGTGCGTACATGCGCTCGCGCTTGAGGCTCGGAGTCAGTGTGGATGTCGGCGGGGTGCTTTGCGTGCGAGTAACGATCAAACTCCGCATGGGCCTTGCGAGCGATAAGACGAAAATCCTTCCGGCCCGCGTCTTCCTCAAGTTTCTCCAGTCGTTGCCGGCCCAAAGCTTTTGAAGAATGAAGCTCCAGTCGGCCGAGATCCATCCGGGCCTCGAATTCAAATTCCTTGTAGCCATCTCGGACAGACTCGCTGAGAACGGATTGCCACGCCTTCGTCGCAGCAGTCTCCTTGCCGCTGCGCGCGTTCACTTCGGCTGCAGCGAGTGATGCCATAAGGTGAGTCGAGCGATCGCTGGTGTGTTCGGCCAGAGCCAGGGCATTGGCGGCAGCAGTCTCGGCGTCTCCGATTTTCGACTGCGCCAGCAAGACCCGCGCCAGGAGAGCGGCGGATTGGCTGGCGCCGGTAGCCATCGTTTGCTGTTCAAACTGCGGAGCCGCCGCGCGAATCAGCGCCTCGGCTTCTGCCGGCTTGCCTTGCTCGATGGCGATGTTGGCAAGCGCAATTTGGCTGCGAGCTATCTCGATTGGGTCGCCGAGTTCTTTCTTGATCTTTACGACCTGCTCCTCTTGATCACGCGCCTGTGAAACTTGATCCCGAATCAGGGAGACTTGGGCGAAACCTTCCAAATTAAAAGCGCGGCCTTCCTTGTATCCGATTTTCTCGGCGATGGAATTTCCCTCTTCGTAGTGTGACATCGCCTGGCTCAAATCACCTCGCTCCACGAGAACACCAGCCAGATTACTTAGCTCGGCGGTCACTCCGCGCTGGTCGCCGCCATCACGGAAGCCCTGCAAAGACGTCTCATGCATGCGGGTTGCGCCCGGCAGATCGCCTAGATTGTCCAGAACGTTGGCAATACTTCCCGTGTCGCTGCCAATATTGGCGGGGTTTGCGCCGGTCTCCTGATCAATCCGCAGGGCCTCTTCATAGTAGCGTTTGGCTTCCTCCAGTTTCCCCAGTTCGTAATAAACATTTCCCAGGCTGACGGTAGTCACGCCGATCTGACCATCTCCGATTTTTTGGAATATGTTTAAGGCCTGTTCGAACGCGCTCTGTGCGCCCGCGAAGTCGCCTTTGTCGTACAAAACGACTCCGTACGTTCTTAATGCGTGCCCCAGGAGATGGGGGTTGCCGGCGTTGGCGGCGAGATCGCGGCTGTCGAGGCTCTTCTGCACGGCCTTATTCAGGTCGCCCAGCCGGTCCCATGCGAATGCTTCAGTATCGGTTGCCTGCACCTGAAGGATACGTGAGCCTTGTGCCTTCGCTTTCGCGGTTGCCGCGGCGGCCGCCTTTTGGGAGGCGCTAAAATTGCCCGCGACGTTTTGGGTCGAGGCCTCTTCCACATCAATGCGAGCATCTCCGCTTAGCGGTTTGGGCAAGGTGCGCATCTGCACAATGGTGTCCAGTGCGTCCTTGGGACGCCCGGCCTTCCTCTGCGCTGACGCCAGGCGCAAAGCATAATCAAGATTGTCGGGAAAGAAATTTCTTAATGTGCGATAGATTTCTATGGCGGCAGGGAAGTCGTGAGCAAACTCGCGATAGCGCGCCTCCACGGAAAGATGCTGCTCGCGCGTCAGATTCGCCGAAAGGTCCAACGCCTTTTTTGCTTCTTCCTCCGCTTTCTTGTCGTAGCCAAGCTGGGACCAGGCCTGAGCCAAAGCCGAGTGCGAGAGTGCGTAGTTGGGATCGGCTGCGACCGCCCTCTCCAGGAGATCGCGGGCAGCCAGCGCTTCAAAAGCTTGCAGTTTCGCCAGTCCTTCTGCATACAAACGAGTCGCTTCCGAGTTTGCCGGGGCGGAAGCCGCCAGTTGCGATGCCTCCGCCGTAGAAACATCGGCAATTCCCAACTTCTGGCGCAAGCCGGCGCCGCTCTGGGTTACCAGATCGGGGAGACTGCCTTCATTTCCATCTCGCGAAATCACCGCAATCGTCTCGCCTTGCCGGGTGTCTTGCAAACGCACATCGACTCGGATCTTCCCGGCGTTATCTTTTCCGGCGTCAAGATAGGAACCGAGCACGACGATGTCGCTGCCCAGATGAGTGCGGATCTTCTGCAACGTATCCCGGCTGTAGCTGTCGGCGGCGGGCAGAGAAAGATCGATCTTCATGCGCGCGACATCTTCGCTCGAAACCACGCGCAGTTGTTGCCCGGCGGACAATTGCGCGTCAAGCATCTCGGAGAGCGCGGTCGAAATCCAGGCTTCGTCATCCCTCCCCGAAAGATTCTTGAAGCCGAGTACGGCAACCGACGTGCGCTGCTTCGATTGCTCTGCGGCGCCGTCGGACATCGGACCAGACAGCGGGCGGCGCAAAATTCGATCGCGAAGGCCGCCGACGTTCGCCCCAAGCGCGACGAATAATAAGAGAAGGAAGCCAGCGGCGACCCTTGCGCCGATTCCGCTGAGGGATTGTGCACGACGGAGATTGAGGCGCTCTAGATCAGCGTGCAATTCCCTAGCGGATTGATAACGGCGGTCCCGATCTTTTTCCAAACTGCGCTTGATAACGCTCTCGACGCTGGAAGGAACTGCGGGGTTGAGCTGACGCACCGGGGCCGGTGAGCCATGTAGGACGGCATCGTGAACCTCGGCGCCAGTACTACCGCTGAAGGCGCGTCGGCCTGTCACCATCTCAAACAACACGAGGCCGAGCGAGAATAGATCGCTCCTCGCGTCCAGCTTCTCGCCACGTATCTGCTCGGGCGACATGTAGAAAGCCGTACCCATCTTCGCGCCCGTCCGGGTCAGAGTGAGGACCGTTTCTCCATCTACCGCCGTGTCAGCCGTGAGGTCACTTTGAACCTCTGGATCATTCCGGTCTTCCATCACCTTCGCCAGGCCAAAGTCCAGGACCTTTGCTTCGCCGCGGACGGTAACAAAAATGTTCTCCGGCTTGATATCGCGATGAATAATGTTCTTTTGATGTGCTGCTTCCAAGCCGTGCGTGATCTGGATTGCCAGATCCATTGCGTCCTTTACTCGTGAACGCCTGTCTACTTTCGAGCTACGTTCGATCCACTGCCGTAGAGTCTCGCCCTCGAGCAGTTGCATCACGATGAAGGGCTGGCCGTCATGTTCGCCCAGTTCGTAGATGGAACAGATGTTGGGATGGTCAAGAGCCGACGCGGACCTGGCCTCGCGTTGCATGCGCTCAAATGCAGTCCGATCGCTGGCTACTTCGCCGGGCAGAAACTTCATGGCGACGCGACGGCCAAGTTTGATGTCCTCCGCCTCATACACGACCCCCATGCCGCCGCTGCCCAGCCGGCTCAGCACGCGATAATGAGAAACGGTTTCACCTGCCATCGACCGAAAAGTCGCTGCAATTGAGGCGGGGTCTGCGGTCTGCGTCGGCATGTCGGCGGGGCTGAGAGCAGGCGGTTCCAGAAAGCTTCCCGCTTGGCGATGCGAAGTGAGCAGCGAGCGCACTTCTTTGAGGAGTTCGTTGTCGTGGCCGCATTGCCGGCGCAGAAACTCGTCCTGCTGCTCGACCGGCACTCGCAGCGCCGCCTGCAGCAGTTCATCGATTCGTCCCCAGCGTTCAGCGTCCATCGGAATTCTCGCGACTCATCTCGCGGTGCAGCCAGGCGCGGGCAGTGCTCCAGTCGCGCGTCACTGTGACCGGTGACACTTTGAGAACCGCGGCCGTTTCTTCGAAATTCAATCCGCCGAAGAATCGCAACTCCACGACCTGCGCCTTGCGGGCGTCAATCTGCGCCAGCGCCTGTAGTGCGTCATCGAGGGCAATGACATCGAGGTCTCTGCCTTTGCCCTGTTCGAGCAACCCGGAGTCGTCAAGAGATAGTGCGCCGGCACCGCCTCCGCGTTTCCCGGCACGGTGACGGCGGGCATAGTCGACCAGAATCTGCCGCATCTGTTGGGCGGCGATGGCAAAGAAATGGGAACGGCCCTCCCACTGGGGAGCATTCAGTCCGACGAGGCGGAGATACGCTTCATTTACCAGAGCTGCGCTCTGTAAGGTGTGGTCGGGACGTTCCTTGCGCAATTGAAAATGGGCGAGGCGCCGCAGTTCGTGGTAGACAACGGGCAGCAAAGCGTCCAGTGCTTTGCGGTCGCCATTCCGCCAGCCCTGTAACAGCTGCGTAATCTCTCCTGCCGATTCGTGCCCCACGATGCCAACCTTGTAGTGGGAAACCGCTTTGGGAAGTTAGGGTAGCTACGACGGTTTCGTATGTCAATTGGAAATAGTTGAAAAACCGGCTACTTATGGTGCCTTCCTGGCAATCCAAAAATATTTGGCACTAGTGATGGGTTTTGAGGGCGACTTTGCGCTGTTAGAGATGGAGCACAAAAGTTTCCGCTGGGGAAAATATTCAACAACAGGGAGGACAGTCATGAAGAGGTTAACTGCGCAAACGGGGTTGGTTTCACTGCTGGGTTTGCTTCTTTTCTTGTGGACGGCGGCGCACGGCCAGATCACGCCGGCCGGCGATTCGTACACCAACACCGCAACGCCGACCACCAACTTCGGCGCCGCCACGCTTCTCGATGTCAATGGTGCCAAGCAGATCACCTACATTCAATTCAATCTGGCCTCGATTCCTGCCACGGCCAGCGTCAGCCAAGCCACGCTGAAACTCTACGTCAATGCGGTGACCACGGCGGGCAGCTTCAACGTCGATTACGTCAACGGCACGTGGTCGGAGAGCAAGATTGACGCCAGCAATGCTCCGCCTCTCGGAGCGGCGATTGCCTCGAATGTCAATGTCACGACGGCGGACAAAAACCAGTACATTCTGGTCAACGTCACTTCGGCGGTGCAGGCGTGGCTGAGCGGAAGCGAGACGAATAACGGTCTCGCGCTGGTAGCGAACAGCACGTTCGACGCCACATTTGACAGCAAAGAGAGCACGACGACGAGCCATTCAGCGGAGCTTGATATTGCCTACGCGGGCGGGGATGGGACGATCACGGGAGTGACGACCGCGAGTGGCAGCGGGCTGACGGGCGGAGGGACGAGTGGCACGCTCAGTCTCAGCCTGACCAATGGCTGCGCGGCAAACCAGGTGTTGCAGTGGAACGGCAGCACGTGGGCTTGCTCTTCTGCGGGTGCGGGCACGATCACGGGCGTGACGGCTGGCACGGCCCTCACCGGTGGCGGCACGAGCGGCAATGTCACCCTGAATCTGAACACCAGCCAGGTGCCCCTGCTAGCCGGGTCCAACGTCTTCACTGCAAACAATCTGTTCGAATCTACCGTCAACTTTAACGGACTCGCTTCCTTCGCCAACGCTGCCTTCTTAGCCAGCACCTTCACCGGAAATGCTCTGTTCCAACCGTCAGCCGACACGGATGCCATAGACGCCTATACCTCTGGTTCGGGTAAGACTGCGCTGGTGGGGATTGAGTATGCGGTCAGCGGCGGTTCGTACGGCGCTTACGCAATCACACACGATGGGACGGGAGCTGGTGTTGCGGGAATTAACGAAGCGAATAATACCGGCGCAGGAGTCATTGGCAAAGGCGAAGGTGTCGGAGTGTACGGCCTCGGCACCTCAGGGGCATCAGCTGGAGGAGTTGAAGGCCAGGGTTTCTCTGCAACGACAGGATCCGGCCTAGGGGGCACCGCCGGTGTCGTCGGCTATGGAGGGGAAGAAGATCCAGACGTTGCCTCAGATGAGGGGGGGCCAGGCGGCATCTTCGTAGGTTCTGCAATCGGTGGCGATGGAATCGAGGCATACGCTAGCCTCGGTCTCGGTGGGTATTTTTTTGGTGGTGTCGAGATCGACGGGAACCTCTCCAAGAGTGGCGGATCGTTCAAAATCGACGACCCCATCGACCCCGCCAATAAGTACCTGTACCACTCTTTTGTCGAGTCCCCGGACATGAAGAACGTCTATGACGGAGTAGCAACTCTCGACGCTGACGGAGAAGCCGTAATTCAGATGCCAGATTGGTTCGGCGTACTGAACCGCGACTTTCGCTACCAACTCACCAGCATTGGCGGCTTTGCTCCTGTCTATATCGCCGAGAAGCTGGCCAACAATCGGTTCACGATCGGCGGCGGCAAGCCTGGCCTGGAAGTTTCCTGGCAAATCACCGGCATTCGCCAAGATGCCTGGGCGAACGCGCATCGCATTCCGCTGGAAGTAGACAAGGAAGCCAAACTGAAAGGCTTCTACATTCATCCAGAGCTGTATGGCGCACCCCCCGAGAAGCAGATTCAATGGGCGCGGCATCCGCAGCAGATGAAGAGCATGCAGGAACATGGGCAGCAGATGAAAGGAAACCAGGCACAGCCGACCCAATCTGCCGCACTGCCTCACGGCGTCACGAAATGAGGTGAGCGTAGAACTCTATGTTCGGGGACGGGCGGCTGTCCCCGAACTCCTTTCCAATCACTCGTCCCCAAGTACTGTTGCGCAATGGGTCAGGATTCTGGATCCGACCTTTATCCAGACTGACGACAAACAAGGAGAGAACACTATGAAAATAGTAACGACACAAACGCGGTTGGTTGCACTGCTGGGTTTGCTTGTGTTCTTGTGGGGTACTGCCTACGCTCAGATCACGCCCCTCGGCGATGCCTACACGAACACCAGCGATCCGACCACTAACTATGGCGCCAAGACCCTGCTCGATGTCGATGGTGCCACGCAGACCACCTACATTCAATTCAATTTGGGCTCGATTCCCTCCACCGCCAGCGTCAGTCAAGCCACGCTGAAGCTCTATGTGAATTCTGTGACCAAGGCCGGCAGCTTTAACGTCGATTACATCAGCAGTTCATGGTCCGAAAGCACAATCGACTCCAGCAATGCGCCGCCTCTCGGCGCAGCGATCGCCTCGAACGTCAGTGTCACGACGGCGGACAAGAACCAGTACATCCTCGTCAACGTCACCTCGGCGGTGCAGGCGTGGCTCAGCGGTAGTGAGACGAACAACGGACTCGCTCTCGTCGCCAACAGCACGTTCGACGCAACCTTTCGACAGCAAAGAGAGCACGACGACGAGCCATCCGCCGGAACTGGACATTGCGTTTGCGGGCGGCGATGGGACAATCACGGGGGTCGAGACCAGCTCGAGCAGCGGTTTGACTGGCGGCGGCACGAGCGGAACGCTGAACCTGAGCTTGCTGACCAGTTGCGCGAGTAATCAGGTTCTGCAATGGAGCGGCAGTGCGTGGAAATGCAGCAGCGCCGGAACTGGCACGATCACCGGAGTAACGGCGGGAACGGATCTCACCGGCGGTGGCACCAGCGGCAACGTCACCCTGAACTTGAACACCGCCAGCGTGCCGCAATTAACCACCGCCAACGCCTTCGGGGCACCAAATACTTTTCCTAGTGTTGGCGTCGGCACGAGCAGTCCGCTTGCGAATCTTGATGTCGTCGGAGGTGGCGGCCTGCACATCCTGACCGGCGATCCCGGCTGCGGAGAGTTCGCCGCAATTGGTTTCCAGACCACACCCCTGAGCGGTTGCGGGAACTATGCTCTGCTGGGAGACGCGTCGGGCGGAACCTACATCAACGCTTCCGGTTCCAGCAGCACGATTCACTTCCGGATCAAAAATACTGACGAGGTAATGGACATAGTGTCGAACAAAATCATTGTGTCAGGTCAGATGGGCATCGGCACCTCGTCGCCTCAAGGGGTTCTGGACGTCCAGGGCCTCAGTGGGCAGATAACGGGCTACTTCGACGCTGATGTTTCGGACTTGGGGGCGGTAACCGCAGTCAACTCGGCGCCTCTTCAGGACGGTGGGTATTCCTTCTTAGGAGGGAACCCAGGCCTCACAAGTTACTGCTTTATGGATGTTGGGGGGAATCTCGGATGTAGCGGTAGCAAATCCGCCGTGGTGCCGGTGGATGGTGGCGCGCGCAAGGTAGCGCTTTACGCCGTCGAATCTCCTGAAAACTGGTTTGAGGATTACGGCTCAGGCCAACTCTCCAACGGCTCGGCCCGCATCGACCTCGAACCAACCTTCGCGCAAACCGTAAACACTGATCTCGAGTATCACGTTTTCCTCACGCCCAATGGCGACTGCAAGGGACTCTACGTGAGCCAAAAGTCTCCAACCTCGTTCGAAGTGCACGAACTCGGGAGCGGGAATTCGAACATCGCATTCGATTACCGCATCATCGCCAAGCGCAAGAACTACGAAACCGTCCGTCTGGCCGACTATACCGAGCGATTCAGCAAGCTGCATGAACATCTCGCAAAGATGCAGCAGGGCAGAAAAGCGGCCGTCCCGGCAGTTTCGAACCCGGCGACTGCACTGGGGCAGAAACCGGGCACTAACTCCGTGCAGGAAAAACAGGCGCCAGTGACGCAATCTGCCGCACCTGCTCACGGCAGCACAGAATGAGCTGAGGGGCCCCAGGTTTCGCTCATTCTACGAAACCTGGGTTTTCGCCTTCGGGATGTCTCCTGCAGCCAAGAAACACGGGAGGACAGTCATGAAAATGTTAACGGTACAAACGCGGTTGGTGTCACTGCTGGGTCTGTTTGTGTTCTGGTGGACGGCGGCGCACGCTCAGATCACGCCCCTCGGCGATGCCTACACGAACACGGCCGATCCCACCACCAACTACGGGGCGAAGACCAGAGTCGCTCGAATCGTTCAAGCAACTCAGGCGGCAGCATGTCCCTCTGGCGAGGCCTTCCAGTACCAACGCTTGTGTTTGGTTTTGGCCAGATCGATCCCACCCAGTAATAAGGAAAGCCCTTCGTGACTCAGGACGACCTTGCCCTGCGCATCACCGGATTGCGGCAAACGCCCCTTTCTCCAACCTCTTGGCACAGACCCAGAGTCCGCTTCCGTCCCAGACAAGCGCCTTCAGCCGATTGCGCTGGGCGTTGCAGAACAAGAACAGGTGCCCGCGCAGAGGCTCACATGACAGCCGATCTCGAACCAAACCGTAGAGCCCCTCGAACCCTTTCCGCATGTCGGTGACTCCCGCGGCCAAATAGATCCGTGTGGCTGGACCCAGTCCAAACACGGCCTACACCAGCTCCAGTAGACTCACCAGGCGCTCGAACGTACTCGTATCAAAATCAGGATGCATCTCGATCCGGCGCCCGCCCGACAGCACCACGGCCAGCCCACAACTAGGTTCCTGCTGCTTCGCCGATTTTCTGGCTGTCAACTCCACCGGCACCAAACGACCGGCCGAGGAAATTGGCTTACGCCTCTTCTTCCAATGCAGTTTCTTTAGATGGCGATCCAGTGTGCTGAAACTCAAACCTCGACTATGGCAAAACTCGCTCCGCCGCATACCGCTGCTCACAAACTCGGCCACCAACTGCTGAATCTCCCCTCGTGTACGTCGCTTGAGCGCTGACAACTCTGTTCTTGCAGTCATCCGGACACTTCAACAGAAATCCCGCTTGTCGAACAGGTGTGTTGGTCAGACGCTTACGGTCTACTGACGAATGGGTCCACAATCGTGCTCTGCTGACCGGCCACTTCTAGCAGCCCGCCGCATGCGGAGAGCGGCAACCATGGCGGCATGTGAATCTTCGGACATCCACCCTTTCGGCTTTCGTCCACACAGGAGAGGTCTCGTTCCGCGCCGTTGGATTTCTTGTACCGCTCTGCAAAATGCGCTCAAATCCTTAATTCGCATTCCATTTTTCAACCATGAATGTTCCTCGGAGAAGGAAACTGAGTAACGGTTGGCAATTGCGGGTAAAACAAACATAAGATCCGGCGCCGTATTCTCTAGGTTCAGGCAAATTAGAAGCGTTATAAGGCGCTTTTCGCAGGAAGGAGGTAAAACCCACGTTGGTCTTTGTACTTTGTCTTCTTGCGACGACAAGTTCGAACGGCCACCCTGATGCCATTTTTGAGGCGAAGACAGTTGCGGCGATTTGGCTTTGGGCCGCGCGTTTGGATAAAAAGATCACCATCGAACAAGTCAACAAGGCGCTCCATCAGGTCTCTGCGAAGATTGCGGATCTGGTTCTTGTGGGAAACGATCCACTTGTGGGGCGATTCATAGCCGGCGAGTTCATAAGCACGTGTAAGGGAGCCGAAGCGCCTCCTGTAGCCTTCTGGGCAAAGTGCATTTGGCTGGCCGCGAATTAATTTGGGAGTGAGCCTTCCGTATTTCTTGAGTACTGACCGCAGAGCGTCGATCACCTGATCGTTTGATCGGTTGTAAGGCCTATCGCGAAACTCTTGCTGCGCCATCTCGAATACGGTTGGTTCAACAATGGGCTCGTATGCGCCCGCAACAATGATCCAATCGGTTTCCGGGTTTTTCCTATTCCTCGAATTCAGCCTCTGAGAAGTTACGTTGTAGCGTAGAGTACCCTTGTATTTTGGATTTCTTAGGATCCCTCCCACCATGTTGCGTGTCCACTTTCTTTCATGGAGGCCTGGAACTCCCAGCGTGTTCAGCTTGTCGGCGATGTGTTGTAAGCGCATGTGTTCATGGATAAACATGCGATAGATTTCTCGCACCCAATGGACTTCATCTTCCGGCCCAGGACCTAGCGTCACTCGTTCGTTGGTGACGTTCTTCCGTTCGCCCAGCAACAATAGTCCCTTCGGAGTCTTGTCCGCCGAGAGGAGCGTCCTTCGGAGGCCATAGCCAGCATATGAACCCGCCCTATATCCATCTCTGGCAAGCCGAATCAAAGCCGCGAAGACCTTGTCTGACAGCTCGCGGCTGTATTCTCCGGCCATGACCCGTTTGAGAGCTTTCAAGACGACGTTCGGAAGATATGTGTCATTGCCAAAGTGTTCGGCGCAATAATGAACTCGGACCCCCGCCGTTTTGCACAGAAACTCATAGTGTGCGGCCTCGTCTGGTCCTGGAATCGACCCCACCCTCTCACGTCGTAAACGAGAATGGACCTATAGGGACAGTTGCCTCCGAGAACATCATGAAGTAGTTGACAGAGCTCTTGTCGATGTTTAATTTCGAGACCACTCCTCGCCGCATCGATGTACGTACGGCAGACTGTGAAGTTGTGCTGTCGGGCGTAGGTCTCAATTCCTGCGCGCTGACACTCAAGTGAATACTCTTGACGCTCTGTAGAAACCCGGAGATATTGTGCTGCCAGCATATTCTCCATCTGCTCGTCCTTTCCGTGTTCACGATGTTATTTCTCTTAATGCCAAGGCATGCCCCTATTGGAAGCGGCACGCGGCCTGCTTTTGCTATCGGCGATGCACTTTATTTCTTTAGTCCTTCAAGGAGGAACAATGATCTCTCGTAAATCGCCGCCATTCGGTGCGGAGCCTTCCGGAATGGCGGAGTAAGTACTGTCACCTGGCGCTGCGGCGAGGACGGAAGATCGCCAAAGTCGCGATGGCGCGGAGGCTCGCGGTCCGTCTGTATTGGATGATGCGGAAGGAATGGGATTACGCGCACTGAATAAGTTCGGTTCGCACGCGGGAAAGCCCGGACATCGCGATGGTGTGCTTTAAAACATCGAGCAATTGATTGGGTATCCCGCTCCCCTCTTCACGGGGGAGTTCGAAGTAGTAATCATGATCGAAGGTGTGATCGAAGAGATGCATGGGTCGGACTGATGGTCCTGGCCTGAAACGGATTACGAGCGAGCCTTGGTTGGTCGAGCAAAAGCAAGAGCAAGAGCTTCAACGAGAGCGAAATGGCGCGCTCTTCGGAGTGCACGGCGTGGCACGCTCAAAAAGTGATTGACAGCGCCGACATTGTCAGAGGCGCGATGTTACGCCAACAATAATGGTCGAATCCATCCAGCCTGAAGGCCCGGAGCCTACTTACCGTCTGCTGGCGAGCCCAACTCCTTGAGCATTGGCAAGTTCTAGGGAGCGGCCCAAAACAGCTTTCCGTCCCGCGAGAACGAAAGATAAACAGCGACATCCCCCATATCAATCATGCTTTCACTGTTCTTTCTCACGATGTAAGCAAGATCGTAGCTGCATCGAGCATCGGTTGGCTCGGGCGCTGTAGGCCCCAAATGACCGGGCGACCGTGCTGTGCCGAAATCTGGCTTGCCGAAGAGCTTTTCGACCTCACCCAAGGGCATCTGTAGTTCTAGCCGGTGAGGACCATTGCCTCAAACGAAGTCACCGCCAAACCATGATCGATATGGAGGTCACGTCAAAAATGAAATCCGCCGCCGCAAATGAGCACTTCGCCGGTGACGTAATCTGACAGCGGAGAGCAGAAAAACAGCACCGCCCCCGCTGCCTCCTCGGGGGTTCCCATACGTCCGAGCGGACACGCGACCGCAACCGAATCGAGCATGGCAGGTTGGACGCCGATCGGAATCTCCCTGCCTTTCACACTAATTGATCCTCCGAGCTTAAGCGGCTGTGTCATACGAGTCTGGATTAGACCAAAACCGACGGCGTTCACATTGATGTTGTACCGGCCCCACTCTTTCGCGAGCGTCTTTGTGAGTCCAATGATTCCGGCCTTGCCCGCGGAATACCCTACCTGGCCGGGATTGCCGTCCGTCCCGGATACGGAGGTGATATTGACTACTTTGCGCATCACGCGCTGGCCGTTCGCTAATTCCCGTTTAGCGGTTTCACGAAGATAATCGGAAGCCGCCCGCAGCAAGCGGAAGGGCGCCAGGAGGTGGATGTTTAGCATCGCCAGAAATTGTTCATCGGATGTTTTCTGGATCACGCCGTCCCAGCTAAAACCAGCGCAGTTGACAATGATGTCAATCGAATGGAAAGCTTCGAGCGCAGCATTCACAATTTGCTGCGGAAAATCCGGTTCCATTAAGTCGCCTTGGATGATTGCGACTCGGCCGGGGACGCCAACGGAAGCCTGCATCTCCAGCAGCGCTTCCTGATCCAAATCGCAGGCGAGCACATTTGCACCCACCGACACGAACCGTTGCACGACGGCCCTGCCGATGCCTCGTCCGCCACCCGTTACGATGGCGGTTTTGCCGCTAAGCGTGAACGGAGATCCTAGTGATTCGGAATCTTTTCCTGTCATCTCTGGGCAAACTCCTTATCTAAAGCGCGATTCGCGGAAGTCAAGACTGCGATACCTGTCCCCGACGATGCAAAGCCGTAACTGTAAAAAACCTCAAAATCCCTCTTCCAAAATGGAATGCTACTGATGCACAATGCCCTGCACAGGTTCCATTCGGACATAACAGTGTTCGATTCGGACAGGGGTCGTCATCATGGAACTTCCGCTTTGGAACGAAAAACGGTACGCGCCGTACAAACTGATAGCGCTCGTTGAGGTTCTCAATGAGCAGGGAATTCGACCGGAAGCGAGCCTGTCGGGCACGGGCCTCTCGGCCGAGAGTCTTGCAAAACCTGAGACTCTCACCTCCGTTCGCCAGTACATCACGGTATGCCACAACGCTCTCCAGCTTTCCAAGACTCGCGAGACTCCGTTTCGTACCGGTAGCCGAATTCCATTGTCTGCATATGGAATGTACGGGTTCGCCTTGGTATGCAGTCCGACAATTCGCGAGTATTTTCAAGTGGCCGTTAAGTACCACCGTCTCGCAACGCCGCTTCTTTCCATGTCGTGGCGCGAGGAAGGCGACTATGTGTCCTGGGTTCTGCCGATGAATGCGGCGGTCACGCATCCTGACTCGTTGATGCGTTTTCTAATCGAGCAACAGTTCACCCAACTCAGCACTCATTTGCGAGCTGTCGTCGACCAAGGCTGCTGCCTGCCCGTTCGTGCGTCGCTTCCGTATTCAGCTCCGGCCCACACCCATCTTTATCCGCAGTACCTGGGCTGCCCAGTGCGGTTCAATCAATCCACGGCAGAACTCACCTATCCCCGATCAATTCTTTCAGCAAAGCCGCGCATGGCGCATGGACTAACTTCCAAGATCATGCAGGAGACCTGCGATCGCATTCTTGGCGAAGTAAAGACTTCGACGGGCGTGGCTGGCGAAGTCTATCAGATCATCGCATCGACACCTGGACATTCGCCAAGCATGGACGGTGTGGCCAAAAAACTCGCTACAACGGAGCGCACGCTCAATCGAAAGCTCAACGCTGAGGGCACCTCTTTCACTCAAATTCTCGATGATGTCCGCTGTAACCTGGCAAAAGAGTATTTGCGTTCCACGAAACTCAGCATCGAGGACATCTCAGAGCTGGTCGGATTCAGCGAGGCCGCGAATTTTCGCCACGCGTTCCGCAGATGGACAGGCAGCACACCAGCGCGTTTTCGCAATTAGGGTGCAAGCTGAAGAATCCGAATTTTCAGGTGGATTACTAACGGTCAAGTTTTTGCAGACCCACTATGCCAAGGTTCAAGACCCTGATCAGCGGCATGTCACTTACCGAGTGCCCCCGCTGGCACGATGGGAGGTTGTGCTTCTCGGACTTTTACACGCGGCGAGTCCTTGCCGTCACGCTGGACGGCATGATCGAGACTATCGCTGCCGTGCCGGGTCAACCTTCGGGACTTGGGTTTCTGCCCGGCGGCAGAATGCTGATTGTCTCGATGCGCGACCGCAAAATATTGCGTCGCGAATTCGATGCTTCTCTCGTTGAGCATGCCGACCTATCGGATCTTGCGCCTTGGTATTTGAACGACATGCTTGTCGATCGCGAAGGACTAGCCTGGGTGGGCAATTTCGGATTTGATCTGATGGGCGGCGCGCCCGTCACCACTACGAACCTGATTTGTGTCGATCGAGACGGCTGCGCTACCGTCGCAGCCGTTGGACTTGGTTTTCCAAATGGAATGGCGTTGACGCCGAACGGGACGTTCATTGTCGCGGAAACGACGATGAATCGGCTTACCGCTTTCGAACTCTCCTCGGGCGCACTGGGCAGGCGGTGGACTTGGGCAGCCTTCGGCGAATCGCCGACATCGACCGACTTTGCGGAGCTTTTTAGACAGGTGGAGGTTGCGCCCGATGGAATCTGTCTCGATGCAGAAGGAGCCATCTGGGTGGCCGATGCGAAAAATAGCCGGTTGCTGCGCGTCGCTGAGGGCGGCAGCATCCTTGAGGAACTGAAAACCGATGGGCTGGGTGTATTCGCCTGCATGCTCGGCGGAACCGACGGGCGAACCCTCTTTGCGTGCGTCGCGCCCACCTTCCATGAGGCCGAGGCGTCCGCGAACCACCGCGCGGCGATTTGGATGACGAATGTCGATGTTCCTGGGGCCGGACTGCCGTAGTCTGCCTACCAAATCACCCTGTTATTAACGCGGTGTTAAAAACTGACATCAAGTTGTCCGCTCGGAACCTGTCGCCTCAGGCATTTGATCTCCATGATCTGTCGGACACTCGGTGAAAACGTGACCGACGATGGCACAGAAGAACCGCAAGATCATCCTTAGCTGCGCGATTACCGGTTCGGTTCATACGCCGACTATGTCGGAGTATCTCCCGATCAATCCCCAGCAGATAGTTGAGAGTGCTCTTGAGGCCGCCCAGGCCGGGGCGGCGATACTCCATCTCCACGCCAGAGACCCCAGGAACGGCAAGCCTTCAGCGGATCCTGCCCACTTTCAACTGATTTGCCCCGTTTTGGCAGAACGCACGGACGCCATTCTCAACATCACGACGGGCGGCAGTAGTCGGATGAACATCGAAGAGCGGCTTGCTTACGCCCTGCAGTCTAAGCCCGAGATGTGTTCGCTGAACATGGGATCGATGAACTTTTCTTTTCATCCGGTCGCTGAACGAATCACCGACTGGCGCTATGACTGGGAGAAAGAATACGTCGAAGGCAGCAAAGACGTCGTTTTCAGGAATACATTCGCCGATATTGAATACATACTGCGCCATCTTGCCGGAGAAGGCACTCGTTTCGAACTGGAGTGCTATGACGTCGGCCATCTTTATAACCTTGCCTACTTCATCGATCGCAAAATTATCAAGCCGCCCATTTTTATTCAGGCCATTTTTGGAATCCTCGGAGGCCTCGGTCCCGATCCGGAAAACCTCTTCGTGATGCGATCAACGGCAGATCGACTGTTCGGCCGGGAAAACTACCAACTGTCGATTCTGGGCGCGGGACGCCACCAAATGTCTCTTCTTACGGTGGGGGCAATCATGGGCGCGAACGTGCGTGTGGGTCTGGAAGACAGCCTTTATCTGGGCCCCGGGGCTAAGGCGAAAAGCAATGCCGAACAGGTTCGGAGGATACGCCGAATCCTGGAAGAACTTTCCTTCGAAATCGCCACACCCTCCGAAGTGAGGGAGATGCTGCAGCTCAAAGGTGCGGAAAACGTCCGCTTCTCTGCTTCTTCTGCACAACCAGTCAGCGGAACGAGATCAAGCGGAAATTAGGATCAGCATGACTTTCAGTTCAACTTTCAAAGACCGACTTTACCCTCCCCCGGGACTTCGAGTCCTAGTGACGGCCGGCGCTTCCGGTATAGGAGCCACGATTGCATCCGCCTTCGCGGAAACTGGCGCCAAGATCCACATCTGCGATATCGACGCTGCCGCCCTCGCTGCATTTCAGAAGTCCCTCCCTTGCTCTCAGGCGAGCAAGGCCGATGTCGCCGATGAAAACCAGGTTGCGGCGATATTCGAGATTCAGCGCGAGAAATTTGGCGGCCTCGATGTCCTGATTAACTGTGCCGGCATCGCCGGACCAACAGCTGGAGTGGAAGACATTCCCGAAGCAGACTGGAATCGAGCCATCGACGTAAATCTGAATGGCCAGTACCGCTGTCTGCACCACGCGGTACCGATGCTACGACAGTCCAAGTGCGGCAACATCGTTTGCATTTCGTCCATTGCCGGCCGCATGGGCGTGCAATGGCGCACTCCGTACGTCGCAACAAAATGGGCCATCGTAGGGATCGTCAAATCGCTAGCCATCGAACTTGGGCCCAGCGACATCCGGGTGAACGCGGTTCTCCCAGGGATTGTCGAGGGACAAAGAATGGATGGCGTGATTCGAGCTCGCGCAGAACTGGAAGGCGTGGACGAAGCGACGATGCGGGCGGAGTATCTCAAGAAAATTTCGTTACGCCGCATGGTGACGGCGGACGATGTGGCTTTAATGTGTCTTTTTTTATGTTCGGCGGCAGGGCGAAACATTACGGGACAGGCCATCAGTGTGGATGGAAATGTCGAGGCTTCATAGGTCGCAACTGTCTTAATAACGTGAGGATTGCTTCCATGTTGAATGCAAACCCGAATTCCAAGACGAGGAAACCGATGCGTCATCGCCACCAGATCGAACTGGCTCACCAAAAAAGTGTTTCACCCTACCGCTGTGCCTTCCTGATGTTCACCGCGTGCGCTCTATTTTCTACTTGCAGCCTGCTCCGCGCGCAGACAAGTGGAACAGGCGCCATCAGCGGTACGATCACGGATCCCACCACAGCGATCTTGGTGGGCGCTCAGGTCAAGGTAACGGATCTGGCGACGGGCTCCACGCGAAGCTCGCAATCCAATGATCACGGAATCTACCTTATTTCGCTGCTTCAACCGGGCCATTACACGCTCGAAGTGACGAAACAAGGATTTAAGGTCGCCTCCTCGGCCGACGTGCAGGTGATTGTGGCGGAAACCACAGTGCTCAACATACGCATGGAGCCTGGCGCGGCGACGGAAACGATCACCGTGAGTGCTTCCACCGTGGACTTGGAGACCGAATCTAGTGAATTGGGCCGGGTGACGGATGCCGAGATGCTTGAGAACCTGCCCTTGGTTGCGCGTAACTTTACCCAGGTCATCGGCTTGAACCCAGGCGTCTCCCAGGAGGCCAACAACGCAAGCCAGATCGGCAGAGGCGGCGGCAGTCAGGACGCGAATCCCGCCGGCGGAAGCATCATGAGCCAGGGAGCCACTTCAACGGACAACAACTTTCAAATGAACGGCCTCACCATCAACGACATTCAGGGTTCGTGGATTTACTCGTCCGGAATTCCCGCGCCGAGTCCCGACGCCATCCAGGAATTCAAAGTGCAGACCGGACTGTATGATGCCACCACCGGCCGCAATGCCGGCGCCAACGTCGATGTGATTACGAAGGCGGGCACCAACGATTTTCACGCCACCCTGTTCGAATATTTCCGCAACGAAGATCTGAACGCCAATGACTGGTTTGCCAATCGCTCGGGCGAGCCGCGTGGAATTCTGCGGCAGAATCAATACGGTTTTACTGCAGGCGGTCCCGTGATCAAGAACAAGCTTCTGCTCTTTGGTTCTTTTCAGGGAACAAAGCAGTTCAATTCCACCGACTTCTCAAACCATAAATTTGTCTATCTGCCTCCGCTAACGAACGACCGGTCGGCAGCGGGATTGGGAGCGGTTTTCGGTGGCGATTGCGGCTACCTCAGTTGTTTCCCGGGCGATATAGTCCTCTCCGATGGCTCCAACATTGCTCCCCAAGCTTTGGCGCTGTTTCAGGCTAAATTGCCCAACGGGCAATACGTGATACCGACGCCCACCAGTATCGACCCTTCCCAACCGCTGGAGGTGCAGGGCAACGCATATCTAAGCTCGCCCGGTTTTTTCCATGAAAATCAGTGGATGGTAAACGGCGACTACCTCGTGTCGGACCGGAACAGGATCGGGGTGCGCTATTTTGGCGCGCTCAGCAATGTGGAGTGGACCACGCTATACCAGACGGAAGGATTTCCGTTGTTTCAGCCAGAGCGCTTCGATGTGGCCTCCATCACAGACACCTACGCCGTGAACGCCAGCCTGGTGAACCAATTCGTGGTCGGATTTCATCGATCGACCTCGAACCAGAGCTACGGCAATGCGTTTACGTTCTCAAGCCTGGGCATGAATGTTCCGGCACAAGATAACGCCTATCCGAATCTCTGGATCGTCGACGATGGCTTCCAAACGGGCACGACTTCAGCGTTGACGTTCTTGCAGAATGAGTACCAATTTGCCGACACGTTGTCATGGGTGAAGGGAAAACATCAGCTCACATTTGGCGGGGGCTTCACCGCCGGCAGAGACAATATGTCGAAGTTTGACTTCGAGGCCTACGTACTTCCGCTGACTTGGGCGGATTTTCTACTGGGGCAAAGTTTTTCGTTCGGTTACAGCAATATTTACGAGACGTACGAGGGAATCGGAAACCTACAGCGCGACTGGCGTTATAAGGATGCGAACGCCTTCGTTCAAGACAATTACAGAATAACGAGTCGCCTGACGCTCAACCTTGGCCTGCGCTACGAGCGCATCGGCGACCTCGGGTCGGCCAATGGCGGGGGCAATGTGGACATTTCCAAGATCAATCCGAATCCACCTTCGACGGGTAGTTTCGACGGTTATCTGGTGAATTCCAATTACAACGGCCCCACTCCCCCGGCCGGCGTGATTCGGGGAAATAACAAATTCGGGTTCAATGGCGACGGTCAAAATACCTGGAATCCGCGTTTTGGGTTTGCCTGGCTGCTGCCCGGCTCAGATCGGGTTGTTCTTCGCGGAGGTATCGGCACTTATCACACGACGACCGAGGGCCAGATGAATCTGTTGCTGGCTGCGGAAGCTCCCACCGGTCTATGGAGCGTCCTGACTGGAACGTATAACGGGGCATCAACCGATGCCAAACCCTTCCCGGCGGCTCCCTCCTTCCCTGTATTTACGCCTTACTCCCCTTCGACAGAATTCACACTGGCGGCGCTGGCAATGAATTGGCGTCCGCCGACGACCTATCACTACAGTCTTGGCGTGCAAACCAGACTGCCGGGCGGAGCCATTTTAGACGTCGCGTACGCCGGAGCACGCGACCTGCATACAATTCTGGGCCGGTCGATCAACCAGGCGGCTTTGGCCTCTCCCACAGACCCGATTCGCGGCCAGACCACCAACACTGTTGCGAACATTCCTCTGCGCGCGCCTTATATCGGGTGGACAGCGAACACGATGTATTACTTTGCGACCGACGGCCAGGCTTGGTACAACTCGCTGCAAGCATCACTCACGCAGAAATTCAGACACGGTTTCCAGTACCAGGCCGCCTACACGTGGATGCGGTTACTGAGCCCGGTGCCGGGTTTTACCACGGGGTCGAACGAATTCGGACCGATCGGCGAACAGACCAATCTCCGCACGCACAACCCCGGATACGGACCGGATTACAATGTTCGGCCGCAGCGGTTTGTACTATCCGCGTATTATGCTCTGCCCAATCCTGTGAAATCTCATGGCTTGCTGGGAAGCGCGCTGGGTGGATGGAGCATTGCCACCGCAACTGTCGTGCAGGACGGCCAGCAGAGCAGCATTCTTTACAACAACATCTACAACGCCTATGGCATTACGTCCGACCGCGCGAGCTACAAGCCGGGTTGCAACGCGACCAATGTGTCGACCAGGGGATCGATCAGTCAAAGAGTAAACAATTACATCAACACCGCTTGCTTCCAGGCCCCAACCGTGATCGGTGCCGACGGTGTTGCCACGGATTTTGGGAACACTCCCAACGGCATCTTGCGAGAACCTGACGAGGCCGTCGTCGATCTGTCGCTCGCCAAGAGCCAGAAGGTTGGTTGGCCGAGGGAAGGTGGCAACGTTCAGTTCCGGGCTGACTTCTTCAATGCACTGAACCACCCGAACTTTGCCGGCCCAGACAACACCTACACAACGACGCCCTCAGCCTTTGGCAAGATCACGGCGATGAGTACCAATCCCAGGGTGATTCAGTTAGCGTTGAGGTTTGCATTCTGAAACCGGAGGACGCTATGAACAAAGTTCGGGTGCGGAGCTACCTATTCGCCGCGGTGTTTGCGGCGATGATGTTGGCGGCAATCAGCGGTCAAGGCGCGGCACAAACCACACATAACGACGAATTCGTGCAGCGCAACGGAACTAGGCTGACACTCGGAGGTGCAGACTTCCGCTATAGCGGCCCAAATATCGAGTGGCTCGGAATTGAAGCGTATGGTCCCGACGATTCTCTCGGACCTCGATACCCTTCCCACCTCGAAGTCGACGACGCCCTCGACACCGCGAAGATGATGGGAGCGCGCGTCGTACGTTCGCAAACCATGGGCGATAGCGTGGGATGTGATCTCTGCCTCGAACCTAAAGCTGGAGTGTTCAATCCTGAAGCTTTCAAGGTCGTCGACTACGCCATCAAGGCGGCGCACGAGCGGGGGATTCGTCTCATCATCACCTTGGTAGGCGATTGTTCGAATTGCGTGATGGCTGGCGAAGGAGAGTATCTATCCTGGAAGGGCAAGCAAGACTTCAGACAGTTCTTCACCGACCCCGAGGTCGTCGCCGAATTCGAAGAGCACATCCGCGCACTGCTGGAACACAAGAATGTTTACACCGGTATTGCCTATAAGGACGATCCCACCATCATGGCTTGGGAGAACTGCAACGTGTGCGGCATCTTTGTGGCGTCGTCCGGCAACTTAGATCCTTACGTTCACTGGATCGACACGATCGGAAGCTTTATCAAGTCCATCGACAAGAAACATTTGTATGAAGACAACAGCGGCTTATTTCTTTTCGATCCGAAAGCGCTCGATGCAACAACGACTGACATCGTGACGGCGGAATATTATCCGCACTGGGATGCACTTTTTGGAGGCGGACAGAAGACCACGGCCGAAACCTTTTCCAAGCACGCTGGGATGGTGATAGCAAAAGGCAAGGCATATATCGCCTGCGAATACGGCTGGGATGTGACCGACTGGCCGGCGCGCGAAGATTTCCGGAAGGTGTTGAGTGCTCTGGAGTCTGATCCGAAGATCTCGGGCGACGGCTACTGGGCTCTTCAAGCGCACGCAGATAAGTTCGGCTGGCAACTCATTTCCGCACCTTCCAACAGCACCTCCTACGCAAAATGGGGCGAGACGGGGCAATGGTGGTCTTTATTTTATGGCGGGGTCAAAACCCTTGTGGAATCCGCCGAAGACATGCAAGCGCGTGCCGAACTTCTGCGCACGCACGCCTTTGTCATGGCAGGTTCAACCGTACCTCCGCATCCCGTGCCTATTCCGCCAGTCATCACCTTTAAGGGCATCGGATTACTGGGATGGCATGGTTCGGCTGGGGCGGTCGTCTATAGCGTTCAGCGCCGGAGCGGAGACTTAGCCCAATGGATTACAGTCTGCGACCGATGCGCCTCAGACGCCGACACTCCCTGGGTGGATGAAGATGCCGCGAAGAGTTCGATTGCAAGTTTGTTCGCGACCAAATACCGGGTGATCGCTTATAACGCGGACGGCAAAGCCAGCGGTCCCTCGGCGGAACGCTAGCTTGAGGGGCCACCGCCAACAGGAAGGGCGGGCGGAGGTTGCCCAGGTCGATCTGCCATCGAAGTCTGAGGCTGCAATAGCCGGACGACGTGCATGGGTTGCCCTCGGCATGTTGTGGTTTGTCTACGTCTTGAACTTCCTGTCGAGACAGCTGCCGGCAATCCTTGCAAAGCCGATCCAGGATAGCCTGCACGTCTCAGACGGCAAATTAGGGTTAGTCAGCGGCCTCTACTTCGCGCTCTTCTACTGCTTTATCTCTATACCTGTTGGTTGGGTAGCCGACAAGACCAACAGGTCGAAGGTGCTGGCTGCGGCGTGCGCAATCTGGAGCGCAGCGACGATGTGTTGCGGCCTAGTGGCAACGTATCCGCAGCTTGTCGTCGCGTATATGGCGGTAGGCTTCGGCGAAGCTGGCGGCGTTCCGCCCTCCTACTCGATTATTTCTGATTACTTCCCGCCCGGGCGCCGCGGAACAGCGCTTGGTCTTTACAATCTCGGCCCAGCGTTCGGCGCAACCCTCGGGATCGCTTTCGGCGCTTCCATCGCCGCTGCTTTCAGTTGGCGTTCTGCATTTCTTTTTCTCGGTAGCATCGGTCTGTTTGCATCGATCGCAGTCCTCCTCTTCGTGCGCGAACCGCACCGCGGCGGTTTGGATCACATCGCCAGTCGAGTGTCCGCGAGCGACACTGGGTTCTGGCGGACTCTCGCCATGTTCTTTGCGCGGCCTTCTCTCAGACTCGCCGCTTTCGCGGCAGGCGCCACGCAGTTCATCACCTACGGTCTGTTCAACTTCGTAGTCCTCTTTCTTATGCGCGAGAAGGGGATGCTGCTCAAACAAATCGCCGTCTATTACGCCTTGGTTGTTCTGATCGGAGTGGGCGGTTCTATGTTCGTCTCCGGCCGGTTGATAGATCGCTTCGCGCGAACCTCGAAACAAGCCTATGCGCTCCTGCCCGCTATTTCGCTCGCTCTGGCTATCCCCTTCTACCTGCTTTTTGTCTGGGCGCCCTCGTGGCATCTTGCCCTGCTCTTCCTTGTGGGCACGCTTTTTCTTAACTATTTCTATCTCTCATCAATGGTGACGCTTGTCCAGGAGGAGGTACGGCCGGACCAGCGTGTCATGTCAGGCGCGTTGCTCTTGCTCGTCATGAATTTCATCGGTCTCGGCCTGGGCCCCACTTATGTGGGCGCAGCCAGCGACTTTTTCCATGCAGCTCACCCCCATAACTCATTACAGATCGCCCTGTACACACTCGCGCCCTTTTATGTCGTGGCTATTTTGCTGTTCTTAAGGCTCGCGCGCGTACTTTCGCGCGAGAACAATGTAGTGGGAGTTACCGTATGAGGCTGCATCGTTACTTGATCATGTGGATCGCCGTGGTCGGTTGTCTGGCTACGACACCTTTATATTGCGCCCAGGGGAACACAACCAAGCCGGTTGTAACTCACGTAGAACCCAGCTCGCTCGTTCACGCCCCTGCCGGCGAAGTACAAGGCCTGATCGAAGGCAAACTGCGTGTCTTCAAGGGCATCCCCTACGTATTACCTCCCGTCGGCTCGGCACGATGGAGACCGCCCAGTCCCATGCCTGGCTGGAAAGGCGTTAGGAAAGCGACTGAGTTCGGTCCAGCATGTTTGCAACCCAAACCGCAACTCTCGAACATCTACACTCGCGATCCGATGCCGATGAGTGAGGATTGCCTGACGCTGAATATCTGGGCTCCGCTCGATGCGCGCAACGCGCCAGTTTTCTTCTGGATATACGGCGGCGCCTTGGTTGGAGGGGCAAGCAGGGAGCCATTCTATGACGGCACACGGCTCGCTGAGCAAGGCATCGTCGTCGTTTCCATCAACTATCGCTTGGGCGTTCTCGGCTGGCTTGCCCATCCAGAGCTTAGCGCCGAATCGCCAGATGGGGTATCGGGCAACTACGGCCTTCTGGATCAGATCGAAGCCCTGCGCTGGGTTCAGCACAACATCTTCGCATTCGGCGGTGATCATTCCAACGTGACGATAGCCGGTGAATCCGCCGGAGCGTTAAGCGTGATGTACCTAATGGCAGCGCCTGCCGCTCGAGGCTTGTTTTCGAAGGGAATCGCGGAAAGCGCCTACATGATCTCCATGCCTGAATTGAAGGAACGCAAGTTCGGATCGCCATCTGCCGAGGAAAGCGGAACGAAACTTGCTGCCGCCCTTCACGCCGCGAACCTTGCAGCTTTGCGCGCGATGGACGCAAAGACGCTGGCTGAAGCCGCGCCGGCAACTGGGTACGCTCCATGGCCAACGATTGACGGGCACGTACTCCTCCGCCAACTTGTCGACGTCTTCGACCGAGGCGAACAAGCGCCTGTGCCGCTCCTCGCTGGTTTCAACAGCGGCGAGATCCGCTCGTTAAGAATCCTCGCGCCTCCTCCTCCAGCTACCGCCTCCGAATACGAAGCCAAGATTCGCGAACGGTATCTCGATCTGTCTGATGAATTTCTGCGGCTCTACCCCAGCGCCAACCTGCAGGAGAGTGTATGGGCGACGACCCGAGACGCGCTTTACGGCTGGACTGCGGAGCGACTCGTTAGAAAGCAGACCGCACTGGGGCAGCCCGCTTTCCTCTACCTCTTTGACCATGGATACCCATCAGAAGAAGCCGCTGGCCTTCACGCATTCCATGCCAGCGAATTGCCCTACGTCTTTGGCACGTTTGACGGCACGCCGCCACTTTGGCCAAAAATTCCAGCCACGCCCGAAGAGGCTAAGCTTTCCGACGCGATGATCGGCTATTGGAGTTCATTTGCACATACGGGCCGGCCTAGGACCACGAAAGAACCTGACTGGCCGGCGTTCGGGTCTACAGCCGCTTACATGGGAATCACGGATGCTCCGCACCCGTTGAAAAATCTTATGCCTGGCATGTACGAACTCAATGAGCAGGTCGTTTGCCGGCGCCGAGCGAGCGGAGACCTCCCATGGGGCTGGAACGTCGGCATAGTCTCACCGAAAATCCCACCTCAGGCGGCGCAATGTAAACACTGACGGAGGACTGTGATTGCTGAAGAGTCTCAACCCTACGAGCATAAGGCCACTTAGATCGAGGACTCACATGAAGGTCCGCGAGGAACTCCCGACAAGCTTCGGCCAAGGTCGCTGCGGTCCGCTGGTCTTCGCCGACGATCTCGATTCCGAGCGCATGGTTCATCGGAACTTGAGTTTCACGCTCTGCGAAAGCAAAAGCCTCGCTGGGATTTTTGCCTACCGATTCTCGGTATCGTTTGCCATCGCTTTGGCTCGAATACGCTTGCGAAAGACGCACGCTTACTTAGGATCCCAAGAGTCCGACGTCGGGGTAGAAGGGGAACAAAATCGCTTCGCATACCGCTCCCGGAAAGGGTTTTACGGTACGGACGACGGTATGGATGGCACTTAACACATTCAGGAACCTCGGATCCGAAAGTGCATCAACTGAAGAATCTTTTATTGAAAGCCAGCCGGGATTCTTCCAAAGCACCATTCCTCTTGGCCATCGCCAATGAACTGGGGCGAACGACTCTGAGGGAACTTCTTCCTAACTGGTCCGACTCTGTCGAAGTCATTTGCATGTTGTTTGACGAAGAGCGGAGGAAGCTAGTATGCGTCAGTGCCGCATCCGTAAGCATGAAAGGGGCGACTGCGCTGGATAAGTCCAACGTTCAATTTGACTACGGTGTGGGCATCGCCGGAAGGGCTTTCAAGGGAAACGAAGGTCGCCTGTACCTTCACAGCGAAGTGAAGAATCAGAATCGAAAGGTTCCGAACCACTATTATAGGCTGGAAGGGGAGGACCCGCACAATGTCCTGATGTGTCTGCCGCTGCGCAGCCCAAAGATCCCTGAGCACGTGTTCGGCGTGCTCAATATTTCGTCGACCGACCCCGCTTGCCCACTTCGCGATGCAGCCGAAGAAGCGGGGGCGATTCCGGACGCGAAGATCGGTAATTTCTTGGATGCGATTAACGACTGCGTCTTTCAGTCTATGGAACTGCTTCAAAGAGCGCGAGTTATTTAGAGGATTGACACGGCTGACAGAATGCGGATACCATAAATCTGGCGTCAAAGGAGTTGCGTGTGAAGGAACCTATCGGTATCGGCTACTATCGTTTAGACATTCCAGCCAGCAACAATCAGCCGGAAGTGAGCCGTATTGTCGACGAGTACACGAAGCGCTTCGACGAAGCAGTATCCTCTGTGATCGCAGATCGTCCGACCTCCCTTTATATCCCTCAAAAATAGCGGCCGCAACCAAAATGGCTATCCCAAGAACTGTCGGCTTGGGTTCACTATAGCCCAGCAGGCTCGTGACCGAAGTGGACTGCGACATAGGCAGCCAGCGCGAACAACAAGGTTCCTGCGATACGGGCTGCTCGCCTTTCCGCGTTCTCGTGTGCAGTTGTACGAAATCTCCATAGCACTACCATCGCCGAGAAGAGTTCGATGGCACTGTCTCCCCCAAAGGCGAGCAATGCGGGACTCCGCGCCCGCCAAGCTGCGAAGAGGGAACCACAGCCTCCACACTCATCCATCCGATTGTGATCGCTTGCACCCTGCGAATTC
The DNA here is from genome assembly GCA_049520915.1 of Terriglobales bacterium. Taxonomy (GTDB): domain Bacteria; phylum Acidobacteriota; class Terriglobia; order Terriglobales; family Acidobacteriaceae; genus Acidiflorens. The sequence continues at coordinate 28,126 of JBEKPH010000050.1, forward strand.
GCTGAACGGTGTCTGGAGCACGATTTGCGGCACCGAGACCATTTGGGTGAGTATTATCGCACCCCTTAATGTCCCAACCCGAGGCTGAGAGAAACGTGACTCACGTCTCGCCGACGACAGATTCCGACGCTCAGCGCTCCCAGTAGCAATACGACCAACCACTGACAATTAGCCATGGCCAGAGCGCACATTCGATCACTCCCTGCCCACCGCCTGTTGAGATTGTATGCGCCGAAACTGGGCGCAGATTGTTTCGACGTTTGTAAGGAACGCATCGCCCGAGAATTCGAGGCTCGCATTTGAACGCTCTGCCGCCTCGCGATGACCGAAACCGCAGGCGTCTTTAATAACCACTGGAATGTACCCGAGATCAGAGCCCTGCCGCACCGTTGGTTCAATGCCGATTTCCATGGCGATGCCGACAATGGCAAAGGCATCGACGCCGCAATCCCGCAACGCCATGTTAAGCGGCGTACCTTCGAACGCCGACATGGTGATCTTGTCGAAGATGGCTTCGCTTGGCAGTGGATTTATCTCCGTGATCAGATGGAATCCTGGTGCGTCCCGCAAGAACCAAGGCTTGACCTCGTTTGGCGATTTCACCCGTTGCCAAGCCATCGCCATGCGGAACTGAGATACCCCCATCAGTTCCTTCGGCAATGACATATGGCGCGTGAAAAAGACGCGAACTCCGGCTTTGCGTGCCGCATCGAGAACCAGAAGGACTTTGTCCGTGATCTCCTGCCCATTTTCGATTTGCTTCACGATTCCGATTTGCATGTCGTACACGACCAGAGCCAATCGTGTCGGATCACAAATGTCTTCCAGCGTTTGCGGAATATCTAGTCCGAAAGCCTGCTGCATATTGAATTTCACCTCACCAGATAATCGAACCTCATTTTAGCTTGGATCAGCAGCCGACTTGCCGTCGCTGAATCGAGCAGTAGTTTTCCGGCATCGAAAGCAGCAAGCAATGGAGTGTGTGGATGAATTACTTGAAGAAGCTTGAGGATGTGGTCTCCGCATGGCCGGACGTATCGGTGCATCCACATCGTTTTGGAGGGCGGGAATTCCGGTTCGGAGACGCGGAGGTTGGGCACGTCCATACGAATGGGATCGTTGATATTCCGTTCCCCCGCTCAGTTCGCGATGCGCTGTTGGCAGATAGTCTTGCTGAGGAGCATCACTGGGTTCCGAACTCAGGTTGGATCACATCTCGCATGCGCAGTGAGGAAGACCTCAGCCATGCCCTCTGGCTCATGCGGCTGTCTTATCTCCGCTACACGCTGAAGACGGCTAGTCGTCCTTGCAAAATACTTGAGCGGGAGAGTGATGCGCTGCGCTTGAGTCCTCAGTTCAAATCGTTGCTCGAACCTTTTGTGCCTGTGACAGCGAGGCACGCTATGGCAGTACCACTTAGATAGAGGCGATGCGGATAGAGGCGATGCGCGAGATTGCGAATTCGTCGCAGTCCTGTCGTGCAGCCTGTTTACGGGAGCCGCCGTCTACATTAACCTTGTGGAGCATCCAGCTAGAATGGAATGCGGCGTCGAGATAGCCGCGACGGAGTTCGCGCCCAGCTACCGCCGAGCCACTATCATGCAGGCAACTTGCGCAGCCTTGGGTCTGCTATCCTCCGTCGCAGCATGGCTCGCTGGGGCTACATTCTGGTGGCTCGTTGGCGGGATCGTGCTCGGCGCTGTTATCCCATTCACTCTGATCGTGATCCTGCCCACCAATAAGCCGTTGCTCAGCCCGACACTGGATCGGCGGTCAGTCGAAGCAGAGCGTCAGCTCGCACGCTGGGGCAAATTGCACGCCGTGCGAAGCGTGCTCAGCGGATTGGCACTGCTGCTCTTCCTGTACTTGGCGATCTTCAAGGAGCCTCTGTGAGAATTGACTCTGCTTCGGTCTTCACCTGCTTGAGAATCGCCTTGCGCATCAGCCCAGAGAAAGGACCGACGAGACTCCAGTAGAAGCGAAACTTCCACAATGCTGCCCGACCGAAGCACTTAATCCTCGTCTCCGTCGAAAGCACCGTACACTTAGGCGACTCCGTTCTGAGCCTGAAATTCCACGCTACCTTTGCGTATCCGGCGCGAGCTAACTCGCCAAAATCACCCGCAGTAAGGTCGAGGCAACGCCCGCCATCGGGACGCCAGAATCGCCCTGCTACGCCGATGACAAGCTCCTCGTTCGGAACTTCTGCCAAGATAACAAAGCCCGTACCTTGGAACCGCTGACGTAGGTCGCCCGGTGCGCGATTTCGGGGTGGTCTCCCTCCGCTTCTGAGCGTCATCAGAAGCCGCACGACCCACGCATCGTTGAAATCGGAGACCAGCAGGCGTTGATACACGACCGAAGGCGGGGCATTGATGGGGATTTCATAGCTGGCACTGACATCGCTGATCGGCAAGAATTCGTCGATCCTTGGTCGGTCCGGGGCGGCGTTTGTCACGACTAGAATCTTAGTTGCGAGCATCACGGTGCCACAACCTTCAATATGGAACTGCGTACAAGCGGGACGATTGCGTTTACTGGATTGTGTCTTCTTCTACGAGCGTTTGTCGATTCTTCCCGATCACACGCACTTCTTTCCCGCGGAGACCTGCGTAGTTGATCGCCATGCCGAGGAGAGTGTATTCATCGTCTTGGTAATCGGCGGCAAAGGCGTCTTGGTGAAGCAACACCAGTTCTGCTTCATCCGCGCACGCTTTCGCGAAGTCGGGAAGATTCTTCCTAATCGTAGCGATCAGGCTTGACTCTCGCTGCATCCGTTCGTCGTTGGTCATCGTGCTAGAGAATAGCCGATCCTGAATCGGGAGCGTTAGAGGAACCACATGGGCGACAACCGCAGTGCTTCCTCGTGACAGCATGTCAATGTCAATGAGCGTTATCGCGATGTTTCGCCAACTACCTTTTCTTACGGATGACCTCTGGAGGAACAACTTCAATCCATCTTGCGCTGGGTATTAGGTCACCACACTCGAATCGAGTACGCAAAGACCTAGCCTCTCTCGTTGGACTCGGACCCACTAAAAGTGCTCGACCAACCTCGGGGCTGGAGTATCGCTCGCGGCACCACTCTGCGAAAGGAAGAAACGACTTGTCGCACAAGGCTTCCCAGTCCACGGGCGAGTAAGGGCACACCTCATAAATATTTTCGGCAGTCCACCACAACTCACCAGGCCCCACAAAAGAATACCGCTCGACAATCGCAGTACCGCGAGTCTCCTCCATTGCCTGAATGAAATCCGACCACTCCATGACTCGCCCAAGAGTTTTCATTTTCTCGTGGAACCTGCGTCTCTTCCTTGCTTGAACGAGACCCCACCCTAGTTCGTACGGGAAGTAGAGTCCTGCGGCGATAAGTAGAACGGGTAGTGTCAACAGAGAGGCAACGCGCCCGAGTTCCACTCCACGCTTTGGCTCTGCGCGATACCGCCAATCGGCGAGAGGCTCGGGTGTGGAAAATATAGTCTGCATGCGAACAGAATCATTATGGCAGAGTCCTGTGGCGACTATGACTGGTGTAACCCTGAATCTCGGCAAGCTGCACAGGTCGCGAGCATTCCTCGTCGTCGTTCGCTACGTTATTGATCCGCGTGCTCACGGGAAAGCACCGCATCAGCCGAGGATCGCGGGCTTCAAGAGCTCGGACGCCGCATGACTGGTGCGGAACCTTTACTCGGCTGACCACCCCAAACTGTTGGTTCCGGTGTTTATTGTTCAACGACTTGCGGGGGCGATTGCAGGACCCCTTTCTGACCACCCATGAAAAAGTGGGTATTGGCGGTCATGCGAACGAAACCAGTCAAGCATTCGCTTATCGAACTCCTGCTGATCGGCATTCACTGCGCCGCAATGACCAGCAAGCGGCACCTGCCCGCCGACACTTCAGGGGTGATCCTTGCCCAAGGCAAAGCCCTCAATTTGTGCTTGCCACAACAGTAATTCAGCCTGTCCATAAACTGGAAACGTGTCTACCAGAGGACAACAAGGCTTAAACCACGATTCAGCCCAACTCCACAAAGGGATTCACGTCAATAAGTTAGTTAGGAAACGAGTTTGGTTGTCTAGATGCATCGTCTGAGCGAAGGCGCATACCTCCTCGGCTCACTTGCGTTGATTTACGTCGAAGCAGTATGCCTTTTCTTGAGCACTTCGCTGGACAACCATTGCAAGGGCTCTCGCGGCCGTCTTAAGTGACTCTTCTCTCCACACTTTAGCCCAGCCCGTAAGAGCAGTAACCAAGGAGTTCGCATTGAAAACCAAACGCATAGGGCTGAAATTAGGCATCGCGTTCACTGTCCTCATTGCCCTCTTGGCGGCCATCGGGCAGTTCGGGCTTCGCCGGATGCAAAGATGAAACACGCCACCTTCCAAGCTTTCAACTGCCCTGTGGTGACCAAGCCGTTTCATGTCTAGACTGTCTCCAATTCTTAGGGCTTTGCGGGTCGGTCTCACGGCGTTGTGTGTAACGGCAGTCTACGAGATCACGAAGCAGTCATGTTTTCCTCGACTATCCCTCGTGACATCTCACATCCTCACGGTCTTCTTTGCTGGTGGTCTCGGGTTCTGCATCAGCTTCATCATTCGTCGTCGGGACATAGCGGCGCAGCAAGAACGTCTGCGATTGGCAGCCGTCGTCGAAAACTCTGACGATGCCATCAATAGTGTGGCACTGGACGGCACCGTAACGAGCTGGAATGCCGGAGCGGAGCGAACTTATGGCTACTCTGCTGCCGAAGCATTAGGTCATCACATTTCGTTTTGTGTTCCGCCAGAAAGACGCTTGGAGCTTGATGTTGTGGTCCAGAAGATCAAGGCTGGAGAAGTCATAGAGCGGTTTGACACGCAACGCCTCACGAAGAATGGCAAGATCATCGATGTGTCCGTGTCGCTTTCTCTGATCAAAGGCGAGACCGGAAAAATCGTCGGGGTCTCGGGAATCGCTCGGGATGTTACCGCTAAAAGGCGAGCGCTGGAGGCGCTGGTAGAAAGCGAAGGGCGGTATCGTTCAGTGTCTGAGCGAGAAATACAGCGCACACGCGAGCTCACTGCGGCAAATGAGCAACTGGCCGCCGAGATGATCGAGCGGCGGCAGGCGCAACAGAGCCTTCGATTGGAGGCGATGGCGCGGGAACAAGCCCAATCCGATTTGCGTCGGAGCGAAGAACGCATGAGCATGGCGATGAAAGCGGCGAAGATCGGTTTCTGGGATTTGGATGTCGCTAAGGACGAGCACGTCTGGTCAGACACGTGCAAAGCTCTGTTGGGCGTGCCCCCGGACACTCAGGCAAGCTATCAAGCCTTGAAGGGCGTTGTACAACCGGACGATTGGGAAATGATGCAGGCGAAGAGTGACCGAGCAATTCAGGAAAAACGAGACTACGCCGTCGAGTTCCGCGTTGTTCGGCCCGACAATAGCGTGCACTGGCGCATGTCCAGCGGGCAGGCCTTCTATGACGACGCCGGGCACGTAACCCGAATGTCCGGTATCACCGTGGACATCGATGATCGCAAGAATGCTGAAGAACGAATACAACATCTAGCCTAACCCGATGCTCTTACAGAACTGCCCAATCGCAGGCTTGTTCAGGATCGATTGACTCAGGCGCTTGCCAGCGCTCGTCGGCAGAAGAACAGAGTTGCACTTTTGTTCCTCGATCTCGACAGCTTCAAGAACATCAATGATTCACTTGGGCATGCGGCCGGTGACTTTCTTCTGCAACAGGTTGCAGGGCGACTTAAGACATGGGGACGTGAACAGGACACCATAGCCCGAGTAGGCGGCGACGAGTTTCTCCTTGTACTGACGGGACTCAAGGACATTAACGATGCAGCGGTTGCCGCTGAGCGACTCATGGATGCAATCATCGGTGAATATTCCATTCAAGGTCATGCTTTGAATATCACGTGCAGCCTCGGCATCAGCATTTTCCCGGAACACGGGACAAACGGCGAAACCCTGATCAAGAATGCCGATATCGCCATGTATAGCGCCAAGGCTAACGGTCGCAACAACTTTCGCTTCTTCACCGAAAATATGAACGCGCAGGCGGTCGAGCGCTTGACCTTAGAAAGCAGCTTGCGTTCGGCGCTCGCCAGAGAACAACTTTTTCTGATGTACCAGCCGCAGATGGATATTGCGACTGGAAGGATTACCGGATTGGAAGCACTCCTCCGCTGGCAACACCCGGAATTGGGCCTTGTGCCACCGGACAGGTTCATACGAATTGCTGAAAACAGCGGTCTGATTGTTTCGATTGGGAAGTGGGTGCTGAGAACGGCTTGCCTTCAGGCGAGGGCTTGGCAAGATGAGGGTCTCTCTGCGGTGACCGTAGCGGTAAATGTATCTGCGATCCAGTTTCGTCAGGACGGGTTCTGCGAACTCATCAGAAGTACGCTGCGCGAAACTGGTCTTGCTCCGCAACATCTTGAACTTGAGCTAACCGAAAGCCTGCTCTTCGCTAATGCAGACGTGACATTCTCCGTTATTCGGGAATTAAAAGCCATTGGGGTAACCCTAGCGATTGACGACTTCGGAACTGGCTATTCCAGCTTCAGCTACCTGAGACAGTTTCGAGTCAGCAAGCTGAAAATCGACCGCGCGTTTATACGGGATGTCGCCATAAACCCTGATGACGCGGCGATCACATCCGCAATCATCAGCATGGCAAAAAGCTTGAATCTCAAGGTGATTGCGGAAGGTGTCGAAGACGAAGCGCAAATGTTATTCCTGCGGGCGCATCATTGTGACGAGATTCAAGGCTACTACTTCAGTAAGCCTTTGGCGGTGGACAAAGTTGCGGACATATTGCGACGTACGGCCGTGAACGCCTTGGCTGCACACGATGGGCGCGATAAATGAGCCCCAAGAGAATTGTCAAGTCTAGCAAGGAACAAGCGAACGACCTCGCTGTCATCCCTCTGCTGTTGAGGAACACATGAACCCTTCTTCCCAGCCATTCACGGTTCTAGCGGTCGATGATTCCGCGATCTATCGCAAGCTGGTCGAGCAGTCTCTCTCGGCAGAGCGGTACGCCGTGGTGTTTGCGAAGAATGGCCGCGAAGCCCTCGATCTGTTCGTAAAATACCAACCTGCTCTGGTTATTACGGATTGGAACATGCCGGACATGGGAGGTCTGGAACTATGCAAGAACATACGGCGTGACTTCCCAGACTGTTATTGCCATCTCATTCTGCTTACAGGCAACAGCGAGAAAGAGCAGGTGGTGGAAGGATTGGCTGCCGGAGCCGATGACTACCTAACGAAGCCGTTTCATTCCGGTGAGCTTGTGGCACGTGTCGAGGTGGGCCGCAGGATCGTCGAACTTCATCGCCAAATTCAAGCGAAGACCCGTCTATTGGAAGAGATGGCGTTGACGGATGCCCTGACAGGCTTACCCAATCGCCGTGCGATTGATCTTTGGGCGTCTCGCCAACTGAGTGCAGCCGCTCGACATAACTTTCCTTTCTGGGCAGTGATGGCTGACTTGGATTTTTTCAAGAAGGTCAACGATACCTACGGGCACGATGCAGGAGACACCGCGCTAAAGACATTCGCGGAGATTCTGACGGCGCACACACGCCAGTCGGACATGTGTGCTCGATTGGGTGGAGAGGAGTTTCTCGTTATGATGACCCATGCCGACCGGGAGGGTGCGAAGACTGCGGTCGAACGAATACGCAAACAATTTGAAAACACGAAGTTTACTTTAGGGAAACACACCGTCACTGCAACTGCTAGCTTTGGAATTGCAGGATTTCGCGGGACCAAGCCTCCCGAGTGGAACGGGCTCGTGGCTCGCGCAGATACCGCTCTTTACAAAGCAAAGGGCAACGGGCGGAACAGAATAGAGTTCGAACTGGAAACTGAAATCTGAAGTCTCATCGTTTTGCAGTTGTAGGTTTGAGACAACTTCAGTCATCCGCGCCAAGTTTCGTATTCTTCGACCGTTGGGAAGTACCACCAGAAGAACTAAGGCGGCGATACGCCCGAGCGACTGTCCCTTTCTTGTCTCTCCGCTTGGGAGGATCGGAGGGATTTCTCGACATCCGTGCGCGGCACTGCATAGGTTCCACGGGTTCTTGGCAAACGGCGAAGCAAGGTCGTCCGCTCGGCGGAAAGCTATGCCCATGGTAGACGACGATCTGCGACCCGGAAAAGTGCGCGGCAGCGGCCCTAACTCAACAGGCGCGGTCGAGGAATATCGGGTTGGCCGCTTAGGTTGGCAGGTAAGGTAATCTGGAAAATCGCGCCATGGGAGCCGGGTTCAGCCCACAAACGACCACCGTGGGACTCAACAATCGAGCGACTGATCGACAATCCCATCCCGATGCCCTGCGGTTTGGTCGTAAAGAACGGTTCAAAGATACGGTCTACTTGATCCGCGTTGAGACCGATTCCGGTGTC
>JBEKPH010000051.1:0-36098 GCA_049520915.1 Terriglobales bacterium
CCACACCGACTACGACTACAAAAAGATCGTGAGCGAGTCGAAATTGGTGGTCGATTCCCGCAACGCCACCCGCGGCATCAAGAGCGACAAAATCGTCCACTGCTAGGAATCTGCGGCGACGGGTGCCCGTGCCTCCACTAGGTTCGCGAATCGAGTTTGTTATCTAGGGACTCCGTGCCCCTCAAACAATGAGAAATCACATCCGCTAATTCGCGGAAGTGCGTCGTCATGATTCCGAGATGATCGCCGGGTACCGTTTCGACCTGAAACCCATTGGCCAGAGGAGACCAGACGGCCGCCGGATCGGCGGGGAAGTCTGTGGGGATGGCCGCCCGCACAAAATGTATTTTGCCTGGATAGAATCGCGGCTGATAACGCTCCAAGGCCCGATAGGAACATTCTCGGAAATGTTGAAGAGTCGGCGACGGAGCAACATCGACAGTGGTTTCATAGGGGGGCTTTACTCCGAGCCACTGCAGTCGACGTGCAATGCGTCGCCATGTTTGCCGGATCCAGAGACGGGCGCGCTGTCCTCCCGATAGTCGACTTACGTGCGGATACGAGTCGAGCATCGCCAGTAATCCCACCTTCTCTCCTTGGGCGACCAGCTGTTGAGCCATTTCCAGCATGACCAAACCGCCCAAAGAGAAGCCAACCATGAAGTAGGGGCCGTGTGGTTGCAAATCACGCACAGCGTCGAGGGAAAAACGAGCCATATCTTCGATTCGATCTAGGGGTTCGCCGACGCCGTCAATACCTTTCGCTTGTAATCCGTATATAGCACTTTGTGTTTCCATCGATTTTATGACCTGATAAAAATCGATGACACTGCCCCCTAAACCATGCGCGATAAAAACGGGTGGCTCGCAGCCGTCTTTCAGTTGAACGATGGGCGGGACGCGGGGGGCAGTGGGATGCTCGATCAATTGTGCGAGAGCCGCGATCGTCGGAGCGTGGTAGATCGTGACCGGCGGCAATTCGCATCCACAGGAGAGCGCAATTTCGTTAAAGAGTTCGAGTGCGAGGGAAGAATCGCCGCCGAGGTCGAAGAAGTTGTCGTCCACTTCGACCAAGGAGAGTTGGAGCACGCGCTTCCAGATCGCCGTCAGCGTGTCAATCGTCGATGTGGCTGACTGGTACTTCACGCTGGACCTCGGTTTGCGCTATCGCGAATTGCAGAGCGGCCGGTCATGAATGAGCGAACGCCCAATAAAGTTCCCGAGCCCTGGTATAAATCGGACCAAATGCCAGCGTCCGATCGCTGATTTTCGTCACAGGAACGACTTTCGAGTAGTTTCCCGTGGCGAATATTTCATCCGCGCCTTCGAAGTCCTGATAACCAAGAACCTTCTCGATCACTGTAACGCCATCTTTTCGTAACAGCCCGATGACTCGCTGACGGGTGATTCCGGCCAGAAATGTGCCGTTGGCGGTGGGGGTATAGACCACGCCATCCTTCGCCATAAAGATATTCGATGTAGCGAGCTCTGCTACATTGCCTAGCATGTCACAAACGATGGCATTATCGAATCCCCTAGACTGCGCCTCGAAAAGCGACCGCGAGTTGTTGGGATAAAGGCATCCCGCCTTAGCGTCCACCGGCATCGTCTCAAGAGTTGGCCTGCGGAATGGAGAGAGAGTGACAGAAAATCCCTTGGGCGTCCGCATCGGAGCTTCGTAAATGCAGAGACACCATTGGGTTGATTCGGGATCATGGTTCTGCACCCAAGGCCCTTCTTTTTCCGCCCAATACATCGGTCGGATATAAAGTGCCGCATCCTTCTCGAATTTGGCGATCCCTTCGCGAGCCAGTCGAATCCAGGTCTCGGGTGGAACGACGGGCTTCAAGTAAAGCTTCTTTGCAGAATCGTTGACTCGCGCACAATGTAGATCGAGGTCAGGCGTAACCCCTTCAAACGCTCTGGCCCCGTCGAATACCATCGAACAAAGCCATGCGGCATGAGTTCTCGGACCCATGATTCCGACGTTGCCTTCGTGCCATTCGCCTTCGAAAAATGTCCAAGTTTTCGACCACTCTTTGCCGACTGTCACTAGATAGCTCGCTTTCCCGCGGACGTCACCGCGTAACCCAGTTCAGTGACTGTAGCGGACAAACAGGGGAAGGAATTGAAGTCTTGAGCATTCGAGACCTGAAGCCGTACGGCGAGTTCGCCTTAACTCATGGCTCACGAACCCAGTGCCGTACCCCATACCCGTGATCCAGTCAACCGCAGGCAGCATTGAAACACGGACAATGCCGTCGCAATGGATGCTTCAATTATCGCGATAGTTCATCGTGATTGGAAGTGACCCAAGGTAACTCATTTCTTCGCTGCGGTATAGCCAAAGACCGCCTTTAGTTCCAGGAATTCCTCAAGTCCAGCAACACTCCATTCGCGTCCGTTGCCCGATTGCTTGTAACCTCCGAAACAACCTCCAAAATCTAGGCGCGCCCCATTGATGTGAACGTTGCCCGCTCGAATCCCCTTGGCAACCCGACGTGCTCGTTCGAGATCATCCGACGTGACATAGCCCGAAAGCCCATATGGCGTGTCGTTAGCGATTCGAACGGCATCATCTTCGTCTTCGTACGGAATGATGGAGAGCACGGGACCGAATATTTCCTCGCGCGCGATTGTCATGTCGTTCCGGACGTCCGAGAAAACGGTTGGCTTTACGAAATATCCCTTCGTCAAGCCATCGGGACGCCCGACCCCTCCAGCCACTACCTTCGCGCCTTCCTTGATTCCTTCCTGAATCATTCTCTGCACTTTCTCGAACTGCGCTTTACTCGATAGCGGCCCAAGCGCCGTTTCCGCGGCCGACGGGTCTCCCACAATTGTCGCCTCTGCCGCTTTCTGGGCAGCTTCCGCAGCGGCATTCATGCTCTTTCTTGGAACTAACATGCGGGTTGGCGCGTCACAGGACTGGCCACTATTACGGAAACATGCATCGGCGCCTTGTGCTACCGCTCTCGCGAGGTCAGTGTCTTCCAGAATGATGTTGGCGGATTTCCCGCCCAGTTCCTGCGTGACCCGCTTCACGGTCGTTGCCGCGTTGACGGCGACTGATATTCCGGCTCGCGTCGATCCCGTGAACGACACCATCGCAACGTCCGGATGCGACGAGATCGCGGAACCCACTGTGGGCCCATCGCCGTTCACCAAGTTGAAAACACCTGCCGGTACCCCCGCCTCGTGAAGGATCTGGGCAAAAAGGTAGGCGGAAAGAGGGGCGATTTCGCTAGGCTTCAAAACCATCGTGCAGCCCGCCCCAAGCGCAGGGGCTACTTTGCAGGCAATTTGGTTCATCGGCCAGTTCCAGGGAGTGATGAGACCGCAAACTCCGACCGGCTCTTGCCGCATTAACATCGAACCCTTCGCTTCCTCGAATTGGTAGTGTTCAAGTACCTTCACGATTTCCAGAAAATGCGCGAGACCGGCGGGAGCCTGTGCCTTGCGAGCTAGGGTTATCGGAGCGCCCATTTCCATCGAAATCGTCGCAGCCATTTCGTCCATCTTCGACTGGTAGATCTCAACGATCCGCCGCAAGAGTGCTAGGCGCATCTCAACCGACGTCTCGGAATAAGAACCGAAGGCACGTTTGGCGGCGGCCACCGCCTTGTTCACATCTGCAGCATCTCCCAAAGATATCGTTGCGACGCGATCCTCGGTAGCCGGATTGATGACATCAAAGTCGTGATTTTGAGCTGGGTTCACCCACTCCCCATCGATATAGAACTGACGGCAATCCTTCATAGAGTTCCCTTTACAGAAGCAGCTTTCGATCTCAGCGACGCAGGACGATAATGGAGCAATCGATAAAGAAGAGATGTTGTTCGACTCGACGATTGCCTGAGAATCAGGCAAAGGAACGCAAATTTACCGATCGACGATAGCCGAGAAGTCTGCCACATCGACACGAGCATTTTCAAACGTTCGCGATGACGCATTCGAATGTTGACCCCACGCGCGGCGATCAGCGCGTATGTGGCACCTTCCACGTATGCGGACCGGACATCCTTACGCAAACACTTGCTCAAAGATAGAGAAACTTCATGTTGCACGATAGCGCCAGGAACGAAGAAGGGAAGTTGTGCACGCTCGGTGAGATGCGCGAGCAGGAGCGTGTCTTCGCCACGAATGGCCGACTCATCGAACAAACCACTCTCGGCAGGCACTACTGCGCGACGAATGGCGAATCCCGCAGTATTCAGGTATCGTATGCGTCCGTCCGGTTCGAGCATTTGCTTTTGCAGTGTGGTCAGCCTCAGATGTTCGGTCTTGCCAACCAGTTGTGTGCAATCTCCGACAAGTCTCAGTTGAAAATAGTTTTGATGAGGTGACGCGACGATTGTGGCGGAGAGGGCTGCGAGGCAGTCGGGTTGCAATCGGCAGTCCGCATCAACGAACAAGAGGATCGATCCCTTGGAGACCCTAATGCCGTGATTTCGGGCAGCGGAAATTCCTGCATGTGACTGTGTCACGAGGGTCAGTGGAAGACGCCGTGCTCGTTTGACTATCGCCTCCGGAGCCGATTGAGAACTGCCGTCGTCCACTACGATAACTTCGAAATCCGGTCCGTCTTTCTGTCCCGTCACTGAGTCGAGACAGTCACCGAGCGCCCTCCAATCGTTGTAGACTGCAATGATAATGCTGAAAGTTAGCATTCCTAATAGAATGGCACAATCGATCCTGAAATCACAGTTGAAGACAGGTGACATTCGTCATCGGGGTGAGACCCTGGTCGGGTCCCGGTGGCGAGTCTTCAGAACCACCCTTGCTTCTGCTCTCTCTGTACCATCCTGCTGCCTCATCTTCTGATTCAGTTAATCCACGCATCCAGCTCATTCAAAATAATGTAGTCGATTTGTTAAATCTATCCTCGGGGCGAATGGCTCTCGAAGCCCCGTAGGCTGTTAATACTTCGTACGGGCCGAACAGACCTGCGGTTACAATGATGTGGTCGCGACGGCTTGCAGAGATCCTCGATCATGACCTCGATTTATACGCGGCGCCCAGATCTGTGGTCGCACTCTCCCTCGCAGGTCGACATTCCGACCGGCCAGGTTGACCTATGGAAGGTGGGCCTTGATCAACCTGCAGCGGCCGAATCCGATGACATCTTGTCTCCGGACGAGAGGTTGCGCGCTGGCCTCTTTCACTTCGAAAAAGACCGTAGTCAATTCGTCCGATGCCGCTCTTCGTTGCGGAACTTGTTGGCTCGCTATCTTGGTGTTCAAGCGGACGAGATTCTTTTCGAATATACGGCTAACGGCAAGCCGCAACTCGTTGCGAAGCAAAATCCAAGAGGACTGCAGTTCAACGTATCCCACTCAGCTAGTGTCGCGCTCATCGCAATCGGCGGCAACAAACGAATCGGTGTCGACATTGAGAGAATTCGAGACGATGTTGATACGACTGCGCTGGCCAAAAGGTTTTTTTCCCAACGCGAACGAGTCGCCCTCGAAGCTCTTCCGAACGCGCTCCACTTGCCTGCCTTCTTCGCGTGCTGGACCCGCAAGGAATCTTTCCTGAAGGCTACCGGCGATGGTCTCTCTTTTGCTCTCTCAGATTTTTCAGTTACCACACATCCCGATCTCCATCCTGCGATCGAGGAAATCCGAGGAGATGCCGAAGCTGGCAGGCAGTGGTTTCTGGCCGATCTAAGCGTTGCAGACGGCTATTCCGCTTCGGTGTGTGTTGACACTCCTTTTTCCAGCCTAAAGACGTATCTACAGGATTAGCGAACACCTCATTTCAAATTGGATTCCGCACCTCGGGATGGCCGGAATCGAGTCGCTGACGCGTGCGTCAGTATCACCCGGCCTAACCGTGGACTGATGCACGGGACGAAGCGTCCAATTAGCGGGTAACTGCCTTAGGTCGGACCCGAGTCAGAACGCTTCCTCGCTCGAGTTTTCTCTAGGCTGCCTTCGTCGACGAAGGTTTCACGCCAGACATTCCTCAAAAGTTCGTCGCGGGTCAGAAACCTGCCCGGGTTTGCACTGAATACAAGAGCACATCCAATGCCCGGCGGTTAGCGTGGCGATCTCCTGCTCCCGCCGCAAAGTCCGTGCGAGTGCATCGATCTGAAACTCTCCCAATTGAAATATCCCTTTGGGTTTCATCGACTTCGCGGCGATTCAGAACTTGTCAAAACCTGTCAGAAGCGGTCACTGGCCTTTTTTGCGCGCTTGCAACAACATTCGCGGGTAGTACAGGGAGGACAGCGCGTTAGTTTGTGTGAAATCGCGCTTGGCACCTTGCACTTGTTTGTTTCGCAGTTCACCAGGAAACACAGAAGAACGTGATCGCAAAAAAGTTCGGGAGGATGTCGTGAGAAAACTACAGATACAGCTGAGGGCGATTTTAATTTCCACAATATTTCTATTGACCGGCGCGTTTGCGCAGACGGTCCGGGCCTCATCGCCGCAATCGTTACCCACGACTCCGTTGCAGCGCAAACTGGCGGACGTTCGCCAGCACGGGGGGCAGGCTACGACAGTCGACACGCCGAATGAATCTACGGCCACGCATCTCGATCCTGCACCGCGTGATCCGGCCTCGCGCAATCCCATACGCCGAGCCCAGACGCCGCACCAGGCTGTAGCGCGGTCTCGAAGACTGCCGGGTGCATCCGTTGCCCCGGAGAGATACGTCTTTGGCAGGATGGATCTGCCCACCGACGACTATCCGGTTGCGGTCGCAATTGGCGCATTTCAGAAGGGCGGGCCGCAGAGCCTCGCGGTTGTGACCCCGGGCGCGGATCCGAGCGCGGACACAGTCTCCATACTGCTCGCGAACCCGGACGGAACCTTCCAGTCGCAGACCGACTATCCCCTCGCGGTCGGGGCTGACGCGATTGCCGTGGGCGACTTTAATGGTGATGGCAACCTGGACCTGGCAATCACGGCCTACTACTCTGCGGTTGTTTCCATCCTGCTCGGAAACGGCGACGGCACGTTTCAGCCCCAGGTGCAGTACTCTTGCGTTTCGACCTGCAATGACGTGATCGTTGGGGACTTCAACGGCGACGGGAAGCTGGACTTGGCCGTGGACGCCTATGACGCCAACGAAGTGGTCGTTCTGCTCGGCAACGGGGACGGAACATTTAAGACGCCAATGGAGTCTCCGACGCCGATTCGTCCGGCTTACTTGGTGTCCGGAGACTTCAACGGCGACGGCATTCTTGATGTGGCAACATCGATCGAGTTCTCCGACACGGTGGCAGTCCTCCTCGGCAACGGGGACGGCACATTCAAGCCGGCAGTTCAATATGTAACTGGCTACGAGCCTGGCGTTGTCGCCACCGCCGACTTAAGGGGCGACGGAAAGCTCGACCTGGTTACGGCGAACGGTTCCAACAACAATGTATCGGTCCTTCTTGGGAATGGCGATGGCACGTTTCAAAACCACGTGGACTATGCAGCCGGTAACGGCCCGGCGTGGGTGTCCGTGGGGGATTTCAACGGCGACGGCAAGCTCGATTTGGCGGTAGCCAATTCCGCCGACAATACGGTTTCGATACTCCTCGGAGAAGGAAACGGCAAGTTTAAAAAGCACGTCGACTACAGCGCGGGAGCGGGTGCTAGCGCTTTGGAGGTAGGCGACCTGAACGGCGACGGCAAGCTCGACGTCGCCATCGCCAACGCAAACGCCAACACCGTGTCGGTCCTGGTGGGGGAAGGCAATGGAACCTTCCAGACTCCAGAGAACTATGGTGTCGGGCTTCCGGGGACGGTTGCCATCGCTGACTTTAACGGTGACGGCAAGTTTGATCTCGCGAGCGAGACGGAAAACAACACAGTCGCGGTCCTACTCAATAAAGGAGGAGGAAAGTTTAGCGCGGCGGTGAATTATCCGGTGGGCTACGCGCCCTATGGGACGGTTGCCGCAAATTTCGGTAATGGCAAAGTGGATCTGGCGGTGACGAATCAAGGGGAAGGTACGATCTCGGTGCTGCTGGGCAACGGTGATGGAACCTTCCAGACGCAGAAGCAGTATGCCGCTGGTGGAGATCCCGAAGGCATCGCGGTGGGCGATTTCACCGGCAGTGGCAACTTGGGCCTGGCTACAACTGATTTCTATGGGGGTTCCAGCGAGGCGGTTTTGCTGGGCAACGGCAACGGCACGTTTCAACCTTTCATCGGTGGCCCGGGCGTCCCAGCGTATGTTTCCCTGGCGGCGCCGGGCGACTTTAGGGGCAATGGCACGCTCGATTTAGCGGTCACCGGGTCAGTTTCCGATACCGTCGCGAACGTCTACGTCGAGCTCGGCAACGGCGACGGTACATTTCAAGCTCCTGTCGCTTACCCCACCGGCAATGGTGCCGAACAAGTCGTCGTCGGAGACTTCAATAACGATGGCAAAGCCGATCTTGCCGTGGCCAATGACGCCGACAATACAGTCTCGGTCTTGCTCGGTAACGGAGACGGCACGTTCCAACCACAACTCGTTGCCCCGGTTGGTGTCGGGCCGTTCTGGGTGACAACTGCAGATTTTAATGCCGATGGAAATCTGGATCTCGCCGTTACTAACTCCAATTGCAGCGAGTATCCCTGCCCTCCGGGAACCGTTTCGATTTTGCTTGGCAATGGCGATGGCACGTTCCAGCCCCACGTGGATTACCGCTTTGGCGCGTATACCTTCGCCGACGCAGCCGGTGACCTCAGCGGCCAGGGTGGTGCCGATCTCGCGGTAACCAGTTATCTGGGGAACACGGTTTCCGTTCTGCTCAATCTTCCCGTCATCTCCGTTTTCCCGAACGTGCTCAACTTTGGCAAGGAGACAGTGGGAGTCAGGAGCAGTGCGCAAACCATCACCATCAGCAATCCGAGTGGCACGCCCATCAGCATTACGGGTCAGCCCAAGATCAGCGGAACCGACGCCACTGATTTCGCCGAAACCACCACTTGCCCACTAAAACCGAAAACGCTGGCCCCGGGTGCCCAGTGCTCGATCAGCCTTACCTTCGATCCGAAAGCGACCGGCCCGCGAAGCGCCACAATCAGCCTGAAGGATAGTGTGCTAGGAAGCCCGCAGTCGATCGCATTAGGAGGGACGGGCCAATGAGAAAACAACCCTGCGATAGCTAAGTTTGGAGAAGAGAAGAACGACTAACGACGATTAGTATGAACCCTGTTCGGGTCAACGTGAAACAGTTGATAGGAGAATGACTTCCATCGGTCGGGTTCTTTCACAGCGCAGCGCGACTGGATGCGGCACGCTTGTTGCAAGGCGTCAACAACGGCGTGATCGTCGGCGAATATGTCGACAACTCAGGAACGGTATACGGCTATGAGGCAACGGTCGCACAGTAGTCAGCTCGCGGTCGGCCAGCACGAGAAAAGAAATCGAATAAGAGGAGCAGGACAATGACCAACTTCGTGCAATATTCATTCGCTACCAGAGTTCTTCGGGCCAGCACCATGCTGGCGTTGATTGCCCTGACTGTGCTGGCCATCATGGACACGCCGCTAGCGTCCGCGCAGACCTTTATGTTTAACCGCGCCGATTTCGTTACGGGAACAGGCCCAGCAGTTCTGGCCGTGGGCGATTTCAACGGCGATGGCAACATGGACGTGGTTACCGGCAATGACGACACGGCGAACACCGTCTCCGTATTGCTCGGAACAGGAGACGGGACATTTGCCACTCACGTCGACTACCCGGTGGGCGGAGGGGTCACCGGCATCGCGGTCGGAGATTTTAACGGCGACGGCAAGCTCGACATTACGGTCGTCTACGGCTTCGACCCTGCCAAAGTCGCCGTGTTCTTAGGTAACGGCGATGGCACTTTCAAGCCATTCGTCCCCACCACGGCGGGCTTCCAGGGCGGCAGCATTGCAGTCGGCGATTTCAACGGCGACGGCAAACTCGACGTTGCCGTCTCCGACAATCAATCTACGACACCGGGCGTTGACATCATGCTCGGCAACGGCGACGGAACATTCAAGCCGCCAGTCAGCTACGCAACGGCAGGGGATCCGCGCATGGTGATCACCGCCGACTTCAATGGAGACGGCAAGCTGGACCTGGCGACGGCCAATGCAGATAGTGAGACGATCTCAGTGTTGCTCGGCAATGGCGACGGAACTTTTCAGCCGCACAAAGACAACTCGACTGCGATCGCCGCCAGTTGTATCAGTCTTGCCGCCGGCGCGCTTCGCGATGACAAGGGGAAAGATATTGTTGCGGGATGCCAAAGCGAGGGCAAAGTCGTAGTCCTGCTCTCGAACGGCAACGGAACGTTCAAGGCGGCGAAGGCCTATCCTGTTCCGGCCGGAGTGGATGACGTTGCGCTCGGTGACTTCAACGGCGATGGCAAACTCGACGTTGCCGTCAGTAATGGGGGAACCTATGACATGGTTTCGATCTTACCCGGCACTGGTTCAGGCACGCTGAAAGCCGCAGTCGCGTTCGGCACCAATTTTGGCCCCGGGGGCATGGGAGTTGCCGACTTCGACGGCGACGGCAAGCTCGATTTAGTTACTGCCGACAGCGGTAGCCCCTTCGGTGTGACGGTCGCTACAATCTCGGTATTGCTGAGCAACGGTAAAGACCTGTTCGCCGGCCGTACCGATTACAGTGTGGGAGGAGAAAACGTCACCGGAGCCTACAGCGGAATCGCAGCTGCGGACCTCACCGGAAACGGTAAGCCGGACCTGATTGTTCCCATCACCTACGCCTTTCCCTATGAGATTTCCATCCTGATGAACAAAGGCAATGGAACCTTCAAGCCGTTTGTATCCTACCCGCTGCCGACTGGCCCTGTCGCCGTAGTGGCCGGCGATTTCAACAACGACCACAAACCCGACATCGCGGTTGCGAATGGCAATGGTAGCGGAAGCATTACCGTCCTGCTCAACTCAGGTACGGGGACGTTCCCCACTTACACGGAATACGCCATTAATGGCATCAGCGTCGGCCTCGCGGTGGGCGATTTCAACAAAGACGGCAATCTTGATATTGTGGCCACCAATGGATCACAAAGCACCATATCCGTCCTTCTCGGCAATGGGGCCGGAGCTTTTCCCACCTTTGCCACCTACCCAACTGGAAGCTCCCCGTATGGTGTCACCGTCGGCGATTTCAATGGCGATGGCTGGCCGGATATCGCGGTTGCCAACGGGAGCAGCGGCACGGTTTCGATTCTGATCAACAAAGCCGACGGCTCGGGCACGTTCCTTCCGAAAGTGGACTATGCCGCGGCGGGAGGAGGCGCACCCTTCTCGCTTGCGGCCGGCAGTTTCCGCGGTAACGGGATCATCGACTTGGCGGTGGCCACGAATAGCGCTTTTGGCGGAATCGAGGTTCTGTTGGGAAACGGCAACGGAACCTTTCAGAAGGCTGTGCCTTACGACACGTTGAACAACGCGAACGGAGTGGTCGTCGGCGACTTCAACAACGACGGCAATCTCGATTTGGCGGTCTCCATCGCGAATGCTGGAAGTGCTTTCGGATTCGTCACCATATTTCCAGGACTGGGCAACGGCTCGTTTGGTCCCGGAGTAACGCTGACCTCAGCCCCATTGCCATACGGGATCGTAGCCGCGGATTTCAACGGCGACGGCGGATTGGATCTGGCCCTGGGCAACGGAACAACAGAAGGTGACACAGGTTCGGCAACCGTACTGCTGAACGAGCCGGTCATCGGATTAACGCCCACCAGCCTTACTTTCGCGGCGCAAAAGGTGGGAACCAGCAGCGCCCCGCAGGTGGTTACGCTAACCAATCCCGGCGCGACGCCCGTGAAAGTCACCAGCATCACGATCAGCGGCGATTACTCTGAAACCAATAATTGCCCAGCCAAACTCACTGTTGGGAAGAGTTGCACGATCAACGTGACCTTCTCGCCCACACAGACCGGCCCACGCACTGGGACTCTATCGATCAAAGATTCGGTCCTTAGTAGCGTGCAAAAAATCGCGCTGACGGGTAGCGGAACCTAACCGGCCTCAAAGGGAGCGGTGAGGGGCAGTGCCCGTGCACCGCTCATGGCACATTGAGCACGAAGAAACCAGGTTCTCCTCTGAGCCGGCTCCAGAATGGCTGCGGAATTCTCGATGATAAAACTTCGAGTGCTCTTGAGACTTGGGGTCGTCGTCGCGTTCCTTGGACGTCGCGGGGCAGACCCCGCCGAAGGTGAACTGGGTGATCAGTGGGTGATTCTCGAACAGGTTTCCCGTTCGCCGCCTTGGGGCCGGGATCAGGGTTTTTCTTGTCAAGCCCCCAACCTCACTCTTTTCCTCCCAAGTCGCTGATTAATCGAAGAAAACAAACGCCTCCAATCTGTCGGTGCCCCCAGCCGAACTTGGTATAATAAGAACAGAGACAAAAACCGAAACGAAGGGGTGCCGGATTCATATCCGTCACCTTTTTTTACTTGTAGAAAACTGACCGCCTGACCCTTAAGTCCTTATGCCGGAATATTTTACAAACAAATCCTTTAAATTCAAAGATCTAGCATGAGTACCAATTCTAAATCCATGATTCTAAAAGATCGAAGATTAAAAAAGACGACCGACGCGATCGGCAGCAACTGGATTCCATCGAGGACCGGCTGCCGTCTTGAGCAGTCTGCAGGTTGAATCGGCCGCTGAAAATTGCCCACGTTGGTCCTTAAGTCCTTATTCCGGACTATCTTACGAATAAGTCCTCTAAAGTCAAAGATCTAAAGCGAGTACTCATGCTAAATACATGATTCTAAAAGATCGAGCAAAATAAGAAATCTCGCACCCCTATGATTAAACCGAGTGACGCGAAAAAGGTCCTGCGGACCATGCTTCCCAGAGGAGAGTTTGAGGGTCTAACACTCCCTTGACAGGCCACCGGAACGAAAGTAAAAGTAATCATTCGTAATATTTCGAACTAACCCAAGAAAGTTCCCGGGGAAAGACCTTATGCCATGCAAATTCTCAGTTACGCGGAAGGCCGGCTTAACGCATGGTCTGATTTTTGCCCTTATGTTGACGATGGCCCAGTCCCTGGCCGGTCAAATTGGGGCGACGTTTTATGTTTCTGCAAAAGGAAGCGACAAAAATCCCGGGACTCTCAGTTCGCCATGGTTAACCATTCAGCACGCCGCGAATTCTGTTTCTGCGGGTGCGACGGTCTACATATTCGGCGGGGTTTATCACGAGTCAGTGAATTTTCCGAAGTCTGGAACGGCGCCGGCGCCGATCACATTCCTGAGTTATCCAGGGCAGAGCGCTATTATTGACGGCACTGGGGTGCCAGTACACGGCACGCAGGGCCTCATCAACATTGTTGGAAAGCGGAGTTACCTCACCATCGCAGGGTTTGAAATCCGAAATTATGTGACCAGCAGCCAAGAGGCTGTTCCGACCGGTGTCTGGATCACCGGTTCCGGTACGGGAGTGCAAATTCTTAACAATCGCGTACACAACATTACAACCAAGGCAGAAGCGAATGGCAACGCCTTTGGGATCTCCGTCTACGGCACCTCGAAGACACCCATCACGCAGCTGGTTATCAGTGGTAACGAGGTTTACGACTTGAGAACTGGGGAGAGTGAATCCGTCAACGTGGATGGCAACGTGACCTACTTTAAGATCACCAATAATCTCGTTCACGACAACGACAACATTGGCATCGACGCGATCGGCTATGAGGGCGTCGGTCCCGTTGGCTACGACGAGGCCATGTATGGCGAAATCAGCGGAAACACGATCTATAACATCAGCGGTATTACGAATCCCGGCGAAGGTTTTGGATACGATGCCGACGGACTCTACTGTGACGGCTGCGCCTATGTCACCTTCGAGCGGAACCTGATCTTGCAGGCCGACTACGGAATTGAAACCACCAGCGAAAATCAAGTTTGCCAATCGAATGGCACCGAATGGTCAAGCCCAGACAACACTGGAACCGCCGCGAAGGGCAAGTTTCCGTGTTATGGCCGCTACGTCACAGTGCGAAACAACATTTTCTACGACTCGAACGCCTGCGGGAATTCGATCGGCGGGTACGCGACTGCGTCTAAGAATGGTGGTCACAGTAACGGAGGAGGCAGCAGCTATCACGACGTTTTCGTCAACAATACTCTCTACAACAACGCCACCCAACCCGGTAACGAATCGGAAGGTGGCTCAACTGGTGAATTTCAAATTCAAAATCAGGTCGGGAGCGCTCAAGACAATATTTACGAAAACAATGTCGTCTATGCCGGAGCCTATAACACCTGGATCTTCAGCTACGTCCCGTTTTCGCAGACCTATCCCGCTCCGCCCGCGACCCTGAACTGGAATCTGTACAACTCGGCTGCGGGTTACGTCGGAGGCCAGTCAATCTTGTGGGGCAACGTAGGAAATTTCACGAGCTTTGCAAACTGGCAGAACCGCAGTGGGGAAGATGCAAACTCTCTGAACACGGATCCTCTCTTCGTCGATCTGGGTGCCACACCCCCCGACTTTGATACGACCACCTCGTCTCCGACTATAGGCGCCGGTAGTACCCAACTCTCGTGCAGCGCTGGATGGTGCGATCCGAATGGCACTTCTCCTAACTCGATTTATGGAAGCACCGACTTTTTAGGAAATCCGCGGACGACTGGGTCGCGTATTGACATCGGCGCTTATCAGAACACTGGAAGCGAAATCGTCAATTCTCTAGCCGTGAGCTTGAATTCAGAGACGTACACTCTCGGGCCGCGTGAGACGACCACTCTGATGGTCACGGTGGCAGCCATCCCCGGTGGCGGGGGAGTGCCCAGCGGGACTGTTGCCTTCATGCGTGGATCAACCTTACTGAAGAAAGAAGCGCTGCTTCCCATAAGTGCGACAGAGTCCCGAGCTACTCTGCCGTTGAGTGCTTCACAGCTAGCGCCCGGATCCAACACGCTTACGGCAGTTTACTCCGGCAATTCGATCGCTCCGTGTTGCCCTGTGTCGGGAGCGCCGGTCACGGTATATGGCAGCGCGACTTCGGACCCGATCGTTGTGACGAAGACTACGCGGAAGGATCTTCGAGGTGTGCAATAGGACACGACATGGGTGCAGCTTCGTTCAGTGAGCGTTGTCCCTCTCCCCGCGAATCATCGACCATGCGACCGCCGTGCTCGCCAGGGAGAGGCCCGAGCAAATGACCATCACAACACGAAATCCAAAGACGAATGCTTCTTTGATGGAGCTTGCCACAGCAACTCCAGTTGCGGGATCAAGGCCGGAAGGAACGGGCAATCCCGCAAGTTTCGTTTCCTCTGTCCGAAGTTGATGCAATACAGCTGAGGGCAATTCGAGTTGAGCAAGGCTGGAGTTCAGTTGCGAGCTGAATACCTTCACCATTACGATTCCCAACACCGCAATCGCGACCACGCCCGCGACTCGTGCGACCGCATTATTAATTCCTGATGCGGTCCCGACCTGGTTTCGCGAAACGGAGTTCATGATTACGGTTGTGAGGGGAGCAACCGTGACCGCCATCCCGAGACCTAAAACAATGATCGCCGGGAAAAAGGCTTTCCAGTAGCTGTTTGCTGTGCCGGGGAGCGCAAATAGAGCGAAGCCGAAAGCAGAAAGCAGTGGGCCGGCGAGGAGTGGAAGTCGCGGACCATAGCGTGAGACAAGGCCGCCGGACCAGCGGGAAAGCAAAAACATGAGAAGGATCAGCGGCAGCATCGCCGCCCCCGTCGCCGTGGTGGAGTATCGCTGAACCTGTATCAAATTCAGTGGGAACAGGAAGAAGAAAACTCCGATGGCCGCATAGAGAAAGAGCGTGAGCAAGTTCGCTCCACTGAAACTCCTCGAGTCGAATAACGTGAGCGGAAACATCGGCTCAGTCACTACATTCTCCGCAAACACGAACGCAAACAGACAGCCAGAGCCAACAATTAAAGCGCCCAACACCAGAGGATTTCTCCAACCGAGATTTGTGGATTCGATCAGACCGGCGACTAAGCCGCCAAGACCGACGGTGGCAAGGAGGGCGCCGATCCAATCGACACGCTGTGCGGTAGGATTGCGGGATTTTGGGATTGACGACAGAGAGACAACAATCACGCCAATCGCAATCGGCAGGTTAATGAAGAACACCCATCGCCAGGAAGCATGCTGGACCAGCCATCCGCCCAAAAGTGGGCCAACCGCGGTAGTAATCGCGGTAAAGCCAGACCATGTCCCGATCGCCTGACCGCGACTCTCTTCGTCGAAAGATGTGCTGATAATCGCAAGGCTGCCGGGGACCAGGAGCGCACCTCCAATCCCTTGGATGGATCGTGCGGCGATCAACTGTTGAATCGTCGACGCGAAGCCGCAAACAATCGAAGACAGCGCAAAAATCGACACTCCCGCGAGGAACACCCGGCGTCGCCCAAGGAGGTCGCCGAACGAGCCTCCGACCAGAATCAACGCGCCCAGGAAAAGCCCGTAGGACTCGACGACCCATTGCACGTCCACAACCGTCGCGTGAAAACTGGCTTGCAGTGCTGGCAAGGCGACATTGACAACGGTGCTGTCGATGAAAGCCATGCTTGAGGCAAGAATGGTCGCTGCGAGTATCCAGTTCTTTGCGCGATCCGAACACGGGACGGATGCGTCTGTACTTCGCAGTAGGATTTCGTCGCAAGGAGTTCTCATTCAAAGTATGGATGCGGGCGAAAGCGATTCGGTCTAGAGCGTGAAGGCTGTGCCGCCGCGTCGAACGCGAGAGGCTCAGCTTAACATTGCACAAGTGACGTGTGTTGTGTAGTCCCGCGAGCGAGTCATATTTTATAAGTGCTTATTGCACGGAAGGATTCTGACGCAGTAATGTTGACTGAGGTTGAGGGGTGGTCCGTGAAACCTGCAGTGTATTGGTTGATATTGTTTGGAGTCTTACTGGCGGGAGTGGTGTCGGCCGAACCTGGGCAGAAACAGACGGCCGCGAATTCGAGCGCGGTTGCCGGAACGGCGGCTGTGGATGCTCATCCGATTCTCGTCGAATTGTTTACCTCGGAGGGATGTTCGAGTTGTCCTCCGGCAGACGCGCTGCTGGAGAAGATGGACAGGCCTACGGCCATTCCCGGGGCGCAATTCGTGGTGCTTAGTGAGCATGTGGATTACTGGGATCATGACGGGTGGAAGGATCCGCATTCTTCCGGGGCGCTGACTGAACGCCAGAATGAGTACGTTCAGGAGCTTCGATTAAAAACTGCGTATACGCCTCAGTTTATTGTGGACGGAACGAGCGAAGTTCGAGCCAACGACGGACAGGCGGCGAACAAGGTATTCCAGGAAGCCGTCTCTGCGGCGAAGATTCCGGTACGGATTGGCGAAGTCAGCATTGATCCTGGGAATCCATCGGTCGTTCGGGCGCGCATCGAGGTGGATGGGGAATCCGATAGTCGTAATGCTGATGTTTACGTGGCCGTCGCCCTCGACCGCGTGGAATCGCAAGTCTTGCACGGCGAAAATGGAGGCAAGCATCTAGCTCACGTTGCGGTTGTGGTGCAGCTCACAAAGGTGGGGAAGCTGGCCAAGGGCAAGAATTTTGCTGAGACCGTGCAGTTGAAGATCAAACCTGCTGTCGATCCCAAGAACGTGCGGATCGTGGCGTTTGTTCAGGAATCGGGCCCGGGAAAGGTGCTTGGGGCCGCTCTGCGACGGCCCACAAGCTGAGGCGTTCTTATTTCTCCATATATTTCTCAATCATCTCAAACTGCAGAATCGTTAAAGCTCACGGTAGCAATGTAGCCGCGAGAACAACCACATCCGGATCATTGGGTAGAGTGATGCTGAGTACGGTCTTGGATGGCTTCAAAACAAACTTGTAGGCGTAGAGATTGAACGTGCGCTGGTCTTCGGTCCCGTCTTCGTAGTTCCGGTAGGCCATGGCGACGGCTTCAGACTCGTTGGTGAAGTTTTGTGGTGTGAACCAGTCGCTGAAGTTCCGAACGAAGCGCGTTTTCGTGCCGTCGGTATAGTTCACCGTGAAAGTTTGGGTTGTTTGATTTCCGGAGACGCCGGTTGCCAAGAGCGTAAGACCCGAAAACTGGCCCGTCGGTAAAGTAACCGTTTGTCCTGTGCACCCGAGGGCGTCAGGTGCGTTGCCAGCTCCCAAGTTAAAGAGTTCGCCGTTGAGCACACGCGATGTGGTGAGCAGGTTCGCGGAGTAGGAGTAGCCTAGACCATCGAGGCCTCCCGTAGAGTATGTCGAACCGTCCTGATAAATCCCGTAAAGCGTAAATTCCGGAGACAAATCGACCGGCGTGCCCATTCCGGTTGCGCCGTCGGCGGCGCTTAAGGCGAGGGCGATCGTGAGTGACTGTTTGATCTTACCGGAGGCACCCTTCACCGTAACCGACGCGAAGCCGGTTCGCGCCGAAGAGCTGGCGGTGAAGGCGATGGTCCGGTTGTTCCCCTGCCCTCCGAGCACTGCTGTAACGCCTTTCGGCAGACCGGAAACATGCAGAGTCACCTTGCCAGCAAAGCCGTCTAAGTCTGTGATCGTGATCGCGGCGTTGGCCGTTGAACTCTGATTCAGGAACAAATTGCCTGGTCCCGAAAGCGAGAAGCCGCTGCTGCCGACCGCGTTGTTGATAGCACTGGCATATTGTGCCGCCTCGCCATTACCGACGAAGTCGTCATAGAGCCACATGAATCCGCCATTGATGCCACATTCGCTGTGCCACCCGCTCATGATGCTCTGAACCTCGCTCGGAGTGTCGTCTTGATCCCACAGTCCGGGCCAGACTGGAACAGTCCCGAAATTCCATCCCGAACACGGGCTATTTCCGCTGCCGCCCGCATACGCCTGCAGGTGTACCCCGTCGACTGTTCCTGGAAGCTGACTGTTGATCTGAGAGACGACATTTGTCCAGTAGTTGCTGTTATCGAAGGCGTCTGGCGCCACGTGATAACCCAGGTTACCGAGCATTACACCGAATGCGATCGTGGTGGGTGAATTGAAGCTGTTCTCATCGTCGAAATCGATCGCATCGAGAGCGGGGATGGCAGCTTTCAGAGCCGCAAAATCTTTATAAAGGATACTAGTCGGGCCTGTGCCCTGCGCCTGAACCAGCGCCGTAATGTCTTGCCAATCTCCGACGTTGGACGACCCGATGCTGAACGTCACCCGCTTGACAGTCCCTTGTTTCAAGGTCGCCATGTTCGCCGCAAAATCGGAGTGGGTCTGGGCGCCGACATAAACACCAGCGGAGGTTAGAGGGAACTCTCCATTGAAGTTCAAGTCGCCGACGCTGTTGACCTCGACACTCCACACGATGGCTTCCGAGAAACCGGAGTTTTCAATTTCAGTGATGTTTTTCGTGGCATTCTTGTAAAATGGGCCGCCGCCGAAGATTCCAGTTAACCCAATCTGAGCCGACGCTGTTTGGCCGAGCATCACCACCGCAGCAAAGAGAGCGATAAGAATTGCGGTGTGGACCAGAGTTACGGGGCAGGGTGGGCAAGACAACCGCATTTTTATCGAGGGTTTCACATCGTCTCCTGGGTCTGGTGTTCGACGTCGGCGTTTGAGGTCGAGCCGGAATTATACCCTTTCGCAGCTCAAAACCGTGGCTGTGCAAGGGAAGTACTCGAAATTAGCATTTGGAAATCACGAGATCGGGCGATTCCAGGAGAGCCCTGAAGCAGTATTATCCCGAATAACGAGTGAGAGGCTGCGATTCTCGATCGGGTCCGAACGTAGTCGCGGCTGTGGGGTCTCGGAGGCAATCGAATCCTTAATGCTAAGAAAAAGGGGAAAAAATGTCCAAGAAACTTGAAGGGAAGGTCGCAATCGTAACCGGCGGTTCGCGGGGCATAGGCGCGGCGATTGCGAAGCGTTTGGCTGCTGAGGGAGCGACCGTGGCTATTACATACGCAAAGGATGCCAGTTCAGCCTCCGCTGTAGTCAAAGCAATTGAAGTGGGCGGCGGCAAGGCGATCGCGATCCAAGCGGACGCTGCTGACGCCGAAGCAGTCAAGAGTGCGGTGGAAACGGCCGTCGCGAAATTGGGCCGGCTTGATGTGCTTGTGAACAACGCTGGCACGGCTATTCCGAAGAAGTTCGAGGAAGCCACGCTTGAAGAACTCAATCGCGTGATTGATATCAACATCCGTGGCACGTTCGCCACGACGCAGGCGGCACTGAAGCACATGAACGACGGGGGCCGCATCATCATGATCGGTTCCTGCGTGGGCGAACGCATGATGACACCCGGACTCGCGTCCTATTCGGCGACTAAGGGAGCCGTGAAGATGTTTAGCCAGGGATTGTCCAGGGAGGTTGGTGGACGGGGGATTACTGTCAATAATGTCCAGCCGGGGCCGATCGACACGGAACTAAATCCTGCCTCAGGCGAGTGGGCGGTACCTCAAAAGGCCGCCACAGCTTTAAACCGCTATGGCACCGTGGATGAGGTCGCCGCGTTGGTAGTATTCGTCGCCGGCCCGGACTCTTCGTATATCACCGGAGCAAACCTGACTGTGGACGGCGGCACGAACGCTTGAGCCTGACAGCACCCAGTTCAGGGTATCTGAGCGAAGACGTGCACTTTACTTCGCGGTTATCTGATGGAGAGAAAATGACTGCATACATGATTTTTACGCGAGAAAAGACTCTAGATAAGCGTGAACTGGCCACCTACTCAGAGGAAGTTCCGGCTACTCTTGCGGGCCACGAGGTGAAGGTTCTAGCTTTTTATGGTGCGCATGAGGATCTCGAGGGGCCCTCCACGGAAGGGACCGTGATCCTCGCGTTCCCAAGTCTGGAAGCAGCCAAGGCTTGGTACAACGGTCCGTCGTATCGGGCGGTGCGCGAGCATCGTTTCAAAGGCGCGACCTATCGGGTGACGTTAGCGGACGGAGTCTAAACAATCGAGATTAAAACAATGATTGGACCATAAATATCCATAAGGCAAGAGGAATTCGATGACGACGACGGCGGAGCGCAACAAGAATATTGTTCTCGATGCGTTTGACACACTGTTTAACAAGCGTGACTATGCAGCGGCGGAGCGCTTCTGGTCGCCGGATTACATCCAGCACAGCGCGCATATCGAGCCGGGCCGCGATGGCTTGTTCAATCTCATTAAGAATGCTCCTCCCACTTTGAAGTACGAGCCAGGCACAATCGTGGCGGACGAAGAATTCGTAATCGTGCACGGAAGATTTTCGAACATTGGGCTGCCCGTGAATTGGATAGCAGCCGATATCCTTCGCATCAAAGATGGGATTCTGGTCGAACACTGGGATGTAATTCAGGATGAGGCGACCCGTGAATCGTCCAAGAGTGGTTTGCCCATGTTTGGAGACAACTTTGGCAAGTAAGGAGGAGAAGCCTTTGAATACCGTTTCCACGCAACTCGGAATGATCGGCCTCGGACGAATGGGGGCGAATATGGTGCGGCGTCTGTTGAACCAAAAGCACCAGTGTGTTGTGTACAACCGGTCGCCCAAACCGGTACAGGAATTAGTTCAAGCCGGAGCAACCGGATCGGACTCGCTGGCGGATTTTGTAAGACAGCTCGCAAAACCGCGAACGATTTGGTTGATGGTACCGGCCGGTGCCGTGGATCAGAACATCGCTGAACTGCTCCCACTCCTTGACCAGAACGACATTCTCATTGACGGCGGGAATTCTTATTACCTCGATGACATTCGTCGCGCCAAGGAACTCGCGCCCAGGCAAATTCATTACGTCGATGTCGGCACAAGCGGCGGTGTATGGGGTCTTGAGCGCGGCTACTGCATGATGATTGGCGGAGAAAAAGACGTCGTGAAGTTTCTCGATCCGACTTTCGCAAAACTCGCGCCCGGATCTGCCGGCGCTTCTCCAACGCCGGGCCGCGAATCGATTGGCGGCACTGCCGAACAGGGTTATCTACACTGCGGACCGAGTGGGGCAGGCCACTTTGTAAAGATGGTTCACAACGGAATCGAGTACGGATTGATGGCGGCATACGCCGAGGGGCTAGGAGTTTTGCATAGCGCCAATGTGGGCAAAACGGCAAACGCCGTCGACGCGGAGACTACTCCATTACGCGACCCCGAACACTATCAATATGACTTTGATTTGCGTGATATCACGGAGATGTGGCGTCGCGGCAGCGTGATCAGTTCGTGGCTGCTTGATTTGACCGCGGCCGCGTTGGTGAAAGACCCCGCTCTTGCACAGTTTGAAGGACGAGTTTCCGACTCAGGAGAAGGCCGCTGGACCATCAAAGCCGCGATTGATGAAGGCGTTCCGGTCCCCGTGCTCTCCGCCTCACTGTACGATCGCTTTGCCTCGCGCGGCGAAGCGGAGTACCAGCATAAGGTTCTGTCTGCCATGCGTTTTGGGTTTGGCGGTCACTTGGAGAAAACGGCCCCCAAGTAACGATGCCGGAACCGGGTGAACAATCCGACGTCGTTTTGGGGATTTGGCCTTTTATCGCGAGGGAGGCGCGTTCTCTGCCTCAGCGAACGTGTCTGAAGCACTCCATCGCATAGAATAGCTATCTGACGATCAAGGAAAAGACATGATGGACAACAGTTCCGACGGCGGCGCTAAAAGCACTTCCGCTATTCCGGCTGACGATCTAACGCGAAGTCTCGTGATTGCACGAACCGATGACCAGAACTTGCCTCATATCGGATTGGTCGGGGACACTTACACAATCCTTCTCTCTGGGAAAGACACTGCGGGACGCTTCTGCCTGATCGATATGCATATCCCACCGGGTGGCGGTCCCCCTCCGCACCGGCACGACTTTGAGGAGTCGTTCATCCTTCTGGAAGGTGAAATCGAGGCTACCTTTCGAGGTGCCAAGTCGGTTGTACGAGAGGGCGAGACCGTTCACATCCCGGCCAACGCTCCTCACCAGTTTCAAAACACGAGCAACCGGCCGACGCGTCTATTGTGCATTTGCTCTCCGGCCGGGCAAGAAGAGTTCTTCGCCCAGGTCGGCGTGCCAGTTGCTACACGAACGACTCCCCCTCCGAAGCTCGACCCAGCAGCTCAAGCGGAGTTTCGAGCGAAGGCTGGAGCTCTCGCCCCCAAATATCGGACAGAGCTGCTGCGGCAAGCTTGAACTTAATTGGCCCACACCAACGAAACATTCTCGCCGTCGACATGATGGAACCGGCCATGTACTGCTATCCATGGGACTGATAACGACAGCCTGCCCGAATATTGACAAAAGTTCTACCGCCCCGTGACAGAACGGTACTCCCGCCAAATAGAATCTTTCTCTTACAGTCGCAATCTCTCGTTCGAGGAGAACCTTCCATGAGACAGTTCAGCCGAGCGGCTCTGGTCGCTGTGTTGGACGCGGGATTGCCCGCACCCAGTCCGTCCGTAATAAACTTCTCCCCAGTTAAGGGTAAGGTGGGCGCCAAGGTGCTGCTCCAAGGACAGCACTTCGTGGGAACGACAGCCGTTTCTTTTAATGGAGTGAAGGCAAAATTCGAATTACTCACAGCAAACTACATCAGCGTTAAGGTGCCCGCCCAAGCGACGACAGGGAAGATCGCCGTTGGCAACGCCGGAGGCACAACCACGAGCGCAAAGAGCTTCACGGTTCAGTAAAGAGTAATTCTAGAGCTTCTCGAAATCGCCGGCGCGCGACTCGTTGCGGGAATCTCGATCCGTCGTCCGAGCAGCTACCAGAAGTACGCCGCTTCCATTTTAGGAGTACCGGGTTGTCCGTCGATAATTTCGGTGCTCAGCACAAATTCCATGTTTTTCTTCCCAGACGTCCCACGAGCCGCGTTGACCACCTGCGCCAAATAGACAGGATCGGTCAGGAATTCCCCTGCGGCGATCGTTCCGCCCCGACCCACACCAGCCGCAACAATCGCGATCTTCCCGGTATTGGTATCAGTGAAGCGGGTTACGATTGCGTAGTCGCGATAATTATTCGTTGCCTGCTGTTGAGCGCGGTCGACGAGCCAGTCGGTGCGTTCGGGCGCGGCGCTATCGGCTATCCAGAAGCGTGTCATTTCCGGGTTGTTGGCGAAGTGATATCGCAGAGGTTTCGTCAGGCGGAGCGTCCAGGCGTTATCGAACGCGCCAACGAAAACAGTGGGACCGTTTCGTAGATCGCTGAGGTTTGTGATGCCTTCGCCCTTAAGGCTGTATCGTGTTCCGTGTGACTGCAGAACTCCGGCAATCTTCACCAGCGGATTAAGATCGTCCATGACAACTGCACTTAAGTTGTCCTTGAGAACGGTCTGGCGATTCGGATCGCCAGCATCCCGCAACGCGATTGCGGTATAGAGGTTCTGGTCCGCGATGCAGAAGAGCACCGGATCGCCAGAGTTCAGAATCGGCTCCCAGAAAACATCAAAAGCGGAGTGTCGCAGGGTGCGCCACCAGACGAAAGTGACCGCGAAGGCGCAAATCAGCACGAGCGCAAGTGCGATGCGTTTCGCTGGTCGGCCATTCCTCGGTCTAGGATAGAGCAACGGAACAATAGTTTCGGCTGACGAGGGTCGGTCGAGGAGTGGAGTGGCCTCGCGATCCGGACCTGAAGCACTAACCATCGCCGTCGAAGGCCAAAAAAATTGCGGAACATACGAGCCGGCAGGAAGCGAGATCCGAATCTCAAGCTCGTGGCCCGGTTCTTGGTAATACTGTGCGATCCGCTTGCGAATCTCGGCGGCGGTGACGCGCACGATCGGATCGGACGACGTATCGTAGTCGGCAGCTCGACCGAAGATCTCGATGCCCAGTGTCCGCTCTTTTACGACGTCGGCTTGCCCGTCGAGCGTATAGCGAACCACGAAACGCAAGAATGTCGGGAAACGGCGGCTGTGACTGAAATAGGGGTTCCGGAGAAGTTGTTCGACCTGCTGGTTGATCGCAGCCCTCTCGATCTCGCTAAGTCCAGCTGGATTTGCCGCTAGTGCATCAACCTGCATCGTGAATCCTAACCAACTCCGCCCGAATTATACAACCGATCCCGAGCGCATTCCTGAAACAAGAATCAAATTCGCAAACGATTGATAAACTTGATGTTACGGCGAAACTTTACCTGATAAGAATTCTCGGATTTGCCGCAAGGACCTTACTTTGTTTCTGGCCCTGCGTCTATAACCCACCCGTTAGAACAAAATTCCTGCTCAGAAGCAGACGCCGCTGGCCATCCAAGAAATTGGGCAAGTCGGCACGAGCAACGAGACTCACCGTGGAGGCTCAATTGACGACTACCGCGCTTCATGTCCACCGAGGGCGACCGTTCTCTCCTATTTCTCTTTCGCTGTTTCTGTACCTCCCGATGCTGCTTTTGCTGGTTGTGACGGACGCGAGCGCCCAGGTCGGCAGTGCCTCATTGAGCGGAGTCGTACTCGACCAGAGCGGTGCTGCGATTCCCGCCGCCGTCGTGACCCTGCAAGATCTTTTGAGTGGGTCTTCCCGATCTATTACCTCGAACGGGGTCGGAGCGTTTTCGTTTGCCGCCGTTCCCAGTGGCGACTACAGCCTTAAGGTCGAAAAGCAGGGATTTGCGAGCTTTGTTCAAACCGGTATCCACCTTGACCCGGGCGATAGCCGAGCCCTCACGGACGTTCGGCTCGCCATCGGAGGACAGTCCCAAACCGTCACCGTGGACGATACGGTTGCCGGCCTTTCTTTGGATAGCGGTCAGTTGAGCGCCACCATCACAGCAGCGAACCTGGATCAACTTTCAATTGCGGGCCGCGATGCCACGGAATTGGAAAAGACCCTGCCCGGCTTTGCCATTCGCAATTTGGGGCCGCAGAACGAGGCGCCCGACTTTTCGGATGTCCAGATCGGACAAGAGACTCCTTACGCCTCCAATGGTGCGCCGATCGCCGGTATTACCTTGAAACTCGACGGCGCCAATTTGACGGACGCCGGAAATTTTGGGGCAAATTTGGCGAATATCAACAACTCGATGGTGTCCGAGGTGCAGGTACAGACTTCAAACTTCGGCGCCGATCAATCGAATGGTCCGGTCGTGATCACGGCGGTTACCAAGGCGGGTGGGTCGCAATACCACGGCTCGCTTTACGCTTTCGCTCGCGCTCCTCAGCTGAATTCGAATGATTGGCTGGCGAACCTGAACGGCATTCCGCGCTCCGATGATCGTTACATTTATCCCGGTGTAACATTCGGAGGGCCAGTACCTCACTTCAAGAAACTCACCTTCTTCGGCGCCGCCGAATACGACGCTCAACGCGATGTCTACGCCTATGGCAGCGCGGGCAGCGCCATCATCCACGCGCTGGTGCCCACGGCAAATATGCGCACCGGCAACTTTAGCTCAACGGAACTCATGAACTATCTGGGACCGAACTATCAAGGCGGCGCCTACGGGAACCTGACGAACTCTCCGACCTTTGCCAGCGATGGTACGGCGATCGCGAATGGCCAGATACCCACTCAGTACCTCGATCCCGGGGCGATGGCGCTGATCAATCATGTGCTGCCGCTGCCCAATCAACCCACGGGCACAGACGGCTATAACTACACGCAGGAAAATCTGGTAAACAATAATATTTTTCAAACGACGGAGCGTGTCGATTATGCGCTGAACGATAACAATCACATTTTTGGACGCTACACTTACGAGAAAGAGCGCCAAGGACAGCCACAGGTACCTTACTATTCGCCACAGGGCATTCCGATGGGATCGGTCAATACCCCCGGTGGCGGCGTGCTGAATGACCTTCACGTACACAGTGCTTCGGCCAACTACGCGCGGATCCTTTCTCCTACCTTCACCAATGAGCTCTTTGCGACATTGGTCTACTTCACGCAAGCTTTTGACGCGAAGACTCCGTCTGCGCTGACCAAGGCTGCGATCGGCTATCCCTATAACGGAACCTACGACAACGGCAGCATTGATTACCCAATGCTGCAGGACTACGGATTCGACGGCTTGCCCATCGCCATTCAGCCCGACTTCAGCTATGGATCACCTTCCCTCAAGAAATTCCAGCCAAGCTTCGGCGACAATGTGACGAAAGTGCTGCGCAAGCACATCATTAAAGGTGGTGTGTTCCTACAAAGGGTTACCAACAATCAGACCATCACCAACGGCACCACGAACGGCAACATTCGCGACTACTATTTTGGACCGGCCGGCACGCCATTTCACACCTACGCCGGTACGAATCCCGACGGAACTCCGGCCTTTGGGCCGCAGTTCTTCACCAGCGGCAACTACCTTGCCAACTTCCTGGAAGGTGAGGTCCAGAGCTTCGACGAACAGAATATTCTGCCGCGCACCAATCTTTATTTCTGGAACATCGGGTTCTACGGCGAGGATAGCTGGCACGTGCGTTCGAACCTGGTCGTAACCTTCGGATTGCGCCTCGAGCATCTCGGCGCCTGGCAGGACGCGCACGGTTTCGGCGCAGCAGTTTGGGATCCGGCAACCATCGCGCAACCAGTTTCGGCCACCAACCCGTTGCCTGGCTTCACCTGGCATGCGCTCGACCCTTCCGTACCAAATTCGGGTACGGGATCGACCGCGCTATTCTATGAGCCGCGTGTCGGTGTTGCGTGGGATATCCGGGGAAATGGACAAACTGTGCTTCGCGGAGGCTATGGTGCCTATCGGATGCACGATTCGATTGTTGACGTAACGAATGCATTCGCCAATTCGGAGGGACTGCGAGAACCGAACCTCTTCGGTTTCGGAGGTCTCACCTTAGGAGGTGTTGATTCCTTGCACTTCCCGATCACGAACGGGCCGTTGAGTACAAGCGCTTTCGGGCTTTATCGCGGAGATGACAAGGAGCCGGTCACGAACAGCTACAGCGTGAGTCTGGCACAGAAAATGCCGAAGAACTCGATCTTCCAACTCACGTATGCCGGCAACAACAGCAATTCGTTATTGAATAATGGTTCCACGCAAGCGGTGGTTCTGAACAACCTTAACGCCATTCCCGTTGGCGCCCTCTATCAGCCGCATCCGGCTGGAGTGCCTTGCGCGAATCCCGTCTGCACCCCATACGAGGTGCAAGGTTTAACCGCGTCCGAGGTTCAACTGTTTCGTCCTTACCCGGAATACCAGTCGATCACGGTTCCTCGACATAACAGTTACGCTAACTACAACGCATTGCAGGCGGTGTGGCAGAAAACCTCCGGGAGGCTGAATTACGGCTTCAATTACACGTGGTCGAAAGCTCTGGGTATTCTCGGCTCGGCAGCGAACTTCAATTGGACCGGCGCGATTGATCCATTCAGCATAGCGCGCAACTATGGCCCGATGAATTTCGATCACACGCATATCTTCAACGCAACCTACTCGTATTCGATGGGTAAGTATGTGAAGCGTGGAATTGTCGGTGGATTCGTGAACGACTGGCTCGTTTCCGGTATAACCAGCATTCAGAGTGGCGGCGATATGCAGACTGCGATTACCGCCAGCCCAGACTTCGATCTCAACGGTTTTATCACGACTCCGGGCGAGCCAGTGCTAACCGTCAACAATCAAACGATTCTCGGAACGCCCGATGTGAGCCTGCAACCAGTACTCAAGTGCGATCCGAGGACTGGTCTTGGTTCCCATCAATACATCAATGGAGCCTGCTTCGGCCTGCCGAGCATCGGAACAAACGGTCAATACATATTTCCCTACGCGCAGGGACCGACGTTCTTCAACACAGATCTCACCGCAGAGAAGGGGTTTAGCCTGGGTGGCGAGCGCAATCTTCGCTTTCGCATCGCCGCATTCAACTTCCTCAACCACGGGCTCAATAGCTTTGGCACCGGTTACGCACAACAGACGAACCTGTCACTGAACGGCACCTCGATCGCCAACGCAGCTTACTCTCCCTCCTCGGGTTTTGGGTTCGCTCCCTACAAACTCGGCCGTCGACTGATGGAAGTGTCAGCGAAATTTACATTCTGACAAGTGCGCGGCGGAAGCTGCGATCTCTACGGACTCCGCCAAAACGCTTACGACGGCAACCCCCCATTTGTTGTAGCGGAGTTGTGGGCTCATAACAATAACTTCCAACCGATCATTTTTTGAGAGATCCCGAATGTGTACTCATAGCCGCCACTCGAGCCTCCGGTGTTGTCTAATTCTGTGTTCGTTGGCCATAACGAATCAGTCTTGGCCACAGGCCGGCACGGCGGATCGCAACCGCATTGTGCAACTGAAGGGCGTGACGTCTTTTTCCGATCTCCCCAATGGAATTGATGTGCGCGATGGCGACGCCCGCATGAACATTGTGGCGCTGCGCGAGAACGTCCTGCGCATTCGTGTTTCGCGATCAGCCGAACTTGCTGAAGACGCCTCGTGGGCCGCCCTCAAAGAGAGCCGCGAAAGCCGGACTAAGACGGTTCCGTTGGATTCCACCGAATCGATAGGATTTAAGACAACCGTCCTTCGCGTCGCCGTGGATAGAAAAACCAGCAGTTTGACGATTTCCGATACCGCCGGAAACATTCTGCAGCAGGACGCTCGACCAACCGAGTTTCGCGGACACTCTTTTCGCGTCTACAAAAAAATGCCGCTGGACGAACATTACTTCGGACTGGGAGACAAGGCGGGTCCGCTCGATCGCCGTGATCAGGCATTCACGATGTGGAATACCGATGCCTACTCTTTTCAGGAATCCACCGACCCCATCTATAAGGCGATTCCCTACTTCATGGCTTTTCGCGCCGGTCGCGCCGTCGGGGTGTTCGTCGACAACACCTGGCGTAGCAATTTCGATTTTGGTAAGGAGTCGCCAAACGAATATGCCTTTGGGGCGGTAAACGGCCCTTTGGATTACTACGTGTTCTACGGGCCAACTCCAAAGCAGGTGGTTGAGACCTACGCTTGGCTCACCGGAACCGCGCCGCTACCTCCCATTTGGTGTCTCGGATATCAGCAGTCCCGTTACAGCTATGTTCCGCAAACGCGCGTACTAGAGATCGCGGACCGTCTGAGAACGGACCGCATTCCTGCCGACGCGATCTATCTGGATATTGACTTTCAGGAGCGCCATCGTCCCTTCTCCGTCGACAAGAAACTGTTCCCGGAGTTCCCCGGCATGATCGCGCAACTCGCCGCCGAGAATTTTCATACGGTTGTCATCACGGATCTGCACATTGCGAATTATCCCGGCCACAACTATTCGCCCTACGACACGGGCATGGCGGGAGATCATTTTGTAAAGAATGTCGACGGTAGCGTCTATTCCGGGGAAGTGTGGCCGGGTCCAAGTGTGTTTCCCGATTTTACGCGCGCGCAGACTCGCGAATGGTGGGGCAGTCTTTATCGCGACTTCTCCAAGATCGGGATCGCTGGCTTTTGGAATGACATGAATGAACCGTCCATCTTTAACACGCCTACCAAGACGATGCCCGAGGATGTGGTGCATCGCATTGACGAGCCTGGGTTCATGACGCGGAAGGCAAGCCACGCAGAGGTTCACAATGTTTTCGGCATGGAAAATTCGCGCGCTACTTTCGAAGGAGTAAAAGAGTTGAATCCAGCCTTGCGCCCGTTTGTGCTGACCCGCGCCACTTATGCTGGCGGCCAGCGCTATGCTGCGACCTGGACAGGAGATAACAGCAGCACGTGGAACCATCTCCGCATGACTACGCCGATGATCGAGAACCTGGGCTTGAGTGGTTTTGCGTTGAGCGGGGCTGACGTTGGGGGATTCGCCGGAACACCGCAGCCGGACTTGCTTACAAAGTGGTTCGAGATTGCTGCGTTCCAGCCGATTGACCGCGACCACACCGAGAAGTGGACTGGCGATCAAGAGCCTTGGGTTGGGGGACCCGAGTCGGAGGCGATCCGCAGGCGGTTCATTGAGGAACGCTATCGATTGATGCCTTATCTCTACACTGTTGCTGAAGAAGCGTCGCGCACCGGTCTCCCTATCGAGCGGCCGTTATTTCTCGAATTTCCAGAAGCCGCTCGCGACCATCATCCGATCGACATCGATCTGCAGGCGGGGGGAGAATTTCTCTTTGGGCCCGACATTCTAGTAGCCGCCCCACCGTATCCCGACAAACTCGATAGTTACAGTGTCGAATTTCCTTCCACGCTGTGGTATGACTACTGGAGCGGGCTGCCAGTTCAAAAGGACTCGTCCTCAGCGGCGGATCCCAACGCTCCGCAAAGTCCTGTTGACCTCGTGCCCCTTACAATCTGGAGGCACCCCTCACTCGATTCACTTGCCGTATTCGTGCGTGGAGGCTCCATTCTTCCGATTGCTCCACTGGTCCAAAGTACCAACGAAATGCCGCAGGGTCCGCTCACCTTGCGCGTCTATGTGGGCCCCGAGTGCGCCGGCAGCCTCTACCTGGATGACGGTAAATCCTATGCTTACAAGAACGGAGCAAGCCTGCGCATGGACTTCAACTGTGAAGTGACGGCAGAAGGTTTGCAGCTCCGGATAGGGAAGCACCAAGGAACTTACCCGGCGTGGTGGCGGGAGATTCGTGTCGAAGTATATGGTTGGTCTTCTCATGAACATATTGCGAGCCTCAATGGACTCAATTTCAGTGGTCTTGCGGCCGGTGGCTCTGTGGCCCGGGAGACTCTAACCGTTCCGGACGATGGGCAGGGGGCTCGTCTAGTTCTGAAGTAGAGTCGACGTCGTGTTCCGACCAGCTCTTCCGACCAGCGATCGCAGAGTTCCAGGCGGACTAAGACGATTGCACTGATCCCGCTTCGAGTGCTCATGTCCACAGGAGTCGCGTCTCGTTGTGCCGCCTGAGCTCGTTGAAACATTCCTATGGGTTTGGAACAATTGCCTGCGCTTGATTCGAGTATCCGCTGTCCTGCGACTCGCTATTCACCGCCGTTGCCACGTAATAGTAGGTCGTACCGGAGACTACTGTGCCATCGGTGTATGTTGTCGAGCCATCAAGTGAAGTATTAATCATCGCGTACGGACCGCCCGCGGCAGTACCGCGGTAGATGTTGTAGCCGACGACGTCCGGTGATGCTGTCCAACTGAGATCGACAGTGTGCTGAACCGCCGCTGCCCCGGTGCCGGTCATTGACTGCACGGCCGGAGAGTTGGATGCATTACTTGAGAATGATAAAGAGGCCGAGGTTGCTCCGCTGGCTTGCGGCTTAAAGGTCACGGCAAACGTCGTGGATTGACCCGAGGGAATCGTGACCGGCATAGAAATTCCCGAGAGCACAAATTCACCATTCGTGAGGCTCGCCGAAGAAACCGTGACCGCCGTTCCACTGGCGGTCAGGCTTCCGTTCAGAGACGCGCTCGACCCGACGGTCACATTGCCGAAGCTGAGACTGGTTGGTGACACTGCCAATGTGCCGGCGGCTGTGCCTGTTCCCGAAAGATTGATCGTGAGCGGTGAGTTCGAGGCATTCGAAACCACGGACAGGCTTCCGCTCGCCGCACCTGCCGCAGTCGGCGCAAAGGTTGCAGTAAACGTCACGCTTTGACTCGCAGTCAGAGTGAGAGGCAGGCTCAATCCACTTATGGAAAAGCCGGTCCCACTCAAATTGGCTTGCGAGATGATTACAGAAGACGCCCCGGTATTGGTTAGGGACTGCGACAAGCTTGTGCTGTTACCGACCTGGACGCTGCCGAACGCAAGCGTCGATGGAGTAGCAGACAAGAAACCAGGAGTTGTTCCGGTTCCAGAGAGCGCGATGCTCAGGTTAGGATTTGAGCCGTTGGAAGTGATACTAACGCTTCCGCTGGCGGATCCACTGACTGTGGGACTGAAAGTTACTGTGAAGGAAGCGCTCTGGCCGGCGGTCAAGGTCAAAGGCAAAGAGAGCCCGCTCAAACTGAATCCGGTGCCGCTGGCCGCCGCTGCTGAGATCGTGAGGCTCGCTCCGCCTGTATTGGTTAGAGTCTCCGATAAGTTCGTGTTGTTGCCGACTTGAACGTTACCAAACGTAAGGCTAGTCGGAGTTGGGGTCAATGTCCCCTGAGTCACACCGGTTCCCGAGAGGGAAATGGCCAGGGTTGCGTCCGAGGCCGTCGAGGTGATGGTTATAGTGCCGCTCGCGGCGCCAGACGCGGTCGGAGAGAAGAGCACTGTAAACGACGTGCTTTGGCCGGCGCCCAAAGTCAAAGGCAAAGATAGGCCGCTTAGGCTGAATCCGGGTCCACTGGCTGCCGCCGCTGAGATCGTGAGGCTCGCTACACCGGAATTAGTCAGAGTATTGGTCAGCGATTTCGAAGTGCCCACCTGCACGCTGCCGAAAGCCTGGCTGCTGGGACTTGCCGTCAGCACTCCTTGCGTTACGCCAGTTCCCGACAACGGGAAATTCATGGTGGAATTCGAGGCGTTTGAGAAGAAGGCTACATTGCCGCTTGATCCACCCGCAGACTGAGGTGCAAAAGTAACTGAGAAAGCAACACTTTGTCCCGCCCCAATTGTTAGCGGCAAGGCTACGCCATTCAGAGTGAAGCCCGGACCGCTGAGAGTAGCTTGAGAAATCGTCAGACTCGATGCGCCCGAGTTACCCAAGATAGCACTCTGTGTCTGGCTACTTCCAACCTGGACGTTTGCAAAACTCAAGCTGGTCGGCGTGGCAGTGAGTTGCCCCGCACTGGCGCCCGTACCGGTGAGTAGAACGGTCGTCCGCTGCGAGAACTGGAGGCTTCGTTTTTCGGCTCCCGAATATTCCAGAAAAATGCTGCCATTGGTGCCACCGTCGGCCTGCGGTGCAAAAGTTGCGGTTAAGCTTCCACTTTGGCCTACGGCCAATGTCAGCGGCAAGCTAATCCCACTAACACTGAACCCAGTTCCATCGACTGCCGCGCGATAAATCGTCAGGCTCCGGCTACCGGTGTTCGCCAGGGTTACCGATTGCGACACGCTACCGCCGATCGGAACGCTGCCAAAGTTGACGGTAGAAGGAGTGACGGATAGCTGTCCAGAGGCGGTTGCTGCAAACAGCAAGATATTCAATAGGACTAATCCGCTACCTAGACGAGTCCAGGGAAAATTGTGACTTCTCATTTCGCTTCTCCTGTTTCCGTGCTCAGAGAGCACGGCGGGGGAATGGAGCAGCTGCAATCGCTACCTGGCGGAAATAACTTCCAGCACAGGATCGGTGCATGTAGCTATTGTTCTAGCGACAGTTGGTTTTAGGCAGATAACGAACGGTCAGGAGGAAGCAGTGCTTGCGAGAACGCAGCCACGTCCAACGGGACAGGGAGCGGGAGGGAAATTGTCAGCAGACGGTGTGTCGAGGAAAAGCGCTGAGGACGGCCGAAGTAACTTAGGAAGTCGAAGTAGGTTTCCGCGCACCGCAATGGCACGAACGAAGAAATGATTTAACAACTTGTTTAAGCCGTTCGCCGGAGAATAGCGCTCAACTAATCGACTGTTATCTATTATGTAATCTCTAAGTGCTGAGTACAACCACCGCATGGATCGATCTTCACTGCACGTCGATAGCTAGGTCAAACCTACATGTTCATTTGCCGTAATAGTTAGTGCTGCTCAGTCTATTAGTCAGCAGACTTGATCCCTTATCGAGACTTGATCCCTTATCGGCCTTCAGAAAACTTGGCCGCGTGAGGGAATTACTCGCTTGCTGCATAAGCCCGATTAAGAAGGTCCCGTCTGGAGTATGCTGCGATTTGCATTCACTACGATTGGCTTAGCTGGAAGTGTTAGCGCGGAATTCGATAACAATTCACCGAAATCTTCGAACTAACAGCGTATGCCGATCCGATCGATAGAGGCCGAGCACATAGAGTACGGCCTTTCCTTTGGTCGAATAAATGACTTGGCGGATTCTCAGCAACGGCTCGTTACGCTCCACCCGCAGGAGATTTGCGGTGGCAGGAGCTGCCGCTGTTGCGTCCATCTCCTCGTCTGCGTAGGCGATTTGGATTTCGTAAGCGCCTTCTAGAATGGAGAATAAAGATCCGCGCGCTACCAAACTTCGGTTCAGTCCGCCGAATTCATCGGCCGGAAGATAACAGGTTTCCACCGCAAACGGCTCATCCGCCGCCAGTCTCAGTCTTTCAATCTTAAGCAATCGCGC
Source organism: Terriglobales bacterium (assembly GCA_049520915.1). Classification (GTDB taxonomy): domain Bacteria; phylum Acidobacteriota; class Terriglobia; order Terriglobales; family Acidobacteriaceae; genus Acidiflorens. Next base: position 34,894 of record JBEKPH010000051.1, read on the forward strand.
GTGAGCGGCGAGGCCCAACTTAGCAGCGACCTCCTGTTCATTATCGACCAAGCCGAATGACAAGACTTTGGAGCACGCGGCTAGACTACGGCCGGCCATCTGTTCGGTGAAGCTCGTCAACTTGTTGAAGTGGATTTTGGGCGGCGCGACGAAAGTTCCCGCGCCCCGTCTGCGATGTACCAAGCCTTCGCGCTCCAGCGCCGTCAGCGCATGCCGAGCCGTCATCAGGCTGACCTGATGGATTTTCGCCAATTCCCGTTCGGAATCCACCGCATCCCCCGGTTTCAGCGAACCGTTTTCAATGCGCTTAATGATCGTCGCCTGGATTTGCCGATAGGCGGGCATTCCATTTTTCGGACTATTTGGCATGAATTCCCCAATAATTCACATGTTAAATCGTGCGATTCGTTTGTATCGCCGAAGTCAAAGGGAAGCGTTAACGCTCTCTGAATCTCTTCCTAATGTGCTATAGAGTAAGTTTTAGCACGAAATTCCTGTCTCGTCCCTTGCCACCCTCTAAGAAGTTTCATGAGATGCTATAGAGCTTTGAATCGGTCTCATCAAAAATTTGAATAGTGACAGCTCTGGCGACGCCCAGAGTCCTGCTTAATCACGGTCTCCGCGAAATGTTCGAAAGTCTGTAGGATATCGTTATTCATAGGCCATATTCCATTCCGCGGAGAGTTGAAATCTGGTTCTTTCTCCCCAACTCAGCATGTCGGGTTTTACTTGCACCAAAAACCGTGCATCTCAATGTGCTATACGGTAGCGCGGCGCGGCGAGCGCAAATAATTCTGCGCCCCGCACATTTTCTTCTTGACGCTGCCGACAAAAGTACTATATAGCATTAGTCCTAATATTTATGCAGTATTTTTGCTTTGATTTTGATTTGTCGGAGCGCTCTCCTGGAGGATCTGTGATGCGAAACTTACGTCTGATTCAAATTGGAATCGTGGTGCTCACCGGACTGCTCTGCCTGTTGCAGCCGGCTTGGAGTCAGGAAGTCACCGCCAACATAGTAGGAACAGTGACCGATCCGAGCGGAGCCCCAATCAAAGGCGCTACCGTCGTAGCCACGGACGTTGATCGCGGCACGGAGTGGAAAGACGAAACCAACGACGCGGGCGCATACAATCTGCTGCGCTTGCCTGTTGGGAGTTATACGGTGAAAGTGACCTCTCAAGGTTTTGGGACCGTCTCCCACT
>JBEKPH010000052.1:0-44043 GCA_049520915.1 Terriglobales bacterium
TTTTCCACATCGAAGGAGACAATCTTCTGAGGTTTGTTGTCCTCAAGGATCGTGAAGTCCTCTGGCTTTAATCCCGCCACAAATTTCCCGCTCTTATCCTTGACGGTCACGTTCACCAGCACGAGGTCGGACTCCGCGCGAAATACGTATTCCGACGACTGTTGCGAAAGCGACGCGGCACACAGCAACGTCAGCGCAACTAAAGCCGCTACCGCGCGGTCGGGAATTCGTTTTCGACTTGTTGCCATGCCGTCCCCTCCACAATCAGAAACGGAAACGTGACGTGATCGTAATCTGACGCATCGCCCCGGCCGCCGTCACCCGGCCAAACGTGGGCGAATTAAGGTTCGTGTCAATGGACGAATAATTCACCAGGTTAAAAATGTTCGTGGCTTGCGCCCGGAACTCCAGCACTCGCGCTTCCTTCAACGGAAAATTCTTGGTGAACGCCATGTCGAACACTTTGCTCCCCGGACCGATGATACTGTTGCGTCGCACATCGCCATACGTCCCCGCAGTCGGCGCAACGAAAGCAGCGGTATTGAACCACTCTCCGATCGAAGGATCCGCCAGGCTCACCGTTTGTCCCGGAACCAGGTTCGGCCGCAACGTTCCGTTCGTGCCCCCATTCACATCGTTGATGTCGTTCAGCAACCGCGGCGTAAATGGCAGTCCCGACGTGATCGTCCAGTCGCCGCTCCATTGCCAGTCGCCGAGAATCGCGCGCCACGGAGAATTTCCCGTCAGCCAGCGTTTATCGTGTCCGAACGGCAATTCCAAAAGATAATCGGCGGTGAACTTATGTGTCTGATTGAAACTGGAGAGTCCCCGCTCGGCAGACAAATTAAAGGGGTTCTGCGCCAGATTGGCCGCACCGCCGCCCGACGAACCTCCTCCACCGGCAGCGCCCGTCCCTCCCGCCCCGAGCCCGGGAGTATTCGCTCCTGACGTCGTTCCCGCGCCAATCGAAGATGCATCGTCCAACGATTTCGAAAAGGTGTATGTGCCTCCGACCGAGAATCCCGCTGACAACCTCTTGCGCAACCGCACAGAACCCGCGTTGGCTTCCGAATCCGCGACAGAATTTTCATAGGTAAACGCATCTACATTCGCAACACGAATCCCCGTCGCGGTTCGGTTCGGAGCCTCCAGAATGTCGAGATCCGTTCCCTTGGTTCCCGTGTAATCCAGATTCAGCAGGAGCGTCGGTCGAATCTGTTGTTGAATGTCCAGGTTGCGAATCTGCACGTACCCCAACCGGTAGTTCGGGTTCACCGCATAGCTGTTTGTAATGCCGCTAGCCGCCGGAAAACCGTTCTGCAACGTGAGTTCCCCTGGGGTTGTCTGGACATTTGTCTCCGTAGTGGCGAACGGTGGCTGCACCGAAAGTTGCTGCGCGATGCCCTGATAAGCGCCGGTATTGTAGTTGATGCCGTACCCGCCGCGAACCACCGTATTAGGAAGCGGCTTCCAGGCAAAACCAAGTCGCGGCGCAAAGTTATTCCGGTCCGGCCGCACCAGACTCGCCGGCAAGCTGCCACTATAGGTTCCCGCTTGTCCCGGCTGAATCGGCGTTACCGGATTCGAACCCAGCGGTAGCACTGGATTCAATACTCCCGGAGAGAGGTCAAGATTCACAATCTGGTTATTCTCTTCCGTCAGCGGCGAAACGTATTCATAGCGCACACCGAGATTGAGCGTCAGGTTCGCCCGCACCTTCCACTCATCTTGCGCATACAAATCCCAGTAATTGCCGTGGAAATGTTCACTCTGTCCAAACTGGACAGATGTTTGCTGCGGGTATCCCAGCAGAAAGTCAGCGAAGTCATATCCTGTGCCGGGTACCGACTGACCTCCAACGATTTGAGAAGTATTCACGCCGGTAAAGACAAACGCTCCGCGCGGTGTACTGTCCGTCTCCGGATTCACCTGCACGCGGCGGTAATCTCCGCCCCATCGCCAAGTGTGTTTGCCGTGATTCCAAATCACGTTGTCAGAGAACGTATAAGTCTGGCTACGGTTCAGCTGCGGCGTCGTGTCCTGCAGGCTAGCCAGATCCGTGAAAGAGAGAGTCGGCAGACCCCAGTCGAAGGGATTCGCCGAAACTCCCGCGATTCCCAGTCCGCCCGTAACATTGTTGTTGAAAGCGTAGAGATTCTGCGTGCGTGTCCGATTGCGGTTAAAGTCGGCGCGAACAATGTTGGTCAGCTTTCCCACACTGCGCGTGTAAGACACGGGAATGTCGAAACTGCGAACGGTTGTGCTGCCTCCGACGCTGGGAAACGGATTCGTTAACGTAGCGGTTGATTGATGGTAATGAAAGCCGACCTGCAAGCTGTGGCGCGGAGCGTTGCGACCCCCTCCGCCGCCACCGCCCCTGCGGCCTCCCGCGGGAGCCGCGCCAAAGCTGTGGTTCAAACGCACATTTAGATCGTCGCTGTCGCTCGTGGCGGAAGTTACATAATGGAAGTTTTGATAATTGCCCGGCAAGTTCGGCATCGGAATGTAATTCAACAATCCCAACGCTGCGGGGTTGAGGCTGGTCTGTGGAATCACGTTGCAGGTGGGGTTGCAGGGAAAAGGAACGTTAGTCAAAGGATCAAAAATCTGTACTGGTTGTCCTTTTTCGGACCCCGAAGTGTAGGCGACGCCGGAGAAGTTCCCCTGCCGTTCGAGCAGAGTTGGTACCGTCGAGAACTGATCGAAGGGATTCTCTCCTCGTCTGCCATTGAAGTTAACGAAGTAAAAAGTTTTGCTCCCGCCGTGGTAGATATGCGGAATATTCAAAGGTCCGCCAATCGAACCCCCGAAACTGTTCTGCAAATACGACGGCTTTTCTGCCGGTTGCCCAGTCAGTGCAAACGGCGACGCGTTCAATGCTGAATCGCCCGCCCCGTAGTAAATCGATCCATGCGGACGATTAATATCAGACCCTCGTCGGCCAAAAACCCCAGGACCTCCAACTCCAAACCCACCGCCGCGACCACCGCCTCCACCCCCAAATCCGCCCCCACCCCCGCCGAATCCTCCACCACCCTGCTGCCGAGCATTGTCAAAGCGCTGCTGCAATTGATCGGCACTCATCGAGTTGAAGGGATCAGAAGTATTGCCCGAAACCGCGACTGATTCTGTCGCGGTCCCAGGCGCAATTCCCGGAACTGGCATCCCGGAGGGAGCGACGTCGCTCAATGAGCCCCCACCCGCTCCACCCGTGTCCTGCCCTGCTTCACTTTGAAATACAGAAAGACTCTGAAACCCCCGTCCACCCAGATTGGCTCGTCGTTGTGGGTTGCCTGTCTCCTGGACCCGCGATAGCAGCACCAATAGAAAGTTCGCCTGCACTTCCCGATGCGTCGCGTCCAACGTGACTTCCTGCGCGCCTGCCGCGAACGCAGTCATCTGCACGCGGACGGTATAGCGTCCGTCCTCAGGAATCGCAAGCGAGTAACTTCCATCGACGTCGGTTGACGTATGAACCAGCTCTTTCTTGGCCGCATCTGTCGCCACGACTCCCGCGCCGGGAATCGGCATATTCCCAGACTTTACGACCCCGCGAACGATGCCTGCCTTGGGTGGCGAGGATTGCGCCGGCAGCAGCGGAGGCCGAAACACAACGGCATGACACAGAAACACAAACCGCAGAACGAGCTCCGGCCTCAACTTGTACTTGACCCATCGAGAGCAAAGCCCAGAGCCGTTCATAAAATCGTTGATGTTTTGATACTGTTTGGGTCGAATCATATCGCGGCAAACGGCCCTGATCTGTAGAGTTTTGTTAAGTGTTCTTCAGAATCCATCGTGAAGAGACGCTCGTCGAGAGAGGATCCGACGCCGCATGGGTAACCAATTGCCCCTTCGCTAGTTAACAACACTGGACGGACGCAATCTTCTGCCGTTAGAGTATGTTTCTCGCCGAAACAAATGCGAAAGACAAAATGAAACGACCGCTTCAGGCCATCGCGATTGCTCTTCTACTTTTACTCGCGCTCGTCTACCTGGGCGATTATTGCTCCATTCGTTATCAGATTCCGCACGGCCGGCCCCAGTTCGCCCAAGTCACCGTAACTTCCATGTACGCCATTCACGTGAAAAACGGAAAAATCCAATACGAGCCCGGAGACCAGGAAATCGACACCTGCGTCAATTCGCTATTTCCGCACTTCGGAGACACTCCTTGTTGGTATCTGCGCCGCCACACCGACAAAATTATTAATATTTGATCGAACTGGGCTCTCAAGGCCAATCCTCCGCCCAGCCCTACTTCCATGCAAGGGTAGTTAGCGAGTCGGCTCGCAAAGGAACGGACGCGCCCAAATCGCCGAGCCGCAGTTCAATTGTTCGTGCCGCTCCCGGATTCGATAGCGCGAGCACCCGTTGGCCGTCGGTATTTTCGAAAGCAACGTGGTGAAGATCTGTGGTGTTCGTTTGTGAGTCGAACCGTCGAGCGCCGCGACGGCCGGCCCGAGAATAGTGGGCGAACGCCCAGTACTGCCCACTGCGGGTGATCTCTCGCGTCTTCGAATCGATGGTCACGACGCCGCCGCATGGGAAGGGCCCTATGTTGGGACGCCCCTGCTCATCCAGGGCGAGATTCCACGAAGTAACCGACTGACACCAGTTCTTGAATATCTCGCTAAACGTCGCGCCCCATTTACACCAGTCCGTTAGGTAATTGGGATCCCTGTAGTCGGGACCGCCCTCGGTCCAGTGCATTTCAGCCTCTGGATACGCGTCGTGGACCTTACTCATCATGTCGGGAGTTCCAACATAGCCGTGCCAGGCAATCGCATTCGAGTACTTTCGCAGCTTCTCATCTTCCAGCGAGCACATGGCGCGACCCCACAGATTGTAGTTATGGTCTAACATCCAAATCTTCGTCGGCACACCGCTCGCCTCCAGAAGCGGCCCGAGGTGGTCGCGCACAAATTGAATCTCATACTCCTGTGGCCAGATACAGGCCGGCATTCTGCCGTCCTGATCGGTATCAACTTCATTTTGCGTCGTCAAGGCTTGAACTGCGACGCCCTCGGCTGCATATGCCTGCAGAAACTTCTGATAGTACAGCGCGTAGGCAGGCAAATAGTGTTTCCTCATCGCGCCCCCGAGCATTGTGCCATTGAACTTCATCCAGCCAGGAGGGCTCCACGGAGACGAAAAAAGAAAAAGGTCAGGGTTTGCCTCGCGTGCCTGGCGCAGCATGGGCAGAATGTATTCGCGATCGTGGTCGATCGAAAAGCGCTTCATTTCCGGATCCGGTTCGCCTTCGTCGAAGCTATACACTTTGGTCGAGTAGTCGCTCGATCCGACGCAGATCCGGCCAGTGCTGAGTCCCATTTCTGAGGGATGAAACAGCTCATGGAAAAGTTTTTCGCGCTCGGCAGGCCTGAGGCGATTGAAGGTATAACAAGTTCCATCGGTGAATGCGCCACCGAATCCGAGAATGGCCTGGAATTTCTTACTTGGATTCAACTCGACCGCATCGACCGAGGAAGTGCCCGCAGCGGGACGCCAACTCACCAGCGGTGCCGCGGCATATCGCTCATCGCCAGCAGTAACGCGTACCGAGATTTCCGGCTTGTCTGGCGTCATTGGATTCGCGCTCCCGGTCAATGCCGCCATCGGCCTGATCGACTCAGGGCTGACTGCCGCTACGAGTCCCATCGCCGAGATCCCAAGAAAACTTCTACGTGACGTCTGTTTGGCCATGTCGCTTCTACTCCCCATTAAGAACAACTCTTTTTCTAGAATTTTGGTGGTGATGGCTTTACTTTCTCCGGCGACACCACTCCTTCGCCCTCTTGAATCTCATAAGAGTGATCGGCGGCAAGACCGGTTAAAGTCTCAACTTTTCCCGCCGGCCAGATGATTTCCAACTTATCAATGCGATCCCTGTCTCCCAGTCCAAAATGCAGTCGGAGATCGTTCTGCGAGAGATAACTACCTCCGCTTCGAACTTCGCCAGTCTGCACGAGATCTCCAGCCGTGACCTTGACGCGAGCGTTCAGGGCAAGCCGATTCGTCTTTCCCAACAGCTCAAAACCAATCCAGTGATTGGCTGGTCCACCCTCTGGACGAAGAACTGTCGGTTGACCTTTAAGATTCTCGACGACAATGTCGATCCTGCCATCATTAAAGAGGTCTCCGACCGCCACTCCCCTGCTAACTCGAGGCGTCTGCAAATCCGGTCCAACCAACTTACTGATGTCCTTAAACTTGCCATCGCGTTGATTAAAAAACAGAAGTCCAGGCTCTTGGTATCTCGCGCCCGCCTCGCCGGAATCTACCTGCGGATAGACGTGGCCATTCATGATTAACAGATCGAGCCAGCCGTCGTTGTCGAGATCGAAGAACGCATCGCCCCATCCGACGTAGTGCGCGGTGCTTGCGGCGATACCAGACGAATACGAGATATCGGAGAAATTCATCTCGCCGCGGTTCTCGTAGAAGGCCGCATATTCATCGCTGAAGTGACTTATAACGATCGAAGGAAGTCCAATATGGCGATAGTCGCCTAAAGCGACCCCCATATTCGCTTGTTCGTATCCGTCCTGACTAACCGACACTCCAGCAGAGAATCCTATGTCGGTAAAACGACCTTTGCCATCGTTTTGGTAAAGATAATTTCTGCCCGCATCGTTCGCTTGAAAAAGATCAACATGCCCGTCGCCATCGAAGTCGGACCAGACCACCGTCAATCCAAACGATTTAGGAGACTCGCCAATTCCCGCTGTCTTCGTGACATCTGAAAATGTGCCGTCGCCATTGTTGTGATAGAGATTTGAGGAAGAACCCTTCAATCCGCGGGGTCCGCATTGCACAGCGATCCCGCGAAACTTGCAGGTTGGGCTCGACCCAAATGCCGGAAGGTCGCTGAGACTGAAATTCACATAATGCGAGATGAAGAGATCGGACCAGCCATCATTATCATAGTCGCCGAAAGCAGCCCCGGTCGCCCAGCCTGCATCGTCCCCTAGACCGGCTTGTTTCGTGGTATCCGTAAACGTCCCATCGCCGTTATTGCGATAAAGAACGACTCCTCCGAAACAAGTCACCAATAGATCGGGCCAGCCATCATTGTTATAGTCGCCTACAACGGCACCGCTAGCCCAGCACGGATACCCCACTCCGGCCTTGTCCGTAACGTCTGTGAAAGTTCCGTCGTGATTGTTGTGGTAAAGAGCGCTGCGCGACTTCCTGCCGGCAAGGGCCATCTCGACGCTCTGCGCGTTGGTAAAGTAAATATCCGGCCAACCGTCGCGATCGTAATCGATCAAAGCCACGCCGCCACTCATCGACTCGACAATGTATTTTTGTTCCGGGCTTGACTGGTGATCAAACTTGATACCAGTCGACTCTGTGATATCAATCAGGCGCGGCAGCGATGCATCGAACTTTGCGGAAGTGGGACCAGGATTCGCCTTTGCTCGGTCATCTTTCTGATGACGGTTCAACGCGAAAACTGCCATGGACGATAGACAGAATAAGGAATAACCCACAATCGCGAGAAACAGAGGCCCCGTTCTTTGTTTCGCGCGTTCTGGTGGTCTCGACAATGCAGCCCGCTCTTTCTATCGTCCCTTGAAACTCGTCCGAACGGCGTAGAGCGAAGTGCGCGCGAGGATAAACAACGTGTTTCTGTCTTTGCCCCCGAACAACAATTGCGACGGTCGCTCCGGAACATCGATGGTATCGATCAGATTGCCGTTCGAGTCGTACACGTACACCTGGCCCGAGGCGATATAGACATTTCCTTTCTCGTCCACGGCGACGCTTTCTCCGCCCTGCTCGGCAAAAAGCCTTAAAGTCGTGAGTTGCCCGTCCGCACCGACTGTGGCAGCGTAAGTCTTCTCGCCATTTTCATCCGACACATAAAATGGGTATTTAGGATCGGCTGGAGCAAACCCAAAGGCTCGCAGCGGGTCGTCGAGCTTCGATCCGTAGTAGAGTTCTCCGTTCACAAAGTCCGCTGCCGCAGGAAAGAAAGTTGTTCCATCAAGAGAAACGTACTGGAATGGCTTTTTCGCCGACATCGAATCAAGAAAATCGTTCTCGTTTCGCCAGTAATCGACGGGGAGCACCGCAGTCGCCCCAGGCCGTGCAGTCACTGGCACAGCGGGTAACAGCGTCACGTCGTCATCAGGACCGTCCGGCTTGAAACTGTAAACCGTACCGCTTCCCGCGTAGGAAACCACATTGACATTGCCAGCCTTGTCAAAAAATAAACTTACGGGGTCCAGTGGATTGTCGCGCACCTTGGATACCTGCTGTCTCGACGTTGACCAGCGATAGATCGTTTGCCAGTGGGCATCCACAAAATAGATGTCGCCCGCACTGTCGACAGCGCCGCCGGAAATATTAAAGAAGCCGCCCGTCAGCTTTTCTGTCTTCGCGTTCTCAGCCCAAAGAGGCGACGCGTGTCTTGCGACCGCTTGGAGTGTTCGGCCCGATATCGTTAACCACGCCAACTCGCGTTGTCTTAGTTCGGCATGATGCGTCTGATCGTAGACCGCATTGTCGAAAGATACCTTGCTGTCACTGTAGCAGTGCAGATTGCGAAAACGAATGTTACTGGAGCCAGTGACCGAAACCGCGTACCGAAATGGCTGGGAGGAGCTGACGACACGATACATATGCAAGTTTGCGAAGGTGATGTTATCGGAATAGCGTATATCCACGGGCAAAGCGAACCCACCTTCACCACGTTCTTCTTCGGTCTGCAGTGCGTAGATCTCCCAATTCGAGGCATGGTCGAGAACGACTTCATTGCGGACGTGGTGCTCGCTCGACAACTGATAAATTCGTCCTCCAGTCGAGGAGTTTGAGATGTTCAAGCCAGCCTGCGCGAACGTGCTCGGCGTCCATATATCAACGAAAGTGCCGCCTCCGGTGATCCAGAGACTGGGATACTGCCCGTCCCAACGACGCTTTGGATTGGAATCAGCGGTGTGGTTGTCGTTATAAATCTGCCGCCACACCTTGCCGCTCTCCTCCGCTGTGGCGTTGGGATCGATGGTCCCGTGGCCTCCTAGAAAGCGGACATCCTCCATCATCGAATCTCGCCCCGCCGCCCACTTCGCGGCGACGGCGCGCGGATTAATACCGTTTGTATAAAGGCCGATACCGCTCACAATATTTGTCCCGCCCGTCAGAGCCTCCAGCAGCGCCTTGGGACTTCCCACGCCTTGGAAGGCGGGAGTCGAATCCGCCAGCATGATCCGCGTGACGCTCGGATGCAGCCCGATGAGTACAGTATCGGATTTCAATGTGATCGTGTCGCTAACCCGGTACTGACCGGACGGAAAATAAATCGTACGATGCTCCGCGATTGCTTGCTTGATTGCATCAGTATCGTCCGCGATTCCGTCCCCAGCCGCTCCGAGACTGCGCACGTTCACCCACGTGTTGATCGGCGGCAGATCGAGAATGTCGGACTTCGCCAACGGCGGTGTCGCGCTCAAAGCCACAGCGTCATAGACATCTTCAATCGCGCCGGCCGCTCCCATGTCAGCGTAATGCAGGCCGTGAGAAAAGGTCTTTACTTCGTAGATGGGCGCCGGTGCTGCCATCCGCTTTCCGCTTTCGCGAAACAACACCAGATTCGAAACGTTGCGGCAGACCACATTCTCCGCATTAATCTCGGTACGAGCGCTCTTTTCATTGCTAATGATGATCGCTGGACCCGAGATATCTTCGAACCGGGCATCTTTGATCCAGAGTTCGTCTGAGTATTCCGGATCGATGGAAATCGCCGTCGGCACGTTCTTGAATTGCGGGCGAATCAACGTGAGACCCGCCTCATGCTCGCGAATCGCAGCTTCGCGTTGACCTTCGAAGGTCGCGTCGATAATTGTGAATTGCCACCCCGGTGACGGCTTGCGCGTCCAGATGCCGTATCGCCCGCCATAGAAATGGACATCTTCCGCGACATTACCGCCATCGTGAATTCCGGTAAGCGCCGACCCAACGCGAAAATTCATGTGCGCCAGAAAGCAGTGTTGCGCGTAGTGCGCCCGGACTCCGACGGCACCCGGATTTCCCTCTTGCATTTCAATATCAATATTACTGATTGCCGAATAAAATGTGCCCGGACTCGCGTCGGGCGGAGCGCTGTTGGAACCTGCGCGCGGCCGGCCTCCGGCGAAAAACAACATGTACGTCGGGCCTTGCTGAAATCCCGGCGTGTTTGTTCCCAGGACAAACACCGGACGTGTCGCGCCATAGCCAATCAGCCGAATGCCAGGCCAGATATACACCGTTTTCGTCAGGCGATAGCGACCCGACGGCACAAAGAGGATGCCTTGGTTCCGCTGCTCCTGAACCCGATCGATCGCTCCCTGTAACGCTGCCGTATCATCGGCAATGCCGTCACCTTTTACATTAAAATTATCGGGCGTCAGGTAGATGGCTTTGGGATCATCCAGCCGGTCAGAATAGTAAGAAGCTGCGAAGAGTTGGCTGACCGACATCAAGATCGCTGCTGCAAGAAATATTTTCATTTGACTACTTCTTAAGATTGGGCTCATCGCTCTCATCCCTTATCTGGTCGCGATGCAGATCGTGATAGACCTCTCGGAGTTTCTCTTTCATCTTGTTATATTTCTGGTATTTCTCGATTTCCACTTTCGCCTCGGCCGTGCGTCCAGACTGCCGGTAAATCGTGCTCAAACGAAAGTGAGCCACGGCGTTTGTGGGATCGAGTTCGACGGCATGATGTAGTAGCGCCTCAGCTTTTTGCGTTTCGCCGGTCGCCATCAGAACTTTGGCCAGTCCGATATTCGCGTCTGCATCATTCGGCTGTAGCTGCACCGCCCGCGCGTAGTGGCCGGACGCCGCTTGCAAATCGTTCGCCTTGAAGGCGATCTCTCCCAGCCTGCTCTCCGCCTGCCCATCCCGTGGATTGGCGATTAGGGCGGCTCTGTATTCACTTTCCGCTTCCTGCCGTCCTTCGGGCGTTCCTAGCGTGCTGAGCATTTCTGCCAACTCGAAATGAAGACCAAGCAGTTGAGGATCGAGCTTGAGTGCAGCGCGATAATTTTCGATCGCCTCCGCCGTGTTGCCGCGCTTCGCGAGTTCATGCGCCAGCGCCTGACGAAAACGTGCAGCGTTCGGATCGACTACCGACAGGCTCAACAACGAATCGTCCGCAAGATCGGAATAGAGGCGATATGCCGTATAGAGAATCGCCGAATTTGTCGGATCGAGCCGGCGAAGAACTCCCACGGTCGCCGCTGCCTTATCGAGGTCGCCGGCATTCGATTCGATCTCGATCAACTCCATACCAGCATCAATGCGTACCTTCTCGTCCGTCAGATTGGCAAACGCCTTCTCCAGGTCGACGCGAGCCGTCTCGATGTCACCGGTCCGTTTTTCTCCTATGCCGAGAAGCGCCTGGGTCTTCCACAACGTTGGCCGGAGTTTAACCGCCGCACGCAATTGCGGGACCGCCTCCGCGTAGGCGCCTTGAAAGTACAGAATTGCGCCAAGATTGCCGTGAGCGTCCACATTCTTCGGATCGATCGCAAGGATGGCCTTGAATTCTGGAACGGCTAGTTCAGGCTTATTCGCTTTCAAATCTTCAGCGGCGCGGCGGCTATGTTCTTCGATCTGTTGCTGATGGCTTGGTTGCGGATAACCGGGATTGGCTTGAGAGGAGGCGGTTTGCAATCCGAACCCGAGAAGCAGCCACGAAAGAACACCAACCCGTTTTGTTCTCATGTCAGGATTGTACGGCGGACAATCGAGCCCCCAGAAGTTCGGCCGCCCTTCAGACATCAACACAGCGCAAGGTAGAAAAGAGGACGGCAGGGGACCGTCCTCTTCTCTGGTTGGCCGCGATTAGAAGGTGATCTTGGCGCTGAGTTGGCCGCTGCGAGCGCCAACGGCAACGCCATTGCCTTGAGTTGAATTATTGATCAGCCCAAAATTGCCGCCATTGGGATCGTTACCAGGAATGCAGGTGTTGTTAGCATCCAGGTTGCACGAGTTCCCCGGAGTATTGAAACTTGGGTGATTTAAAACGTTCACCCAGTCTGACCGAACCTCCAATTTGACACGCTCGCCAAAGCTGAAGTTCTTGCCAATACCCATGTTGAGTACAGTCAAACGTGGTCCGCGCAACGAGTTTCGCGCTTCATCTCCGTATTCGAAAGCCCCGGTAGGTGTCGAGGTGACAAGAGGCACTGCACCCACAAAAGCCGTTTGATTGAACCAGCCGCTTATTCCGGGGTTACCGACATGAGTGTCCGCAACAACATTGGGATACGAAACGCAGTTATTGCAGTCGGTTATCGAATGAACTGTATTATCGTTTGTGGTCACCGTGAAGGGATTCCCACTCTGATGGATAAAGGTTCCTGAGATCCTCCAGCCACCGACCACCTCTCCCAATACTGAATTATTGTTCAGATAGCTCTTTCCTTTTCCGAAGGGTAGTTCATACGAAGCATAACCTTTGAAAGAGTGAGGAATATCGAAGTTGGAATTGCCGTAATCCTTGGCTGGATCGTTAGCGATTTGCCAATCCTGCGTCCCGCCCCGGCTTCCCCAGCCGCCCGAATCCATATCGTCGAGGAAATGTGACCAGGTGTAGTTGAAGCTAAACAGCAATCCGTTCGAGAAATGCTTATTGATGCTTGTCTGCAGTGCGTTGTAGTTCGAAATGCCGTTGTAATAATATCCGGTCAGGTTACCCCATGCTGGGAACGGACGCAGCGGTTGTTGATCCACCGGTGATCGCCCCGCTACGTTTTGGAGATTGTACGCGATGTTATCCAACGCGGTTTGGTCGCTTATCTGATTAAGATCAGTTGGGAATTGTAGGTTTGAGGCGTGGCTACCAACATAGGCAATCGAAGCCATATAGCTGTGCCCGAATTGATGCTCCACACTCAGCTGCCATTGATTGATTCGCCCTGGCGATACGTTATAGGGGACGTAAGTCTGGCTTGACGGCGAGTTAACGTTGAGATACTGCGATACGTTCTTCGCGTTTGGTGAGCCAACTACGTAATTCAGGACGCTGTTGGCAACAGAAAGCGGTGAAGAGAGATAGATCAGGGGGGTTGGCCCTGTTCCACCCAAAGGATCAGCAGCGGTGCCGGTACTGGTAGTTAGAGCGCCGGCGCCGATCCCATTTCCGTAATCGTCTTGACTGTAATTATAAGAATACATGCCGAATCCGCCTCGGACGACTGTGTCATTTCTTATCGACCACGCAAAACCAACACGTGGGAGGAAGATGTCACGCATCGGCTTCTGCAGCGTGGTCCGATTATCCTGCGGAGCAAACCACAAAGAGCCTAATGTTCCATTTAGGTTCCCACACGGATTTCCTTGGCTATCCACACTGCAAACCAGCGTTTTATTAGGATCGAATCCGCCCAGTGCATTGTTTTTCTCACTGAAACCCGTGGTCGCCACGTACCGTAACCCAAGGTTCAGTGTGAGATTCGGGCGGAGCTTGAAATCGTCTTGAACGAATAGCTGGGGACTTTTCAGCCGGGCGTAAGAGGTCGCTTGGTTTGTAGCACTCCAGTTCTGAACCTCTCCCAAGAGAAAATCCGCCAACGGGGCACCAGTTCCTGCACCGTTTCCGGTGTAGTTTCCTGTAAAAGTGAAGTTTCCAGCTGTGAGATTTCCCCAAGGAGTGGTGTTGCCATCGCCCATCAGGACCTCGACACCGAAATGCAACACGTGTCGCCCATGAATCAAAGTCAGCACATCCGACGGATCATAAAGATGCTCGATGTAGATGGCGTTGGTCCCAGGCTGCAAAGTACTGCAGCACTCTGTTGCACCGGCATTCGCGTTCGGCCGGTTGACGTTAAATTGCGGGAAAATATCTGCCTTAGAGTATTGCAAACCAAGGGACGTTGCTGCGTTGAAACCAACAGTATCAGGAACAAACCAGTTGCCCTGCTTGGTATAGGCCATGCGCAGTTCGTTGACTACCGTAGGACTAATTTCGCTAGTAATGGTCGCCTGGACGTTGTACCCATCGATGTCACCCGAAAAGCAGTTAATCGGACAGGCGAAAGGCCCGCTCTTGTTGACTCCAGGATTGTCTTTTTGGCTGATCGAGAACGATATCCGATTCTTCTGAGACAGGTCGTAATCGATCCGACCAAAGTATCTAAGATTCGGATTCGGACTCGTTAGAGTCGTCGTGAAGTTTTGAGTGAGAGCGCCCGGAGCGCCCGTGTTCGGTAGAGGGTAGTAACTAAGCGCCTTGAGGGCCACCGGGTCGATGTGCGTGCTGTTGATGGGAATAGCGTTAACTCCTGCCAAGTCCCCTGTATTTTCCGAGGCAAAGGATACACGCGTGCAGCCGGGCCCGCCGCAGTACGGATCGTAAATAGTGGGAGAACCGGTAAAATCGTACGCGTCCGGGTGTACTGTTCCCTGGCCTCTCTCGGCGAGAGTTGGGACCGTACCAGATGTAGGGCTTCCAGCACCGTTTAGAAAGATTCGGTCTCGGACAAAGTAGAAGAATAGCTTGTTCTTGATGATTGGTCCGCCGATCGAACCACCCCACTCATCATATCGGAGAATCGCCGCCTTAGCGTCGGGTCCTCCGAAGTAGGGCGCAGCATTCAACACGTTGTTTTGAAAAAACTCATAGGCGGAACCGTGGAAGCCGTTGCTTCCGCTCTTGGTGATCTGATTAAAGACCGCTCCGCCGATGCCATATTCGGCTGAGAACGAAGACGTCGTGATCTGAACTTCCTGTACCGCTTCAAACAAAGTATTGTCGACGTTGTTGCTCACCGGCAACTGAACCACCCCGCCATCCTGTAGGTAGTTGGCATAATTCGGCAGGTTGCCATTTAGAGAAATTGCATCTCCGGCGTTGTACGCCCCACTTCCCTCCGACATTGGCTGCGACGGCGCACTCGAAGCTCCGGGAAGAAAGATATTAAAGTTCGCCCAATCGTTCCCGGTTATACCCGCACCGATTTGTGGTAGCGCCTGTATCGTTTTCGCCTCAAGAACGGCGCCCAGGTGAGCCGTCTCAGTCTCCAAGAGCGGCACTCCACCCGCCTCCACATTCACGGTCTCGGACACGGCGCCCACTTCCAGGCCGGCGTTTTCCGTGATCACATCGACTTGCAGCGTAAACGGACCAATCACGACTGTCTTGAAGCCCTTCGCCTCGACGCTGATTTTGTAATTGCCAGCCCGGGTCGAAACGGTGTCATAGATTCCGTCTTCATTCGTAACGAATGTCTGCACTTCGCCTGTGTCAACGTTGGTCAGGGTGACGGTGGCTCCTTGCACGGCGGCGCCAGCGGCGCTAACTGTGCCGCGGATTTCACCGGTATTTCTGCTTTGGGAAAAGGCGGGTACTACCAGACAGATGACGACGAAAAACGTGAGTGCCCTGCGGGTGAAACGCGTCATGGAGTTCCTCTCGTGCTAGAAGTCGTTCCCGTCGTCTAGGACGGGGTTCTTCGAGTGACTCAGAAATCAAAGTTGCTACGTCGCAACTACTTCCTCGGTTCAGGAATATCGTTGTTCTACTGAACCTCTCAGCTAGTGCTTTTACGCTAGCTAGGAATCCGTGAAGATTAAGCTCCTGACACCTTACTGTTGTCAAGAACAAAAATAACGTTATTCTACTAAATCTGCCACGATCTACTAGATTTTGAAGACTCCTCTCACAATATCGTTATTGCGCATCATTCAGCGTCGGCAAAAATATGAATTTCAGGAGGGAATGTCGACGAGAATAACGTTATTCTCGTAACGGGCGCGGTTTTGAGCTACCAGAGAGCGCCGCAGTTTACTCTTCGTATACAATCCGGTGTCCAAACAAATATCCCGTCGACGGCAGTAGCGTGGGTCACCGATAAGATGGTTAGAGAAGAGTTGAAACCATGACAGCTTCGAAGAAACTGCCTGGGCGGGTTCCGAAGTCGACGGTTACGTTGCGTTCTGTCGCCGAGCTCGTCGGCCTTACGGCTAGCACCGTCTCTGCCGTCTTGAACAAATCGGCCGCCTCGAATTCTGTTCCTGAGCACACCAAAAAGCGGATTTTGGCGGCCGCGCAAGCTCTCGACTACCGGCCCAATTTTTTCGCGCGCTCTCTCCGCGTAAAACGTACCAACATGATTGGCGTGATTCTCGAAGAGATCGGCGATGCCTACGGATCGCTCGTGATCAGCGGGATCGAACGCTATCTTCGGCAGCAGAATGTCTTCTTTCTGACAGTCGCGCACCGCCACGACAAGAAGCTGCTGGAGTCGTATTCAACCGTGTTGCGGGAACGGGGAGTCGAGGGCTTTATAACCGTCGACACGCTGCTTACCGAAGAACCTGCGTTGCCGACGGTCGCGGTAGCCGGACACGGCAAACTTAAAGGAGTCACCAACATTGTTCTCGACCACCGTAAAGCCGCGCTCGAGGCTCTGAGTCACCTGGTTGAACTCGGCCACAAGAACATCGCATTCATGAAGGGCTCGAAGCTTAGCTCCGATTCCGACGATCGCTGGAGCGCGATCTGTGAGGTGGCCGCTAAGTTGGGTATTCGCATGCGACCCGAGCTGATCGTCGAATTGAAGGGAGTCGACCCAACTCCCAAGTTAGGTTACCCGTTCGCCAAGCAATTGCTGGCTCGCAAAGAACCTTTTACCGCCCTGTTCGCCTACAACGACATTTCCGCGATCGGCTCCGTGTGCGCCTTTCAGGAAGTGGGACTACGTGTGCCGGACGATATTTCAGTAGTGGGTTTCGATGATATACAGAGTGCCGCTTATACGAGTCCCCCGCTCACCACGGTGCGACAACCGTTAAAAAAGATCGGCGAAATCGCGGCACAAACTCTGCTGGATCGCATTGAGGGAAAGATAAAGTACGTCTCGGAAATAGCGATCGAACCGGAATTGGTGGTGCGTCAATCGACCGGCCGCGCGAGTTCGAGCCGACTCGGCACCTGACGCGGGTCGGCGCTCGTCAACTCCCATTCCACCGGATAAGCCTTAAAGTTGGGAACAGACGGGTGATTTCGCGCGCGAGCACCTGCCGCGATTGCAAGAATCGGAATTGACGACTCCACGAAAGCAGCGTTATAGTTCGCACTGGGTCAGCACAACATTTGGACGCAGTCGTGGGCGTCTGCAACCGATCACCTCCGTATCTTCCTGAAGCGCAGCACGGGGGCAACACAAATGGAGCTTTCTCGCAGGACCTTTCTCAAGGGCACCGTCCTCGGCGGCGCTGGATTCTCCGCTCTCGGCTTTGACCTCACTCCGGTTTACGCCCAGACCCAATCCTTAAAAATCTCGCGCGCCAGCGAAACTCGCAGCACTTGTCCTTATTGTGCTGTTAGTTGCGGAATCATTATCTACACCATTGGCGACAAGGCCAAAAATGCGATTCCGCAGGTGGTCCACGTCGAAGGCGACCCCGACCACCCCATCAATCGCGGGACGCTCTGCCCCAAAGGATCGTCGCTCCAGCAGGACATTCTCAACGACCGCCGCCTCCTGAAACCCCAGGTTCGCCGTCCCGGAGCCACCGACTGGGAGGACATCACTTGGGACCAGGCCTACGAGGAAATCGCGCAAAGGGTGAAGAAAACCCGCGACGATACCTTCGTCGAAAAAGATGCCAATGGCCGCACCGTCAATCGTTGTGAAGGCATGGCCTTCACCGGCGGCTGCACTGACACCAACGAATTCAACTATCTCGTCGTCAAAAGTATGCGCAGCCTGGGGGTCTGCTACCTGGAAAACCAGGCCCGTGTTTGACACGGCCCTACGGTCTCCAGTTTGGGGCCCACATTCGGACGCGGCGCAATGACCAATGGCTGGATCGACATCAAGAACACAGACATGATGTTGATCATGGGCGGCAATCCCGCCGAGAACCACCCGTGCGGATTCAAGTGGGCTGTGGAAGCCAAAATTCATCGCAACGCGAAGACCATTGTCGTCGATCCTCGCCTCACTCGCACTGCTGCCAACGCCGATCTGTATCTGCAAATTCGTGCCGGTGCCGACATAGCCTTCCTCGGAGGCGTGATCAATTACGCGATCGCCAACAACCGCATCGCAAAAGACTATCTCGTCAATTACACCAACGCCGCTTTCATTATCAAAGACGGTTTTGGCCTGCCCGAGGACGGTCTCTTCTCCGGATTCGATCCCGAGAAAAAGGTCTACGACAAATTCACCTGGAACTATGAAGAAGGTGGAGACCTCGCCGGCAAGCCCGTTGTCCCAACTCCAGCCGCGCAAAATGTGCACCCCTCTGCCCCCGTGCAAAAAACCAGCGACACTGGCGGCGGCCAGGGACATCAAGCAGGCGGTCCGGTGGGAGGCGCGGGCGCCGCACCATCCCTCCCTTCGAAAATTGCCTTCGATCTCTCGCTCCAGCATCCCCGCTGCGTCTACCAGTTGCTGAAAAAACAATATGAGCGCTACACACCCGAAATCGTGGAGCGCATCACCGGCATCCCGCAAGATCAGTTCCTGAAGGCCGCCGACCTCTTCACCTCCATCCGAAAAGACGGCGACATGAAAAAAGTCGCTACTATCATCTACGCGGTCGGCTGGACGCAGCACAGCTTCGGCACTCAGATCATCCGCACCGCGGCCATGCTCCAGTTGCTCCTGGGCAATGTCGGCCGCGCCGGCGGCGGAGTCAACGCTCTCCGCGGCCACTCCAACATTCAAGGCGCGACCGATATGGCGGGAATCTTCGACATCCTCCCCGGCTACTTGAAAATGCCGAATCCCGCGGATGTCGATTTAGCTACATATATCAAGCGCGTCACGCCAACCGAGTCCAAACCTGATCCGTGGCAATCGTTTAATTACTATTCGAACACCTCAAAATTCACCGTCTCTCTTCTGAAGGCGTTTTACGGCCCGGCAGCCACCAAAGAAAACGACTTTGCCTTCCACTATCTGCCCAAGATCGATCGCAACTATTCCTGGGTGAATATCTGGAACGACATGTACGAGGGCAAGATTAAAGGAATCTTCGCCTTTGGCATGAACGGCGTCATGATCGGCCCCGATTCCAACAAAAATATCGACGCCCTAAAGAAAGCCGACTGGCTCGTGGTTTGCGAAATCTATCCCGACGAGACCAGCGAATTCTGGCGTGCCCCCGGCATTACCGCGGAAGATCAGAAGCAGATCAACACCACCGTCTATCGCTTGCCCGGCGCAGGCTTCGCGGAAAAAGATGGCACCTTCGTTAACTCCGCCCGCTGGCTCCAGTGGAAGAACGTGGCAGTGCCGATGCCGGGACAGGCCAGGCTCGACCAGGAAATTCTCGCCACCATTTTCCTCAAAGTTCGCGAACTCTACAAGAAAGACGGCGGCAAGTTCCCCGATCCCGTCCTGAACGCCACCTACGCCTATACGAATCCCCACAACCCGTCGCTCTCTGAGGTTGCGAAAGAATTAAACGGCAAAGCCATCTCCGACCTCACAGATCCAAAAACCAATACGACCATCAAGGCCGGACAGCAACTGCCCGGTTTCGCATGGCTCAAGGACGACGGCACGACAGCTTGCGGAAACTGGATTTACTCCGGATCGTGGACCGAAGCGGGCGCCATGATGCAGCGCCGCGGTACCGACGATCCATCGGGCCTCGGCATTTATCCCAATTGGGGATGGTCGTGGCCGGCGAATCGCCGCGTCCTCTACAACCGGGCATCCTGCGATATCGAAGGCAAGCCGTGGGATCCGACACGCCGCCAGATTTGGTGGGACGAAGCCAAACAGCTCTGGGCGGGCGTCGATGTTCCCGACTTCAAGCCCGATTCTCCACCCAAAGATCACATGGGCCCGTTCATCATGAACCCCGACGGCATCGGACGTTTATTTGTGCCGCTCGGCGGCATGGCCGACGGACCGTTCCCCGAATTCTACGAGCCCATCGAAAGCCCGCTTACGAATCTTCTGCACCCCAATCAATCCAACAATCCGGTCGTGAAGAAATATAAAACCGACATGGACAAATACGCGCCCGTCGGCGGTGACTTCAATATCATCTGCACCACCTACCGTCTCACCGAGCACTATCACTACTGGACAAAAAATAATCCCATGAATGTCCAGCTCGTGCCCGAACCGTTCGTTGAAGTCCCCGCCGAACTCGCCGACCGCATGGGCATTCGCGGCGGCGAAAAAATAAAGGTTTCAAGCATTCGCGCAACTTATATCGCGAAAGCGATGGTCACGCGCCGCATCAAGCCGATGAAGATTGATGGTAAAGAAACTTTCCAGATCGGCATCCCCATTCACTGGGGCTTCCGTGGCATCGCAGAAGATGAAGGCAAAACGGCCAAGACGCTGACGAATCAGCTGACGCCGACCGTTATCGATCCAAACGCGTTCACGCCAGAATTCAAAGGCTTTTTGGTGAAGATCGAAAAAGTGTAAGCGCTGTCAGCCGTCAGCTATCAGCTCTCAGTAAGGGTCGAGAGAAACTGACAGCTGACAGCTGAGAGCTGAGAGCTGACTATGGCAGACCGCAAGACTCTCCAAGCCGTAATGATCTCGGGCCATTCCGGAGCCTCGGCTGGCCGCGCCATGCAGCGCGACCTCGAAGTCTGCAAACTGGTCGACACCACCACCTGCATTGGATGCAAAGCCTGCGAAGTCGCCTGCGTCGAGTGGAACGACATGCCCTTCACTCCGACCACCTTCGACAACACCTACCAGACCATGCCCGAGACCACCGCCCATTTCTGGAACCTCATCAAGTTCAATGAGCACCAGAATCCCGACGGCACGATCCAGTGGTTAATGCGCAAAGACCAATGCATGCACTGCGCTGATCCCGGATGCCTCGCCGCCTGTCCCGCCGACGGCGCCATCGTCAAATACGCCAACGGCATCGTCGATTTCAACCAGGAAAACTGTATCGGCTGCGAATTCTGCGTCTCCGGATGCCCCTTCAACATCCCGCGCTTCAATCCTGAGACCAAGCGCGTGTACAAATGCACTCTCTGCTCGGATCGTGTAGGCGAAGGCCTGGAGCCCGCCTGCATCAAAGCATGTCCCACAGGTTGCCTGAAATTCGGCAGCAAAGACGACATGAAGTACATCGCCGAAGAACGCGCCAAGCAACTTCGCGACAACTTCGGATGGCAAAACGCCGGCGTCTACGACCCCCAATCGGTCGGCGGAACCCACGTCATCTACGTTCTCCACGACGCGACCGACCCCGAGCGCTACGGCAACCTGCCAAAAGATCCGCAAATCCCGTGGAGCTACACCTGGTGGAAGTGGCTCGCCAAACCCGTGCTCGGAACTTTCGCTCTGCTCGGCGGCCTCGGCATCCTAATTCACCACGTAATCAACGGCCCGCGCCTGCCCCAGCCCGAGCCTCCGAAAAAGGATGGCACCAATGTCAGCTTCTAGCGGAGCAATCGAACGTTTCGACGATAAAGCGCGCCAGACTTTCGAGTCCGCCGGAAGAACTACCGTCTATCGCGGAGAACTGGTTCGCCATCCCGTCTACACTCGCGTCCTTCACTGGACCGTCGCACTCTTTTTCTTTCTCGCGCTCTTCACCGGCTTTGGAATTTATCTTCCCTGGCTCTTCCGCTGGTTCTCGCCTATCTTCGGAGGCGGCCAACTCAGCCGCATCATGCACCCCTACTTCGGCGTAGGCTTCGTCTTTTTCTTCTTCCTGCAAGTCCTCAACTGGCTCCAGCCCATGCTTTGGGCCCCAGGCGACACGCGCTGGATGCTCAACATAAAAGCAATCGCTAGCGGCGAGGAAAAAGTAGACCCACCCGAAACCGGCTTCTTCAACGCCGGACAAAAGATTATGTTCTGGGAGATCATCTTCGGCTGCATCGTCTACATAATCACCGGCACGATCCTCTGGGCAGGCGCTAAGACCTTCGGCAGAATTCCCGTAGCCGTCAGCTACGTTCTCCACGACATCTCCGCCCTCATCATGCTGGGCGGAATCTTCATCCACATCTACCAAAGCACATTTGGCGAGCCCGGCACCTTTCAGGCGATGATTCGCGGCGCCGTCAGCGAAGCTTGGGCCTGGACCTTCCATCCCGCCTGGTACAAACAAGTCACCGGACGCGATCCCGAGCAAGCCTGCGAAGAAGCCCGCCGCGAAATGATGAACAACGATCGTCCTTGAAGACGCTTTTGGCTCTTTTTTGGCGCCCCTCAGGCATGTCTCGAATAGGTCCTAAAACGGTGGCGCGGATCGTCTCATCCAGCTATAATGACTACAATGACTATAGTGATCTAAGTACACGAGGAATATGAATACACAAACTTGGACTGTAGCGGAAGCAAAGGCAAAATTTAGTCAGATCGTGCAGCGTGCCATGTCCGAAGGGCCGCAAACGATCACGAAGAATGGGCGCAAAGCAGCGGTAATCGTTGGCGCCGAAGAATGGGAATACAAAACGAAACGCGTTGGGAACCTTGCGGAATTCCTTGCGGCATCTCCGTTGCGCGAGTCGGGTCTGAAGCTCCGGCGGCGTTCCGAACGGCCGCGAAAGATCGAACTTTGACTAGCGGGCAGTCAACTGAGTCATGAACTACAAAGCCGCAAACTTTCTCCTGGATACTAACGCGATTTCAGAGTGGGTCAAACCACAACCCAATCCCGGCCTCATGCAGTGGATGGAAACTGCCGACGAAGATCGGGTTTTCATCAGCGTCATCTCTTTGGCCGAGTTGCATCATGGGATAAAGCGCATGGCGATTGGCAAGCGCCGCCATCGGCTTGAAAAATGGCTCCATCATGAACTGCCCTTACGCTTTGAGAACAGAATTCTAACGGTAGAAGCGAATATAGCGGAAGTTTGGGGTGAGACTGTCTCGCGGAGCGAGGCCGCTGGGCGCCCGATCAGCGCGATGGACGCTTTCCTCTCTGCAACCGCGGAAATCCACAACTTAACGCTCGTAACGCGCAATGTTTCGGATTTTCCGCTGCTTAAAGCGATTCTCAACCCGTGGGCGTAAATAAACTTCGCCTTTACCGTTGCACCGGTTCGGCCGAAGCTTCCGTTTTCGCGCGAGTGAAGTCGAACTCCAGTTTCCATTCCCTGGTCGGTTCACCACTCGCCGCCGGAGAGAACTTCCAATCCCGCGCTGCGTCGACTGCAACCCGCTGGAAGTAGGAACTCCCCCGCCTCGACTCCAGTTTCGCCTTCGCGACGTTGCCGGCAGCGTCCACCGTCACTTTCACTCGAACCGCAATTTTCCCGTGGATCGATCGTCTCCCGCCTGCCGACACATCGGGCATCACTCGCCGAACCACGCCGTTGGAATTAACGCCGTTCGCGGCTCCCGCACTCGACTCTCCACCCGCCGCCCCAGCGGACTCTCCACTCGTCGCGCCCGTCCCAGGCGACATCGAGTTCTCGCTAGGCACGCTCGTCTCCGCTTGCTGTTGCGTTCCATTCGCAGAGTTCGCCGGCTTTGGTTTCGGAATCAGGACAAACACAATCGCCAGCGCCGCCGCCAGCGCCACGAGCACGGACCACTTCTTGGAGATTTTCTTCGGCGCAAGTTTGCCCATACCAACGATTGACGGAACAACAACCGGCTTAGCCGTCTTCGCTGCCGTCAAATTCGGCTTCTCTCCTCTTAGCAACAAACCCATCTCCGCGACCGTGCACCGCTTCTCAGCGTCCACCTGCAAGCACTGGCGCGCAATTTCGCGAAATGGTTCGGCCATTGGTGGTAGAGTCGGCGGATTCCCCCCTGCCCGGTTCCACACCGGCGGATGCTGCGTCAGCACCTCGACCAGCGTAATCCCCAGGTCCCACACGTCCGACGCCGCAGAAAATTGGCCGCTCGCGGTCTCTGGCGGATCGTAGTCGCTCGCCAACTTCGCGCCCGCGCTTTTGTCGTTCAATGTGGTCAGACTGTCGCTCGACAGTTTCACCGCGTCGCCCACCGCAAAAACGTTAGACGGTTGAATGCGCCCATGCACCAATCCCTTGCCGTGTACGTACTCGAGCGCCGCCAAAACCGGCGGAAGCATCCCTCCCGCCTCCTCGGCAGTCAATGCCCGCTCGGGAAGAATCTGCGCCAGATTTTCCTCCGCATACTCCTCAACCACGTAAAGCAGCTTCGTTCCGTCGAGTTTGCAGCGGCCAGCGTCGTAAATACCCAGCAAGTTCGGATGATTCAGTTCGCGCACCGCCTGCCATCGCGATAATTGATTCTCCGCTCCGGCGTTGCGTGGGATCAACTTAATCGCGGCTTTGCCGGGCTCTCCATTGCTGCGTTGCAGAACCGTGAGAAATACCGCACTGTGATCCGAGCCGCCCAGATAGCTCTGCAACGGAAATTTCCCGTCGATGGCGCGGCCCTCCCATTGCTTCCATGTCTCGCTCATGTGTTTTCGTTTCGATTCGGTACTTTGATCTTTAGGTTTTCCCATTCTTGGTTCAGGGGTGTTCGACCATTCTATGGGACTGTAGGGAGCCGTCAAGCGCACCGGCAATCTATTTTCAGGGTTGAATTGCCGTGCAGCCCTAACCATCTTTGCCGCGCTACAATGTTCCCGTGGCCAATATCCCCCCAGAAATCCAAGGTCAGCGCTACATCAGTCTGGCAACTGTCCGAAAAAACGCCATCGCCGTCCCCACGCCTATCTGGTTCGCGGAGGACAACAACAAACTCTACTTCATGACGAACAGCAAATCCGGAAAATGCAAGCGCATCCGCAACAACCCACAAGTGACAATTGCGCCCTCCACAATCCGCGGAAAAATCATCGGCCCGGAATTTCCTGCGACTGCACGTTTCTTGGCGCCGGCGGAATTTTCCCGCGTACGCCAACTCATTAACGCAAAGTATTGGCTCGCCCGCGTGCCCTTCCTGTGGCGCAACACCGACGCCTATATTGAAATTACACCCGCCTAGAGCGAAGCGCGCGATTCTACAATTTCCACCAGCGAAGTCGGCTGCCATGGATTCCTCCGCTACGTCCTGTCGTAACAAACTGTTAGTGACGCATGACATTTACGCTGCCTCCTCCATCCTGTTACCATCAAAGGTTGTTTAGAGATGGATTATCGATTTTATGTAGGCACTAAAAAATCCTTTCTGGAGGCACCATGCCCGTAAAAGTTGGCATTAATGGTTTTGGACGCATCGGACGAAACGTTCTACGCACTGCGCTCCTCGATAAGAACCTCGACTTCGTCGCCGTCAACGATCTCACCGATCCGAAAACACTGGCTCATCTGCTGAAGTACGACTCGATTCTCGGCAATCTGAAGAACACCATCACCGCCGGTCCCGACAGCATTTCCATCGACGGCAAAGTCATCAAGGTTTTCAAAGAAAAAGATCCCTCTGCTTTGCCGTGGGATTCCGTCGGTGCACAGGTCGTCATCGAATCGACCGGTCGCTTTACCGACGCAAACGACGCGAGGAAGCATCTACGCGGCTCGGTGAAAAAAGTGATCATCTCCGCTCCGGCGAAGAACGAAGACATCACCCTGGTGCTCGGCGTCAACGACGAGAAATACGATCCCGCGAAACATCACATCGTTTCGAACGCCTCCTGCACCACCAATTGCCTTGCTCCGATCGCCAAGGTCATCCACGAGAACTTCAAGATTCTCAGCGGCACCATGACCACGATTCACTCGTATACCAACGACCAGGTGATCCTCGACTTCCCGCACAAAGACTTGCGTCGGGCCCGCGCCGCTGCCATTAACATGATCCCCACCACCACCGGAGCGGCCAAGGCGCTGAAACTCGTGATCCCCGATCTGGGCGGCAAAATCGATGGCTTCTCCATGCGTGTACCCACGCCGAATGTTTCCGTCGTGGACCTCGTCGCCTTCGTCGAAAAGAAAACGAGCAAAGAGGAAGTCAACGCCGCTCTGAAAAAAGCTTCTGAATCCGGCCCGCTCAAGGGTTACCTCGGATACGAAGAGAACGAACTGGTCTCGTCCGATTTCAAAGGCGACTCCCGCTCTTCAATCGTCGATTCTCCGATGACCCTGGTCGTTGGTGGCAACTGCGTGAAGTTGATCTCCTGGTATGACAACGAGTGGGGTTACTCCTGCCGTGTCCACGACCTGATCAACTTGATGGCCGCCAAGGGACTGTAAATCGATGCTCACGTAGGGCGGACGTATTCGTCCGCCCCGCGGAGCCAAGCTCCGCAATCAGCGATGACCCGGTTTCATCGCCAATAATGCCGCTCCTCTGCTGTCAAAGACGGCAACCCAAAATCACGGAGTCTTTCTCATGTCCAAGCTTTCGATTCGCGATCTCCCTCTCAACGATCACCGCATCTTCATGCGTGTCGACTTCAACGTCCCGCTCGACGACGGCCGCGTCATGGACGACACGCGCATCCGCGAAACTCTTCCGAGCATTGAGTACGCCCTGCGTCACGGCGCGCGCCTCATTCTCGCTTCGCATCTCGGGCGGCCCAAGGGCAAACCAAATCCAAAATTGAGCCTCAAGCCGGTCGCCGAGCGCTTGCGTATGCTTCTCGACAAAGAACTCTCTCGCGGCGAAAACGTTGGCTTCTGCCCCCAATGCGTTGGCGAAGAGGCTGAGGAGATGGCCCTGAAACTGGAAAAAGGCCAGGCGCTTTTACTCGAGAACCTGCGTTTCCATGCGGAAGAAGAGAAGAACGACGAACAATTCTCCAAGCAACTCGGCAAGCTCGCCGAGTTCTATGTCAACGACGCCTTCGGCACCGCCCATCGCGCCCACGCCTCGACCGTCGGAATCACAAAATTCGTACAGAAATCCGCCGCCGGCCTTCTGATGGAGAAAGAACTGCAATATCTAGGCCGCGCCCTTCAGGATCCCGAACATCCCTTTGTCGCTATCCTCGGCGGCGCAAAAGTCAGCGACAAGATCGGCGTCATTCAGAACCTGCTCGGCAAAGTCGACTCTCTCATCATCGGCGGAGGTATGGCCTACACCTTCCTCAAAGCCCAGGGAGAATCCGTCGGCAAGAGTCTCGTCGAAGAAGATAAGGTCGAACTCGCCCGCGAACTTCTCCAACAAGCGAAAACTCACAAGCTGAAATTCCTGCTGCCCACCGATCACATCGTCGCCGACCGCTTCGAAGCTAGCGCCACGCCTAAAACGATCGCTCCCGGCGAACCGATTCCTGCCAACATGATGGCGCTGGATATCGGTCCGCAATCGATTGCCGCGTTCTCCGAGGAAATAGAAGCCGCCCGCACCATCATTTGGAACGGCCCCATGGGTGTTTTTGAGATGCCGGCCTTTTCGAAAGGTACATTCAAGATCGCTCATGCCGTGGCTGACAATGCCGCGGCCGTGACCATCGTCGGCGGTGGAGATTCCGTAGCCGCCATCAAAGCCGCCGGAGTGGCTGACAAAATCACCCACATCTCCACCGGCGGAGGCGCCTCGCTCGAATTCCTGGAAGGCAAGAAACTGCCAGGGGTGGAAGCCCTGACCGACAAGTAATCGGCTCGACGAGTAATCGGCTCAGAGTTCTATTCTTGGTATCGGATTGCTGCTGATGGGGCGCGGCACAAGGCGTCCCGTTCCGTTGCCCCTGAGACCTAAGTCCTGAGACCTGTGCTTCCATGTCCGACTTCGCAGCCCGACTGACCTTCGCCAATGGCAAGACCTTGGAACTCCACGGTCCCGCTGACATCACCAAAGAGACTACCGAGGCCATCGTCAACGCTGCCAACTCGTCCCTGCTTGGCGGAGGTGGCGTTGACGGCGCCATCCATCGCGCTGGAGGGCCGTCGATCCTGCAAGAATGCCGGCGCATCGTCGCCAAGATCGGAACGCTTTCCGCTGGCAAAGCAGTTCTCACCACCGGTGGACGGCTTCCGGCAAAGTACGTCATCCACACCGTGGGCCCGGTCTATCGCCGCGGAGAGCGGAGCAACGCCGCCACTCTCGGCAGTTGCTATCGCGAGTCCATTCGCCTTGCCGACGACCACGGAATAAAATCGATCGCCTTCCCCTCGATATCCACGGGAGCCTTCGGATATCCTGTTCATGAGGCGGCCACTATTGCCATCCGCACCGTTAACGAATTCCTACCATCCTGCGTCCACGTCGACCACGTACGCTTTGTATTGTTTGATAGCGCCACCTGCAACGCCTACGTTCAAGCCGCCGAAACACTTTCCCAGCAGTCGTCATCAAATCCTGCCATTTTCGAGAAAGGTCGTTCATGAGAAAGAAAGTGATTGCCGCCAATTGGAAGATGTACAAAACTCCCGAGCAAGCCCGAGAATTCTTCCGCGACTTCCTCCCCTTGATCCAAGGCAACGATCGCGACAAAGACCGCGATGAAGTCGTCGTTTGCCCAAATTATCTCTGTCTTGACGCAGCCATCCAATCCACCCAAGGTTCGCTCGTCGCCATCGGCGCGCAGAATCTTCACTGGGAAAAGGAGGGCGCCTACACCGGCGAAATCTGTACCAGCATGTTGCTCGCAATCGGAGTAACTCACGTCATCATCGGACACTCCGAACGCCGCCAGTACTTCGGTGAGACCGACGACACCGTCAATCTCAAGCTGAAGGCCGCACTCGAAGCCGGACTCATCCCCATCGTCTGCGTCGGAGAAGTTCTGGAAGAACGCGAAGCCAATCTAACCGGCGACGTTCTGCGCCGCCAGTGTCTACGCGCCTTCAACAAAGTTTCGGCTAAAAAAGCGCACAGCCTCATCGTCGCCTATGAACCTGTCTGGGCCATCGGCACGGGCAAGACCGCCACGCCGCAAATGGCAGCCGACGCTCACGCCATCATCCGTTCCGAGTCCGCCGAATCCTTTGGTCAGGAGTTCGCCGACAAGCTTCGTATCCTCTACGGCGGATCAGTGAAGCCCGAGAATGCCCACAGCCTCATGTCAGAAGCGGAAATCGATGGTGCCCTCGTAGGCGGAGCCTCGCTCGACCCCAAGTCCTTCGCAGCCATCGTCAAGTATTAGCCTGTTTCCCTATCCCCGGCGAAGCGCGCGACTCGACTTCTCCCGGCCTGAAGTGTCTGGCGGTTCCCACCCGGGAACCGCCCCTTCCGTATTTCGCAAGACAACTCCCCGCCACGAATTCTGTTCCGCATCTCAATCGGATCGTGTAGTATCTTGCGAACCTCAAGCCATAAGTCACTTTTTCAGCGAGGATAGTTCGTCATAGTGCATCTTAATTAAACATGCGAATCATGGCGCCGCCGGCAGTGCCCTCTTCGACGCTCGCAACTTATCTCAAGAGTAAATGGTGCATGGTGCTTGTGGCGCTCGCCCTCCGCCTCGCCGTAGTCGGCTTTCTCTACCCCGATCAGATGGACCCCAGCCGCAACCACTGGCACTTCGCCTTCGAAAATGGCAAAGTCGCCTACTCCATCGTCCAGGGCCACGGCCTCGGCAGCCCACTCTTCGAAGACACTGGCCTGTCGGCTTGGCAGACCCCCATCTATCCTTACCTGATCGCAGGCGTCTTCAAAATCCTCGGAACCTACAGCAAAGCCTCGGCGCTCTTCCTGCTCTCTTTGCAAGCGCTGTTTTCCGCGTTGACGTGCCTCCCGGTATTCTTGGTCGCCTCCAAAATCTTTAGCGGCAGTGTGGCACTCATTTCCGGATGGGTTTGGGCCCTATTTCCACTTGGCATCTATTGGCCCGCGGAGCGCATCTGGCCCACTTGGCTCGCCACCCTTCTGATCACGATTTTATTTTGGTTGACCTTGCGCTTCGAGCGCGCCTCCCCTTCACGCTCGCGTACATCGATCTGGAAATGGACCGGCTACGGCTTTCTTTGGGGATTTACCGCCCTCACCGAACCGGTCGTCCTCACCGTTCTTCCCATCATGTTGGGTTGGATCGGCATCCGCCGCTTGCAGCACCGCGAGCGCTGGTTCACGCCGTTAACCGTCGCTTCGCTCGCCTTCATCCTTTTTGTTAGCCCGTGGTTCATTCGCAACTACGAAATCTTCCACCGTTTCATTCCCTTTCGCGACTCCATGGGCTTGGAGATGCTGCTCGGCAATAATGGCGACACTTCCTACTGGCTTTCCGCATCAACCGGCTCGGCCCTCACCCACAAGATCGGCCCCTGGCAAAACGATGCCGAATGGCAGCGCTTCAAGCAACTCGGCGAATTGGCCTATATGGACGACTGCAAGCAGAAAGCGGATGCATTCATCCACACCCACCACCGCTGGTACGCCATTGTCACCGTACGTCGCTTCGTTTTCATCTGGACTCATTTTTGGAGCTTCAGCTCCTATTACCTGGCGCAAGAGCCCGACGATCCCATCAACGTTGCTTTCAGTACTCTCTTTACCCTGCTGACCTTGATCGGCCTTGTGCGCACCTTCAGGCAAAATAAATCCGCGGGCGTTCTCTATGCTTTGGTATTGCTCTTTTTTCCCGTCGTGTTTTATTTCACGCACGTCGAAGTATATTTCCGCCGTCAAATCGATCCCATCATGGTCGTGTTGGCCGTCTACGGAGTCATGGGCTTCCGCCGTCGTCGAGAGATGCCAACTGGAGAACGTGCGGCACGAGACTTGGAGCCCGTCCTGACAACCTGAGCTATATGGGTATGGTAGGGCCGCGCGTCCCCGCCCGGCATAAACTGGCCTCGATAGGCAAAAGGTTCAATGGGTAACGGGAGACTCTTCCTCGCGCTGGTATCATGAAGTCAAGCGAGGATCTCCCATGAAATTTGGCGTTATCATTTTCCCCGGTTCGAACTGTGATCACGACGCCTTTTGGACCGTAGAAAGCGTCGCTCGCCAGAAGGCAACCTTCCTCTGGCATGACTCGCACGACCTGCAGAATTGCGACGCCATCATCGTTCCTGGAGGCTTCGCCTTCGGCGACTATCTCCGCACCGGCGCTATCGCCAAGTTTTCGCCCGTCATGGAATCCGTCCGCAAATTTGCCGACAACGGAGGCCTCGTCCTCGGCATCTGTAATGGTTTCCAAATTCTATGTGAAGCTGGATTGCTGCCCGGCGCCCTCATGCGGAACGTCGGCCTGAAATATGTTTGCAAGCCGGTTCAAGTCCGGGTCGAGAATAGCGAAACGCCCTTCACGAATGCCTGCAAGCAACGCGAAGTCCTGACCATCCCCATCGGCCACATGGAAGGCAACTATTTTTGCGATGATTCGACACTCGCCGAGTTGAAGCGTGACAATCGCATCGTGTTCCGCTACGCCGATGCCCAAGGCGCAATCACGCCCGACTCGAATCCCAACGGTTCTCTCGAAAATATCGCCGGAATCTGCAGCCCTGGACGCAACGTCCTCGGCATGATGCCCCATCCCGAGCGCTCCGCCGAGCCCGAACTGGGCGGCATCGATGGCTTCAAGATCTTCGAATCCATGGTCGGAGCCATGGCCGAGAAATAGGTTTCAGGTCCAAGGTGTCAGGTCTCAGGAACTTCGAACCGATCCAAGATTTTCCTGCGAGCTGAGACCCAACACCTGCGACCTGCCCTAGTACGCCCAGCGCAGCAGTGTCGCTCCCGCGGTAAATCCCGCGCCTACCGCGGCCAGCAGCACCAGACTTCCCTTCTTCAATCTGCCGTCCAGCCGCGCGCTCTCCATCGCTAGCGGAATCGTCGCACCCGTCGTATTGCCGTAGCGATCGATATTGATCACGATACTTTCCGGCCGCAACTTCACTCGATCGGCGGTTGCATTGATGATGCGCAGATTCGCCTGGTGCGGGATGAACAGGTCGATATCGGCCCCAGTCAAGCCGTTGCGCTTCAAGATTTCGTCACAAACTTCCGCCATTTTCCGCACCGCGTACTTAAAGACGGCCTGTCCATCCTGGTGGACGTAGTGCATCTTCTTGTCGACCGTCTCGTGCGAAGAAGGGTTGAGACTTCCGCCGCCCGGCATGTACAGGGATACGCCGCCCGCGCCATCGACTTCGTGTAGAAAGTCGATCATCCCGAACGACTCCTTGTCGGTTGCCTTATCTGACGCCTCTCCAGTCGCCTCCACGATCACCGCGCCCGCTCCGTCGCCGAAGATCACGCAGGTCGCGCGATCCGTATAGTCGATGATTGACGACATGACGTCCGCGCCGATGACCATCACTTTCTTGTGCGCGCCGCTCTGCACGAACTGCGCTCCCACTTGCAGGGCATAGACGAACTGCGAACATCCCGCCGAAAGATCGAATCCCCAAACCTTGTTTGCGCCGATCTTGTGCTGCACCAGACAGGCAGTCGCCGGAAACAACATGTCGGGAGTAACCGTAGCAACGATGATGGCGTCCAGATCGCTCGCCGGAATTCCTCGCTCGGCTAGAGCTTTCTTTGCCGCCTCTGCGGCGAGATCGCTGGTCGCGACTCCCTTGTCTACAATATGCCGTTCACGGATACCGACTCGGCTCATAATCCATTCGTCGTTCGTATCCACCATTTTCTCGAGGTCGGCGTTGGTTAGAAGGCGGGGCGGAACGTAGGTACCAAGAGCGCTGATCTTAACGCGCTGAAGCTGGCTCAATGAGTTCTCCTGAATCCAGAGTGCAGTATGAAGTGAACTGCCTATTTTGAACGATGGGCGGTGGAAAGTCTAACGGCAGGAAGGTTTCAGGTGTCGGGTTTCAGGTGTCAGGAAACGCAAGAGCAAGACCAGATTCATTTCGGTCTAAGGAGATTGGGTTCCTGAGACCTGAGACCTGAGACCTGCACTACTTCATCCGCGCGGCAAGCTCACCGAACAGCGGCAACTCAAAGCGTTCTCCCTGCCACGCCTTGATCGATAGCACAACCCACAAAAACAACATCGCGAGGGTGGCCAGAATTCCAACCAGAAGAAAAACGATAGCTGCGGCGACGTTCGAGAGCAGGAGCGCAACCCCTGTTAAGACAAGAAACACTCCCCACAGCAAAATGCTCTGCCAGGCATGAAACCGAACAAAGCGATTCTTTCGAAAGGCCGGGAGCAACAGGATTACGGCCCCCGCCACCAACGTAAGATAAGCAAGAGCAGCAGCGGCGCGTTCCTCGGCAGGAAGCGGCGTCATCGACCACGCGCATCCCGGACAGAACGCCGCGTCCTCCGCCATCATGGTTCCGCAGTGCGGGCACTTGACGGAATCTTGCTCGGCGCCCGCCGCCTCGTGCCCCGTGGGGTTCGCGGACCCGTCGGCCGCGCTAGACAATTCGCCGTCCATTCGTTTTCTTTCGGCACTCGTCGCAAACTCCATAAATCTGAAAGGTGTGTCGCGTCGTAACGTAATGGTGTTTGCGGCCGATCTCCTGCTCGATCTCTCCAACCTTTTCCGAGAAAAACTCCACCGACGTGCCACACTCGGTGCAAACCATGTGGTGATGATTGCGGCGGTTGTATTGGTGTTCATAGCGTGCGATGCCGTCGTGGAAGGCGACCTCGCTGGCCAGTCCGCATCCGGCGAGGAGTTTCAGAGTTCGATACACCGTGGTAAACCCGATACGCGGATCCGTCTTCTTGACCAAGCGATGCAACTCGTCAATCGACAAGTGCTCACGAGTTTCGAGGAAAGTTCGAAGAATCGCGTTGCGCTGCCCAGTCTGCTTCAAGCCGACGCGGCGCAGATGCCGCAGAAAAATGCCCTCCGCCTCGCGCATGTTCTCGCGAGAGATGGTCGTCTGATCGTCGATACGTTTTTGCAACATGTGACCTAAAACACCGTGACGCTTGCCGAAGGAATTCCACCATGATACTGGCGCGTAAAGGAATCCGCCAACCGCTGGAGGCAAGACCGGCCTCGCCTTTCCAACGACTTGAGTCTTGCTTTAGCGTCGGCGTTATTCGTCAGGCTTTCGATTTTTTAAATTTTTCGATCTTTTAGAATCAATAGTTTAGCGCACCCATTCCCGCTAGATCTTTGAGTCTAAAGGGCTTATTCGTAAAATAGTCCGGAATAAGGACTTAGCTTCTATAACGTTATTTCGCGAAATCCGCATAAGTTGTCGCCGTCGAACTGATTTTTCATGACTTGTGCGACGGCGTCGGCTCCGATTTCGAGAGCGATAATCTACGATTGCCTACGCTAAGTGTTAAGTCAAAGGAAATCGGCGGATGCCCATCGCGGGGACACCGATGATCGCGAGTAAGCAAGTGCCTCTTCTAATCGCCGCATGTTACACCAGCCTCCGTAAATCAAAATCGAATCATTGCACGTATCCGATAGGCAACTGGTCGCCAGGCCCTGCCGGTTGTCATCGACACAACGCGCCCCTACAATTCTTGAGTAATGTCTTCCACCGCTTCCCTGCCCGAAATTCCGCGTCCGGCCGCGCGCCGTCATCCTGCGCTTCGCATCGTCTACTACGCTTTTTGCCTGCTGCTGATCTACTTCATCGCCCACTCGGCTGTTCCGCAACTGGATGGGACGATTGCCGTTCCTGGAATTTCCTCGAAGGTGCGGGTCGTACGCGACAAACGAGGCGTGCCCACAATCGAAGCGGCCACTCTTGAAGACCTGTTCTTCGCGCAGGGCTACGTGACGGCGCAAGACCGCCTCTGGCAAATGGACATGATGCGCCGCGCGGCCGCTGGCGAGCTCTCTGAAGTGGTCGGCGAAGCCACGGTCAAGATGGACCGCGAAGAGCGCATTCTCGGTTTAAGCGGGGCGGCCGAGTCGTCCGAAAAACAGATCTCGGCTCGCGATCGCGCCTACTTCGAGGCCTATGCCCGAGGCGTAAACGCTTTCCTCGAATCGCATCGCAACCATCTTTCGCTCGAATTCCGGCTGATGAAATACACGCCGCGTCCTTGGACCGTGACCGATTCCCTGCTCGTCGGCGCGCGCATGGTGCACACGAGAAAAAGTTCTGGCGAAAATCGGTCCAGAACTGACGGCCGATCTGTACGTGAATTCTTCGTGGCGCGATCGTCCCCCGACGGCCCTACGGCGAATGGATGAAGAGCCAGCCGTCCAGAGTGGCGACGAAGATGACGATGACGACGAAGAGGTTGATCCCGATGGAGCGAATAGCCGGATCACGTTGGCATTGCCTTTTAGGGGCGTGTCTCGGGGGCTAAAGACTCCGCGTGATTTGAACGTGTTGCAGCAAGAGTCGGATAAGCCGCGGGAAAAGTCGGGATCCGCGCAGGCTATCCCCCAGCGGCTGGAAGCCGCTTTTGATCTGAGTACAGTTACGGCACGAGTGAAACTCGTGCCCTTCCCAAAGGCACTTGAACCTGAGTTTTTCCGCCGCCTCTGGAACTCGTGGCCTTCCCAAGGGCGCTTGAACAAGAGTTCCTGCGCGCCTTCTGTTACTTCGTTTATTCAGGAAGAGACCGACGCTTTCCGGCCGGGCTCGAACGATTGGGTCATTTCCGGCCAGCATACCGTTACGGGCAAGCCGCTCCTCTCGAACGATATGCATCTCGACCACCAGATGCCGAATCTCTGGTTTGCCGCTCATCTTAAATTGAAGAGCGAAGCGAACGGCGAGGTGAACAGCGGCGATTTCGATGTTGCGGGCGTCACGCTGCCCGGCGTTCCCTTTGTGATCGTTGGCCACAACCAACGCATAGGTTGGGGATTCACCAACGTTGGCCCGACGGTGGAAGATGAGTTCGTCGAAGAATTCAATCCGCAGGGCCAGTACAAGACGCCCACGGGATGGGTTGAGGCGCAGCATCGTCCGGAGACAATCCACGTCAAAGGCAAGCCGGACGTAACGTTTGATGTGCTAACCACGCGACACGGCCCCATCATCACCGACCTGCTGCCCGGCGAGACCCGCAAGATTGCCCTGCGCTGGACGCTGCAAGACGGCGAGGGCCTCGTCTTTTTCGATGTGAACTCGGCACACAACTGGCAGGAGTTTCGCAAGGCTTTTTCCAATTTCGTCGCGCCCGGACAAAACGTGATGTACGCCGACGTCGACGGTCACATCGGTTATCAGGCGACAGGACGCGTGCCCATCCGCGCCGCAGGCGATGGCAGTCTTCCCGTGAATGGCAGCGACAATGCGCATGAGTGGACGGGATGGATTCCCTTCGACGAAATGCCGCACGTTTACGATCCGTCCTCTGGAATTCTCGCGACCGCCAATGGCCGCATCACGCCCGATGACTACAAATACTCGATCAGCACCGAGTGGGAAGCTCCTTGGAGGACCGATCGAATTTATCGCGTCCTCGAATCGGGCAAGAAGTTTGCGCCCGCAGATATGCTGGCGCTCCAGATGGATGTGTCGTCGACCTACGACCGCCTTTGCGCCGACAAGTTCGTCTACGCCATCGATCACGCCACAAATCCTTCGGAACGCGCCAAACGCGCCGCGGACATTCTGCGTGACTGGGACGGTCGCATGTCAGCCGATTCCGCCGCACCGACCATCGAGACGAAAGCGCGCCAGGAATTAGTGCGTTTGCTGCTTGAGCCGAAACTGGGCGCGGCCGACTCGAGTCCGGAGACGGGCACTTTGAGTTGGAAGAGCTATCGCTGGGCCATGTCTTCGGTGTGGCTCGAAAACGTGCTCAGTAAGCAACCACAGCGCTGGTTGCCGACGGGATATTCGGATTACGGAACCCTACTGACCGCGGCGGTCGAGAACGTGGTGAAGCGAACGCAAAGCGCCTCGGGAGACGCTGCGAAAACGGCATCGACGTCTCATTCGGACGCCCCGGCCGATCTTGGTCAGTGGAAGTGGGGACCAAATTATCCCGTGGAAATCGACCATCTCGTGCTGAGCCAACTTCCGCTCATCGGACGCATGACTGGCCCGGGATTGCACCCTTTAAGCGGCAGCGGATTCACGGTGAAGGCGGTGGGCCGCGGCTTTGGGCCCTCCGAGCGCATCACATGGAATTTCGCTAACTTCGACGAGAGCACGCTCAACCTGGTGACGGGCGAGAGCGGAATCTTTCTCAGCCCGTATTACATGGATCAGTGGAAGGCCTGGTACGGAGGCTCAACCTTCGCCTTTGCGTATTCCAAGGATGCGGTAGGCAAACAGCGAGCGCATGAGATGACGCTCGTCCCGCGATAAAGCCGACGGTTGGCCAGCCGGGCGCGAACGCCCGACGCTCCATTCTTATTTGCGGCGCTTTACTTTCCTTCTTAGAAATCGACCGTCTTCACGTCGATAAAATTCCCGATGATGCCAAAGATATGGCCGGGATTATTCGGATCGTTGGGGTTGTATTCCAAAGCATCGATTGTATCGTCGTAAATATTGAGCGATCCGCCCTGTACGACGTACACGACCTGGCGCGTCGAAATCGGCTGAATTCCTGTCGCATCTCCGTTGGCAGGAGGGA
Organism: Terriglobales bacterium; assembly: GCA_049520915.1. Classification (GTDB taxonomy): domain Bacteria; phylum Acidobacteriota; class Terriglobia; order Terriglobales; family Acidobacteriaceae; genus Acidiflorens. Next base: position 37,210 of record JBEKPH010000052.1, read on the forward strand.
TTAAAACACCGCCAGCCGCAACCGTTCCCACCGACGTGCTCAGCGAATTGTAGATGGAGAGGCAACCGCGAATCTCGGCGCCCGGCGGCGGAGGTGTAGGGGGAATAATCTCGGTACAAGTGCGCGCCCCAATAAACAGCTGTCCGTTGGCGCCGAGAGCGATGCGGTTATGGTATCCGTCGGTGATGACCGCCGTGCTGCTGACGGACATCGTGGTGAGATTGAAAAGCGTGAGCAGACCGCACGTGGTCGCCGCTGTAACCTCGCCGGTACAGGGTTGCGACGGCACTCCTCCGGAATAGGGCGTGCCCGCCAGATACATCGTCGATCCGCTAATCAGAGCCTCGGTTGCAGCCGGAACGCTGACCGCAGGGCAGATTCCGGTCGGCAAGCACAGGTTCGGGATCAATTCCACCATTTGCACGCTGGCTTGCGTGCCGCCGCATTCGGGTCCGCAGTTCACCACATACGCGGTCGTGTCGTCAGAGGTAAAAAAAGCGGCGACGGGACGGTCAAAACAGCACAGAGGCGTCACGGCATTGCCGATGCCGATATTCGAGGGCGTAATGACCGCGATCGAATCGGAATTATCACTGAAACCAAAAAGCCGGTCGCCGCCATTATTCTGCGAAATGTAGTGCAGCGCGGGCACGTCGAGCTGACCGGTCAACGTGCCGCTGTTCATCGCGATCGCGTCCAAGATGCCGGGCGACTGCCCGACTACGGGAGCGGTCGGCACGGCAACATAAGCGGCGGATCCATCCGGCGAAATGACGATGCTCTCGGTCATGCCGGGTAAAGTCAGATGGGCGGCGTTGCTTTCGCTCGCGTTGTTGATCAAGCTCAGCTGATTGTCGGAAAACTGCGTGCCATTGCCGCTGAAGACAATGGTTTGGGCGAGGTTGGGGCTCACAACCATCATCCCAGGAGTGTTGCCGGCGGAGATCGGGTTGTTCGGTCCGCGCGTATCGTTTTGAGCATTCACGATAAAAATGCCGGGTGTCGCGGTTCCCGCGGCCACGTTATTTGTGAGGAAGGCGCGGTATTTGATCCCGCTGGTCTGCGTGCCGCCGCCAGAAGGAGTGCTACCGCAACTCAATAACACCAGACTGGCGGGCGCCAGACACAATAAAAGAATCAGGATTTTTCTCAAACCTGTGGACTCCAACCTCATGCCAGATAATCACTTGGATGCAAGAAAAGGATTATAACAAAGGAAGAAAAATGCGCCGCGAGCGGCATCTCGCCTTTGCCTTCTTCCTTAGCGCACGATCCTCTTCTTTTTCTTTCTGTGGCTCGAGATTTGTCCTACCAATCGCGGCACGACAATGCGATCGCTTGCTTCATCTTGTATCCTTAAGAGAATGCCCCAAAACCTCATCGAACGCTTGAAGCAGTCGCCCGTGCTCTGCGATGGAGCCATGGGCACGCTTCTTTACTCCAAGGGGATCTTCATCAACCGCTGCTATGACGAGCTGAACGTCTCGCAGCCTGAGTTGATCCACGCCGTGCACCATGATTATTTGCAGTCGGGCGCCGAGATCATCGAGACGAACACCTTTGGCGGCAATAGCTTCCGGCTGGCACGCCACAGCTTGGCCGACCGCGTCCGCGACATCAACCTGGCTGGCGCCCACATTGCGCGCGACGCAGCCAAGAGCTTCGACGTTTGGGTCGCCGGATCGATTGGGCCCCTCGGCGTTCGCATTGAACCCCTCGGCAAGACTTCTCTGGAAGAGGCGCGGACCGCCTTCCGCGAACAGGTCGCCGCGCTCGTTGAGGGTGGCGTAGACCTGCTGATGCTTGAAACCTTCGGCTATCTTGAAGAACTGCATCAGGCCGTCCTCGCCTGCCGCGACGTGAATCCCAAGATTCCCATCGTCGCCCACGTCACGATCGATGAAGACGGCAACTGCCTTGACGGATCGGATGCCGAGGCCTTCGCCGCCCGCCTTACGGAGTGGAACGTCGACGTGATCGGTATCAACTGCAGCGTGGGCCCGGTCGCCATGCTCGACGCCATCGAGCGCGTGCGCGCTGTGACCTCCCTGCCTCTGGCCGCGCAACCCAACGCAGGAATGCCCCGCTCGGTTGAAGGACGCAACATTTATCTCTGCTCGCCCGAATACATGGCCAGCTATACGCGAAAATTTGTCGCCGCCGGAGTGCAAATCATCGGCGGCTGCTGCGGCACCACGCCCGATCACATCCGCGCCATGAAATCGGCGTTACGCGTCGGCGAGGCCCGCGGCAAGACCAACGTCACGGAGGCGATTCATTCCAGTTCAGCACCCTTAGCACCGGCTGCCATCCCAATCGCCGAGCGTTCGCGGCTCGGAGCAAAGCTTGCCGCAGGCGAATTCGTCACCATGGTCGAGATTGTGCCGCCGAAGGGTATCGACATCCGCAAGGAGATCGAGGGGGCAAAATTCGTCAAATCCGTCGGTGTCGACGCAGTAAACATCCCAGACAGCCCGCGCGCCTCGGCCCGCATGAGCAACCAGGCCTTGTCGCTGCTGATGCAGCGCGACGTCGGCATCGAAGCGATTCTCCACTACACCTGTCGCGATAGGAATGTGCTCGGCATTCAGTCGGACTTGCTCGGTGCAGCGGCTACCGGCATCCATAACCTGATCTGTATCACCGGCGATCCGCCAAAGATGGGCAACTATCCCGACGCGACCGCTGTTTTCGACGTCGATTCCATTGGATTGGTCAACATCGTCCACAACCTGAACCGCGGCCTCGATCTGGGTGGAAACCCCATCGGCGTCGGCACCAGCTTCGTCATTGGCGTTGGCGCGAATCCTGGATTACCCAACCTGGACGAGGAGATCAAGCGCTTCGAATTCAAGGTCGAAGCCGGCGCGGAATATGTTGTAACTCAGCCCGTCTTCGATCTCGGACTGCTGGAGAATTTCCTGAAGCGGATCGAGCACTGCCGGATCCCCGTTGTGGCCGGGATCTGGCCGCTGGTCAGCGCGCGCAATGCCGAGTTCATGAAGAACGAGCTGCGGGTCTCCGTGCCGGACGAAATTCTCAACCGCATGGCGCGGGCCTCGACTCCGCAAGCGGCACGCGAAGAAGGGGTCGCGATCGCCCGCGAGATGTTGTCCGCGCTCCGCGATCGTGTCCAGGGCGCCCAGATCAGCGCTCCGCAAGGCAGATATTCTTCGGCCGTCGACGTTCTGGAGGCGCTCGGCTCGAAATGACCGGCAGCTGTGTTGCGCATGTGCATTTTTGAAACACGGCTGCCCAAGGAACTAACAAATCTGCTAATTTCACTGGACAAGTAACAGGGAAATCAGTCATACAATAGATCAGGAGCATTTGAATTGGTAAAGTTTGAAGAATGCCTGGAGCGTCTGGAAAAAATCGTTCAGGAACTCGAAAAGGGTGAAGTTCCTCTCGAGAAGTCTTTGACGCTCTTTGAAGAAGGCATGCAACTTTCCTCGACCTGCCGGAAACAACTGGAGGACGCGGAAGGAAAAGTAGAGATTCTGTTAAAACAGAACGGGAAGCTTCAAGCCGAACCATTTGAGCCCCCGACCGAGAAAGCGTTGCGCAAGTAAACGCTGTTCACGCTCGGATTGAGTATTGACAACGCCAAACGCCTGCGCCGGTTCCTCGCTGTCGCAGCCTAGGTCACCGCGGAACTGCGGTGTAGTCAGGGGGAATGTATGGATCCACTCTCGGTTGTCGTTTATCAGAATGACCTCGGAACGGCACAAAGTCTGGCCGTCACTCTGTCGCAGCATTTCGATACTGTTCAACTGGTACACAAATACGCGGAGATCGGGCCCGCGGTTGCCCTGCATCGTGCCGATGCCGTGGTAATTGATTTGGAAGTTTCTGGAACCGGCGAGGTTGAGCATCTCCATCGTGAGTTTCCCGAACTTTGCATAGTTGGTACCCACCGCTTGGCGGATGACAAACTCTGGGCTGAGGCCATGAGCCTCGGCGCGTCCGACATTTGCGAGCCGCGTAGTGATCACGTAGTCCAGTCCTTGCTGCAAGGCCGTGCACGGCACGTAGCAGCGTGATTCGTCAGCTCTCAGGTCCAAGGTGTCAGGTCTCAGGGAAAATCGAATCGATAAAGATCTTCTGAGACCTGACTTCCACTGCCGCTTATCGGTTTGCTGAGACCTGAGACCTGATTTCCCGCCTTCTAGTTTCCACCGACCTAGACCTGCGACCAGCCTCTGCCTTGTTATACTGCGATGCGATGCTGAAACAGGTTCTAGAGCAGGGACGACAAGCCGCCGACGCGGCGCTTGAGCAACTCTTACCTCCAGCCACCCAGCATCCCACCTCCATTCATCAGGCTATGCGTCACAGTGTTTTCGCGGGCGGCAAGCGCCTGCGGCCAGTCCTCTGCATGGAAGCAGGCCGCATGATCGCTATCGGATCGTCAAAGCCGTCGAGCGCCTCGGCCTCCGCGAACTCACTGCCTTCCGGCATCGAGCAGGTCGGCGCCGCGCTCGAAATGCTCCACACTTACTCCCTGATCCACGACGATCTGCCCGCGCTCGACAACGACGATCTCCGCCGCGGACGTCCCACCTGTCATAAGGCCTTTGGAGAAGCCATCGCCATCCTCGCCGGGGACGCACTGCAGACGCAGGCCTACGAAGTGTTGGCCCAACTTGCCTGCCCCGCCGAAGCGCGCGTCGCCATCATCCGCGAAATTGCCCACGCCACCGGCACGATAGACGGCATGATCGGCGGCCAAGTCGTCGATCTCGAAGCCGAACACACAAAGCCGGACCTCGCCACACTGGAATATATCCACCGTTCGAAGACCGCCGCGCTCATCACCGCCAGCGTCGTTAGCGGAGGAATCTATGCCGGAGGCACACGGGACGACATCACCCGCCTGCGGACCTACGGCCAGTCGATTGGCTTGGCCTTCCAAATCGTCGACGACGTGCTCGATCTAACGCAAACCTCCGAGCAATTGGGAAAAACCGCGGGTAAAGACGCGGCCGCTGAGAAAACGACCTACCCCGCGTTATTCGGAATCGAAGAATCGCTTCATAAAGCCGACACCCTCGTCGATCAAGCATGCGCCGAACTTAACGAATACGGAGCCGCCGCGTCTAATTTGAAAGACCTCGCCCGCTTCCTCGTTGAGCGCAAAAAATGAACGATGATGATCGCGTAGAAATGGGCGACTCGCCTGCCTTAGCTCGTGTGGGGACGGGTGACTCGCTCGTCTGGTCGAATCCCAAACGATTCCGACAGCCACATCGATTCTCCGAAACCTGCTGCCGATATTTGCAAATCGCTGCGATCAGCGCCCTCATCGTCGCTACGAGTTACCTCGCCTCCGCCCAGAACGCACCCAACTGGCACTACGATCTTCGCCCCGGCGACCATCTCGTCTACTCCTACTCATTTCACAAGCACTTGGAAAGCAAGGACGAAAAAACGCAAGTCGAAGCTCGTTTTCGAACGCATGTTCTTGTAGCCGCAGAAATTCCCGGCGGCTTTAGTCTCGGCTTCCAGCGCAATCGCGAGGCCGAGGATCTGACGCAATATGTTTCCAAAGGCAAGGACAAACTTGCCCACGAGCAGATCGAGTTTCAGAAGCAGATGCAGACGCGCCCGCCACATTTTTCCGAAGCGATAGAAGTCTCGCCCGCCGGCGAGCCACGAAATACCCTGGAACTCGCGCGCGAGGTCCACAGCCACATCATCGACGCGTTGCGTGAAGTTCTCACGCTGCCGCCCGCTTCGCTGACTCGTGGCGCAACCTGGCACAGTGGCAATTCGTTCGGCTTCGATGTCCGCTGGATCGACGATGAGGCGATCCACGGCAAGTCCTGCCATCATCTCGAAGCAACTTCGCCGAAGGGATTTCTGAAACTCGATTACTGGTTGTCGCCCGACTCGGGCGTCCTCGAGCAGGTTGCCTTGGATGGCACCTATTCCGACTACGACACTACCGTCCATGAGACGGCCCGCATGGAGTTGCAATCCCGCATTCGAAGCGAGTCGCTCGAAACCTGGCTCGCTTCGCCCGATACGCGACTGGCCGCACTCCAGGCGATCTTGCTCTCACCCGAAGTTCCCGTTTCAGCACCTCAACTAACGCCACCGCTGTCCTCGACCGATCCCGCAACCCAAGCCCTGGCACTAACCATCGCGGCACGGCGCAAACTCAATTTGCCGCCCGACGTTCTGGCCCATCTGCGGCAAAGTCCCAGCGAACTGATCCGCGAAGAAGTTCGCGAACTCACCGACCTTCCCGCCGCTCCCGCAAATTCCGCCAACGCGACCGATGAGTGCCATCGCGCCCTGCCGCCAAAATTCCTACCCCCAAAACTCGGAACGGCCTTCCAAATGGCCGTCGCAACCAAAGACACACCCGAAGTTCCCTATATCCTCCGCGTGCCGCTCTCCTACCGTGAAGATCGTCCCGCCCCGCTGCTCGTGTACTTAAGCGGCGGCGCAGGATTCGCCATGGACGCGATGAACACCGCCGAAGACGTCGTCTCGCAAACCAACTATCTCGTGCTCTATCCACAGGCTGCCGCCTACTGGTGGACGCCCGAAACCGCGCGCCGCTTCGACATCGTCTTGAACGACGTATTGCAGCGCTATAACGTCGATCGTGACCGCGTCTACATCACGGGCTTCAGCAACGGAGGAACCGGCGCGCTGTACTACGCAACTCTGTGGCCGCAGCGCTTTGCGGCTGTCGTCACTCAGATGGGCGCAGGCCAATGCAACGAGCAGGTGAAAGCCGGACTCGCCAATGTGCGAAATATCCCTCTGTTGCTCATTCACGGCGCGAACGACCCCGTCATCACCCCGGATTGCTCGACGACC
>JBEKPH010000053.1:0-42433 GCA_049520915.1 Terriglobales bacterium
ATTTCATCGCGTACTCAAAAATGCGATGCAGGAGACCCTTTATGTTGGACTTCGTTTTGGGAGAATGCTTCAGCTCCTTCAACCACTGTTCCACTTTGAGGGGCTTTTTCACTTCGGCCACGGGAGCCTCGCCCCATTGTGGCAAAATGTGCACTTTCAAAATGGATACGTAGGACTTCTTGGTTGAATACCGTTCTGGCATTGCTTCGTGCATGTATCGCCTTACCAATGCTCCGAACGATTGACTGGAAGACTGCTCCATCCGCTGGTATCGCAACTCTCTCGACCCCTGCCAGGCATGATCTTCCGTTGGCCACGCTTCCTCGCGTTCTCCTCTTGCGGACAATCGTGCCCACGTCTTGTTGTGTGCGTTTCAAGAAGCTTTCCTCCTTAAAGCGCGCACGGATGACGATTCTGACTGTACACGACAACGCATGTGAGAAACTAGCTCAGAAATTCGAAAGCGCCAGCGCTTGCGAAGTCCGTTTCCTATCGGGTGTGCGGGGAGGTCTCCTTCCCGTGCCATCTTCTTTACCGTCACGGGGCTGATCCTGAGAAAGTTTGCTGCTTCTTCAGGCGTTACGAATGGCTCATTGTCTTCTGCTGCGTTCACGGTACTACTCCATTTCAACTCGTTCTCACACTCCTAGCGCCTCACCCTGAACATGGCCCTGCGAATGTGTCGTGCCTGCATGGTCTTGGCCGGTGTGGATGGCCGTGCTGTGTGAAACATCGCGACTCAAGTGCTGCGCGAGTTCCGATTTGTCGTTGGTGTAAATCTGGGCATCGTAGCGTCCACGTGAGACAGCGACATACGCCATGCGGCTATTTACCAGGTGCGGGCTTTCTTCGGTGTCGGCGTGGATCAGTACACGGTCGGCGGTCTGGCCTTGGCTGCTGTGGCTGGTAACGGCGTAGCCATAGTCGAGATGAGGGTGGTTTTTCAGTTGGAATTCCACCACTCTTCCTGCATCGGTGCGCACGGCAATCTCGCCGCGTTCATCGATTCGTACAATCGTTCCCAACTCGCGGCTGGCAACGTGCAACTCTTTTGAGGGAGCGGTGAACTGGATACGGTCGCCTTCGGCGAAATTACGCTCTGCTTCCCGGTAGACCGAAACTCCCTGCAGGCGGCGCGGGTCGTAGCTCACATGCTGGCCGTCCTGGCGTTCAACAGTGAGCAGGTTCTGTTTGGCGTCCGTGTCTGTGACCGTGGCATACTGGCCGGCAGTTACTCCCACCACTCTGCTGCCTCGCGAATAACGCAACACATCGCCGGGCAAGTATTGTTCCGCCCATGCACGGTCTGCGCCGGTCAGTTCCTGACGGGTCTCCAGCACACGGATGGACTGCTCGTGAGGCTGGACCTGGCCGCGCTCCTGGAGTTCGTGATGAATTATGCCGTTCAGTTCACGGCGGGATCGGTTGTCTGGGGAAACCACCAGCGTGCCTTGGGGAAAACGGGCATACTCCTGGGCCATTGCCTGGAATCGTGCTTCCCGGTTTTCGATTTGTTGTATCCGCCCTTGGCGGTCCAGGTTTTCGACGGCGACGTGAATTTCGCCACGAGCAAGCTGCTCAACTGCTTCCTTGAGCGCCGGGTCCTTCTGGCGGATGATCTCGTCCAGATGGGCGGTTCGCATCCCGGCCTCCTGTAGCTGGTAATAAGGGCGTCCCGCTTCCACAGCTTCATGCTGTCGTACGTCACCCACAAGCAACACCCGGTCTTGTTCTCCCAGCCGCTGTAAGAAGTCATTGATCTGCCGGGTGCTGGCGAGACTCGATTCATCGAGCACGTACAGATGTTTTTCTCCGGCATCAGCCTGCGTTCCACGGGCAAGGTGGAGCTGTAGTGTGTTCGAGAAGATTCCGGCCTCGCCAAGTTTGTGCGCGGCTCGCGAGGTAGGTGCAAAACCCTCGACGCTGTAGCCTTCGCGTTCGGCGGCGTCACGAATGGCAGTCAAGGAAGTGGTCTTACCTGCCCCGGCTACGCCCTCAAGCGCCGTGATCTGATCGCGACTGGTGAGAACCTCCTGTACCGCCTGATGCTGACTGCTGCTGAGATGCGTGTAGTCCTGTTCAATCTCCCTTCGGGTGCCGTCATTGGCGAGCGCGGGATATTGCTCCTGGGTGCTACGCATGAGACGAATATTGTCGCGCTCCAGCGCGATCATCTCTTCCGTGGTAAAGCTCCGTCCAATGCCGTGAGCTTCCTTCTGAATTAGCTCGCCGTTCTCCACCGCTTGATCGAATTGCTGCTGAATTCTCGAAAACGGAGCCTCGCCCATCGCACGTTTCAGTGCATCCCGCATCAGCTCACGTTCGTCCGAGACGGCCTCGCGCTCGAAGTTCCTTTCAACCGAGTACCGGACGCCTTCGCGGGCTGTTCCGTTCGTTTGCTCCTCGCTCCTTGCTGCGATCTCATAAGCGTGGGCCTGAGCCTCACGCACAATTCGCTCTGGCTGGTTGCCGTAGTCTTTCGCCATCTCGTCATGGCGGCGCTGCATTTCTTCGTGCGTGATGTTCAATTTGGCTTCGCGGGTGCGGTGGGCGGCAATCTGTGCCGATTCAGCTCCGCTCAGTCCTCCTTCCGTCAAGTGGTCTTTGATTTGCTGGCGGCGCGGGCTGCTGGCCTCAAGATATTCTTGCGAGTAGCCCCGAATTTCAGGCGCGCCATGGACGCTCTGCTCAATTTCGTAACCAAGGGTCCCAAGGCGAAGTGCCAACTCCGAACGGTATATTGCGGTGGCGTACTGCTGCGAGCGGTACAGTTCTCTCGGTTGCAGGGCACGCATTTCGCCGGTTTCCCGCTCGGTCATGTTGAAGAACACAACATGCGTGTGGAGTTGCGGCGCGGCGTAGCCCTCGACCGGGCGGCTTGAATCGTGCTCAAATTTCGCGGCAATCCATTTGCCGGTTGCCTCCGCTGGGTGATTGCCGCCAATGCGGGCCTGCACATATTTTTCGAGTTCATCAAGGGCAAGATCGACGCTCTCCCGATGCGCAGCCCGCACTCGCTCATCGCCACCGACCAGTGCGGTTAGGCTGACGCTCTTGGGCGCGGAGAATGTCGCATCCCATCCCGCACGATGTTCCATCGTTGTAATTTTTTCGCCGCGGTCGTCCACGTACTGCATCGCCGCGCGGTGCTGCACCAGCTGAGCACCCGTGAGTGGATGCTGGCCATCTGCGAGTCGCGCAAAGTGCTCTTCGTTGACCTCACATTTAAGGCCCCACTGTTCGGCCAATTTGCCATGCCACTCGCCGCGCACACGGTCGCCTTCTGAGTAATAGTTGTCCCGCGCATTGGCAAACTCTTCCTTGTGGTACGCCTGCGCCTGGCCAGATGACAGCGGCTTGGAGATGGTCAGCATCGTTTACTCCAAGAAGGGCAGGTCATCGTTCGCTGCCCGTGTCGGTCGTGGTTTCACTTGCTGCTGACGCTGTGGCGGGATCGGCGGTGGCAAGCCGCGCGTCAGAACGGGGACATCGCCAGTCCCAGACGCGGTTACCGTTTGCGCGCTCGCTTCCTTTGGCTGCTGCGCCGGGAGTTTGCGCTCGATCAGCGCTTCGTGGCGCTTCTGTAGCTCGATGTAAGGGAAACTCAGCGGAACTACCAAGTTGCCGCTTTTCAAATAGGCGCGCAGATCGGGGAGACCCTGGATTTCTGATGCCATCACCAACGGCTCGGTCGTCCGCTCAAGCTGGTAGTTGCGGGAATCCCGCCTGTTCCTGGGGAAGTGGCCTTCCATGCGGCTTTCACGCAATCGCTCGATTTCCACTTCCCCGATGGTCTGGCTGATCCACTTCGAGGAGTTGGCCTCATCCGTGCGTAAGAAGACTTTCGTCGCGGGTTGAGAGAGCATCGCTTCCGCCTTGCGACCGTAAAGCTCTTCAAGCTGGCTGCGCCCTTGGAAGCCGAGCACGACCGGGTTTCTGGCCTTCCTGCTCTCTGTAATTGCTGTGTGTAACTGCGGCAACGCATGTAAGCTCTGGAGCTCGTCCAGAATGAACCAGACGGGGCGCGCGCCGGGCTTGCCCTGGTTCATGGTGCGCAGCACCAGCATGTCGAGCCACATGCTGATGAGAGGCCGCTGTCTCTCGCGGAACTCCGGAGGGCTGGTGATAAACAACCATCCGTGCCGCTCCCTGGCCCACTCCACCGCCGTCCAGTTCGTCTTCGCTTCTTCTCTTCGGGGCAACAGCTTGAGTGCATTGCTCACGCTGTTGAGAGTCGCGATCATACCGCCACGCTGCGGTCCCGCATCGGGATAGATTGCTGCCGCATGCTCAGTGCCCTTCAGCCTCTTTGCCAGCTCACGCTCATCTCGCAAAATGGCGAGTAGCTCCTGCGGTGTCCGCTTCGGCTGCTCGATCAGCAGGTGGGCAAAGATCTGGCGCGGCACCATCACGAAAAACGGATTGGTGCGGGGATCGTCTTTGAAGAGCGCCGCCGCCAACCCTTCGGCTTCTGCTTCATGCTGCACTTCATCGCACGGCGACCAATAGGGCATACGTGCATCGACCGCATTCAAGATCACGTCACCGCGCCCCGGCTCGTAAAACTGCGGTGTATATTCGAGCGCCGGATCGTACACAATCGCGGTTTCTCCCCGCCCTTCCACCTGCATGAGGATCTGGCGGATAAGCGACGATTTGCCTGCGCCGGTATCGCCGATCATCATGAAATGCGAACTCTCCCGCTCGCGCGGAATCCGCACCAGGTTCCCGTCACGCTGCAGCAGGAATTCACCCACTGTGCGCGGCTCTTTTGTGATGAAACCTATGCCATCGGATTGCTGGCTACGGTTGAACTGCGCCGCCGTGGCAAACTCTGGGCCTTTGGTCCGGCGCCCATACTTGAGCACACGCCGCCGCTGCCAGTCTTTGGGAACAGCAAAGATAGACAGCCAGCCGAAAACTGCTAGACCGGTAACGAGCGGCCAATGCAGGAAGTCGCCCCAAGTTTGGTCTTGGTAAATCCAGTGTCGAGCGTAGTCGCTGAGTTCTTTATTCTTGTATTTTTGCGCTGGTTCCAGCACCAGATGCAGGTCCTGCCGTGCCGCTTCCTTCGATAGAATCAGCGGAATAGTCGCCCCGCGCGGCAGGGGACCTTCCCACGGTGCGATATCCGTCTCAACCGCTAATCGGTGACGCCCCTGTCGGTCTTCCACTTCGAGCAGACGGTAATTAATCGGGGGAAAACCGAGGCTTGTCGCCAGCTGCGTCTTGAGATAGTTCGGGAGCCAATAGCGCTGTAGCGGCGTCCATTGCACCCTGGCCTGATAGATCGCCATGCCAAAGATTGCTAGCACTCCGAGAGCAAAGGCGCTGATCGTCCACACTGGCTTGTGGCTTGGCCAGTAATACGTCTCGTCGCGTCCCCATTTCCTGTTCACGGCTTTACTTCTTTCCCGCCCCAAGTCAGTCGATCTCGAATTCCAACGCCTCCCACCGGCATTGAATCCGGTTCAAATGGCGGCGCTGTTGGCTGAGTTTTCCGGGCTGGGCCGGTTGCTGTTTTGTCCACTCAGCCGCTCCTGCGCTTTACCCTGCTTCTCGCGGTCCACTCGCTCAATGAGCTTCCTCAGTTCCTCGGTGGTCAGTTCCCGTCGCTGTCCAAGAATCTGCACGCTGTTCAGGTACAGCATGCGCAAAGCTAGTATTTCGCCCAGGATGATCTCTTGGCTGGAATTCACTTGCGCCAGCAAAACCGTGCGTGCCCACTCCCCCATGCTCTGACCTGCGGCTGTCGCCAGTTCCAGCAGCCGGATATATTCCTCCTCAGTCACTTTGGCAGTGAGCGACTTCGTGCGGAATGACTGTCCGGTTGTCACAAGTCACCGTATTCCATCGTTAGTTCGTCCCATGTGGCCTGGAGTTCTGGCATCTCCCAAGCCCGGCGGAAGAGTTTTCGCACTGCGTTCCACTCCTCTTGGGAAAAGCCAAAGGTGATGCCGTTTGCATGAGCGCGAAACGAGAACTGAGTCTCTCCCTCCCGGTCCCACGTGTATCCAAAGAAGTATTCTCCCTTCCAGTGTCGGGACTTCGCTGTCAAGCCGTTCAACATCGCGCGAAACTCCTGAATCATCGGATAGGAACTCATCGGGTACACGGGACCGCGTGGGCCGGGAAAGCTAAACGACAGGAGTACATCGTTGCCGTCGCCGCGCACGAAGGACAGCACAAAGTTAGATTCGAAAACGTTCGGGATCGCAGGCTGGACGACGGAATCGCTGGGGTTGACCTCGCCGCGGATCGGCTTTTTGTAGAGAAAATAATGACCGCGCGCGGCCATCCGCCAAAGCCCTTCCCAGTAGGGACGAAGGGCGCGGTTCACGGCATCGGCGTCGTTAACTTCATCGCCATCGAGAAACACGTAAAGATTGCGCCCAGCAAGGATGGGTCTCCACTTCATGGCCGGGTCAGCAAGCTGTCGTACTGTTTCGGCAACGGTCTGCCGCACCGCCTCGGGGCTGGCGGGCTGCATTCTCTCCCCTGGTCGGAATTCGCTTGGAAGCTTAGTGAGGTAATACTCGTCCTTGCCTGGGTTGGGTTTTTTCCTCAACTTATAAACCGCCTGAAATGCTTCCAGAAAGGCAATGCAGGACTCACGGGAAACCGGGGTATTGCAGATGGCATCTGCACCTTGCTGGACGTAGTACGCGAGCACCGTCCACTCAGCCAATGAGAGCGGCTGCTCGGCTTCGCATTTCTTACGAATTCGCAAGAGGCATTCGGTTGGCTCCCGTATCAGCTCGGTCACTTCGAGCCGGTCAGCGGGCGACGATTCCAACAGTTGCTTGGCAATCTCGGATGTCGATACGTCCTCGCCTTTCCGCAATGAGGTGACTTTTCGGATATGATCTAGGCGCTTGCGCAGGCCCTCGCTGATTCGAAGGGAGAGAGTCTGAGTTTGGGGCTGATCTGGCATCGCTCCTCCATGCCATACAATAGCTTATTTGTATGACATACAACTTTGACCAGTGCGTGTCAAGGGGTTTCGAGCTGGGTAGGCGTTGGCGCGCGAGTTTTTCGGTGGGAGTTTCAGGTTGCCCCACAGCAACCTGGAACCGGCATCTGCCGTGTTTTCAGGTGGTAACCGTACAGCAACCCAAGTTGCTGTACAGCACCCTAGCAGGGGTGGCGTGTCAACCGTTCTCCCGCTGCGAAGCAGCGTCAGATTCGCACGTACCCGAGCGGCTTGCCTTCCGCGGGCAGAACGGCAGTCATCATCCTCCGAATCGCCCTCGGCAATGGTTACGGTTGCATTTGGGTCTGCATGAAAAATTAACGGGGCAAAGCTGCTGTGGTGTGATCGAGCCTGCGGAAGAAGCGAGTGAGACTCGCCCACCCACAGTCCGAAACGGTGAACCGAAGGTCCAGCAGTAAACGTTTCTCAGTGGCGCCGGAGGCGTGCTTCAGCCTGCCGTGCCTTGTCTTCGCAACTCCGCGAAGTAATCCACTGATCCGGTCCAGTTAAGGTACAAGAATGGCGTATCGAATCCGGAATTCGTTTACCAACGGTCATAAGGAAATTCAACCCGCGCGCCTGAAACGTGTATGTCGTGTCATCTTTTTTTCGGCCACGGCTTGGCGCATAGAACATGTCCTGGGATAATGCATCCGTGCAGACGACGACATGTAGCGTGACGTTTGCTGGAAAACCTGTTTGTCCCAGAAGATACTGTCTGAGCTCCTCCTCGTACGGACCGAGATCGATCGATATTGGTTCTTCGTCGCGACGTTCCCAAATATGGACCGAGGCTCGCCAGAACACACTGAGAGCGAAATAGCCCAGCTTTTCCCGATCAATTCGAGGGATCGTCGTCTTGTCGTACCAATCGAAGTCGGCGGCAGTTTTCGTCGCCGGAACTGCCCGCAACATGTTTAGAAGCGGAAACGCTCCACCCTGCTGAGCCACCAAGGTCATTACATAATTCTCGCCATTCCGACTAAAGAGCCCTTCACAATTCGTACACAGAAGAGCGTCCTTGATTTGGCGCGACGTTTGCACGCGACTACGTCTGGTTATCAGAGTCGGATTGGGATTTGTCGCGCTAGGGGTGCGTGTCTTCTTGTAAAGTGATGCCGGCATCAAATGACTGATCTGGAGATCCCGGATGAGTAAACAAAGGGCACATTTGCCGTTCGCCATGCAACCATGATAAGCCGTGCGGACTTGTTATCTCGTGGCCACCTATGGCCCGCCCGCGTTGCCATGTTCATTTGCGTTTCTGGCAAAACCACGGAGTGGGCATGTCTTGCCCGAAGGGAATGTCATACGGAGTTAAACGCGGGCTTCTCATGCAATTAAGCCATGCCGAAGTTGCCGGACCTCGGGGCTGATGGCCCCGAGGATCACGGCTGCGGTTTGCTGAACTGCTTCCAAGCTCTCGCGTAGAAGATTCGCGTCTCCGTGCCAGATTTGGATGTAGTCCGCCGAGCTACTGCCGGTGTCCAGCCCGATAGACTGGCTGACCACAAAGGCCACGGCTTCGGCTTCGGTCTCGCGAACCTGCTTCGTGGTCAGAGTGCGTCGGTCACCGCGATGCAGCATTTCATGGGCGATCTCATGCGCGAGAGTGGAGAATTCATCGGCGGGTTGCATCCCGGAAAGCAGTGTGATTCTCCCGCCGTGGGATAGGCCCTTGGCAGGCGCAATCTTGTCCGAATAGTTCAGCGCAATGCCCTGGGATTCGACGAAGTTTACCAGCCGTTCGCGGTAGCCGCTGGCATCGCCTTGTACTTCGGTCAGAGTTGGAAGATCTTTCCCTTCGGTCTGGCTGATGTCACTGTCGTGCGTCTTCGGTCGGTTCCGCCGCATTCTCGGCCTTCTTGCGGCCAATCATCGGAGCAAGAATCAGGATGCCTTTTTCTCCGCGTTTCACGAAGCGGCCAAGCGAGTTCCATGTCCTCAATCCAGCGACGTTGGTCGCATCTGGCTTCTGGCGCGCAATGAGCATGATGTTGCCGAAACTGTAGCTGTGGAAGCGGCCCATTGCTGACAAATACTGCGTCAAGACTTCACTCTGCCCTAACTCCAGTGCTTCCACCAGATGGTTGACTGCGTCCTTGGTTCGGTTGTTGATGTCTTCTAATTTCATTGTTGTTTCCCTTCTGCCGGTGTCGGCTTGTTTTTTCTTTCACTTGAGCGGCAGCGAGGAAAAACAAGGCGAGACTGGCGAAGGGACAGAACGGATGCCGGAGGAAGGGTGGCAGGGCGTGAGTGAAAGCGCGGAGAGTGCCAAACGCGGGTGGGGTTTGGTTTGGCGCGAAACCGTCGCAGTCCGAAAGGCGCGTCCGAGCCGCGGCCAAGCGGCGTCCACCCGGAAGAGGCGCAGTGGACAGAAGAGGCGAAGCTACCTAAAACGTGGTCAGGGTTCGGCAGCCGATACGCAGACTGCGCTCGGATCGCGATGTCTAGGCTCGGTGTTTTTGGGTTGTTTAACGGGAGGAATTTGGCGCTGGAAGAGAGGCCCCCAGGAGTTGTGCGAATTCCGCATCAGGAATGTGGGAGAGAAAGGGCGAGTATCGGCTGGGAACGAGATGGAAACGGCAGGTTGGGTTGGGTATGGCGATAGCCGGTACGCCAATACCTCCTTCAGAGGCGGTCAGCCCGCCGTAGATACCAAAATACGTGGCCGCAACGTGATCCGCGGGGCACTCGCGGAACAAATGATGCGAAAGCAGTCCAATACGGCGATGGAAATGGCTAGCTAACAAATCGGGCGGAGTGATGTCGTCGAACTGAATGGCAATAAAGGCGGGTCTTGTGGCTGAGAACTGAGTGGCCGCTTCTTTTAGTGCTTCAAGCAACGGCTTGGAGTGGTCGTCCTCTCGATTGCTTCGCATTACTAGGAGGCAGCAGCCTTTTGGCGTCATAGCGCCTGAAACGTGACAATTGTCTCCATAGGCGTCGCGACACGCTTTGTAAAACTCTTTCGTGGTTTTGCGCGAGGCTGCAACGAGTGGGCCCGCAAAATCATGCCGGTCTACCGTAAAGAATTCTTTCTGAACCCTGCCGAGCGCGGGCCCTGTCAGCATGTCTCGAACGGCATTGCGGAGGGGCTTTTGTCGTTCCGTGTCGGACGGGAGGCGATCTGCCAGTGTAATCAGCAAGATTTCGTTGGCACCACCGTTGGCACGCCTGGCGACCTCCGAGCCGAAGGTATCGATGAAGCGATAGAAGTCTTTGCGATGAATTTTTCGTCCAGCATCGGTTGATAGACTTTTGCACTCGACTTCACCGTCAGCGTCTCCCTTCCAAAACCGCAGGTCGTGTCGCGCATGATTCTCTAGGTCACTGAACTCGACTTCGAACCCAGCCTCAATGAGAAGGCGTGCAGTGTTTATTTCCAGATGCAGCGATGAGAAGCCGGTCGGCGCTTTCAGCGAGTCCCGAATACGGCCTTGCAGCGCGGTTTGTCCTGCGGGCGACAAGTGCCGATGGGCTTCGACCACCATTTGTGCAAAGTAAAGTGCAGACAATGCGTCCAGGGATGAAATTTCGATCTCGGCGGCGGCGGGAGTAGAAGCTAAGACTTGCTCGCTGAGAGCTAGCTCCAGCCAGTGATAGTGAGACACGATCTTTGCCAGAAAAGGTGACTCCAGCGCGTCTCTTGCGAGCTGCGCCGCGCGTTTCTTCCAGATATCGGGGCCAGCGAGCGCGAAGAATTCTGGTAAACAGGCGGTGAGGGAATCCAAGTCGCTCTTAAGATCGGGCAGCATCGTCAGATCAGTCTGCTAGGGCAAGAATACACTCCATGTGGTGCGGATGCTGGGTTTTCAAGCCATCGCGTTTGCCCTAGAGATATCATCCCGAAACCCAACTATTAGCTAACGTGAATACGAGCCGGCGGGGACGTTCTGGTCAAGCTGTCATGCGTCCAGTGCGGTGGGATTGCTAACGTGTGCACAAGAGTGTGATTGCCTCGGTGGGCGATTCATGGCAGGAGACGTGCGGGTCAGTTATCCTTGTCGCCATGATCATCGGGATTGGTATTGACATCGTAAATGTCGGCGAAGTACAGGACAACATCGACAAGCAGCGGGATAAGTATCTCGCTCGTGTATTCACCTCCGGTGAGATTGACTACGCGAAATCCGGCGCCGATCCTTATCAGAGATTTGCTGCCCGCGTGGCGGCAAAAGAAGCTGCAATGAAGGCGCTTCGCACGGGATGGAGCGACGAGGTTGACTGGCAGAACATCGAAGTTGCGAATCAACAAACCGGCGAGCCAGTGATGAGATTTCACGGAGGAGCCAAGAAGAGAGCGACAGCGCTGGGGGTAAAGAAGGTGTGGGTGACGCTTAGTCACACACCTGAGATTGCGGTAGCCGAGGTACTCCTGGAGGGTTAGGCAGGCACGGGAACATGGCTTTTTGCTGAGTCGTAGGCCTGATTCGACTTTTGGATCAGATCATCGAGTTTGTGAAGATTCCACTTTTTGGGTTCTATGTCAAGAACGGCATAGGTCGAGTGACAGATTAGGGGTCCTGCATCGAGACCTGTCTGTTGCGCGACAAAGAGCAGCAGTTGTGCCAGCCCGAAGAGGTTGCCGAGCGCTTTTTGGACGTAATAATGGTAACGGTACAACGCCGTCAACATCACTTTTCGATCCGGCGTCAGTTTAAAACTTAAATGACTGAGGCATGGATGTGGCCGATTGCGATCGCAATCGAAAGCCGCGTCATACGTTGGCAATTCCAAGAGGTCATCTTCCTCGACGAGATTAATCTCGTAGATGGCCCGGAAGTGCCCGCCTTGAAGTTGACTTTTGATCTTATCGACAATCTTTTCTAGCGGATTAATGTAGTCCTCCTTATTGCCAGTTTTCGAAGCAGTGGACTTGCGAAGCATTCGGTAGGCGTACGTCCCCCATCCGCCGTGGATCTTGGGATAGGCTTCGGCATACTCGGTGAAAACACCCTTGGCTCCACTCTGAAGGTAGTAACCGGCGGGAAAGATTGTGCTGGCAATGGTGTTAAGCGGAGCGCAGTCGTGCTCCCGCAGAAAACTATCCACCAGGTCATGAACGGCAAAGTCAGCAGGGGAAAGAACATGTGGGGTTTCAACACCCAAAACAACGTTATAAGCGAAATGATTCTGTTGGGCCCGGAGGAATTTAACGGCGTCGAGCCAAACCTCGGGACACGTGCGACCCTCAAACGTTTTTATTAGGTTTTGCATAACTACTCCATGGTGACCACGGCATAAATTCGCGGGGTCAGGTAACGCTCTGCTAGCCAGGCATAACCAGCATCAGCCCATTTCGGACCCCAACTGTTGCGTATTAGAACAATTCGCTCTGACTGCTCATCTTCACCCCATCCTACCGCTACGACTGCGTGGGCAGCGCCCGAGGCGATGTCGCCAGCTGTGGATCGGACGGGAGAACCGGCTTCGGCCCGATGAAAGTTCATTGTGGGCATAAACGTCACTAAAAGAGGAACGTGCTTGTCGAGAGACAGACAGATCGTGTCAAAAGTAGCTAGCACGTGTTTGCTCGCACGCCGATAGAGGTTGCCGGGGTTAGAAGGGAGCCTATAGCCGGCGATGTCCGAGGGCAACTGCTTCAAGTAGGGCCATCCAGACTCCAGCGGTTGACCGTCCTTTTCGATGGCCGCGAGCATTGGGCCAAGTGGGACACCGGCATGGGGGTCGAAGGTCCCTCCCTTGCGTTTGATTCCATGGTAGAAGGCATATTCGGCTGAGAGTGATTCAAATAGGAGCGCCCGGTTCACAGCATGTACATCGCTGCTGGCGAACGCGAGGCAAGTGGGTCTTCGTCCCTGATCTCTGACTTCCCCGAATTGTGGTCGAAGATCCACTCGAATGTCGATAGTCATGCGGCAAAGACTTTCTGCCGCGCCGTTCTGGCGATGCCGTGCTCCCGCCGGAATTCGTATGAAAAAGACAGGCGTGCCATGGCGTCGTCAGGATCCCAAGGGCGTACTTCGACGAACTCCATCGTCCCCCGGCATTCCTGCTGACTCTGCGCCGTCAAGACGCGATCGACGGCCCCGCCGATATCGGTGTCCGGGGGCGGAATGAGACGTTGATCACTGACTACGTTGAAGCCCGCCGCCTTGACTTGATCGAGGTTCCACAGATAACCGGCACCGCTGTGTTCTTTCAGTTGAACGACAAAGACATCCTCAGGTTCGCCATAGATCATGGCCCCGGAGTCTCGCTCAGTCAGAACCCAGATATTCGGTCGCCAGTTTGGAGGTTCGTAGTTCCCGACTAAGCCCTTCTTGATTTCGCGGGGTTGAACCTTCAGCAAGTTCTCGGCAAGCCCGCTATCGACGAATCCGTGCCGTTGCAAGGCGCGGCAGGTGGCCTCATAGCTAGTCCCGACGCGCAGCGACATCTGATATACCGTTGTCGGATTGCGAAGGCTGTCAGGGGTCCAATGTTGGCGAACTGCATGCAAATTGAATAACCAATCGGGCATGAGAAACATCGCGGCGAATGTGTTCGCCGCGACCTCATTTTGATCGTAATTTCGACCGTCAAATGGGGATCGATTCAAAATAGTGTCATCGTCCAGGCTTCCTCGATGGCCCATGAAGTGGTGGCCAAGTTCGTGTGCTGCCGTATAGCGCTGAATTGACAGTTGCCGCTCGGTGGTAACTAGAATTCCGGGGTTTGGGGCAGGAATGTACGCACCAAGGAGCCCCTCCAGAGGTTTGAACATGAGGGGCACACCAAGGTGGACAATGACAGAGAAAACGTCGATCCGGCCGCCTTGTTGTTGGACCACTTCGCGCGCCTTGAGCTGCTTTAGCAGTCTGGCGGCTTCAAGTGTGGCACCCAGGACAGCGTCACGCTTACTGGCCATCACCGCTTCTCCCTGTGGACGCTCGGGTGCTCAAGAACTCAGCGAACCGAGCCAATTCCTCTCTGTCTCTGTTGGACAAACTCTTTGCGGTTCGGGCAAGATGCTCGACATCCTGGTTCAAGGCAGAACTAATCTCTTGGTCGCCTGTGAAATAGGCTACCGGTCGCTGGTAGATCTCTGCGAACTTCTTGAGTTCGAGAGCCTCGACTCTCCGTTGCCCGGACTCTAGTAAAGAAATAGCAGTCCGAGGGAGGTTCATCTGCCTGGCGACTTCATCCTGCGATAGCTCCAAATACTCGCGGGCTTGTTTGAGAAGCTCTCCAAGGCGGATACGATCTTGATCAGAGTTGGGCATGGACATTCGCTCCTTTTGCGGTTAGAACCGACGGCGGCTTGCTGATTCCTTGTTTTTCGGCGTGATCGGCTTCTAGTCGCTGACACATACCTTGTATGAAGTCATTCCGGCCTTGGTATCCTCCGCTGCGGATGACCTCCTTGTCCGGCTCGTAGCCAAGAAGATCCGAAAGCTCCAGCAACACTGGAACAGCCTGGGTCGAAGATAGCTCTGGCTGAATGTCGAACACTGTCCCCCCGAGCCGTCGGCACTCCTCTGGAGACCGTCGCTGGGCGAGCGTTGAGTTGATCTTTTCGTCCCACCACTGGCCCAGAATGCGTTCAATTCTTTCCTTGGGGAATGCAGCAACGGTTCTTGTCGGAATGGGTGCCATTTCTTTGCACCTCCAATAATGTTCGACTTTCGTTCATTATAGGCATAGAATGTTCGAAAGTCAAACATTAATAAAGGAGCTTTTAGTGAATCAAGGCAAGCTGATTGTCTTCGAGGGACCGGACGGCATCGGCAAATCCCATTTGGCGGAAGAGACCTGTCGTTGGCTAGGACGTCTCGGGGTGGAGGCGGTTCAGATCTCGTTTCCCGGAAATGTCGAGAATACTTTGGGTAAGCTAGTTTACGAGCTTCATCACTTCCACAGGGACCGTTTCTACATTCCGGCGATGAATCCACTGAGTTTGCAGGTGCTGCACGTCGCGGCGCATATCGACGAGATTGACCGTGTGGTGCGGCCGGCCATTGAACATGGCACGTGGGTGATTCTGAACAGATTTTGGTGGTCCACCTGGGTTTACGGAATGCTGGGCAATGTGAATCCGAAGTGTTTGGAGTTGATCATCGAGGCCGAGAGGCATTTTTGGGGCGATCTGCAGCCAAGCGCAATTTTCCTTGTGCGCCGGCAGGAGGCCATTCGTCGCGAACATGCGCAGGAGACCTTTGACCGTCTCGCATCTCTCTACAGGGAATTGTCCATTCGTGAGCAGGCTTCTGGCGTAATACATGATCTGGAGAATTCGGAACTGGGAGCATCTTTGCAGTCAATAACGACAGTGCTCAAAGAGATCCTAGAACAATGACTGGAGTCTCAAGCTTGGGTATCATCAGTCATGTCCGTGTCAGTCCAACTGGCTCTCGCTACGGTTTCAGATCAGGGTAACGCGGCAGATTCTGCGCCCCCCAGCCTCCCGCGAGGCGTGCGCCAGACAAAAGTCTTCGACACCTACTGGAAATTCGCAGCCAAGCGGCAAGAAATTTTCTTTCGCCGGCAATCGGGGGCAGCTCCTCCGTGGACTGATGATCCTATTCTTCTGGAATTCAAGTTTACGAATGCCTACCGGGCCTCTGATCGCGTCAGCCAGTATTTGATCCGTAATGTGATCTACCAGGGAGACCACAGTCCAGAGGATACGTTCTTCCGAATCCTGGTATTCAAGGTTTTCAATCGGATCGGGACATGGGAACTGTTGGAGCGCGAATTTGGAAGCGTTTGTCTTGGAACGTATGACTTTGCGCGCTACGACTCGATATTGACAGATGCAATGCTGAGCGGCAATCGGATTTATTCTGCTGCATACATCATGCCCTCAGGGGGCGTGACGGGGGAGGAGAGAAAACATCGGAGTCACTTGCGTTTAATCGAACAGATGGTGTGTGACCGCGTGCCATTTCGGTTACAGCAATGCGGCTTCATGGAACGGGGTTTCGAAATCCTCCGATCATATTCGATGATTGGTGACTTCCTGGCGTATCAGTTCATTACCGACTTGAATTACAGCACGCTGACCGATTTTTCTGAAATGGAGTTTGTGGTTCCGGGACCGGGGGCAAGGGACGGAATCAGAAAGTGTTTTTCTGACACTGGTGGTCTCACATACGCTGAATTGATCAGAATGATGGCAGATTTGCAGGAAGAAGAATTTGGACGTTTGGGGCTGTGTTTTCGGCCGCTGTGGGGTAGAAGGCTGCAGCTGATTGATTGCCAAAACCTGTTCTGCGAAGTAGATAAGTATGCGCGAATTGCGCACCCTGACGTGAGTGGGATTACAGGACGGACTAGGATCAAGCAGAGATACCGAATGAATTCGCAGCCACTACAGTACTGGTATCCGCCGAAGTGGAAGGTCATCGGGGAAAATCAGGTGCTTGCCAAAGCAGGAGACTGACACCACTTGGAGCAGAGTTCCTTGAAAACCGGATTGCGACATTCTGTAAGCATCTCTCGGACAGTTCCCGCCCACCCTCTCTTCCTGGCAGCGTAAGCTGCGAGAACAAATGTGAAATTTCGAAAAGCGGGGGGGCTGGTCCGGCGGGCGATTTTCTCAATGTCAGATTGAACGAGGGAATCATTCATCAGAATCAGCATATCTCGTTCGAGGTCTGCAAAAGCCTCGTCGGACTCGGGCTTTGGCAATGCAAGATTGTCTTCGTTTTGGCCGATTGCGTCTCTTCGCGCCTGCCGTAGACGTGGCAGGTCTCTGTGGTACACATGCAGGCTGTCAGTGAACTGGACGTAATTTCCCGGTTCGAGGCCAAGCCATCCCGCAAGAACCTCCTGCAGAGATGTGAATTGGATAAAATTGTAGGGCACTCCTAGAAAAAGATCATTGCTTCTCAGGATCTGGGTCCACTCCAGCCGCCTATCTCTGACTTTCAGCAGAGAGCAAATGTTGCAGGGAACATCTGCGGAGGAGGGAACCCCTGAGGTATCCGGTAGATCGGTTCTTGGATCCCAGATCTGCAGGACAACCTGCCTGCTATCGGGAGCAGATAGCAGCGCTGAATATGCCCTGTCGAGCTGATCCGTTGCGAATTGGCGACGGAGACGATATCCATAGGCACCATCATATTTCGGTCCAGTGCCCGAGAATCTTGGAAGCTGGGGGTTCCAAAAGTTCAGGAATGCAGAATCCTGCCGACCACGCAATATCCAGACAATCTCAGCTATCGCGAATGCTGGATTTATGGACGGTCGGCGAGTTACGACCCACCTCTGGCGGGGGCACCGAATAGAAAAGGCGGAGTGCAGAATCTCACTCGTGTCGCCGTCGCGACTCGATTGAATCCTGAGCTGGTGCTCCTCTCCGAATGCGCTGGCCGCCTTCTGCCAAACTTGGTCGGCAGAATCGCCTTCAAACAAATACATTAGAGCCTCTCCACGATGCTCAAGATATTACCTCACACTAGTGAGATCGTCGAAGGCTATGAACAGGACTGAGCTTGAGCTGTTCCGATAGGGTCAAGCCGGGAGTGCCGTGCCGAGACATACGGCTGTTCCTGGTTCAGCCTGCTAGCTTTCACCCGATTGGCATCAGGGCTTAATTAACTTCGCCATTACGGCCAACATCGTCAAAAAGGCGGCCACCGCAAACGGTCCATAGATCAGAATCAGAGTTCGAAGTCGATCCACGTCCTTTTGAATCTTCGACAGCGTGAGGCTATTGCCCCCAAGCAGTTGCACATCTTGCAAACGTATGCCTGTTAAGTTTTGCGTGAAATGTACCTCTTGTTTGTCTCTGCCTCCTCCAATGTCGCCGTCGGCGAGGGTCGAAAAAAAGATAGAGAAAGTCGGCTCGCCAAGTCGTAGTCGAATGTCGGACGGACCCACGTTTTGGACAGCGAAGAGGAGCTTGCCCCGAAAAGACGGATCCACATGAAAACCTGATATGTTGACCAGGCCCTGCATCTTGAATTGCGTCCTGATCGCGATAAACGCTATCAGGTCATTGGGCATCTTAATCGATTCGTGTGTAGTTAAGATCGCGAATTGCCCTGGGGCAAGAAGCGTGTAGGGTCGGCCTGTAGTTAGCTTATCGGGTGCCCGATGCCCGACGACGTAGACCTCGTCTCCCAAGCGAAGATCGTATGATGCTTGCTTTACGAGCCGTTCTTCATATTCTGACCCAAGGATTTGGTCCTCCCATTGTCGACTCTTGATTGCACTGTTAGGAAGGAAGGCCATCGCTATCCTCGGAGTAGCTGGATGGTCCGTACAATCGTGGCCCCTATGGATGCAATCAGGATGAGCGCAAGACCGCAGACGATGCACCAGTAGCTGGCACGCACAGTGTGAAACTCTGTTTTTGCATCACTTTGGTGCCAACTCCGCTTACTACTGGCGCCCCAGGGGATTGCCACGACTAGAGTGAACAGCCCGCATGCGACCACTACACTGCCCCAGATCATTAACCCTACAAATCCGATGCGCACAATTACCATCCATTCAAAAGACTTGGTGCAAAGCGTTGCAAATCCTGCGAACAAGACCGGAGATCAGCACCGATTTCGCTCCGAACCCCAGCAGCTTCCGCTAGAACTCCACTGAGATTACGGTATCGCTGAATCGAGGTCAGCACCATTCACGATCTAGATACCTCGTCGTCGAGGTCCGCGTTGGTTCCGGTCCACTCCATCCTAAATTCGGGCGGAGTGCCAGGAGCTGTAGCGTGTGCATGAAATGGATGAAACGGTGAAACGGTGCGTTTAACAGTCCTGTCGGTGATTTCGACAAGGACAACTCGATGGTTAAGGTGATTGGGCGAGTGTACAATGTGGGATTGAGAATTCCAGATGCACAGAGTGCAAATTCGCAGGGTAAACACGTTTGCGGAGCGTCCCTTTTCTGGCTGTCCGGTGACTGTCTGCATCCTGGACGACCCTCGTCCTCAAGAGTGGATGCAACAGGTTGCACGTGAGATGCGGCGTTATAAGACGGCGTTTATTAACCGAACCGGTTCAACATATCACTTGAGGTGCTTCACTCCGACGGTGGAAATCGATCTCTCGGGTGGTGGGACCGTTGCGGCGGCGCACATTCTCTGGGAGACCGGAGAGTTGAGAAGGGCAGATGATGTTGAATTCTTAACCCGGCGCGGAGCAGTTCGGGCTCGATTGAATAATGATCTGATCGAGGTCGTTCTCAAGACGGTTGATGAAACTCAGATTGACGGCGTGCAGATCGAGAGTTCGCTGGGGATAGATGCGGAGTACGCGGGGGTAGACCCTTCAGGGACATGCATTGTTGAGATCGATTCGGATCAGACGCTCAAGAGACTTCGCCCTGATGTTCATGCTGTCGGATTGATGCCTTTTCGGTCGGTTGTGATTACGAGCAAGTCGAGTTCTGACGAATTCGACATTGTTTCACGGGTTTTTTCTCCACGAATTGGCGTTGAGGAGGATCCCGCATCGGCGACTGCACATGCGTGTATGGCTCCGTACTGGTCAAGGAAACTCGGAAAGAATAGCTTTTCTGGTTCTCAGGGACTTGAGAGGCGAGGCATTATCCACGTTCGTCTTGACGGAGACCAGGCCTACCTCGCTGGAAAGGCGTTCACAATACTCGACGGTACCCTTAGTGCGTCGTGAAAGTATCTGCCTCTGCGTTGATCATCAGCGAGGTCGGCACATCTCACGGGTCGATATGGACCAAGACGCGTCTCATGGAGAGTTGGGGGCGTGCCGGTTCCCTTGAGGTCCGAGCCGGAGATTAACACTAAAGTTTGATGGGCTGGCATTTACCCGGCAAAAGCTAAAAGTTGTGCCGGACATCGCGCTGCGCTATAGTCTCGCGACCATCTTTGATTTGGAGTTACCGCCAAGAACAGTTATGTATTGAATCTATTGTTTTTCAATTTGGTACTTGGAGAGACAGTGTGCACTGGGCCGACAAGCTAGCGGACGAATTGATCAGCAAGAATCCTGACCTGCCACGGTTCACGTGTGCGTCGGGAATTACTCCTTCAGGCCCGGTTCATGTCGGCAATTTACGGGATATTGCAACTATTTGGTTCGTTGCCCGAGCCCTGCGAGATCGGGGTCGAAACGTTCGACTAATGCATTCGTGGGACGATTATGATCGGTTTCGAAAAGTACCTAAGGGTGTTCCTGATTCCTACAGTGAATTTCTCGGAATGCCAATCTCAAAGGTCCCTGATCCGAAAGGACAGTTCCCGTCCTACGCTGCTCGATTCGAAGCAGCATTCGAGAAATCTCTGACGAGCCTTGGGATCGAGCTCGAATTTCGGTATCAGACTGCGCTCTACGAGTCCGGTGCCTATTCGCCCGGAATCGTCAAGGCAGTTCGGGCTCGCGGTCAGATTTTCGACATCATCAACAGCTACCGGACGCAAGAAACTTCAGCTGAAGAAAGGGCCAGATATCTGCCGATTGAGATTTACTGCAGGGAATGTCACAAAGACACAACTTCGATTACCGCAATTGACTACGATAATCTCATCGTCTCCTATCATTGCTCGTCCTGCAACAACGATGAGAGTTTGGACCTGCGCCACGCCACGAATATTAAGTTGCCGTGGAAGATAGACTGGCCCATGCGATGGGCGCACGAGAACGTGAGTTTCGAACCTGGCGGCAAAGACCATGCCACGAAAGGAGGCAGCTTCTGGGTTGCTTCTGATATCGCGAAGGCCGTCTATGGAATTGCGCCGCCTACGTTTCAGCCCTATGAGTTTGTCGGCCTAAAGGGTGTCGCCGGCAAGATGAGCAGCTCGTCCGGAGACCTCTTGACGCCGAGGGATGCATTGGCCATCTATCAACCGGAAGTTTTATTGTGGATTTTTGCAAAGTATGATCCGATGAGAGCCTTCGACCTGGCAGTAGACAACCATATCTTTCAGCTGTATGACGGATATGATAAAGCGCTGGAAAGTAGTAAGAAAGATATCAATAGTCTTGAAGCGAGGTCGATTGTCCTGTCTTCTGTGAGCGGGCGTCACATTGTTCCGGTCCCTTTCAGACAACTAACAAGCTTCGTCGCTATCGTGGACGGCAACTGCCGTGCTCTCTTGGAGGTGTTTACCCTTCTCGGTGCTCAATACACGGAGCAGGATATAGCGGAGCGGGTTCAGAAGGCTGAGGCTTGGTTGAAGGGATTTGCTCCCGAAGAAAGGGTTGCATTGCTCGGTACGCCAAATGAGGCCTATTATGCGACCCTATCACCGTTGGAGCGGAGTTGGGTTGCGAAGCTTACTAACTACCTAAGCTCCGACTGCCGCGAACTTCAACAAGTTTCTACGGCCTTATACTCAATTCCAGAGGTCGAAGGCAAAGCTACCGCCGAGTCGCAGAAGAAGTTCTTTGGCATCCTTTATCGTCTGTTGTTCGACCGAGACAGAGGGCCCAGACTGGCGACTTTCTTCTCGGCTCTAGGACCCGATCGCTATCTCCACTTGTTGTCCTTTGACAACGGATTAGGTGGCTAGCTCCAATGATTCTTTTTCGAGGATTGTGGGTGGATGCGGAGGAACTAGGACTGTATCAGTCCAATACTCCTATTCTGCCTTCGGGAGTCTCAACAGTGGGTGAGCTTGATCTTATAGTTGCCGCTGCTGTGAAGAACTTCGGCTCGCTCCGCATGGCTGCGCTCCACCACTTAACCGGGGCCACGGGGATTAGCGCGAACGAGCACGGCAAGTCCGTTTTCACGTTTTGGTCTAGGGACAAATCCGTTGCGCTTCAACATCTCGACAGGACATACGGCCAATATGGCGGAAAGAACGTGCCGATCCTGGTTGAAGCCGAGGTCGGTAATAATGGGAGGATCATAGTTGCTGCAGATGAGGGGCTGTACGAGGAACGGGTTTCGGATACACTAGAAGACACCTTCTCAGAATTTGCACCGGAAGATGAAGTATTTGTTTCAATGCCGGTCATAACGTACAGCTTTTCGATAGTGAACATAGCCTTGAGTACGGGTAATACGAGTAGGTGGACGAACTAAGAAACAATGGGCTCAATCCCCAGACAAATTTGATGGGGTGTGGTGTGGGAGCATACGACTACAAGGAAAATAAGATCGTGGTGGTTCTGTCGAGCGATCTTGAAACCGGGGTCGCGTTGAACGTGGTCGGTCACCTTGCGATTTCTCTCGGCGCGCACATCGAAGTCGGCTTGATGGGACATCCAACTCTGATTGACGCCTCTGGTGCCGCCCATCGAGGAATTTCCAAGTATCCATTGATCATCGCCAAAGCAAAGCCTAACAAGGTCCGGGCGGTGCTACAATCCGCGCGGACGGACCGAGGGCTGTTCGTATCTGACTACCCTGACGCTATGCTCACTACAGCACATGACGACGATCTCGCGACCGCGCTTAGTAAGACGCGCGAAGAGGAGATTCGCTATCTTGGAGTGCTTCTCTTTGGGCACACCGAAAAGGTGGATGGGTTAACTAGGAAGCTTTCTCTGTGGAAGTAGATCCAGCCATGCTATTGCACGTAATCGAAAATGCCGAGTGCCTCGTCTAGAAGTGAGGCCATTCCTCTCTCTCCAATATCAACGCCAAACTTGAGGTTATCGCTTTCCGCCATTGGTAATTCCTCAACAGCTCTGTAAAGATCCTCGACATGCTTTTCGTCAACCTCAACATGTAACGAGAAGAATGGCGTCTTAATCGCTGGATAGTATCGGCTCAAAGCCTTGTGCGCGGCAGAATATGTGATCTGAGTCATCCCCTCATTGACGAGCATGTACCCCACGGCAAGGGCTTCGCTTGGTTGAAGTGAAATGCTGTGTGCAAGGTCGAGAGCGAACCTGATACCAACTCGCTCATTGTAACTGTCGAAGTCGGATCGAGGTATGCCCAATTCGTCCAGAAGATGAAGGTAATGCTTGAAATGCGCGTCTTCCGGATTTCCGTTACCGTATTCATCGTCGAGGTTATCGCTGAGAATACTCCGAACCCGATCATTCTGGCATCTCGCCACCATATTTTCAAGGATTTGCGGGAACGACTTGCTCTCCCGCCCCGCGCATTTAATCCATCTTTCAGCCTGAGGTTTGGTCAGCTCTTGATGATTTGCTGAAACAATGAACGGGTGCTGGCGGATACGGGAAAGGCTCTCCTCTACCCAGATCCGCGTGTACTTCGGCAGGCTATTTACCACAGATTGGGGAACCGGACTCGACATTTTTCGGCCTCCCTGATAATTCGAAGAGAGCTTACTAGTTTCGATAACGTTCTGCAAGGATTTTTTCTTGAAGCCGTTTTGTAGACACTCACAAACCTCTAAGTGGATATCCATCCTTCCATGAGCTTGACGGCTGCGCCACCCAGCCTCAAAGAACGAACTCCGTTGGGATCCACATAGAAGCCGAGCTCAATGATACTGACCCGCGTTCCCTGTCGTCCCTGCGTGATCACCAGTCGATCTAGGGACTGCACTTCGTTTCGAGCTACCAGCCACGAACCAACACATGCAGCTGCCGAGCCCGTACCGGAGTCCTCCCCGCCACTTCCGAGGAAACAACGCGCCCAGACGTGCATAACCTTTCCCCTTCTTTGATGAGCGAAGCAATAGCAATCGGAAGAGGAAGACCCATAGTGGCAGTAGCGACGGAGCCCATCCCAATCAGGTGCTATAGCATTGACCACATTACGAGATCGACAGTTTGCTAAGTGGAATACAATTCCTATGTTTGCCGTGACCAAATTGTCACCTCGAACAAGTTGGGAAGGGGACAAGCGCAGAGCGGTCAAAAGCCTGCTGGGTTGTCTAACGGGCTGAATCTTTGCCAGGGGAACAGCCATTTCACAATCGCAACCCGCGACCGAAGACGTGGCTTGCACTTGAACTCGGCCGTTGGGGAGCGAGAACGCAGCCTGGTAGGTGTGACCGGGACGCGCAAGGAAAGTTGGCGAGGTGTCGGCGAGAGCCGCCGCCGCGCCGAGCAAGGGATGACCAGCAAACGGGATCTCGCCATGCGGAGTCATGATACGGATCCTGTGCTCGTTCTTATTTTTAAAAGGGGGTCGCCCTTGTATGAAAACTGTCTCCGTTGTTCGAAACTCCCGAGCGATTCGTAACATTGCGGCATCGCTAAGGCTGCGACTAGTGAACAAGACAGGAAGTGAGTTTCCCTCAAACTTCCTTGCTGAAAACACGTCCCAGTAGGAAAACTGCAAACGCTTTGCATTTCTCATTGTTTATCGTGCCGCTCAGCAGACTTTCCTGGGTTATCATCTGAGGCGATGCCTTGCAGCCAAAGGATGTTTCGGATGGCTGTGTGCGCTGCATCTCTGACATCAGAGGCTTCCTCATCGTCAGCGAGCACAGATCGGAGGGGAGCAATAGCGGCTGTACTGCCCAATTTGTCCAGGCTGATAATGACCGCCAAACGTCTTCGATCGCTGGGTCTCTGTTCCCCTTTCCTCAATGGCGGCAAGGGGGCAGGCCATTCCTTTGGCCAATGCTTAGCGTTTAGGAGCTTAAGTAGTGCACTCTCTGCCGGAGGCAGTCGGCGGCTTCCGAGCGACTCTATGACTTGCGTTACGACTAGGATATCGGTCTCCTCTTGGAGACGACGCAGCAACACTTTGACACCAGAATCGGACTCAAGGAACCCTAATGCCTTATAGGCAGCTATTCGGTCTCTTGGCGAGCTTGTGGGGGTCAAAAACTCCTCCACGAGTTCAGTTGTCTCCGGGGAGCGAGTGGCGGCAAGCGCCAGGAGTGCTTTCAAGCGAATATCGCGATTCGAACCTGTCCGAACAACTGCTGATAGCCAAGACCGCGCCGCGTCAAACGGAGTTGAGGTCAAGGCCGCTAATGTGGAGGAGAGCAACTTGTCGTCACAGTCTGTTCTCAAGAAGCGAAGTACATCCTTGAGTCCATCTGAGGAACCAGATTGCGCGAGGCTCCCGACTATAACTCTCTGCAGTTCCACGGGATAGCCATCTGAAAAGGCAGTTGCGATCAACGGTCCAATTCGTGAAGGCTGTAGCATAACCAGCAGATTTGTTGCCGCGGCTCGCGTACCAAGCGGCAGATTGTCGTTTCGGGCTGCATCCTCAACCCAATGAAGATCTGGCATCCTTAGAAAAAGCGGTAGCATGTCTAGCAGGTAGCCTTGGGACATGCTTGAACAGCGAAGGAAAGTCGTTTTGACCAACTCTGGGTTGGCGAATGTGGACTGCGACCAAATGCCACTGCGAAGTGCGGCCTGCACCATTCTGTCGGGACCCGCGCAAAACCCGTGTTCCAATAGAGTCGCCATCAATGACTGATCATCATACTTGCACAGTAAGTAGTTGATCAAAGGGGTGCTGCCTGCATGTTTGGAGAACTGACCAAGGAGCCACTTTTTGACTTCCTCCGGCTGAGTGGCGTCAATGCTCTGAGCCGCTACCCCCTGAAGGTATGAGAAGCTGCTCTCTAACAATCTCGTCTGAAAGACCCAAGCGTCGGTCGCTTCAGTTTGCCCAATGGCGGCTCCCAGTGCGCCAAGCAACTGTACGGTTCCTTCATCGCTTTTCGCCGAGAGACTCAGCTGGAAGTGCCCGAACAACATCTTTAACTCTACGAATGCGTCGTGAGATCCCACTAGTTCTAAAAGCTGAATATATTTCATGAGCTGCCAGCTAGACAGGCGACTCTTTGCCATCTGCTGGAACCGTTGAACCACTTGCGCCATTGATTCTGACTTCCGTGAGCACAATGCCGATAGCGCGACTAAGGCTGCATCAGAATACGCTGTCACATCGGACTCATACATTAGCGTGGTTAACGTCTCGACCAGCATCTGCAGATACTCAGTCGGTACGTCGGAAACATCGCTGGCGCAGCGCCCCGCAAAGCTGACAATATCTGGGGACGCTGCGGCGTCCCCATCCCACATTGAGGTCAGCAACTGATAGGCACTGTCACGGTTCAGCATGGCAGCGGCGAGGCGAACAACCTCTTCCCAGCGTGGTTCGCCAAGATGTTCCTTCGCAATGCTGAGTGGGTCGATTTGATGAACGATGTAGTCGGCGGCAAGGTATTCCTGAAATGTGAGATGCAGAAACCGGAAACCACGATTGCCAAAAGCTGTTAGAAGCCCCGCATGCTCGACCAAAGTCGTAATTACTTCGTCTGTCGTAACTGCGATTCTCTTTGCTCCATTCTCAACTTCCGCGTCTATGACTCTCAGGAGCTCTGATTTGTCGAATACCTCTCGTCCACTTGTGAATAGATCGAACGCCAAGCGACGAAGGCACCCCAGGAGGGTGAAGCGATCAATCTTAGGAAACGCCCTCATGCCTCGACGGGTTGACAATAAACTGTCGATAGCCTCGGCGTAGAGGTCGATGCGTCGACCGGGGAGCCCTGATGATTCGGAGTTTTCGAGAACTACACACATCAAGGAGAGCAACAAAGGGTTCTGTAGAAAGGCAGATAGCTCGCCGTGCAGGCGCGCGTCTTTGTCGATCTTGGGCCCTAAGGTTGGGTTGTCCGCAAACCACGACCGAATAAAGTGCCTCTGCTGTGCCCTGTTAAACCCGACGCATTCGTAAATCCTGAAGTCGCTGCTGAACAAGCCACGAGGAAAAGCGGCTCTGCGACAAGATAAGAAGACCTGATTTTGTGCGGCAGAAAGCCTACTCAGTTCCCTCTCAAGGGTGACTTGGTGTTCGGACGATACTTCGTCCAGCCCATCAAGAAGGAGAACGGCTTTACCAGCGTCAAGAGCGCGCTGGAGGAGATCTGCAGAAGTCGAGTATGCGTCTACGAGATACCTGCGAATGCATCCCGGAGAATCCTGGAGCTCGTTAGCTTTGATGAAGATAGGCAGCGCTCGTGGAAAGATTTCACCCTTGCAAGCGCGTACCGTTAGATGTCTCAATAAAGTCGTCTTCCCTGAGCCTGGATCGCCCAGAATTATCGCTTTTGCTTGGCAAATAATCTCCTGGAGCTTGATCTCAGGTTCGACATATTGGCGATGTGGACTGCCGAGGTCCCTGCGAGCGCTTACTTTGGACATGGTTCCGACTGCATTACTGGCAAGCCGACCCGAAATGTCCAAGGTGAGTCGACGTCCAGTGACGGACTCCGACGAAAGCGTAAGCGAGGTGTAAATATCTTCGAGGCGTAGAGCCTTTGTCGCGTGCGGCAAATGGATGAAGGAATGCTCTCTTTCGAGTTGGGTGATATATTGAGATCGTTCGTCGGCAAGGCCTTCTATATGTACTGCTTGGTTCTCGGCCAGCAGTCCAGCGCGGAGGTGGTCAACGTGTTCAATGGGAATCGCATAGCCGCCTCCATCAGGATTGTCCCTCTTGACGACCCCAATCACTTTCCTCTCAGAAATGGAAAGTAAAGGAGCGCCGCTGAGTCCCGGTTGAACATTTGCATCGAGTATCAAAAGGCGATCGTAAAGAGCATTCCCAACCTTTTCGAAGGCTTTCCCACCATGTTTTCCCCATACGGGATATCCATTGTACCCTCGTTCCACGAGCTGAAAGCCAAATGACATCACCTCACCGGTCGCCGCGTCTGTAGGGCCAAGAGGCAAAATATTGTGATGCGTCTCGTCGACCTCGAAACCTACTAGATCGACGTTTGGATCCGTCGGGCGGACGACCCGCTTCAGAGTGAGTGGAATCCCGTTCGAACGAAGCCTGACGTCGTCATCGCTTTCAACCACGTGAAGACATGAGACCAAGAAACCGGGAAGGACAAAAAAAGCCGTGCCACTGTTATGTCCGCTCTCCA
The DNA here is from genome assembly GCA_049520915.1 of Terriglobales bacterium. Classification (GTDB taxonomy): domain Bacteria; phylum Acidobacteriota; class Terriglobia; order Terriglobales; family Acidobacteriaceae; genus Acidiflorens. The sequence continues at coordinate 27,690 of JBEKPH010000053.1, forward strand.
CGGCCACAACAGTGCTTTGGAAGTATTCGAGTTCCTCTTTTGAGAGGATAGGCATCAATCTTTATCTGTATGCTATGTTGGAGGCTAACTTCTGGGCCGAACAGCTATGCGAAAACCGTCATCCCCCCCTCCCTGATTGATCGAATTTGTCCAGTCACGACCGGCCGGGCGAACGATTTCTTTGGTGCAGAATGCGGAACCGCCCTTGACGACGTGCTGCCGGGATGGAGTGAGGTTGACCGGATCTAAGAGCGTCAACCATTGGTGGGAGTAGGGATGATAGAAGTCATAGCACCATTCCCAGACACCACCAGCCATGTGCATGCAACCGTACGGAGAGGCGCCCTGCTCATACTCAAACACACTGCAGAAATCATTGCGGCCCGATTCGGAGCTATTGCATAGATCGGCTCTGAACTCGTTCCCCCAAGGCCATATTCTGTCATCCCCGCCTCTGGCGGCCTTCTCCCACTCCGCTTCGGTAGGAAGAACAACGTTAAGCCCTGAACGCTCAGCCAACCAGCGACAATACGCGTCGGCGGTTTCCCATGAAATATAGGTAGCGGGATAGTCAGGGTGATCTCTCAACATCTGCCTCAAATCCTGTCGTGGCTCGGGGTCGGTCAGTGGATGCGGCCAACCGCTTTCAATCAAAAACGTGTCAAGCTGCCTAAATGTGGTTGGGTACTTGGAGATCTCAAACATACTCACGAAAACTTCCTTCAAAGGCCTGTCGCGATCGCTTGCGTAAGGGTCACACAGGTTACTTCCGATGCAAGATAGCCCCTCAGAGATCTCGACGAGAACGTGACTATTCAGTGATTCCATCATCCCCACTCAACCTTGCTGAGCCGGGTTTCCGGAGATTACTTTCTTATTCCATTCGAGCGTCACGCGAACATTTGTGTCCGCAGAGCCTTTTCCAAGTAGAGCCACCAATCCGTTTGTTTCTACGCGAAAGGATATGCCGAACTCTAGTGTCGCCTTCTCAGGCAACACTTGGTCGAGGGATGCTTGAAAGTCTTTGCATAGCGACACAATGCTCGGGAGAACCTCTGCAAATTGGCTCTCTTGATTGGAGCGCGCGACATCACGTTCCACTTTCCCAGTATCTGCTTCAACCAAAATGGTTTTTCCATCTGAAAGACGAACCCGAATCGGTTCTGCCACGATTTTCCTCCTCACTAGCGTGCGCCCCATTGTAAAGCCCCCTGTCAACTTTTCGAGGGTCGTCCACGCGTCTCTATTTTATATGTGTCAATCGGACGCCCAGTTTCCGCTGGGCGCAAGTGACTCGCATCAACTATTATGTCTGCGCACGGTGTGGTGGTTGTCCGCGGTCGGGACGCAATCACGCCAGCTTCTCTGAGCCGACAGGAACCCTTCACTTTCCTAGGCTCGCGTGTTTTGGCACTAGAGTTCGCAAACTTGACGCAAGTCTTTCGGAGGGTTGGCAATGCTAAGTGCTCAAAGGTCCCCCGCGACGGTGGCTATAGTTGATGCTTACTCGTCGGGTAGCCTGCTAGCACCGGAATTTCGTAGTCGTGGCTTTCGTTGCGTGCATATTCAGAGCTCGCAACACATTCCACCAAGCTTCATTCGCACGTTTCGACATGACGACTTCGAATCCGAACTTGCCCATTGCGATGATGTCACTCGTACCGCAAATGCCCTGCAGATCTATTCTCCCTGTGTGGTACTGCCGGGAGCCGAGACTGGGGTTGAGCTGTCGCACGACTTGGCCTCCGTTTTCGGTGTTGAAAGAAATTGTTGGACGGACGCATCGGTTTGCCGAGACAAGTTCTCGATGTCAGAAACACTCCTCACTCACGGAGTGCCAGTAGTGCCTTTTAGTCGGGCGAAAGCCGTAGGCAGACTACTTGATTGGTTCAACGAGAACGGAGCTCGGCCGGTGGTGTTGAAGCCAACCTCGAGCGCGGGTACTGACAATGTCTTTTTTTGTGACTCCGCAGAATCAGTCGCTGCAGCTTTCCACCAGATCCAAGGGCAAGTCAATCGGTTAGGTATCACTAATCAACAGGTGTTCGCGCAGCAGTATATTTCAGGGCCAGAGTACATCGTTGACACCGTGAGCTGCAAAGGCGTGCATTGCGCCGTGGCGGCCTGGGAGGTTGGCAGGGGATCTCACAACGGAAGTCCTTTCGTTTGCGAATCTACAACGTTGATACCGTATTCTGCGGCCGTCGAATTAGGGTTGATACGATACACCTTCGCTGCCCTAGATTCACTCGGAGTGTGTATCGGTCCAGCCCATACGGAGATAAGGGTGAGCGCCGATGGCCCGCGACTACTCGAAACGGCCGCTCGGCTGCATGGTGGCTCCTTCCCCAAATATGTGCGCCCGTCCCTCTGTTACAACCAAGTTGAGCTCTCGATAGACTCGTACATAGACGAGGCGCGTTTTCTCCAATATTCATTGGAGCCTTACAAGATTCGAGAGTGTCTCATGATTGTTGAGCTGGTGGCTCCTGCGAGTGGTCAACTGAAGCGCGTGCCGGAATTGGGAGTTTTACAACGTCTCAACTCATTTTCATCTTTTTCTTGGTCAGTGTCTCCGGGTGAGCAGATCGCGAGCACGATCGATGTATTCTCGTCACCAGGATACGTAGTGCTGCGTCATTTAGAACCTGCTCAGATTGAAGCTGACTACAGGGTCATTCGTGAGTGGGAGAGTTCAGGCCTTTACGCTCTCGTATAGATCGAGAGTAGCGACATAGAGACCGATCAGTCGCAGTGGAGGTTCGTCAAGCTGTTAGGTCGCAGGGCTTGGCACAATTAGATGACGTACCTGGGAGAAACGGGGAAAGTGCGAGTTAAACACTAACGCAACCCGCTGAACCCATCGCGAAATATCTGCAGGATATTGGCAATTGTCGAAAACAAGTGCGTTGCTTGTCCGGACAAAGCGAGTCTCATCACCGATCAGTTCGATGTATGAGGAGAGCTGTACCAGTCCTGCGATATTGGGGAGCGTGCCGCCACACATCCGAAGTCGCCAGATCGTCGCTTCGGAAACGTCAAAGCCGGCTCAATGCGATCCGTAGTTCATCTGCGATCGGCGTACAGATCGCATCAACCGCTGCGGCCATAGGTACCGCCGTGAGCCATAACTGCACCGACCGCGAGCCAGCGGACAGCGACGCTCGATGGATGAGTCGCCCACGTTTCCTCAGAGAGTGCCAGCTTTCAGGTGAACAAGGATAGGTTAGACACGCGATCACTTTCGGAGTGCGCGCCAGATTCGCGTAAGCCAGCACCTGTAGCATGTCGGTTCGATGCTGCTCCCGGAGTTGTTCTTCAAGCCGGGACCACGATTGCGTCTGCATCTCTTCCCAGTGACGCTTGTACTTAGCATCAACAATCAACGTCAGGGAGTCCCACTCAAGCCATACATCGGGGATCAGGGACTTCTGTGAGCCGAGGTAGGGTGGTTCCCAGTTCACGGCGTGTGTCGTCTCGTGTTTCCGCCCCGCCTTCATTCTGGCGCCTGTCCGGCGCGCAATCGTGCAAAACACCGTCTCCACCCACGCTTCGAAGAAGTGGTCCATGCGCATCGTCCACGGAATTCCTGCGAGGTCGCTAAGTCCCGCCAGGCCCCGCTCCTCAACTGTCCACTCAATCGCTTGTAATCCGTCAGTGAACTGCTCGCTCCGCATCGGACGATGGAGCCAAGTTGCAAGCGTCGAGGAGCTAGGAAAGTAGGGCGTGACACCGTGCACTCTACGCATTAGCTCGTCAGCAAACTCAATCAGCCTTTGAACAAATGCGCCTTGGTCCTTCTGCGTTTCAAGCGCTCGAAGTTGCTTCTCGACTGCGATCCGGATCGCGCCTTTCAGCAGACGATCATCGCGTAAATCGGGGAACACACACGGCACGGAAAGAAAATTCGCCGAGGGTAAGCTTTTGGTGGCGTAGCACGGCCAATTAACAGTTCCGCGTGGTGCGCCGCGAGATTCATGGATCATCTCAAAGCGACGGTCGAGCGAGTCGAGTAGCGCCTTGAGGCGAGTGAGAACCATGAATGACAGCACCCAAACTGGAACTCTTCGCTCTGAACGGTGGAGGAGCGGCAGGCGAAGAGGCACGGGCGCTATGCGCCATCCCATCTCGGCAAGCATCGGTCCGATTCCAGGCCACGGAAATCTGGGTTGGATAACCAGGCCGAAATCAAGGCGGGCTGTAGTTGCTGAGAACAGGGGAATTGCTCCTACACACCGTCCGGATGAAACCACGAGCCAGAGGTCGCGACCGTCGTAATCCCCTTCCATTCGTGCATCGAGACGCATCATCAGAGCTCGGTTTCGCGTGATGAATTGTTCGGCGATCCGCGCCGCCTGCGCTGCGGGGTCGCGACTAGACCGCGTCTGGAAAAAGTCTATGGCTGAATATCGCGCCTCGGAATAATCTGGCAATTCGAGACAAACCTGTGCGAGATGGTCGGGCGCTTTCAGCGAGAGGCGGCTTCGAGGGGACGGCGAGCGCCTTAGAGACTGTCTAGCCACTGGAGGTAGCTCCTAATGGGTTCGGCGAAGCCACCAACATAACCCTGAAACAAGTACTCCTGCAGTAGAGGCGCGAGGCTTGTTTTCAGCTCGTGCCTTGCTTTGTCTTCACTCATCTCGAGAAAATACGAGTGTCCCGGCACGAGCGCAAACGCATCGTCAGGCGCGTGTTCCACAAATATCGAGAGGAGTTTCCGGAACGCGTCTTGCATCAGGGCGCATCCGTGCTGCTGAACAACGCTCATCCGCGGCCACGCCGAAACGAATGCGAATCGTCGCCTGATGGCAACGTCAACAATTGCGATGCTACGATCCGCGCTGTTCATCGTTCCAAGTATGTGTAGGTTCTTCGGTAGGCTGAGTGACCGATGGAAAGGAGAGCCAAAGTCATAGGGAAGCTGGATCACGCGCTCGCGGTCAGTTTCGGTCTCTAAGAGAAAGATCGCTTCGCCTAGGATCTTGCTTAAGTCGGCTCGGTTGATTTCGTCGATGTGCAGCAGATACGGTCGAGACAAGTCGCCTGACGCCAGGGCTGCTGCTTCCATCAGCACGCCGGGCGTCGCTTTGAAACGCAGACCAACTCCACCATCGGAATTGTCAGGAGCAAGGCCTCCAATGAAGTTTTCGTACGTCGTGTTGGCGTGGAATTGGATGCTCCTCCCCAAGCCCTTGTACTCGTCGTCGAGAAGGTCGAGGGCCATTTTCGTTTTACCTGTACCAGGAGGGCCCTGGAGAATTACGTAGCGTCTGGAGTCCAACAGACCCCTTAACTCATTGCGCTCAACTCCCGGCATAAGACAATCGAGCCAACCCGACCTGATTTCTTCGGCGCTCGGCTGCCACCGGGCCAGCGGCTCGTATCCCCTCTCTTCGAAAAGAAGATCCAGGAGAGCACTCACCGCAGCCTCTGTCGCCGCTTTGTCGGTCGTCGGTCGAAATAGCGCGTAGACCTCTTTGCCATAGCGATCAAGGGCGGCCTTGTGGCTGGACCACTCTTTCTTGATTTCATCTGGAACCGAAATATCGGTCCGCGTAGGGTCCTGTTTCGCCCAAGCAACCCGACCCCCTTTGCCATAACGGCGGTTTAGCCAGGCGCAGATAGCTTTTGTCTTTCGCGCGTGACCGGGCCGACCCAGAATCGCTTCGTCTGGCGTTAGACCTTGCGTCCCAACTACTAGGCCGAGCAAACAAGGTGCCCCGTCTGCAGGGAAAATTACGAATGATAGGCCGCTGTAGGCGCCCGACGGAGGGTTGGAAGGGTGGATGTACGCGGCAAACGGAACTCCAGTCTCGCCGCCCATTGCCGGCGCACGAAGCGCGATTGCGCCGCTTGCTGCTTGCGGATAACGCCCTTCCGCCGAGCCAAACAGAGACGCGAGGGCTGCCTCGTTTCGATCTTTCCAGCCTGCGTCAACCGACGAGTGGATAACTTCCAACAATTTCTCAAAAGCCACTTGCGGTGAACCTCCTCATTCGCTCCGCACCAATCTACTCCTGCAGTGCTCTTCTGTGGAGTTATTCCGGGTTGTTCGGGCCCCCCTCAATTCGGCAACCGACTGCTTCACGTTGGTCAGCGTCCAATCAGAGCGCCTCCATATAGGGTCGAATGACATTGCTTACCCGGCAGACTTTGGCGTAGCGATAGATTTCATTGATGCTGGCCTCTTTCTGGCGAAGACAATCCTTTAGGGCTTCCGAAATCGTGCTTGCCTCTTTGACTAAGATACCCATTGACAAATCTGAGTTTTGAAGCATATCTTGTCCGGATCGGCGACCGGAAGGATGAAGCAAGTATTGCTTCTCATCCGAGGGGGGCTTCTATTCGCCGACTTTCCCAGGAAAATGCAAGGGTTTGCCTCGACGCACACGCGATAGGCGGCGTTGGCTCGTCCCCACGTCTGCCCGCGGGAGATAGGGCCCCGTGAGGTTCGTGGCCGTTGCATGAGCGTTGACAAGAAGAGATACGTGATGGCAACGAAACACACTTGTTCAACAGATAACACTACCTAGGGTGTGACGGGAAAACAGCGACCTTGGGTCAAATAGTTGCCGCGCCCCCAGTTCTACGCTGGTTCAAGCAAATGAATTGGGATGAGGTGAACACTTGGCACTCAAAGACAAATCGAGAACCGGGAAGAAAGATAAATTGGCGAAATGGCACAAGGCTCCTTTCCGAACTGACCCTCGTTCCGAGAGTAATGTCGATCTCTTCGGAAGGGTTACCGATCCCGCTCCTAGCTCTGACCTAACGCAGGGACAGCATGTTGCGGAGGTCTACGGTCTTCGAGAACACGGGCGATGTTCGCGCCTTAGAGTTCCTCTGCGACTGACCCTACCCGCACCGAATGGACCCGCAGACGGGTGGGGATTGGATCCGACGATGCGTCGCAGAATGCGGATTCTGGTGGTTCTATTCTCCGTATTCTTAGGGGGCCCAATCTATGGGCAAGACGTTAAGAGTTGCGGCACGAAGACGGACGACGGCAAGTGGAAGATGGTGCCCTGCAACGGTATCAGCGTCGGTCTCCCAAAAGTCTTTGACAACCGCACCCTCACGCTGCAGCTCGAAAAGCTGAAGCAGCAATTGAATCAGCAACAGACTCAAAACGGTGTGATCGATCTCAAGTCTGTTGCAGCCGCACTCAACAATCTGCAGGGCCTGAGCCAACAAGAGACCTCCACCGCACTGTCGGTTACCGGAAGCCCAACTCCCGCAACGACACTGACTAACACGCTCAATACGGGCAACGTCGGTACCAGTGGAAATCCACTTCCCAACACTACGACCACCCAGAATCAAACGACTAACTCAAGCGTTACCCCGACGGCACCCGCATTCGATAGCTTCGCCACGCTTCCCGCAGGCTTCAATCCAACCTTCGGTTCGAGCGCCTCAGATCTTCTGAGCGATCAGATGAATCTCTCGTATCAGATCATCAACCTGCAGATGCTGCTCGATCGAGCGCTCTCCGATCGCATCTACCCTCAGGACTCCGGCGGTGGCACACGGCTACAAACGGTGCTGGGCTTCAACGTGTCCCTCGATCCGCCGCGCACAGCGAACGATGCCGTTGCCGTTGTGGAAGTCACACTCAAATCCGATCCAGGGGGAGACATATCGCTCGTCGCGCTCATGCCGCAGGAGAAGACCTACAACTCGGCGGCGCTGAGCAGTAAATCGAACGCCTATAGCGGCGCCGCGATGGCAGGTGCGTTTCAGGTGAGCGGAGGGGTGAGAAAGCGCTCACAGGTCTTTTACCTCTACAAAGACGTGGACACGCTGTCCTACGAGCGTATGACTCCGGATGGTTCGATCGTCTTCGGCTGGATGTTCCGCCCTGTGCTGGGCAGGCGATCCGTTACCCCTGGTTTTAAACAACTATTTGCAGTGTTTGCATTACCCCGCACCGACTGCATAGACCCAGCCAAGGACAACGCCTGCGCGGTGAAGGTGACGCCAATAGTGCGAACCTACTGGAAGAAGTATGACCGGAACACGCAGACGGGCTTCCGCAGAGCAGAGGCTAACCGCGCTCGCGATGCCTGGTATGGATTGAGCTTGGGGCTCGCGAAGCCTCAGCTCTTCTCCCACGCGGGCTATCAGAATTATCGGGAGTACGGCACGGTACGGGTTGGAGCGACAGGGGAGTATCAGCGGCAACTGACCCCCACCGTGACGCGGATCGAGTGGCGACCCACCGGAGCCAAGACAGCGACAATCTCGGTTAAGGGGAACAATTTTTTCACGGACACGCAGGTACTTCTAGGGGACAACAAGTACTCGGAAACCGCTGGCAATATGGCCATCAAATCTGATCAGAGTTTCGAACTTGCATCGACTCTGGATCAAGTAGCCAGCGGCACTGGTGTAATCGAGGGGCGATACGGCCTTTCCACACCGCTCCTGAATGCGGGCCCTGCAAACTGTGTGGACGCATGTGCATATGGCGTGGAGATCGACCCGGACCATACGCCGACGATCACGCAAGCTATGGGCGGATCGCGTCGATTGACCGTCACGTTGCGAGCGATACCTAGCCCGAAAAGTATGGCCGACGCCAAGACCGCGACCGAGAAGGCGGCACTCCTGAATCTGGCAGTCTCGAATCTTGCGGGTCTCTCGAACGATAGCTTGACGGGCGGCAATGCGGGCAGCGTATTCAAAACCACGCAGACGCCGGTTCTCTCGGTCAATGGTACCGCCATTCCTTTTCCCTATGACATCGTGAATCTCCCCGACGGGACGAGGATCCAAATCAGCGCGAATGTTGCGGACACGCTGCTGACAGATACTTCCGCCTCCGTCATCAAGATCTCGTGGCCGTTCTACGACCCGACAAAATGGTCCACTTCGGTCTCCTATTCTCCGACGGACGCCCAATTCAGTGTGGCACGCGTCAGCGATACCAGCTTCGTGCTCTCACGCATCAACAGTCTGTCGTTTGTTCCGGCAGGGGTTAAGACGAAACATTGCTGGACTCTCATCGCAACCGATAAACCACTGCCTTTCGGGACTGACGACTGCGCTCCCCCACCTGCTGCAGCCCCGAAACATGTTGCAGCCACTACGCCGAAGCCTGGTCCAGCGCCAAGACCCGGCCAACCTCAGGTTCCTGCTCCGGCAAAAGAGACACCGGAGAAGAAACAGGACACACCAGCGCAGCCAAAAGCCACACGAATCGGCCCCGCAGACGAGCCGGCCTACTCGTTCCTCTTCACGCTTCCGGTGAAGCTGCCAAGCAAAGCCATTCTTGTTTCGACCGATGGCGGTATCTACCACCTCGACATTCCGGATTCGACAGACAAGAAGGACACCACGACCAAGGTCACGTCACTGCAGCAATACGACTCGGCATGGATCGACATCACCTACCCAACGAACAAAGTGCCGGATCGGGTTGAGACCAACGGGGTCCCACTGAAATGGCGAATCGATCCCCCCGATCCGAAAGCGACCCCTGCAGTGGCGACCGCTGGAAAGACCACCGACAAGACAATGCATGTCGAGATCACCCGAACCCAAACTGCAAAACCGGGGTTGCTCGACGTGGTGGTCTTCGATAAGACGAATGCTCAAATTGCGAAGGTGCAGGTTCGGATCACCTGCACGTTATGCGGCGACGGAGGAGACAAGTGAGGGTCAACAAGAAACCAAGCAAGAAGGCGCCTGCGAAGAACGCGAAAGCGGCGAAAAAGAACGCGGTCGCGCAAATCAACCCGAAGATGCCGCCAGCGTCGGCAGAGTTCACTTCGGACCTGACGGAGGTGTTCCAGCGGCACGGTTGGCCTGGCCTTCCGCAGCAACTCAGCTTTTCATTAGCCGGTGGCCCTGGTCGAACATGTGACGATGGATCGCTTCCCCAACCCAAGTGGATCGACTGTCCGGACGGCACGCGAAAAATGGTTTACGTCTGCCCGGGGGACGACCCGACCTGCGACGATTAGCGATAATTATCAGCCTGACCCAACCACTGCCCGCATCAATATCCCAGAGGCGCGCGACGATGCGACAACCTGATGAAGATCATTGTCCGCCGCCGGTATCGCGCCCGTGTCCTGACTTTCCGTGCGTTCGAGGGTCCGGGAAGGGAGTTTGCTTGCAAGTAGCAGCGCCGATTGTTCTTGCATCGATCATCTTTCCATGGACGAGCTTTGCGGTCGACACGCCGACGTGTAAGTTGCCAGCCAACGCCGTTTCGATCAGTCAGCCAGGCGCGCCTCAAGGGGCTACTGACGTTCACGTTGAAGATTCAGTTACTGAGACGAAATCTGTTCATGGTGTGATCCATCTGGAGCTCTGGAACGACGGTCCCGCCCCACTGAGTGAGCTCTGTGCGTCGGTCCAGCTCATGAACAATGACGGGAGTCCTCTGGATGCGTCTGTGGCCCTCTCCGTTCCGAAGGTCAAAGAGGGATCGGTTAACTTTGAGCCGGCGAAGACCTGCCTCAAGCTTGCATCTCCGTGGCAGGGATATCAAAGTAGTTCGTTTGATCTCCATTTGCGGACTAAGACTGATTCGGTTCCCGCTTCCGGTTTCGTGCTCATCGACTCCAAAATCCAGGCGAAGGAGCCGCCACCGGAACAAGGGACGATCACCAAAGTGACACAGAGCCAACATGCCCCGCCGCCTCCAACCCAATCGGTAAAGCTCATTGATTGTGTTTCACACGCAAAGCCGTTAGCGCGATCCGTCAACCTTCTGCCATCGAAGGACCCTTGTGGGCCCCACCTTCCTTTGTATGGAGGCTTAATCATTGGATTGATCTACCTTGGATACTCGATTCCCAATCTTTGGAAGTGGCATCCCAGGCTCATGGGGGGACCGCAATGGAGCTTCGGCACGAGCTTCGCAACAAACTTCACGGTAGGTACTGGCTTGCTGAGTCTTGTACTAGGGGGCAGCGTAATCACCGATGCCCTGCATTACATGACTAAGACTCATTACGTTGCGCTTAGTCTCATGTTTGCGGCGATTCTATTGATCGCGCCAGCGTTATTCACGTTCTTCTCGACCCCCCATAAATTCCCGTCCGCATCAGGGCCGTCGGTGATTGCTCCAGCCGGCCCGGTGTGGTTGTTCGTATTGACGTCGACGCTCATGGTCGGAGCGGTCGTCGGACAGCTGTTCACCGTGGGCCTCGCAATGGACGAGGTTCGGTTTCGTGGATATTTGAGTAACGGAGCTTTCCTCCTGTTTGCGCTTCTCTTGGTCGTTGCTGGCATTGGCGCATTCGTCTCTGCTACCAGAGTTGTTCCTTCCTACTTCAAGCAAATGGACAAGCCTGAAGGGAAGCAATTTGTTCGACAGCTCGAGTCCTTCAAGAAGCGCGTCACTTCTTTGCGTGGTGATGTCGCTGCGCTCGCGCCGGGGCAGGAGACTCTCAATGACCAGGACGACAATCTGCTTGACCACCTGATCGCACGGGAGCAGATGCCTCCGAAGTGGATCATGTTCTGAAATCGACGAGCGCCCGGTTCCGTCGGACCCTCGATCAACACTATGCCTGCTGGAAATCGACCTCACATGCCGCGCGACTGTTCCGGCGCGACGTCCCGTGCACTCTGGTACGTCCAGTAGAGGTTGGCGCAGCTATACCGCCTGGCGTTTGATAAGCGGAGCGCACCGCGATCTACCGCGGTAGATGAGGAGGGCGTGTCGATGAAGGCCATCGCCGAGGCCATTGGCCGAGGGCTGCATGCCGGTGGTAAGCATCAAGCCTACGAATAGATCCCAGGCGCCTCATGTCCAAGCTTCTGTACGTACTCGACGTACGTCCCGGGATAAACAGTAGGATGGCGGTCCGTGCCGCTCTCCGCCGGAGAGCTGGAATGCTCCCGCCAGGTTCCGCAGCGACCCGCCCCAATCCTGGGGAAAATCGTGTTGCAACTGTTCGATGACGGTGAGATCGGAATTGAGCACGTCCAGCGATTGCTGCGCGAAGTAGCCCATATACAGGCAGGCGCCGAGCCGCACAGTTCCCGCATCTGGAGCACTGGCTCCGGCAATCATCTTCAGCAGGGTGGTCTTGCCCGCGCCGTTTCTCCCCATGACGGCCCAGCGTTCTCCGCGGCGGATGGTGAGATTGAACCCTTCGTAAATCACACGCGGGCCGTAACTCTTGTGCAGATTCTCAACGACGGCCACCTGTTCGCCGGATCGCGGGGGGACACGAAACTCAAACTTCACCACTTGGCGTTTCTTCGGCAGTTCGATCTTCTGGATGTTGTCCAAGGCCTTGATCCGGCTTTGCACCTGGGCCGCTTCGGCGGCGTGCGTCCTGAAACGATCAATGAAGCGCTGTTCTTTGGCAAGCATGGACTGCTGCCGGGCAAATGCTGCCTGCTGATTGCTCTCTCGCACCGCCCGTTCGCGCTCGTAGAAGTCGTATTCACCCGAATATGTGATGATTTCGCCGCCATCAATCTCTGCAATCTTTGAAACCAGACGATTCATGAACTCGCGGTCGTGCGAAGTCATGAGCAACGCGCCCGGAAACGACTTGAGAAACTGTTCCAGCCAGATGATGGATTCGATGTCGAGGTGGTTCGTCGGTTCGTCCATCAGCAATACGTCGGGCATTCCGAGCAGGACGCGCGCCAGCGCAACCCGCATCTTCCATCCGCCCGAGAGAGCACCCACGACCAGTCCGACCTTTTCGCCGGGATTCAACTGAAACGAAGCGTCCACGAAGAGCAACTGCTTGCCATACTGCTTATTGATGTTTGAGAAAGAGATCATTTTGAAGGAACAACTCGCGGCACGCTGCCTCTTCCAGTGTAGCCCGGCCAGAAAATTGCCGGCCAGCGCTGGCACGGTGGATTATTGAATGTTTGCCCGTCATTCAGGAGTTTTCGCGATCGATCCACATAAGCCGGCCCCTCATTGCCGGTCTTGTGGAACGATAGAAGACCACTTAGTCGGAGTGTCGTCTAGCGCTTGTGCGATCCGCATCGCGAGCCCGAATCGTCCGTGCCGTTCAGCGGCTTCGTCGAACACAACCACTCGCCCCTTACGGACGAATCGAGACGCGTTTCCCACGACCTCCAGATGACTGGCGAGAGTTGTGAATCCGAGGATGTTGCCAAGGCGCGATGCTTGCTGGACAGCAAGCATGCCGTTTGTTTCCATCTCATCTGCCTTTTGCTCTGCCCACTCACGTTGCAGCACATCTGACGATAGCTTTACCCCCGAAGCAAGTTCGAAGGCGTCCTCGACAGAACGGATAAAGAAGCCCGATGCCCCGGAATAGCGAATCGCATCACTGAATTTTCTCAAATGTCTCGACGTCGAAGATAGGGAGTCCGGGTGCTTCACTTCGATCAGTAGGCCCTCAATCTCCATCTCTCCGCATGGGTCATTATCGAGTTCCAGGAAACGAACCGGAAGGCCCGCTTGAATGAGAGTCGCAGCCACGAAGAGTTCCGTTTCGAAATCCTTGAAAAAGAAGTTGCGTTCGTTTTCAGCAGATGGAACGCCAAAATTTGTGCTCCCGGTGGTCATTCGCCTCAGGTGAGGACCGACCGGAAGACCGTGTTGAACACAGAGTCGCAAATCGCGCGCGAACGCGAGCACGACGTGACACTCTTCGACAGATTTGAGAAGAGGCTTCGCCGCATCGACGGGCCCCTCGGCTCGGCCTTTTCCAAGCGATTCTGCTTCGTCTAGCGCTTTCGCAATCCCCTCATCTTTCACAAGATGAATCTTGTTGGCCGCAAATTGCTCTCTTATGTACGCAACGGCCTCGGTGAGTTCGTCCCAAATGCTCCTAGAAAGGTGACCTCCGTCGGTCATGCGATTTCTCAACCTTCTTGACGTAGTTGCAGAACCCAGCCAATAAAGACCATAATACTGCCGTTCCGGTCGCGGCTACGCCGATTCCTCCGATTACCCCATGCACCACTGGGCCGACGGCGCCTCCAACCGTGGACCGTGCGCTATGCCAATGCCGCGGGAGTATCGCGAGTGGTGAGCATCGTGGGCACCGACGAAATCGATCTCAACCGCAACCACATCAGTTGGGTGTCACCTCTGGCGCGCGCGTTGATGAAGTCGGCAGCGGGTGACAGCGTAGTCCTTCAATTGCCGGGCGGTACAGAATACCTGACCGTGCTGGAAGTGTGTTACCAGCGCATTGCTGTGGAACCGTTCCGTGAACCACCTGGATCCGAGGCCTCGGCAAAGGGACTCCCTCGCCGACGCTAATCCACTCCTTAGGTTATTGTGCTCGGGATCATTCCAGAGTTTGGTCGCGGTCGGGTAGCCGCGCCCGCTTTCCTTCAGGAGCCCATGTCCACATTTCTTGTTGTCCATTAGTAATGGACATGACATAATAATGGACGCTATGCGAATTGAACCTCCATTGACTCCTTTTCTAGAGCAGCTCCGGACCCTACACTTCATCAGCGATCTGGGTTTCTCTCCGGAGAACCGTGGCGGCGATCAAGGAATCGACGGCACCCTCAAGGTGCGCACTCCCAAAGGAACCTACTCCTTCCTCGTTGAACAGAAGCGGTCGTATCTGGACCGAGGGATACTCAATGCCCTCGTCGCTCAAGCCAAACTCTATGCAAGAGTACATCGCAAGCCCCTCTTGCTGTTGGCACGCTACATCCCCCGGCCTTCTGCCGAGCGATTGATCGAATCACGAATAAACTTTGTGGACCAAGCTGGCAACATGCACCTCGTGCTCGGTCAAAACTATGAGCGTACGATCATCGGA
>JBEKPH010000054.1:0-33529 GCA_049520915.1 Terriglobales bacterium
AGGTTTGAACGTGGAGATTTTAAGCAACTGCAAGAGATTCGAGCTCAAGCGCGATCATTATTGCCAGAATTCAGAATCTTCATCGTCCAGCCTGGGCTCTCAAAGGGCAAACTCACCGATGACCAAAGGGAACTTTTGGCCTCCACGGAGCTCTACCTGTATGAGACGTTTGGAATCGTCTTCAGGGTGATTGCAAGCGCATAATCAACAAAAGAACGTGCATTGAAAATCAGCGGGCTGTAGATTCGACTCACCTAGCGCTGGCTTGTTTTAGATGACGTGACGCCCATTGGAAGCGCACGTTCGCCTCCACTTGCAGTTATTGGGCGTTGGCTCGTATGACCATTCGAAGCGGCGAGCGAGATGCTCAAAAACTTGCTGTCCTTCAGCTGTCCAATAAGAGTTCCCTAATGCTCCTTACAAGGCTTTTCGAGGGCCACCCGCGTCTTGTAAGTTGTTGAAATTACTAATCTCCTTGGGCTCATAACCCAAAGGTCGGTGGTTCAAATCCACCCCCCGCAACCATCGAATCAATAACTTAGGGCACCCATCAGAGGGTGCCCTTTGATTTTGTACACCGAATTGTGCTCATTGTTCGTAGGACAGTTAGAATCTTGCGCATGAGTTCCGACAATGTTTTCGATCAAGTCAAAGCGCTGATTGCGAGCGATGAAAGACAGGGCCTGCCGCAGTCGGTTGATGCCATCCTTCAGCGCATTGCAAAACTTCCGCTGGCGGGTCCGATCGTTTGGGCAACTCGCTACGAATCTGAGAAGCAGCGCGCCGAAAATAGCGAGCTGATGATTACCCCCATGTGGGAAGAGTTGAAGCGCATCTCGTTCGACTTTGAGCAATTCCGCGAGGATCACGCCAGTCGCGATGAGGTAGGAAGACTTGTCGTTGACGGCATGCGCAAGGCGGAAGACCTTAGAGATCGCAAACGTGTGGAGCGCATCGGAAAAATTCTCGCGCACTCAATCTCCCTCGAAGTGAGGGATTTCGACAAGGCGGAAGAGATGATGCGAATAGCTCGCGACCTAAGTGATCAGGACGTTCTGGGACTACGCTACCTTTACGACACACAATTCATTGCTCTTCAACAGAGCCATCAACGGATCAATGTAGACGACATCAACAAAATTTGGAGACAGAACCCTCCCAACAAAATTGAAGGCGTTCTCCAAGCAGAGCACATAAGCATTCTCCTGAAGCTCCAAGGTTTCGGCCTCGCTACTTCGGTGGAGCGCAGAGAGACTCAGATTCCGCCAAATGAGCAGGTATTTGCCCTTCTTCCAAAGGGAGCGGATTTCGTGCTCTATATTCAGGGCACAATGGACACTGATGCGGCTGCAAGTACAAAGTGAGCACCTCCGTAACCTTGCCCCGCCATTGCCGAAGGATCACACTCAACTATTGGTTGGAGGATTTGTGAAAAAAGCTCTGTTGCTGCTTGTGCTCGTCACGCTGCCCGGTATCTTGTGGGCCAAAGACGGTCCCGGTTCCGCTGGCAAACTCGAAACCGCCTGTAAAGTATGGACCTCGTGGGACGCAGCCGGACGCCAGCAACCAAAGGTGCTCACACCGGACTCAGCCAGGACGACAGTGGCACAAGCCAGCTGCATCCTCTACTTGCAAGGTTGGTACGCGGGCGTAGATGGCGCGTTGGCCCCCGATGATAAAGGCGTCATGGGCGTGGCCACATTCTCCGATGGCGTTACAACTGAACAGATGGCAAAAGTATTCGTGCTCTACATGGCCGCGCACCCGGAGGCAGAAAGCAAGCTTGCTCACGTCGCTGTGAGCGACGCCATGTTCAACGCTGGGCTGTTAGCTTGGCCAGCCTACAAAGCGGGGCAATGACCGCCCATGATGAGGTACGTGCCGCGTGATTTTGGCACAAAAAAGCCCCGCACGAGGCGAGGCTTTTTCTCTGTGTTCTGCAAGATGCCTCTAGTCCGCAGCCATAGCGACCACCTTTTCTCTCACCGTCTTGCGGTGGGCCTGCACCCGTTCTAGCGCCCGTCGCGCGTCGTCGGTATCGCGAATGTTGTACCGCCCAAACATTGAAGCGGACGAGTGACCGGAAATGTTCATGGCATCAGCTTCGGGAACGCCCGCGTTGACCATGTCCCGCACTGCGCTGCGCCTCAGATCGTGGAATATCCTGCCAGAATATTTCTTCTCTTCGCTCTTCCATCGTTTGTTGCAACGCGGACAAGTGCTTTTCGCATCCAGTTCGTAGACGTGCCTGCCTTCGTTCTCCGTGGCCTTCTGCCCTACGCACGATGGACAAACCCACTTCCCCAACCCCGCAGCAATGCACGCGCTGTGCCAGCTCTTGCGAAATTCTATGATCGGCGCGCCGTCACGGTGGAAGATGTGCGAAGCGAAGGTCACGCTGCCATTGCGCTTGATGAGCCGAGCGACCTTGCGACGCTCGATCAATTCGGCAAGCTCGCCGACGAGTGGGATAACGTGCGCCTTTCCAGTTTTCGTGATTTCGGCAGGCACATATATGCAATCGTCTTGGACATAGCTCCACTGGAGCGCAGCGATCTCGCCTCTTCTGGTTCCGGTGCACCATCCGAATAAAACGAAGTCAGCAAGATCCTCTGACAGATGCTCAAGGACACGACGAATCTCCGGATCAGTGAAGAAACCTTGCCGCACATTGCCGGATTCGTCCAAGTGATTGATCGGTTCCGGCCCCGGCAGTCGCAGGCCCGAAAGCCTGTAACTCTGCTTTAAGATTTGCGTTGCCCGGTTGATCGTTGCGTTCGCGTCGCCAGCTTTACTCCGCTCTTCGATATACGAATTCACTTCAGACGCCGTCAGCGTCGTCGCGCGCCGTGCCCCGAAGTCCTTTCTGACCCGGTTGATATTGGAAAGCGTCGGCGCGCTCAATTGATCTTCAGCCTTGAAATGCTTTTCCAGAGCATCCATCAGTTCGCCCACGGTGCGCTCATGCGCCCTCCGTGTGATGAACGCCATCGACGGGTCGAGTTCGTGTGCCCGCGCTTGGTTGCGGCGTCGCTGGAGATATTTTTCGGCCTTTGCCGCGTCTTGGGTGTGGCAGGACTCGCGCTGCTGCTTTCCGTCAACGTAGAAGGCACACCAATAGAAATCGCCGCGCCTGTAGATTCTGCCGTCGCCTCTGATGCGCTTTGGTTGAGTAGGCGGCACCGAAATAGAACAACTCTTCGAGACTCGAATCCAGACCGCCGTGGAAGATGAGTGTGGGACGCGACTTGCCTGAATTGTCTGCTTTGTAGAAATATCCGGGTAGCGTGGTCCCTTCGTAGGGAATTTGCACCGGCTCCCAGGTCGGGCCGGTGAGCCTCGCCCCTTCGGCGTAAGCCTTTTGCGACGCCCTGGACTCCGAGAGAATGCGCGGGTCGCCGGGATTGCCGTGGAGATAGAACTCGGCCGTCCTGAAGTAGGTGGACGCACGCAGATAGCATTCGCGCGCGCTTTCCAGGTGACCCACGCTCAGATTGGCATCGGCACGTGACAGAAGCCGACGCGCCCGTTTATCCCAACCAACTCTCGAAGTCACCTTCCTTGATCTGTCCGGCCGTCGCCATCATCTCGCCCAAATCCGAGCCTCCGTAGTACATGAAGCCCAGATTGCGGAGGAACCGAATGCAAACGATTCATCTTTGAATGCGACCTTCATTAAAGTGCTCCAGTCTGGCGTATGCCGTCGGGATATTTCCCGCAGATTGTTCTTAGAACTCCACACGTAAGATTTATGGTCAATTCAACTCATATCAACTCATAGGAAAATCAAAATCCCCCTGTTCAAGCACCTTCAGATCGCCTGAGGATTCCTACGCGTGAACGTGGATTTCGTGCAATGTCAGGAATGCCTTTAGCAGGACGCGTGGGTCGTGGCTCCCCTTGTAAACCCGCGGTGGTGTGCGGTTCAGGCCAAGCAGCGAGTACACCGCAATTTGTGCGGAGCGGATCGAATACTCGACGGTGAATACCACGTCCTCAGGGATTTCGCAGAATTGTCCGACGAAGGCGAGGTTCTTCGACCCCTCAGGTACGACCTGGGGGCGATCGCCTTTGGCCCGACGGAGAAACTGGCTGGTAATGAAAGGCATCATGCAAGGGATGCAGTTGCTCGTTTCAAGTATTTTTCTTGAATCGGACTCGATCCGCAGGTGCCCCATAATCTCGGTCATGATTTCCCGCCCGGTGCACGCCGACATCGGCTTCTTCACGAAGTCGCCGATTTTATCGACGGAAAGACCATAACCCCAAAAGACTTCCACGTCCGCTGGCTGCCCAATAAAATGAGGTTGATGCGGCAACACGATCGAGGCTAACCAACTCGACTCGGGGAACGTGATGAGACCGCCTTCTCCCGGAACATTGCCGGTGAGATCGCGAATGAGTCGAAAGAAAGACGGGTCGCGAAGAGTCGTCGTGAACGATATCCACTTGGACTCCACGATATGATCCGTGAAGTTAGCCGGATGGCCGAACTGCGGCCGTTCCGATGCAAGCTTTTCCCAAAGAGCCCACGACCCGCCCTTGTATTTGCCGTTAAGGACCGGCGCCGAATCCATCGAGCCTATGCTTGAAGCTTCGGTCATCGACCCGAGTGTGACGATTACTTTGTCTTTCGCGTCCAACTTTATTTCCTCGGGATGCCTGTCATGATCACAAGAAATACGCTCCACTGCGTAGCCGTCAGAATCGTAGCGGAAATCAAGATCCGTGACGCGGGTATTCAACTGAAACCTCACGCCGCGTTCGTTCAGCCACTTTTGTAGCGGCCGTACCATGGAGTCGTATTGGTTGTAGACAGTTCGCATAATGCCGCTGAGCGTATTGAAGCCGGCAACCATATGAGTGAATCGCACCAGATAGCGCTTGAACTCAACAGCACTGTGCCATGGTTGGAAAGCAAAGGTCGTACACCACATGAGCCAGAAATCTGTCTCAAAGAACGAAGCGTCGAACTGGTCCGAAATGCTGCTTCGCCCAAGCAAACCCTCGGGCTCAAGCTCCAGGCGTTCAATGGTCAGGATGTGATTTTCGCTCAGGCCGAATTGGGGAGCGTCAACCTGGTGGCCGTCGCGAAAGAGACGCGACTTGGACGAGGTCTTCATGGTCTCATTCCAATCGAAGATCTCCCGCGTAACCGTCTTGCTCTCGTCAAGGGTCGGGATCGATGAAAAAAGATCGAAGGTGCAGAGATATTTGCTCTCGATCATTCGTCCGCCGCGCATGGTGTAGCCATCTGTGGGAGATCCGGCGGCGTCAAGACTTCCGCCGATTCTTTCTGATTCTTCAAGAATCGTGATGTTGTGGCCCGGGATGTCTCCGTCGCGAATGAGGAACACAGCCGCTGCGAGCGAGGCGATGCCAGCTCCAACTAGATAAATTGCCGCGTGATCGTCAGCGGGTCTCTCAGACATGGATCACTCTTCTTTCTTCTTGGTACTCAGTCCGAGTGTTACGCGAGGGGCTGCCTGATTACTGTCTCGAATTGCTCAGCAGATCAAATCGCGGCATGGAACAGTGCCCTTGGGGTACGCTTTTGCGAGGAGAATGGAGAGTCGGGAGGGTAGGCCGGATTGAAAGCCGCAGTTTTTACGTCGGTACATAAACCGCCTGGATCGTTTTCCGCTGCCAACATGGGAAAAGTTGGGAGAAATCGCTTGGCCGTAGTGGGCTGTTTTCACAGCCCACTACCGGTCTCTGAAGCACTAAGCGTGAACGGGTTCTTTTGCTCTGGTGGAGCGGTGTTCTGATTGCTCCGCTGTGCTGTAATCGAGGACAACGCGGGCGGGAATGTCTCCGTGCTCAAGGCGTTTAAAGATCTCGTTGATCGCTGATAGCGGCTGAAGCTCGATGTCTGCTTTGACTTTGCCTTTAACCGCGAAGTCGAGCGCCTCGGCCATATCCTCGCGGGTTCCGACGAAAGAACCTCGAACGGTGATGCAGTTGGCCACGACATCGAAGAGAGGTACTGGAAACTCCCCCGGTGGCAGCCCAACCAGCACGCACGTACCACGCTTCCGGGTCATGCCGATTCCTTGCTTAAATGCGATGAGTGACGGTGCCGTAATCAGAACACCGTGAGCTCCGCCGTCTGTACCTTTCTTTACTGCTGCTCCCGGATCCTCATGCTTTGCGTTGATGACGAGATCGGCCCCGAGTTTCTTCGCGTGCGCCAATTTGCGGTCGTCGATGTCGACCGCGCAGACCAGCAAACCCATCGCCTTGGCATATTGAATACCAAGATGTCCGAGGCCACCGCAACCTGAAATTCCGATCCATTGACCGGGCTTCGCCCCTGTTTGCTTAATTCCCTTGTAGGTCGTTATGCCGGCGCAAATGAGTGGTGCAGCTTCGGCGGGCGCCAGGCCTTTCGGTATATGTGCCACATACTCCGGGTCGGCGAGAACGTATTCCGCGAAGCCCCCGTTCTTTGTGTAGCCACCGAACTGGGCTTCGGCGCAGACTGTCTCCCAGGCCGAGAGACAGTACTCGCAATGACCGCAGGCGGAGTAGAGCCACGGCACACCTACACGGTCGCCCTCTTTGACAATAGTTACTCCTGCTCCGACTGCGGAGACCAGGCCGACGGCTTCGTGGCCGGGAATAAACGGAAGCGTAGGCTTGACCGGCCAATCCCCGTTTGCGGCGTGGAGGTCAGTGTGGCAAACGCCACACGCCTCCGTCTTCACCACGATCTGTCCAACTCCCGGAGTTGGGACGTCCCACTCACGAAGCACAAGCGGCTTTCCGAAACGCTCAACCACTGCCGCGTTCATCTTTCTTGGTGCCATGGCGTTCCTCTTTTCGAGTCTCGAATTAGTTGCAACTGGACAGGGCGTCCATCGATCGCGCCCGAGTGATGCGCGGGATGCGTTCCATGACGAATGACGTTATTTTCTTCTGAAGTGACCGCCGCGCGAGTGAAGGGTCCTTCTCCTCATAGATAAAATGATGAATCGCGCGATCCAGGCACCTCTTCGCAAGGGTTCGGGACAGTCTCGTAACCTTCTCCGGAAGCTAGGTCAGGATTGCATTGACGACAGCAATAATCTGTTCCATTTTGCTCATCACAGGAATCCATCTGCAAGTAGATTCGCATGTGCGCGAAGTTCCGATTTGGAACGGCGGACCCAGCCTCGGAGAGCCAGGACAAATGAAAGCTGCTATTTTCTCTTCAACTCACACTGCGCCCCAATCGTTTCTCCATGTCGAAGATGTACCCCGTCCACAACTGGAAGCGGGCCATCTTTTATTGCGGGTCGTCGCCTGCGGAGTGTGTCGCACTGACCTCCACATCGTTGAAGGGGATCTTCCGCCGCTTCGTCCGCGCCTGACTCCGGGCCATCAAATCGTGGGAGAAGTAATCGAAGGCGCGACCCTGGAGTTGCCGGCGGGAACCCGTGTCGGCATTTCTTGGATGGGTGGCGTCGATGGCGATTGCCCGTATTGCCGTCGTGGCATGGAGAATCTCTGCGACAAACCTACGTTCACGGGCTACGCAGTGGATGGTGGCTATGCCGAATATGTTCTTGTGCGCGCGGTCAGCAAATGTGTAGGTGTGCCGGAAGGTGTGGAAGCCAACCCGCTTTTGAAATCTTCGCTGCCTCACGCCGGTCGTCCGTATCGTCGCCAGATGGTTTCTGGCCAGAGCGGTTGCTTGCCTTTCATCGTCGGCGACGCAAACACCCGAGAGGTGCAGCAGGCGCGCTCTTTCGCCGAACACGACTTCATATCTGCTTCACCCGCCGATGCTGGACGAAATCGGTCTGGAAGCCGCGTTGCGTTGGTACACAGAAGGGTTGGAGGAACGTGCGGGTTTGGATGTGCAGTTAGAGATTTCTGATAATTTCGAACGACTATCTCGCGAAATGGAGATCACCATCTTTCGCGTTGTCCGAGAATGTCTTACCAATGTGCACCGGCACTCCGGCAGCAAATCTGCCGAGGTTCGTTTAGAGCGAGGGCTAGGGACGCTGTGTCTGCAGGTTCGGGATGCTGGTCGCGGAATTGCTCCCGATCGACTCGATACCCTTCGAGCAAGGGGCGCCGGTATTGGGCTACAAGGCGTGCGGGAAAGAGTGCGACATTTTGCGGGCGAGGTCCGCATTGACTCCAAGGTGGGATCGGGCACGACGATTTCGGTAACCTTGCCTTACAGACCGGTTCCGCACCCGGCTGTTGAGAGATTGTCTTTCCCGGAGTTGCGTGTATCGGGGATAATTGAGGGGATGATGTTGGGGAAAAGAGGATTTGGGCAGCCGCTTGCTACTGTTTTGGCCTTCGCTCTCGTGGTGAATGCGCAAACTGGGACCGAGCGAAGCGCATCGATTATCGCGGCGTTGCGCGCCAAGGATTTTGAGGGGGCTGTGCAGCTCTCCCGAGAGGCGCTCGCCAAGTCCCCATCAGATCCCCAGTTGTGGACGCTTCAGGGCATAGGGCTCTCCGCGGACAAACACAATCAAGAAGCGATGGCTGCATTTCACCATGCGCTGCGTATTTCTCCAGATTATCTTCCGGCGCTGGAAGGCGCCGCGCAAATTGCGTACGAATCGGGAGATAAGGGAGCCGAAACGCTGTTGCGGCATATCGTTCGTTTGCAGCCCGGCGAGCAGACGAGTCACGCGATGCTGGGGGCCCTTGCCTCAAAGGAGGGGAATTGTCCGCAGGCGGTACGCGACTTTGAACAGAGCGGTTCGCTGCTTGAGTCACAACCGTCGGCACTGAAGCAATACGGAGTGTGCCTAATTGCAGTGAAGCAATCCGGCAAAGCGATTTCTGTTTTCCAGCGATTGGTAGAGTCTCACCCGGAAGATACGCGGGTCCGACGTGAGCTTGCAGCCCTGGAACTTAAAGCTGGAAAGCCGCAAGACGCTCTCACAACGCTAAAACCTTTATTAGAAGCAAGCGCCCAGGATACAGGCGCCGTCCAACTTGCGGCCGCGGCTTACGAAGCGAACGGCGAAACTCCGGCAGCGGTCAAGTTGCTGCGGGACGCCATCGTGGAAGATCCGAAAAATGTGGCGCTCTACGTGGACTTTGCTAATATCGCGTTTTCCCATCAATCTTTTCAGACAGGCATCGAGATGATCAATGCGGGTATCAATTTGCAGCCGAATGCGGCGCCCCTTTATTTAGCGCGCGGTGTTTTGTATGTGCAGCTTGCCGATTTCGATAGGGCAGAAGCGGATTTTGAGAAGGCGGAAGAGTTGGATCCGCATCAGTCGATTAGCGCGGCGGCTCAAGGGATGGCGGTAGAAGAGCAGAATCAAAACGATCCGGATCGCGCGCTGGCCGTTGTGAAGTCGAAACTGGCAAAGAGGCCTGCTGATGCGTTCCTGCTGTACCTTCAGGCGGCGATCCTGGCACAGAAAGCTCCGGCAATTGGTAGCCCAGAATTTCTGCAAGCGATGCGGTCGGCGAAGAAAGCGGTTGCGCTACAGAACACGCTGGTAAGCGCGCATGATGTTTTGGCCAAACTGTATTTGCAGTCCGGGCAAACTGATGCGGCTATTCGGGAGTGTCAGGAGGCGTTGCGGCACGATCCTAAAGACCAGACTGCTCTTTACCACCTGATCGTGGGACTTCGAAAGGTCGACCGGAAGACGGAGATTCCGGACCTACTCAAAAGGCTTGCGGCGGCTCGCCAGGACGCAACGAAAGTGGAAGCGGAACAAAACCGTTACAAGCTGGTGGTGGATTCCGGCGCGCATTCCAATTAGTTGTTGGAAAAAGGTTTTGTCTGGATCGATCACGCCTTTACGCTGTACCTAACGCCGCAAAGCAATATCGACAACCGTATCCACTTATGACGATTACACGCCGTTCTTTTGTTTTAATTTCGCTGGGTGCTGCCGCGCAACAGACGTTGGGGCAGGGGATTGCCTCACGCGATGTGAAGCCACAAGCTGCTCCGAAACCTACGGGGCGGCCGTTCGCAGCGCACTTTGAGGACATCGCTCGGAGCGCGGGCCTGACGGCGACGACTGTTTACGGGGGTATTGAAAATAAGAAATATATCCTCGAAGCGAACGGCTGTGGCTGTGCGTTCATTGACTATGACAATGATGGGTGGATGGATATCTTTCTACTCTCGGGAACACGGTTGGAGGGAGCTCCGGGTGAAGCGACGAACCGGCTCTACAAAAACAATCGTGACGGGACTTTTACCGACGTGACGGAGAAGGCGGGGCTGCGAGCGGTGGGGTGGGGCAATGGTGTTTGCATCGCCGATTACAACAACGATGGCTTCGATGATATTTTCTGCACTTATTTCGGTCAGAATCGTTTATATCGCAACAACGGTGATGGAACATTTACCGATGTCACGAAACAGGCGGGTTTGTGGGAGGATTCGCCGGCACGTTGGGGAGCAGGGTGCGCATTTGTGGACTACAACCGCGACGGCCATCTCGATCTGTTTGTGTCCAACTACATACGGTTTTCTTTTGAGCATGCGCCAGTGCCTGGCGAGAGCTCGACTTGCAACTGGAAGGGCGTCCCGGTGAACTGCGGGCCGCGGGGATTGCCGACGGGGAGGCATTCTCTGTATCGCAATAATGGCGATGGAACGTTTACGGATGTCACCAAGCAAGCCGGCATCGGCAACGCGACCGAAAGCTATGGGATGACCGTGGTTACGGCGGATTTCGACGAAGATGGATGGCCGGACATTTTCGTCGCTTGCGATTCAACGCCGAGTTTGCTTTTTATGAACAATCACGATGGCACCTTCCGCGAGGAGGGAGTTTTGCGAGGGGTCGCGTTGAGCGACGATGGAACGGAACAGGCCGGCATGGGCGTGGGTATTGGCGACTACAACCTGGATGGTCATCTCGATCTGTTCAAGACGCACTTTATTGGCGACACCTGCGGATTTTACCGAAACGACGGCAAGGGGAACTTCGACGAAGTTACCCAATCGGCCAAGATAGGAGTAGAAACGCGGTTCACGAGTTGGGGAGCAGGGATCGTTGATCTCGACAATGACGGAAATCCGGACGTGTTCTTCGTAACGGGCAGCGTTTATCCGGAGGTGGAGCGGAAATTGCCGCAGTATCCGTACAAGACGCCGCGCGTTTTATTTCGGAATCTGGGAAATTCCACATTTGAAGAAATGGGCGCGTCGGTTGGTGAAGGAATCACCTCACCGCACAGCAGTCGCGGGTGCGCCTTTGGAGATTTCGACAACGACGGCGATCTGGATATTCTGATTATCAACCTGAATGAACCACCGTCGTTGCTACGGAACGATCTTGACCCGAAACAGCATTGGATTAAGGTGAAACTCGAAGGGGTGAAATCGAATCGCAGCGCCATTGGAGCTCGGGTGCTTGTCCATTATGGGGGCAAGACGCAGGCGCAAGCCGTCGTCAGCCAGTCTAGTTATTACTCGTGCAACGATCCGCGGTTGCATTTTGGACTAGGCGCGATCAAGTCGGTTGATATTGATGTTTACTGGCCGAACGGGCTACACGAAACTTTTAAGAAAATCGACGCCGACGAACTGGTAACGCTTCGCGAGGGAGTTGGGCGGGTGGCTAATAAGGGTTGGGATAAAGGTTGATTTCGCTTCCTTCTAGCTGTCGACTCGATGATACAAGCGATAGTCCTCGCTCATGATGTTGGCGAATGGGCGCAGTGCGAGCGTGCCGGAATCTGTGCGAACGGACCAATCGTAGGAAGACTGCGACACTTGCGAAGCGGAGAGCAATTGCTTGCGAGTGATGCGAGTGGGGATTTCGCCTACGCCAAACAGAGCGACCGGGCCATGCATCAGGGCGACGTTGTTGGGATTCTGGTCATCGACAGCTTCGAGTCGCAGAGGCATCTCGAATTCGAATTCCAGACGGTCTTTGTCTGTCCACGTGCGTTGCAATGCCAGAAATTTGCCCGGAACCACTTCGTGTTCAACCTTGCGGCCATTGATTGATACGGTGGTCTTGGGCCCTATCCATGCGGGAATACGCAAGTAAACGGCGAAGGTTTCGGGACGAGGCAATGCGAAATCAAACTGGCTGGTATTGGCGCTCGGATACTGCGTATTCTGCGTCAGCGTCACCTTGGTGTTGTTTTGCTGCCACGAGACGCGGGATGGCAGGAACAGGTTGATGTAGATTCCGTCTTGCGCCGGATAGTACGAACTGATTCCGTAGTCGGCGGTCAATTGGGGGAAGGTTCCGGAGCAGCAAGGCCACTTGTCGCGGTGGTGAACTTTTCGCGCGGAATTATTGTAGTCAGAATAGTAAAAGCTGGTTCCATCGGCCAGGATTGGTGTAGCGCCGGCAATGGTGTTGTAGAGGATGCGTTCCATGCTATCTCCGTAGCGGGAGTCACGCGAGACGCGCAACAGGTAGCGGGTAATTTTGAAGTGTCCGTAGGCGCCGCAGGGAGTTTCGAAGCTCGCATGCGTTGTGTTCAGGCTGGAATCTAGACCTCCGCTGCCGGGCACGACGAAGGCCTCATCGGGGCCCCAACCGCCTGTGGCGTAGCTTTGTTCCTGAACCATGCGCAGTCCGTTCTGCGCGGCCTTGAGATACTTTTCGTCTCCCAGAACGAGGTAGGACTGCATGGCAGAACTGAATGCATTCACGTGACTGTAGGCGTGTTCGCCAGGCAGAACGTTTTGGCCTTGTGCGAGTGGGTCGAAATAATCGTTCTCGATGAACCGGACTGCGAGATCGCGATAGCGAGAGTTTCCGCTGCGCTGGTAGGCGAGAAAGAGATTTTCCGGGAGGGTGTAGGTCTCATCCCAGGTGTACGCGATTTCTTTATGAGGACGGGCACGCTGTTCGGCGCGGCTCAGCGCTTTCTCGGGCAGATGTGGCATCGCGGCCGCAGTTGCGCGCCAATGAACATCGAGAGCGTCAGGGCAGGCGGCAAATTCGTGAGCGTCGATCAAACCGCAGCTTGTCTTGTCGTAGGTATAGGCTGGCAGCCGGTAATCGACGTAGAACTTTCCGTCGGTGTCGACGGTTTGCGCGAAGCCGCGTACGAGACGATGTACTTTTTCCTGCGTCGCTTTGTTTCCGGTGGCCGCGTAGGCGCGGGACAAGCCGGAAAGATATTGTCCGAAGCTGTGGCCGGGGATGAAGGCGTGAAAATTGTCGGGGGTGCTGAAATCGTCCGCGTCATCGTACCAGCCACCCATGTCAGGCCCGGGCGACGGCATGCCCATGCGATGGCGAAAGGGTTTTAACAGCGCATCTTCATCGAGATGCAGATAAAGATTGTGATTGTTGTCGAATTGCTGACGAAACAGACCGTCGAGCAACTCAACTTGCGAATAGTTAAATACGGAAAGCGGAGGGACGACCGCCAATGAAACGGGACCCTGACTAGAAAAGGCTCGCAGGTTGCGGGGCGCGAGGGTGGCTCCCGCGGCTACGGCGGCGAGCTTCATAAATTGGCGGCGAGACGTCTGGTTCACAGTGTCATCCTTAGCTACTTGGCTGAGAGACTTGAGCAAAGGCCAGAATTGCCCTTGTCCGAAAATACGCGAAGTTTCTCAAGTACGGGATAGTACATCTGTCCTATACGAATTGAGATGTGGGAGTTGGGCAAAGTTAGGAGTCGTGGCATAGGGCTCAGGCCGCACTAACGCGACACAGAGATGATTCCTTGCTGGATGGCGACCGAAGCGGCTTCTGTGCGGTCACAAACGTCGAGTTTCTGGTTGATGTTGTTGATGTGATTTCGAACGGTGTACCGGCTGATGCCGAATGCTCTGGCGATTTCTTTGTTGGTGAAACCACGCGACAGCATTTCCAGAATTTCCAACTCTCTTGGACTCAGGCTGGAGCGGCTGTTTCGTTCCGAAAGTCTGGCGGCGATTGCCGGCGGGAAATATTGCTTGCCGGAATGAACCGCAACGATGGCGGTTACGATCTCGTCGCATGACGTTTCCTTCAGCAAGTATCCTCGTGCACCCGCTTGAACAGCACGGTAGATTTCTTCCTCGAAGTCGAAGCTGGAAAGAATGATTACCTGCGGCGGCGATGGCAAGCGACGCAGAGATTGCAATGCCTCGATCCCGCTGATCTTCGGCATTCGCAGATCGAGCAAAACCACATCGGCCGGGCAGTCCTTGAGCAGGGCCAAAGCCTCTTCGGCTCCAGCGGCGGCGCCAACCAAGGTGAGACGCGGCTGCTTGCCGAGCATGCTGCTGAGCCCAGCGCGCACGACTGGATGGTCATCGACGATAAGCAGGCGGATCGGGGTTTTTGGTTGCCGCCTGTCTTTATCTCGATCTCGACCCCTGTCCCGATCGCGATCTTTATTGTTGTCGTTGTCTTTGTCCCTGTCCTTGTGCATGGAATCTACGCTCCCAAAGCAAGTGCCAGATGGATGTCGGCCACAACGTACGCATTAGTTTGGCCGGCATCGGTGCTATCACACGGACGGCTGTCCCCCGCCCCGGTACGCTATGAATGTTTAATTCCGCGGAAATGCTGTCCGCGCGTTTTCTCATGCCGCGAATTCCGAAACCGGCTGAATCGGGGTCGGCGAGAAATCCCCGGCCGTTATCTTCCACCAGTAATTGCAAAGCGGACTCGCCGTAGACGAGAGATATCAGTAAGGTGGTTGGGTTGGCGTGCCGTACGGCGTTCGCAAGGGACTCCTGGCCGATGCGGAAGAGCGTATCGGATATGCGGACCGGTATGCTGTGGGCCTCCCCTGAAGTGAACGTGCTAATGCGGATTCCTCCGCCGGCCACCATGCTTTTTGCACTCTGCTCGAGAGCATGAAGCAGGCCCGCGGATTCCAGAAGTTCGGGCCTGAGCGCGGCGATACTGCGTTTAGCTTCTTCATGGCTGCGGCGCACCAGACTGGATGCCAACTGAAGTTCGCGGTCAATCGCACCTCGGTCGTCAATTTCGTCACGAATTGCTTGCAATTGATATCCGATGCCCGCGAAGCTCTGCGCCAGTGTGTCATGCATCTCATGAGCTAATCTTTGGCGCTCATCGAGCACGGCCATCAGCCTCCATCTCTCGATGTAGTTGTTGAGAGTCTGCACCGCCAGAATTAAAAGCAGGAAAGTAATGATGGCGATAACGATGTGGCGGGCGCTCCACCAGGGCGGACCTTCAAGCACTTCCACATCGTTGAGCGAGGGAAGGAGAATGGCGAAGGGCGTGAGGTCGTGGGTGTAGGCGGAATCGACGACGCAAATTCCCCGAAGCCGAAGACGGCTCTGATCTTTGAGTTGGCGGAAGAGGGCCGCGCCGCTGGTGCCATTGGCGATGGCGCGAAAGGACTGATTGTCCGCATCAAGATTTAATACCATGGCGTGGTCGGGGCCTTCTTCTTTACTTACTAGATGCCCTTCAACGTCGATGTATTGCGCATCGAAAGAGCCAGTGGCAGCCTGAGAAGCGGTGACGCCCATGGAATGAATGGGAGCGTGGGTCCAGAGGATGTGAACTTCGGCATTTTTTAGAACGGAGCTGAAGTCGTGCAACTCCGCTTCACCTTTTGCTTCGACTTGATCGCCAATTTGAGGAGGGGTTTTCGCCTGAAAATTCTGAATGGCGATCCCTCCCGTAGAATCCTGGACAAAAAGCGTGGGAAAGGTAAGGGTCACCACGCCGTGAATCGTAACGTTCGCCGGCTTACCGGGCGCGAGCGAACGGAGATTGGCAATCGGCTGACCGTCGGGATCGACATGATGATCGCGCATATCCAGATAGAGAGGCTCCAGGTATTGATCCTGGGCATCCGTCGCCGAACGTAGCGGATCCCAATCGGTGCGCGGCTTTCCCGTGGGTCCGACGACGGGGTCGGGATCCGCGAGAGGGATTTTCATGTCGCCGATGACGTTGGATAAATCTTGTTGGCTGGCTGCTCGAACTTGTACATTTCGCCACAGGCCCCCGGTCTGATAAGACTTGAGGCCAAAGCGGCCGGCATGGACACAATTTGGTTCTTGAATGGCGTCGGTGGTTACGGATCCAGAAGGTGAGGTCGCGGAGGCCACGATGTTGCAACCGTAGGCTAAGACTTTAAGGTGGTACCACTGCTGCGCAAAGACGCGCGGCATCACATGCCGTGCCTGATATTCGACCCAACCGTAACCGGCGCGGCCGAGGATTAGTGTGTTATCGAGATCACGCAACCCCGCGTAGTAGCCGTTGTAGGCGTCCACCCCCTCTTCTTCGTCGCTGCCTCGAATGATGAGCCCCGCGTCGCCGTATTGCCCGAGAAGTTGGACGTCCGCTTCGATCAAATAATTGCCCCAATGTACGTTGCCGTTCATCAATTTAGCGCCGCGCTCGTCGGAATTGTTGCGCATAGCGCCATCGACAATCTCCCACGCGCCGCCGAAGGGCTGCCACTCTTCCTGGTTTTCGAGTCGAAATTCATCGTGATAGAGGGGCTGCCGGTCTGCCCGTAAAGAATAGATGCGCAGCGAGAGTCCGACTGCGGCGAGAAGTGCAAAAACGATTAACACTCCAATCCAGGCTGTGATGGATCGAGAGCGGGTTCGGGGTCGAAGCCAGCGAATCATTGCGCGGCCCACCAATTGGCTGTTAGTTGCTGGCGAATCTCGGGAGTGTCCATATTGTCGCGCGTCATAAGGACGGGAGGGACCACACTCATGCCGGGGACGGTTTGGTTATGGATTTGACCATCCATAACTTCCATCGCGATGCGCCCCATGTCATAAGAGCGCTCCATCACTATGGAGTCGATACCTCCGCTTCGAATCGGCACCATTAAATCCTGATCGAACCCAAGAAGCTTGATGGTCTGGAGCTTGTCGAACTCCACCAAGGCGTAAAAAGCGCCGCGTGTAGAGATATGGGAGAGGGCAACGATGGCGTCGACCGCCACGCCTTGGGTAAGAATGTCCTCGGCCACCTGTTGTTCCTGGGGCACGCTGTAGTATCCGAAGCGGCGGGCCACGACGCGAATATTCGGATACTCCTGCTCGAGGGTATTTTCGAAGCTTCGTTCTCTCGTGGTAATGCCGGAGAGTTGAGGATTGATGCCGAGAATAGCGATGGAGCCTCGCCCATTCAATATTTTGCCAATGCGACGCGCAGCCATTTGGCCGCCCGCGGTATCGTCGTTTAAAACGTAGGATAGTTTTGAGGAGGGAGCGATCCCCAGGTTAGTCCCCACGACGACCATGGGAAGGCCTCCGGAAATGATTCGGCGGATCGGTGTTCGTAGGGGCAACGTCTGGTCGGGCGTGATGATAATCCCGGCATATCCCTTTGCGACGACTTTCTCGAGAAAGTCGATCTGACCTTCCACATCATCTTCACGCGGAGAAGCGTTCCAATAGACGCTGAAGCCCCGGCGACGGGCCACATGCGTAGCGCCTGCGTGTTCCGGTTCCCAGAGCGCGGTTCCGCAGGCGCGGGGGATGACGGCAATCGTGTTTGATCTGCGTGCACAGGAAGGGAAGAGGAGCAAGAACAAAAGCGCCAGGAAGCCGAGCGTACAAGGCTGGCTGAGCTTCCGGAGAATCGTTCTAGTAGATATATAGTACATCTGTACCATGCGCTCAGATCGAGAGTCCGTTAGGCTCACCGTGCTTCGAAGCAGCAATCCGTGTCGAGACTTAGGGCGCAAGAGCTGTGGTCCGGTGGTCTCGTGAAACGGGTAATGTATGCGTCGGCTCCCTGTTGAGCCAAGGGTTTAGGATTGGGACAGGGTAGACGAGTAAACGTTTGCTGACAAGCAAATCCTTTTGCACCCGAAAAGGTGACTCGATATGCGTTCCGATCTCTCTCGTTCCGCTCGCGCCCTCGTAGTGTTGACCTTTGCGATGTTCTGCGCAAATTTCTGCTGGGCACAGTTCACTGGCAGCATACAGGGTGTTGTGCAGGATCCCACTGGCGCCGGGGTTGCCAAAGCCACCGTAAGACTCGTGAACAAAGAGACCCAGGTCGCGCAGGTCGCGACTTCGGACGACTCCGGCAACTTCCGTTTTCTAAGTCTTCCGCCGGGTTCTTACGGAATTGTGGTCGAGGCGACAGGATTTGCAAAGTCTGAAGCCGCAGTGACGTTGCTCACCGAGCAAAATCTGAATGTGCCGATCACGCTCAAGGTAGGCTCGATTTCCGAGTCGATTGAGGTGACTACCCAAGCTCCGGTCGTTGACACCTCGGACAGCCGCACAGAGTTCACGCTCCAGAACCAGGCGGTTGCCGAGTTGCCGATCGTCGGACGAAATCTGGTCACTCTGGTGACGATGGCGCCGGGAGCCACGGGATTAGGAACGAGCGGAGCGGGTAGTCCGGCATCGGGCGTGGATAATTTTTCTACGGAAGAGCAGGTTGACGCCAGTGCCAACGGACAAGGGCAGAATAACAATCAGTATGTAGTCGACGGGCTTGACGTGACCAGCGGAATTCGCCAAGGTGTTTTGAACCTTACGCCGCAACCGGAAGCGATCCAGGAAACCAGTATTCAGGTCAACACCTTCACAAGTGAGTACAGCCGCGCGGCGGGACTGCAAACGATGTTCACGACGAAGTCGGGTACGGACCGGTTCCATGGTTCCGCGTCGGATTACTTCAACTATCAGGGGATGTTCGCCAATCAACATTTCGTAACATCGCCAACGAATCCTTACAAGCCATTCCATTCCAATAATATGGATTTTGCCATTGGCGGCCCAATCATTCCTCACCACAACCTGTTCTTCTTCTTTTCTGTGGAACCTCTGCGCTCATCGTCGAGTGCGGGGGGATCGGTGACCTTCGCCGATCCAGCGTTCATCAGTTTTGCGCAGGCGAATAACCCGACAAGTGTCGGAACCCAGGTCCTGACCAAGTATCTGCCCGCGGGCGTAGGTGGTGTCACCGTTCTACAAACGGCACAAGACGTTTTTGGGAAAGACAATATGGGGAACAATATCTGCGGCACACCCGCGGTGGAAAATATTCCCTGTTCGACGCCGATGATCGATCAAGGGGCATTTGGGGCAACTTCGGTCCGCAATGGCACGCAGTATTTTGGCCGCATCGACAAGGTGTTCAAGAACGACCGAATCTATGCCAGCATCTTTCGGACACTTCTTCTGACGGGCGCGCCTTCGGCGATGCCACAATTCTCCGCTTTGAACAATACCTGGCAGGTCGCGGGCCAAGCGTCGTGGACGCACACTTTTTCTCCGACCACCCTCAATGATTTCACCATAGGGCAGAGCAGGGTCGAGGGCGTTCTGGGGACTGGCGCCAAGGACTATACCGTGCCGTCAATCTCGGTAAACGGAATCAATGTGGATTCAGGCCAGGCTTATGGTGTGGGATTCGCGCAGGGCGATTTCATACAGCATAACTATCATTGGCGCGACGTGCTTACGCACGTACACGGAGCCCATACGATCCAGGTCGGGTACGAAGGATGGTATGGCGATGATGTGGAACCGTTCCAGGGACCGTGGTCGCAACCAAAATTTTCGTTCAGTAACCTGTTGACGCTGGCGCAAGATGCTCCGACAAACGAAACGGGCGTGTACTTCAACCCTGTCACCGGTCAAGAGCAACTGTGGAGTTGGGACGCGGCTTCCCGAACGTTTGGACTGTTTGTACAAGACACATGGAAAGCGCGAAAAAACCTGACGCTCACCGTTGGACTGCGCTACGACGATAGCGGCAATCCGTATTCCAAGAGTCCTTCAACCGTATTTGGAAACTTCTACCTGGGTACGGGAACCACCGAGCAGGATCAAGTTGCCAATGGCTATGCCAAGGCGACACATAACGCTCTGCTGCACTCAGTGAACAATCTCTTCAGTCCTCGCATCGGTGTGGCTTGGGATCCCACGGGCAGAGGAGATTGGGTGGTGCGTGGCGGGTTTGGCATCTACAACAACTGGTTGACCCAGGCGAACGTGCAGGAAGAATTCCGAGGCAGCCCTCCGGGAGAAGTTTCACCGACGTTCGTGGCGGGAGGAACGGCGAATGCGGGCGCCCCCGTTTTCGTCCTCGGAAACAGCAACAAGCCCCCGTTTGGATTTACGTATCCGACGATCACGCCGGGCCTGAATGCGCAGGGAGGACAGATTGGCGTCAGCGATGCGATCGGCGGCATTAATCCGCTCTTGAAGTCGCCAAAATCGGATATATGGTCGCTGACCGTGGAACGAAAATTGGGCGACAAGTTTGCCGCCAGCGTCGGTTACAACGGATCGCATTCCTACAATATTGTCGGGAACGGAAACTCGATTGGGAATGTGTCTTACGGTGTGGATATCAATTCTTTTCCGGGCGACCTGATTACCCAGATGAACACGAGTCCGACGCCGGTCGTTCCCAGCCCGACCCGTCTCAATCATAGTTTCGGTTCCATTACCTATGCGGACAACGATCGCCATGGCAACTACGACGCGGTGATCTTCGATGTGCGCGGACACTTCTCGCGCGGATTCATCGAGGCGTCGTATACGCGATCCCGTTCGCAGGATGACACGTTGAACTATCCGAATTCCGAAGGGCTCAATCCGCAGCAGTATTACGGACC
The DNA here is from genome assembly GCA_049520915.1 of Terriglobales bacterium. Classification (GTDB taxonomy): domain Bacteria; phylum Acidobacteriota; class Terriglobia; order Terriglobales; family Acidobacteriaceae; genus Acidiflorens. The sequence continues at coordinate 20,497 of JBEKPH010000054.1, forward strand.
CTCGATCTTCGACGCACCCAACCGCTTCTCGCTCAGCTTTAACTACCAACTTAAAGGCTTAAACGGTGGTAACGGAGCCCTCGGCTATGCCACGGGCGGGTGGGGAATCAGCGGGACGAGCATTGTTCAGTCGGGGTACCCGCTCACACCGTCCAACGTCAATGGCTTTCTGGCCTTCTGCCAGTCGGGGGCTCTGAGTAACAAGCAGGGCTGCTCGGCTTCGGACCCGGCCGTCGCTTATCAAGCAGGCAGCGGAGATTACAACGGCGATGGAGACAACCTCGATTTCCCGAACGCGGTGAGTTACCACCAGTCAACCAAGAATAGCTCCTGGCTCACAGGGGCGATTCCTGCGAGCGACTTCGCTGTGCCCACCTTCGGAACCGAGGGTAATGAGAAGTCGAATGCGTTCCGCGGGCCGAATTTCATTGAGACGAATCTCAACGTATATAAGGACACGCGGATTACGGAGCACGTCAATTTTCAATTCCGCTTTGAGGTCTTCAATCTCTTCAACCGCGCGAACTATGTCGACTTCACGAGCTATGGGACGATCGATTCGGGTGGCATCGATATGAATCTCCCAGACGGAAATTTTGGCCAGGCAACGTCATCGCATGAACCGCGATTCTGGCAACTCGGAGGGAAACTTTCATTCTAGGTCCAGCAAACGAAGGCCTCCAAGCCGGGGATGGAAATGACGTATAACTACACAAATGGAGAAACACCGGCATGGCAGCGGAGACGCGCGGCAACGAATTTCGAGCATGCTTGCCGGCGCGTTGTTGATTCTGTTGACGTTTTCTGTAGCGTCAGCTGAAGATCTGGCGACGCGCGTAGAAGCGATTGACGCGGCGATGCGTAACGGAGAATTCGGGACGGCGCTCGAACTACTTCGGCCTGTACTGCATGAGGCTCCCAGGAACGAGCAACTGTGGGTTCTGCAAGGCAAGGCGTACGCAGGTCAGGGGAATAATAAAAAAGCGCTTGCATCGTTGCACCAAGCGTTGAAAATCGCGCCCGATTCCATACCTGCTTTGCAGGGAGAAGCGCAGATCGAATTCGATGCGGGTAGTGCGGCCGCAATTCCCGTGATCCAGCATTTGCTGCGATTGCGGCACGACGATAGAACGAGCTATGGAATGCTGGCCGTACTCGAATACCGGGAAGGGAACTGTGCTGCTGCAGCGGCTGATTTCAAAAAAGCGGGCGGATTGTTTGATGCTCAGGTGGACGCTCTTCATGCTTACGCGATCTGCCTGGTAAGACTCAAGAAAGTCGATCGCGCCGCAGAGATATTCGAACGCGCATTAGCTCTCGAGCCAGATAACAAGCAGGAGCGCAAGGTAGTAGCCTCCGTCCAACTCATGGCTCGTCGATCGCAAGCGGCGATCGCGACCCTGAGGCCACTGCTCGGTTCGGATAAGCCTGACGTCGAAACTCTCGAACTTGCTTCCGCTGCTTACGAAGACGGCAATCAGACGGATCAGGCGGTGAATCTTCTCAAGCAGGCCATCAATCTTGACGCAACCAATGTAAGTCTCTATTTGCACTTCGCGGATATTTCGTCTGTGCATCAATCGTTCCAGGTAGGCATCAATGTGGTGAACGACGGCATAAGTCAGCTGCCGAAGGCCGCTGCGCTTTTTTTTGCGCGGGGAGTGCTTTACGTCCAAACAGGGCAATTTGATCTTGCGCAGGTTGACTTTGAGAAGGCGTACGAGTTGGATCCCAAGCAGTCCTTGAGTGCGGCGGCCCAGGGACTGGCGGAGGTAGAGGCGAATGACCTGGACAAGGCGCTGAGCACGGTTCAGGCAAAGCTGAAAGCCAGGCCGAACGATCCGACGCTGCTCTACCTGCAAGCGGACATTCTCGTGAAAAAAGAAGCGGAGCCGGGCACGCCAGAATTCCAACTGGCTATGCGCTCGGCGAAGAGGGCGATTGCATTGCGTCCCGCGCTGGGGCCGGCTCACGCCGTGATGGCGAAGCTTTACCTGCAGGCGGATCGATATCCAGAGGCGATTGAGCAGTGTAAAGAGGCTTTGGCGATCGATCCGAAAGACCAGACATCGTTGTACCGGCTGATTCAGGCGTTGCGGAAAACTGGAAACAACAGCGAGGTGCCGGCTTTGCTTAAACGACTGGCTTCCATTCGCCAGCAAACCACGAAGGAAGAGATGGAACATTATCGCTACAAACTCGTCGAAGGGGGCAGCGAAGAACAACCCGCACACCCTTAGATTTCTGATTAAGTATTTTGCCAGATATTCCATGCATTTCTACTAACTGTTCCTAGCGCGCTTGAGGCAGCGAATGATTGATTTTACAAATTTCGAAGTCTGGTTCGTTCCTGGAAGCCAGCATCTATACGGTCCCGAGACCCTGAGGCAAGTCGAGGAGCACGCCAGCGCCATCGTGCGAGGGTTCGGAGATTCTTCGGGGATTCCGGTGAAGGTCGTCCTCAAGCCGGTGATGACCGGCCGCGACTCGATTCACGAGTTATGTCTGGATGCGAACCGCGACAAGAATTGCATTGGTTTGATTACGTGGATGCACACCTTCTCGCCGGCGCGGATGTGGATCGCCGGACTGCGGTCGCTCGAAAAGCCCCTACTGCACCTGCATACGCAATTCAACGAGGAGCTGCCATGGTCAACGATCGACATGGATTTTATGAATCTGAACCAGTCGGCTCACGGTGACCGGGAGTTTGGGTTCATTGGGGCCAAGATGCGCCTCAAGCGCAAAGTTGTGGTCGGCTTCTGGCAGGATACGGTTGTCCATCGAGAAATAGGGGTGTGGGTGCGCGGCGCCTGCGCCTGGCACGACTCGCGGCATTTGCTTGTCGCGCGCATCGGCGACAACATGCGCAACGTCGCCGTTTCTGATGGAAACAAGGTAAATGCGGGAATTATGCTCGGCTATTCCGTCAATGGTTACGGCATTGGCGATGTGGTCAAACATATTCAGCAAGCGAGTAACGCTGAGGTCGACAAACTCACAGCGGAGTACGACGACATTTATAAGGTTGCTGAGGCGCTCCGTCCGGGCGGGAGCCGGCGGCAGTCTCTGCGGGATGCCGCCCGAATTGAGTTGGGACTGCGAGGCTTTCTGAAGGAGACCGGCGCGCACGCGTTCACGGATACTTTTGAAGACTTGCATGGGTTCAAACAGCTTCCGGGGATTGCTGTGCAGCGGCTGATGTCGGAAGGCTACGGTTTCGGCGCCGAAGGGGATTGGAAAACGGCTGCTCTGGTCAGAGCGGTGAAGGTGATGAGCCACGGCCTCGAGGGTGGGGCATCGTTCATGGAGGACTACACCTATCACTTTCCGAATGGCGGACAGATTCTCGGAGCACACATGCTGGAGGTCTGCCCATCGATCGCGGAGGGTCAGGCCTCGGTTGAGGTTCATCCGTTGGGTATTGGAGGGAAGGAGGATCCGGTCCGGCTGGTGTTTACCGCGGGGCCGGGACGTGCTGTGAATGCTTCCATCGTCGATATGGGGAATCGATTCCGGTTGATCGTCAACGAAGTGAATATCGCGCGTCCGGAACATGCTCTGCCTAAGCTTCCGGTGGCTCATGCGCTCTGGATTCCTGAACCAAACCTGAAAGTCTCCGCGACAGCGTGGATATTGGCGGGTGGGGCTCATCACACTGCGCTGAGCCGAGCCCTTACCGCCGAACACTTAGAGGATTTTGCGGAGATGGCGGGGATGGAGTTTCTGCTGATCGGCCGGGATACGACGGTTGCGGGAGTAAAGAAAGAATTGCGGTGGAACGACTTGTACTACCATCTGGCGCAGGGCTGTTGAGGTTCAGCATGGAACTTCGTCAACTCGGAAATAGTGATCTGCGAATCAGCCCGATCGGAATTGGGGCCTGGGCGATGGGCGGAGGCGGTTGGTCGGGGAGCATGGGGCCGCAAGATGATAGCGATTCCATTCCCGCCATTCATGCCGCGCTGGATCATGGCATGAACTGGATTGATACGGCCGCACTCTACGGCCTCGGCCATTCAGAAGAGATTGTTGCGCTTGCGTTGTCTGGCCGATCCAATCGTCCCTATGTGTTCACTAAGTGCGAACGGGTCTGGGACGATCAAGGCAGGATTGGCGCATCGTTGAAGGCGTCGTCCGTTCGGCGCGAATGCGAAGCCAGTTTGCGACGATTGAAATCGGAGGTGATCGATCTTTATCAGATCCACTGGCCGGAGCCAGATGAGGATATCGAAGAAGGTTGGACTGAACTTTTCCGATTGAAAGAAGAAGGAAAGGTTCGCTACATTGGCGTTTCGAATTTCAGCGTTTCGCAGATGAAGCGGGCGCAAGCGATCGGATCAATCACGTCGCTACAGCCACCGTATTCGATCGTAACGCGGGATGTTGAGAAAGAAATCCTGCCGCATGCTCAGCAAACCCAGATCGGTGTCATTGTTTACTCGCCGATGTCCGCCGGGTTGCTCACCGGCGAAATGACCAAAGAGCGCGTCGCGGGATTTATGCCTGAGGATTGGCGACGGAACCTGCCGAACTTTCAGGAGCCGTTGCTCTCCCGCAATCTCGAATTGGTGGAGGTCTTGCGAGAAATTGGCCAGCGACATAGCAAGGCGCCAGGGGAAGTGGCGATTGCGTGGACGCTTGCGAATCCGGCGGTGACGGGCGCGATTGTTGGATTCCGGAGCACCAAACAGGTTGCGGGAATTGTGGGCGCCGCCACTTTCCGTCTCTCGTCCGCCGAATTGGACGAAATCGCTAACCGGCTCCGCGTGCAAGCAGCAGCTTGAAAATGTATTTCAACAGGAACAGTAAGTTGTGCACTTGTTAGAGAGGTAAGGTATGAGCTCAGACCATGACGTCTCCCGCCGTCGATTTCTATCCGCTGCTGTGACGTCGACTGCGGCTTCTTTGCTGGCTCGCCCGGCTCTGTCGTTCGCTTTCGACAATACGGGCGTGCGTGCCGCTCAATCGTCTCCATTCGAAATTAATTCTGCTACGGCTCCAATTCTGCCATGGAGAGATCAGGGCGTATTGAATCTGGCAAACTCTCCTTACGCGAAACTGCATAGCGTTCCGGTGCGAGCCGTGACGATCGAGGAGGGCTTTTGGTCGAAGCGCCGCAAGACGAATGTTGAACGCAGTATTCCGACCATGCGGGCCGAGCTTGAAGAGCACGGACGCATGGATAACTTTCGCCGGCTGGTAGGCAAGAGCAGCGCTTCGCAGAAAGGTCCTTATTATTCGGACTCCGATATTTATAAGTGGACCGAGGCCGTGGGTTGGGTATTGCAATCCGGCGACCGACCTGAATTGCGGGATGTCACCGCTTCGATGATTCGCGAAGTTGTGGCGATCCAGGAGCCGAGCGGGTATCTGAATACCTATTATCAGGGCGACCGAACTTCGCTTCGAATGCTTCCCCATGAGCAAGAAGTGGGGCATGAGCTTTATTGTCTTGGTCACATGTTGCAGGGTGCGATCGCTTACTATCGCGCGACCGGCGATTCCACGCTGATGGATGCTGGCGCGAAGTTCGTCGACAATTATTTGCTTCCGAATTACGGGCCGGGACCGAACCAAAAGCCGATCATCTCTGGGCATCCAGAAATCGAGATGTCGTTGATCGAGCTTTACCGCACTACCGGCAAGCGCCAATGTGTGGATTTGGCGGGATACATTCTGCATGGAGATGAACGCGCGACGATCCAACCTCGCGCGATCGTCTATATGTTCTGCGGGATTCCGTTTGTTTCGCGGACCAAGCTTGAAGGTCATGCGGTGCGTGCGATGTACGCCTGTTGCGGCGCGACAGATTACTATCTCGAAACGGGAGACCAGACCTACTGGAAGACGCTCAACACTCTTTGGGAGGATCTGAGCAAGCGTCAGATGTACATAACCGGTGGCGTGGGGGCGCGCAGCCAAGGCGAAGCCTTCGGAGAACCATACGAACTGCCCAACGAACAAGCATATGGCGAGAGTTGCGCGGCGATCGGCAACATGATGTGGAACTGGCGAATGCTAGCGGCGAGTGGTGAAGCGCGCTTCACCGATGTGATCGAGCGTGCTCTCTACAACGGCATCAATTCAGGTATGTCGCTGGATGGGACAACTTATTGTTACCGCAATCCGCTGGCATTTGATCCATCGAGTTACGACAAGGCTCGCGGCGAGCAGATTCGCAATCCCTGGTACGACACGACGTGCTGTCCGCCGAATCTGGAGCGAACGTTTGGTTCGCTGCCCGGCTATTTCTACAGCACGAGTAAAGATGGCTTGTATGTGCACCTGTACGATAACTCGTCGCTTGACTGGCATCTGGAGAATGGACTGCCGATTAAGGTGCAGCAGAAGACGAATTATCCCTGGGGCGGGGAAATACGATTGACCGTGGATCCGGCGCAGCAAGCTGATTTCACGTTCTATTTGAGAATTCCCGGGTGGGCGACCGGCGCTCGAGTGGCAGTCAATGGCAAACCGGTGGAAGGCACGCGACCCGGAGAATACTTGCCGATTCAGCGCAACTGGAAGGCGGGTGACACCGTGACTTTAAACTTGCCGATGACTACGGAGGTCGTTGCCTCCAATCCGCGGGTGTCAGAGAACGCGTCGCGGGTCGCGGTGCGGCGCGGCCCCATCATTTTCTGCATGGAACAACTGGACCAGCCCGACGGCGTGGCGTTGTCAGACCTTTCGATTCATCTCCGCGAGCGGATGGGTAAGGATTTTAACGACGAGTATGTGCCTAATCTTCTCGATGGAGTCGTGGTATTGCATCATGAAGGAGAGGCATTCGAGACGCCGTCGGCGAGCGAAGCGCTCTATATGCCGGCGAGCGTTGCGCCGACAAAAACGCGACCTGTGAAGCTTGCGCTGATTCCGTATTACGCCTGGGCGAACCGCCAGCCGTCACAGATGGAGGTCTGGGCGCGCTATGAAGTTGATTGATCTACGTTGGGCATTGAGCCAGACTCGCGTATGGTCCGAGCGAAGCGCGTCCTTCGGGGTCTTGCTTGCCGAGATAAAAGCGAATTGACGTCAGGGGTGGGGTGACGATACTTTTCCCATCGTGATCGAGAACATGCGATTGGTGACGTCAAGGTGCATCTTTCCTCCGCTACTGGTAGCCTTTTTTTTGGTCTGCGGACAGGGTCAATCGAAAAGCGGCGATTCGCACGGTAACGCAACCGAAGGCGATACGAAATCGTCCGCTATTCCTTTGCCGGGGGAACCAACTGGAACGAGCCGATGCAAGGTCTGCCACGCTTCTCAGGTAGAGGGATATGGACGATCGGCAATGGCTCACTCGCTGCGTCGTCCGGGAGAGGAGCCAACGGGCACGGTTACTACTGCCGACGCCAAGATTACGATGTTGTCGACGCCGGCCGGCTTCCGGCAGGAATTGCGAGCCGGTGGCAATGTTAGCAGCTACAACATCGACTACGTCATTGGCTCAGGGAACCACGCCAGCGGCTATCTCGTTAATCTGGCTGGTCACCTTTTTCAATCGCCTGTAGCGTTTTATAAGAGCCGCAATTCTTACGATTTGGCACCGGGCTATGAAAAGACCCAGGATCCGGATTTCAACCGTCCGGTCGCGGAGGGTTGTGTCTTTTGCCATGCCGGTACGGAACTTCACATCGCCGGCACTGAGAATCAGTTTCGCGCCCCCGTGTTTCCCGCGGAAGCAATTACCTGCGAACGATGCCACGGTCCCAGCGAAAGGCATCTTGCCGATCCCCGAGCCGGAACGATCGTCAATCCGGCAAAGCTCGAACCGGCCGCCCGCGACAGCGTTTGCGAGCAGTGCCATCTGATGGGCGCTGCGCGGGTCTTGAATCCAGGACGGGAATTCCGTGATTTTCGGGCGGGACAGAAGTTAGAAAGCACTTTCACTACCTATCACGATGTTTTGCCCGCCGGCGCACCTCCTACAGAGTTTAAGGTCATCAGTCACGTCGAACAACTCGCGATGAGCGTCTGTGCACGCAGGAGCCAGGGGCGCATGTGGTGCGGGACATGCCACGATCCGCATAATAAGCCGCTTAAGCCTGTGCAGTACTATCGCTCGCGCTGTCTTTCGTGCCATAAGGACAGTTTTCCGAAGGCGCATCCGAATGCGGAGAGCGATTGCATTGGTTGTCATATGCCACGGCGGGACGCACAGGATGGAGGTCACACGGCTTTTACCGACCACCGCATTCAGCGGCGACCGCAGCCGCAATCCGACCTTCCGGCGGCGGTTGACATCGCCGCATGGCGTGAACCGGTGGCCGAGCTTCGGAAACGCAATTTGGGAATCGCGTATCTAAATGTCGGTTTTCAGCGCCGATCGTCGGAATCTATCATCCACGGTTATCGATTGCTGACAGAGGTGCAGAGCCAATTCGCTTCTGATCCCGAAGTCTTTACCTGGATGGGAACAGCACTTCTCGTCGGGAAAAAGTCTTCTGAAGCCGAAATTGCTTTTGATCGTGCCATCGAGCTCAATCCCGATTCGGCCGTCGAGGAGGCGAACGCGGCGGCGGCCCATCAGCAAGCAGGCGATATCGACGGCACAATCGCCCACCTCGAACGCGCAGTTGCCATTGATCCATTGCATTTGTCGGCGGTGAGCCAACTCGTCAATCTGTACAGGCAGCAGGGGAATGCAAACAAGGCTGATGAACTGTCGGAGCGCGTTGCCGAGCTCTTGAAGGAACAAAGCGGCTTGAGTTTGGCTGCGCCCCCCCATCCGACGGCGGTTGGCACATCGACGTCGACCTCCACTCCAAGCTCGACTTCGACCCCAATCTCAATTACACCAGCCCCGGCAGAAACGGTTTTCAAGAACATCCAAGTGCTTAAAGGAATTCCTTCCGACCAGATTGTTCCGACGATGCGCGTTATTACGGCGGCGCTCGGTGTGCGATGTAACTTCTGCCACGTGGAAGGTCATTTCGAAGAAGATGCCAAGGCACCGAAAGAGGTCGCGCGTTCGATGATGCGAATGATGTCCGCGATCAATCAGAATCACTTCGAGGGGACCCGCGAAGTGACTTGTTATTCTTGCCATCGCGGAGCAACCAAGCCGGTCACTATGCCACCGGTTGACAACGAGTCGAACGGAAACCAATCAGCGCGAAATAAACTTTCGCCTGAGACGGGAGGCCGTCCGGAACATGAGATGTTGTACGGCGATCTGCCGACAGCCGATCAGCTAATCGATAAGTTTGTTCAGGCGCTGGGCGGGGCGAGTGCGCTCTTGAAAATAAAGACTCGGGTGGAAACTGGCAGCGAGGAGACCGAGGGGAAATCGGTTCGGGTCCGAATCGAAGATAAAGGGCCGGATAAGCAGTTGATTGTTGAGCAGGCCGTTGTTGGCGACATGGTCACTGCTCTGAATGGTAATATCGAATGGGTAAGCGTGCCGGGACACCCTGTACGAGGTCTCAACGGGTCGGAGGTCGACGCTGCTCGCGTGGATGCGGACGTGCAGTTTGCTCTGCATGTCAGCCAAATTTTCCCTGAGCTCCGCGTGGAATATCCGGAGAAGATAGATGACGGCGACGCTTACGTCGTTTTCGGCATTCGCAAAGGACTTCCGCCCTGGAAGTTTTTCTTTGACACGGAGTCCGGGCTGCTGATGAGAGTGGTGCGCTACTCCGACTCGCCGCTGGGACTCGATCCTACAGAGATAGATTATGCCGATTATCGCGAGGTCGATGGCGTGAAAATACCGTTCAGTTGGACGATCAAACGTTCCTGGAGCAAAGCGATTATGCGAATCGAAGAGATCAAGCAAAATGTCGCGATTGACGATGCGGAGTTCGAAAAGCCGTCCGAAAAGAGCGTTGCCGTTCCCCCGAAACGGTGAGCATACCGGGTGGTTACGGCACTTCATGTTGTGAATTTACCGGGAAACGGAGAAGTCGTGAGAGGAACGCGAATCCGTGGGTCTGTTAGCGCCATCCAGACCTGTACCGTGTTCTTTCGCAAGTGCGGCCGGAGAGTGGATCAGAACTCGTAAAATGCACTGCGAACCGTGTATCTTGGTATCGGTCTTTTTATAAGGACTCTACTCACGAGAACCCGAAGCTGTAACCGGAGCGCCGATGATAAGCGGTTGGGAGACAATTTAAGATCACATTTCGGGTAAATCCGAATCGCTGCCTCCTAAAGAAATGTTTCGCGTTCCGCGGTGATTGGTGTAATCCTCGCACTTGAGAAAAACGAGCCGTGTGTTTTTCAGCCACCGCGAACTTTGTGGGCAGCGGAGTGTTGGGCGCCGTTGGCGTCGTCACGCTGACGAAGGTGAAGCACAGGCGAGAATTGCTTTTCGCATCCTTGCCCACGTTATTCGCGATTCATCAGTTCATCGAGGGATTCGTCTGGCTGGGATTGGATGGAATTCTCTCACCCACGGTGACGCACGATATGGGAGCGGCATTCATGTTGTATGCGCAGGGCCTTCTCCCTTTCCTGCTGCCACTCAGCGTCGTCCTGTTCGAGCCTTACGTGAAAAGCCGCAGGCGTATGCTGCCCTTTCTCGTGCTTGGCGGAGCAACCACGCTCTATATATTGTGGGCGTTGACGGCCTACCCGTTGCAGCTCTACATCCGGGGTAACAGCATCGTCTACATCAATCCAGCGACCAACAACACGACGGTCGCATTGCTCTATGTAATCGCGACCTGCGGATCACTGTTTTTCTCGAAAATCAGGATGATGGTAGTGTTTGGAGCGGCAAACCTGGCGATTCTGCTGGTTGTCATGGAGGTTAAGCGATACGCATTCACCTCGTTGTGGTGCGCATATGCGGCGATTGCAAGTACGATCATCCTTGCTTATTTCTGGACGAGCAGCGAAGATCGACCGTTCTCCTATGTGGCGAGGACAAACTAAAGTTCAATAAAGTTGGTCTGCCATACTCAACTGCCTTGTGCGATGAAACCAGGGACGCCTGTTTTCACCACTTCATTGAGTCTCTTCCTGGTCTGAATGCGATTGATTTCGTTCAACGCCTCTTCCGGAAGGGCAGAGATGTCAAAATTCTCTCTCGCGGACGAATCCTTGGACCAGTGCGGCGATTTCGTCTGCGGCGGTGTCCAAGGCGAAGTGGCCGCCATCGACGATGTGGACTTCGGCTTTGGGGACATCACGGCGGTAGGACTCTGGCTCGGAGGGGTCGAACGAAGACTCATACCGACCCCAGATCACCAGCAGGCGCGGCTGCTTCTCGCGCATCCATGCTTGCCATTTCGGGTAGGAATCGACGTTGGTGCGGTAGTCGTAGAAGAGATCGCTTTGAATCTCAGCCTGGCCGGGTTGATTAATAAAATAAAATTCGTCGGTCCAGAGATCGGGGTCATGGCGTTCTACGTTGGGATCGTTCCCCGCGTGGCGGGCCTTCGTGGTTGCAAGCGACAGGAGATTTGTGCGCAGCGCGCTTTCGTTGGGAGCGCGATCGCTCTAGCAAAGCGACACATGATCGCAGTCGTCTAAGCATTCGTTGTGACCTACATCTCCTTCATTAGGCAGAGGTTGGTGAGGCTCAAGGCGGCGATGGCGATGATTATTATGGCTGCTACGCCCATGGTCTCTAGTTCTCCGCGACGGCATCAGCCTCGATCTCGATCAGCCAGTCCGGATCGCCGTCGGCTCGCGTCAAGCTTCTGCGGCTGGCGGAACCGCCTCGGCTGCCCCAAAGCTGCGAAACAGAGCCACAACGCGATCGGAGGCATCTGGTGCGTAGAACATCTCTGTGTTCACCATCGTGTCTTCCGTCATGTGCCGCATGCGGGCAAACATCTCGGCTTCGTACGCCGCGATCGCCTCAGAGGATGTGTCTTGGCTGAGAAGCAGCCGTGAGAGCACCAGGGCGTCGAGCATCGCCATGTTTACGCCTTCGCCTGCGTACGGCGGCATCACATGCGCTGCATCGCCGATCAACGTGACGTTGCTCTTCGGCTCCCAATGCTGATCTGTCGGGCAAACGAGTAGCGGGCGCCAGATCATAGACGCGGCTTCCTTGAAAAGAGGATCCCATATCTCGCTCCACCCCTGGAAGTTGGCGTGGAACCATGCCACTCGCTGGTCCGGGCTGCTTGCGTCTTCGAAGCTACGCCTCGCGGAGTCGCCACGGGTCTTCACTCCTGCGTAGAGCAGCACGCTGCCGTCAGGCTTGGTGCCCATGCCGATGGTTCTTTCGCCTCCCAGAGCAATCAGTGCTGATCCGCCGAGAAGTTCCCACAACTCGGGAATCATCTGCTTTGCTCCAGGAACGAGACCCTCTACGAGCGACACCCCGACGTACTCTGGCCGAATGGGAGTGACCAGCTCACGCAAGCGGGAGTTCGCCCCGTCGCAGCCGACCGCGATATCGGCCAGTGCAATCTGTCCGCTCGCAAAACGTAACAAGACCTGCTCGCCCTGCAACTCTGCAGACTCGAGCTTGCAGTCCCAGTGAACTGTATTGGGTTGAAGCGAATCGAGCAGAAGATCGCGCAATGGACCACGCTCGATCTCAGGACGTTTCCCGGCACCGGAGATCCGGCGGGAATGATCGTGGAGAACCGTTCCCTTGGCATCGGTAAGACGAAGACGATCAAGATCCGGCCGGTGATTGGCCCAAAACGCATCTATCAGGCCGGCAGCTTCCAGTGCCGCTAGTCCGGAGTTTTCATGCAGGTCTAATGCGCTGCCCTGGACTCGCGCGCTGCGGCTCTGATCACGCTCATACACGGAAACCTGCGCACCGCTTTGCTGCAGTAGCCGGGCCAGCGTGAGTCCGCCTGGCCCCCCGCCGACAATGGCGATCCTCTTTCCAACAATGGCACTCATACACACCTTTCGGGTCGTTCAACACCTGCCTGAAATCCTACCCGCTCCCCATCACTTCTCATAAGCCGACTTGCTGGGAGTAATCTCCCCCAAGCCCGTTTGAACGAAGCCTTAGCGGCAGACGCTTTCGCGTGCTCGGTATCGGCAGTGTGCCTGTGAGCGGATAAGGTTGGGTCATAAGGAGATCACCTATGACCCACCTTCGCAAAAT
>JBEKPH010000055.1:0-32902 GCA_049520915.1 Terriglobales bacterium
CGTACCTTGAGACAAGATCACCACCGCAGGTGATTCAGCGTGAGATTTCCAGAGTCTTGGTCCTCAACCTCTCTGGCGAAAAAAGCGGTGCCTCGGCATCGCCTAGGACCAGTTTGCCCTTGCAGAACCTTCTCTCTTATCGAGGGGCACCCGCATTGTCTTGGGCACCCGGCAACCCAGATAGCGGACTGGTGATTTGCAGCAAGGTCTGGGCAAAGGCCGAAGGAATAACGGAAATCACAACGATAACCATGAGTAGGCCGAAACCAATCGTCTTCCAAGAAATCATTTTCCCACCTCCAAAATTCCTTCGACGGCTTCGGCCTAGCCGATTACGACCGCACGCTCGGCCTCGCAGGCTCTTTTAGCCGGCGGAGACGCCGCACGACGGCGGCTAGAGCACCCGTTATCACGCAGCAACAAACGACATTTACAAATCCGGCAACTACGAACCGGGAAATTAACGGGGTAAACCATTCCTCTCCAGGTCCACGATCCGGTATCAACTTCATGGCATAGAGCCCCGGCGTCGGTATATTCCAGAGGAAACTAAGCACAAAAGTTAACAGAACGCCAATAGGGATACCGAGCAGCGTCAGCATAACGACCTCGATATAGCGAAACGGCCCTGTGCGACGCTTCAACAAACGTCTCCTCTTCTCATTCTCAGTGAAAATCAGGCCCATTCGTGGCCTCATTGAGTAAACCCACCACCGCGTCTGGAATTAAGCTTGCCGAATCCAGTTCCGAAGGACCGACGAAACCCAGAAGCTCAATCGCAGAGGTGTGAATAACCCCTGTGAATGTGTTGCCTCCTGGACCTGTGTTACTTGCTATCCCATTTAGCTGACTACTCACCGGGACGATCGCGTCGTTCGCCCCGGAGAAGACATTGTTCCAGCCGGGTGCCCAAGACAATGCGGGTGCCCCACACATCGCGCACTTTGCGATGTGTGGGTTTTGTCACCATCCGACTGTGTGCCGATCACCGTGATACTCCAACCCTTGGGACTATTCTGACCGCGTGACCAAGCGCCTGCGCCGACGTCCTCTTATCCGTAAGTCGAGGGGTCCCTACACCCCTCTTTTGTCAAGTGGGAGCAAAAAAGGCGAAGATCCCTTCCCCTTGACACGTTCAAACCCACTTCGCCCCCCACCCAACCGCTAAGTCCTTATTCTGGAACACCGAAGCTAAGTCCTTATTTTTCAGAGATCCACTCCGACAACTTCCCGCAACACCATGATCCAACAAGAGATGCTGGAATTCGAAACGATCACCATCCAGTAAACATCAAGCCCATTCCGGCACAAACGCGATTAAGCAACCACCCGACCATTGAACTTTATTGTTGCCTTCCCATCCAACCCGGCTCCCGCCCCCGTCACCGGCTGTACTGGTTTCGCTTTTTGTCCGCGTGCCGCTCCATCCCTAACTGGATCAGCCGGTCGATCAACTCGGGATACGTCATCCCAGACGCCGCCCACATCTTCGGATACATGCTGATCGCCGTAAACCCGGGCATGGTGTTGATTTCGTTGACGAAAATCTTGCGCGATTTCGGGTCCATCAAGAAATCGGCGCGCGCTAGGCCGGTGCAATCGACGGCTTGAAAGGCGGCGATGGCGAGCTTCTGGACGGTCTTCATTTCTGACTTCGTAATTTTGGCGGGGATCACGGGCTCGGAACCTTCGACTAAGTACTTCGCGTCGTAGTCGTAGAACTCTTTGATGGGAATGATTTCTCCGGCGATGGAGGCTTGGGGAGTGTCGTTGCCGAGGACGGCGCACTCGATTTCGCGGGCTTTGTTCTTCTTTCCTCCGACGCCTTCTTCGATGACGATTTTGCGATCGAATTTCGCGGCTTCGGCGATGGCGGGGCCGAGCTCTTTGCGGTCGTGTGCTTTGGAGATTCCTACGGAGGATCCTAGGTTCGCGGGTTTTACGAAGACGGGATATCTCAGCTTCGACTCGACTAATTTATAGACTTTCTTGGGCGTCGCTTCGAATTGGTGGCGGAGGATGGTGACGTGTTTGACGATGGGGAGCGAGGCGGCGCGGAAGAGGGACTTCATGACGTCTTTGTCCATGCCGGCGGAGGAGCCAAGGACTCCCGCGCCGACGTAGGCGATGTCGGCGAGTTCGAGAAGGCCCTGGATGGTGCCGTCTTCGCCGAAGGTTCCGTGAAGGACGGGGAAGATGACATCGACGTTGATGGCGCGATCGGAGGCGCGGCGAAGATTGGCGGCGTCGGTTTGGAAGGGAGTGAGTCCGGCGTCGCGGCGCGCGGGCTCGGGCGGGACGACTACGGATTCTCCGGCGGCGAGGAGAGCGGCTCCGGGAGTGGCTTCGGGATCGCCGGCTCGCAGGTTGGTGGGCGCGGGGGCAGGTGGTGCTGCGCTGCCTTTCAATAAGCGTTCGGCGTTTTCGGCAGTGAGCCAGCGTCCTTCTTTGGTGATGCCGATGGGGACGACTTCATATTTGGTTTTATCGATGGCGTTGAGGACGGAGGCGGCGGAGAGCAGGGAGACTTCGTGCTCGCCGGAACGTCCGCCGAAGAGGATGCCGACACGGATTTTTGCTTTGGCCATGACGTTTTAGTCTGGCGCTCGGGCGGTTTTCCGTCAATCGCAGGGATGGTTCGGGTGGCGGGTCAATTTGGAAAACCCATTACCACGGAGGGCACGAAGGCTCACGAAGGAAAGCATTGTCGGCAAGGTGATCAGGGGTCGAGATCGATCTTGTTCCACACTTGCGTAACTTGTGTTCTTCGCGGGGCGACGTAATCTGAGCGTTGGCGGTTTGATTCTTGGCGCGAACGCGAGGGTGCGATGGAGATTGCTTTTGTGATTGTGGTTTTGGTGATTGCGGGCGCGATGATTCCTGGGGAATCGAAGATACAGTTCTTCCGGTGATTGCTGGTTGGGAGAAAAAGCCTTTCTTCGATTGCCGCAGTCCCCCAGCGGCTGGAAGCCGCTATTGGATCCACGGATGTACGGCACGAGTGGAACTCGTGCCCTTCCCCAATGCACTCGAATCCAAGTTTTTCCGCAGGCTCTGAAACTCGTTCCCTTCCCGTTTATAGAGAGATTGAAGTTTCCCCGCAAAAAGAAAAGGGAGAGCTGGGCTCTCCCTTTCTTGCTTTTAATGAAGCGGTGAGTGCAATGCTATTCAGTTTGGTCCAGTTCCACGGAGTCGCCGGCATAGACGTCTTCAAGGGCGAAGACGATCATGGCTGAGGATGAGGTGGGGGTGACATTCACAATGACGACTTCGCCAACAGCGCGGCGAGGCAGATCGCGAACGTGAATGTTTGGACCTTTGGTCCTGGTGAAGCGATTCGCTTCAAAGCTGGGCGGGCGGGCCTGCGTGTCTTCTGAAGTTCTGGCGTTGAAGGATAAAGAGTCGACCGGATTGTTCAAGGTCTCGGTGTAAGAGCGGACGACGCGGAAATAGTCGCCGACTTTCACACCCTGGTTGGCACCCAAATTCAGATACAGTTTCATGCCGGTGCCGAGAACGCTGTCGAAGTCTTTGCCGAGTACAACTCGTCCGCTAAGCTTGCCGTTGGCGGGCGCGAAGCGGTCGAAGTGTCCGGGGACGTGGAAGGTGATGGGCTGTTTTTCCACGAAGGGCAATGCGACATCGCCCGGGTTAATCGGGTCGCAACTGAATTCCACTTGGGCGATGGCGCTATGGCTGCGCGTGTCGATGATGCGGACACGGCCGATCTCGCCGTAAGGGCGTCCGGTGGCGGCGAGCAACTTTCGCTCGCCGGGATAAATTTCGTATTCGTTGACGTCGCGCATTTCGCGAACGATGGAATAGAGTTGTCCGGCTTGATAGCCGCCGCCAGCGAGGTAAACGATCTCGCCACGCTGGTATTTGGTGGACATGGGCGTTTCCACGCCGCCGTTGACGTAGTTGGCGTCAGGAATGCGATCCTTGGTGATAAAGCCGGCGCAGTAGATGTCGGCTGCGGTGGGCGTCTGGTAGCGCACGAACGGCATGTTCACGGAGGTTTCGACGATGCCGGCTGCATCGGTCGTGGACGTCGCGGTAGCTGTGCCCGCCTGCTGGGCGATGGCCAAGCTCACCGTCATGGTTGTGATGACAAGGAATAACAATCCTGTTTTCTTCATGTTAGCTCCGACTCCAGTCCGCTCCGCGGATGCCCAGCGATCTCTGCCTATCTGTTTAGGAAGAAAAGGGTTACAGCCGAAAAGTAACAAGCGGGGGAGGCATGGTCAAGGTTACGAGGGTGTTGAGACCCTTCGCTCCCTAAGTGCTGGGGAGGGCGGAATGGTCCTCGATGTTGTATGAAGGTTGCATCTGGGCTTGCAGCCCTGTAATATCGCGCCGTTGTTGGAAATAGTTGTTGAAACAAATGGCCTTGGCTTTTACCTCTACGATCGCGCCCCGCTTCCTGCCCACGCACTTGCCGAAGGTTTGTCTGGCCCTGAGCGGGGAGACAGCGGAACAAATGCTGAATACCGCCGAGTCGATGGCGCGGGATAACCCCTTTCTAGAGTTTCGTTTGGACTACTTAAAGCAGCCACTCTCGGCGCTGCCGAAGATTCATCGCTTTCTAGAGACCCATCAATACCTAACGGCGATTGGGACGTGCCGCAGAGTTGAGAACGGGGGCAAGTTCAAGGGTTCGCTGGCTTCGCAGTTGGAGGTGCTGACGAAGGCGCATGCTGCGGGATGTCAGTTGATCGATCTGGAGTTGGAGAGCGCGCTGAAAGCGAAACCGGAAGCGGTTGCACGGTTGCGGAGCCGAGCGGGACTCATCCTTTCGTTTCATGATTTCCGAGCCACGAAGAACTTGGACGAGACGCTGGAGAAGATGTTGAAGATTCCCGCGGATTACTACAAGGTGGTTTCGACGGCGACGACTCTTACAGACAACGTGACCATGATGAAATTCCTGCAGACCGAGAGGGACAAGCACGAGATGGTCGGTTTGTGCATGGGTGAACAGGGGATCATCAGCCGGGTACTCAGTGTGCGGGCGGGAAGCGCGTTTACTTTTGGGGCGGTGGATCCTAGCATTGGCCTGAAGACTGCGCCAGGGCAGGTGAGTTCGCGCGACCTGCGGAGCATCTACCGGATCGAGCAGGTGGACGCGGCGACGCGGGTGTATGGAGTGGCGGGGGATCCGATCGAACACTCGCTTTCGCCGGTGATCATGAACACGGCGTTGCGGCGCGAGAATGTGAACGGCGTTTATCTGCCGCTGCATGCGAAGACGCTGAAGGATCTGATGCAGTGCGTGCGGGGGATTCCGCTGCATGGGTTGAGCGTGACGATGCCGTATAAGCAGGCGATTCTTCCGTACCTGGATAATACGGATGCGCACACGGCGAAGATCGGCGCGTGTAATACGGTGGTGCGCGGGCAAGAAGGAAAGCTTTACGGGTTCAACACGGATATTGCCGGGGTGGTGCGTCCTCTTGAACAACGGTTGACGCTTGAAAAGGCGAAAGTTCTAGTATTGGGAGCGGGGGGCGCGGCGCGAGCGGCGGTCTTCGGGATTAAGGAGCGCGGGGCGGAGGTGTGGGTATTGAACCGAACCTCGGTGAAGGGCCAGAAACTGGCGCGGGCGGCGAAAGCGCACACGATCAAAAGGGCCGACCTGCGGAAGGTGAATTTTGACGTCATCGTGAATGCGACTCCGGTGGGGATGGGGAACACGCGCGACTGTCCGCTGAAGGATGAGGAGATAGAGGCCAAGGTGGTGTTCGATATGGTGTACGACCCGGTCGAAACGCACCTGGTGCAGGTCGCACGAGCTAAGGGAATTGCGGTGATTCCAGGAGTCGAGATGTTTGTGCAGCAAGCAGCGCGACAATTTGAGATATGGACGGGAAAGCCCGCGCCCGCGGGTGACATGTTACGCGCGGCAACCATTACGTTGCAGGAACGCGCAGCGGCGAAGCAAAAATCCTAGCATTTAATCGATTCAATTGTGACCCGAGGCGACATTCGATCCAGCGAAAGCGAAATTTATTTCGCAGTTCGGGGGTGTTAATTCGGCAATGGACGCAGCGAATCGAGGGTTTGGGGAGTTTCGCAAGAAAAATCACGTTCCGGCGATGCAGCGACCATAACAATGGTTGCAAATTACGAGGACCGGAAGTAATATGGCCTTGGATGCGGGATTTTGCATTCATCTTGTTTTAACAAACCACAACTTCCAGGTAGAAACGCAGCCCTAAGCTCGTCACGAAAATCTAAAGGGGTGCTGAAAGCCCCGGTGCAATTCGGAGAGAATGCATGTCGTGGTACGCGTACTGCCTTTCGGAACACCCGACGCTAGCGAACGGTGTCCGAGCCCGCCGCCCATTTGTTCTAGAAGGAATTCAGGGAGTGAATGGCGCTCCCGTAATGAGTTACCCGAGTGGAGAATTCGCAGTGATTGTGAGCGAATTTGATCGCGCGACCTCGAAACTGGATGAAAAATCAGTTCTTGAGCATGCCCGCGTAGTAAGTCAGAGTTTTCGAATGGCAACTGTTCTTCCCTTCCGCTTTGGAACAATTTTCGATACAGAAGATGCGATACGGCAGGCGGTGCGATCGAACCGGCGCACCTTCTGTGAGAGTGTGGCGCGGCTTCGCGGTAAGTCGGAGATGCGGATTAAGCTGACGGTGCGCGATGGCTCGCTGCGCGGGAATATGGAAGAGATTGTGCTTCCGGACACGGTGGGCCGGGAGTATCTGCTGAAGCTGCGTGAGAAAGCGTCGCGGGAGCGGGAACGACAGACGAAGGCGCGCGCGCTGTCGGTCCAGGTACACAAGTTGTTTAATCCGCTGGAAGAAGAAGTTAGCTGCAAGAAGGTGGACGCGGATGGGATGCTGCTGGACATCGCACATCTGATCGATACGAAATCGATCGAAAAGTATCAGAACCGGTACAGCACGGCCGCCAAGCAATTGAAGAACTGCCAGATGGTGGTGACGGGGCCGTGGCCGCCGTATCATTTCCTGCCCGGGAAAGTACGGACGGTGGCTGGCGACAGCTAAACAGCTGGAAATGGATCGATCAAGCCCCCTTTCAAGTCTTTCGATGGGGGGCTTTGCTTTTGGTGGCGAAGAGGTTGCGGGAAAAGTGCTTTCCGGTTGCAGCATTCCCCCCCAGCGGCTGGAAGCCGCTCCTGATTCCGGCAGTTACGGCCCGAGTGGAACTCGGGCCCTTCCCAAGAGCACTTGAATTCAGAGTATTTCCTTCCGCAGCCGGAAATTCGGGCCTTTCCCGTTCGTACTCAACCAGAACTTGGGCCCTTCTCGTCGTGCTCAACCATCGTTCGGGCGGTGCCAGACGGGCAAGCCCCGTCTCTACGCGGCATTTTTCGCGGGGCGGTGCTATTGACGAGTTGGGAAGGTCAGAGCTGTGTCCATACCGTGGCGCGGAGGATCGTTGAGTTCGTTTTCGATATGTCTTTGCAGGAGTTCCCATTGGGAGCGCAGCGTCATTTCTTTTATGACGAACTTGGACTCGTGACGGGCGTCATCGACGCGGACCGCTAGTTCTTTCTTCTGGAAACGGAAATCGATTACCTCGGCCAACGGTACCAACTGATTGGAAGATTTACCGACGATCACAAATACGACTTTATCGGTTAGCAGGGTGTATTCCGGGCAACTCCCTTCGGGGACTTGGGATTGGGGCGGTCCGAAGGCGGTGATGAAGCCGCTGTGGGTGAGCATGCAATCGCCCATGCGCATGCGAATGACTGTGCCATGTTGATAGATACCGATGGGTGTTGCCGAGGCGATCGAAACACTGGTTAAGATCGCGATTACAGCAATTGCCGATAGCATGGGGGATTTCATAAATCTCCAATCGTTTCGTTTTGAGCGATCG
This sequence comes from Terriglobales bacterium, assembly GCA_049520915.1. Classification (GTDB taxonomy): domain Bacteria; phylum Acidobacteriota; class Terriglobia; order Terriglobales; family Acidobacteriaceae; genus Acidiflorens. Next base: position 7,865 of record JBEKPH010000055.1, read on the forward strand.
TCTGCCGGATAGTCTGCAACCGACGTTCGAACTTCTGGTCCCGAATTCGGTTCGTGCTTATCGAAGGCTGGATTCATAGAAGTAGCCAGTCCGGTTATGGAATGTGAGGTTGAGGTTGTGAGTGGGCAAAAGGCGGAGAGAGTGGAATCCTGGTTGATGTGTGGGTAGCTCATAGGTGACAACGTAGGAGGCGTGAAGATCTTCGAGCACGGCGTTCAACACCGTAGCGGCGCCGTCCGATTGGGAGACTTGCGGGGAAAAATAGCGGCCACCGGTTTGTTCTGCGAGTTGCTGGAGGAAAGCGGCGCCTGAGCTTTCGAGCAGCCGATGGCTTGACGACTGTTTGGGCGTGCTTCCCATATCGACGGAGTAGATGACGGCTCCTGCGTCCAGTGCGGAGCGTAGGGCATCGCCCGAGGAGTGGAGGCTGATGGTGTCGTTTCCGTCGGAGAACAGGACCAGGACGCTGCGAGCGGCGGCGCGGTGCTGATGGGAGGAAATCCGAGCCGAAGATCAGGGCGTCGTAGAGAGGAGTTGTTCCGCTGCTCTTGGCCGACTGGATTCTGCTGGTTGAGTCTGCGGCGCGGCAACCGCCTGAACAGAGGACGGCAGGGCGCAGGGCGGGTGAAGTTTGCGCCGTCATTCGCGTGGACATCATTCCTGTGGAGGACACGCCTGTGGACGTCATGCCGGAGGAGTTTTCGCGGGGCGCCGGTTCCGAGGAACCTCCAAACGAAAGAATCGAGAGATTGTCGTCGGGGATCGACTGCTCGCGGGCAACGAGTTGGAGCACGTCGTTAATCGTGGCGCGGAAGCGGGGAGCGATCGATTCACTGATGTCAACGAGCACGACCACATCGAGGGAGGTTTCGTTCGAATGGTTGAAACTGCGGAAGTTGCGGACGACGCGGTCGTTGTCGACGATGGCGAAGTCGGAGGGCGAGAGAGCTGCGAGAGCGCGGTGGTCTTCGTTGGTGGCGAAGAAGGTGACACGTACTTCGGAGACGGTACTGTGGAACGTAGGAAAGGAGGACGATTTGTTAATGACGTTCTCGGACGGCTGCGCGGCCGCAGTGACGGTGAAGGCGGCCAGGGCGAGCAGGACGAAGCGAACTGAGTGATGAGGGAACATTGCGGTCCATTAGCTTCATCGGCGAACGATGGAACACTCCCCAATTACTGTGGTGACTCTTAGAGGTGACCAGAAGGTTGGTGAAGCGATGGGGGAAGAAACCGCGGGCAAAATCCCGCGGTGCGGGGTTCGATGACAGGTTCGGTCCACCAGGCGCGGGGAGGCTCGAGTTTGGCGGTTTTGAAATGAATTTCTTGCCGGAAATCCGCGACTCGGGGAGCGCGACGAGGAGCGGAACATGTAAATTCAGACCGCTTCGCTTGACATGGTGGAGAAACGGGTGTGAAATTATTCGGACTCAGAAGGCCGGTGCCCGGCCCTTCCCCTATGGCACTCGGGCCCGAAAGCTCTCGACGAAGAAACCTTGATAGCGGGAGTGCGTCTTAACGAAATTGGTCCGTTTACAGAATCCGCTAGCGGTTTAACCGGTAAAGAGCCTTACATCTCACAGGAGTAGTCTATGAATCCGAAGATCGTACGAAAGAACGTCCTGCCGAAATGGTCCGTATTGCTAATGCTTTTTGCGCTAGCGGCAACTTTGCCGGTCGTCGCAAAGGCCGGTGGGCCTCCGAAATCGGCGCCCGCTTCTCACGCACCAGCAGCGAGTCACGCTCCTGCGGCATCGCACGCACCGGCGTCGCATCCGAGTGGCAGTTCAGGGGCCGGACGTCCGGGCGGCGCTGGCAACGGGGCACAAAATCGTGGACCTGGTGGAGCGCAGGGGAATCGAGCCGGGAGCGGTTCTGCGAGCCGTGGCCCGGGTGGAGGGCAAGCGAATCGCCCCGGCCAGGGTGGAAGCAACTCGAATAGCCGCGGGCCGGGTGGTGCGTCGGCAAACAATCGCGGACAAGCGGGTGCGAATAATAATCGCGGACAAGCGGGTAATGCTGCCAACCGTGGTGGCGCGAGCAATACAGGCAATCGTGGAGGAGCCAGCAACAGCGCGAACCGTGGCGGGGCGAACAACGCCGGAAATCGAGGCGGAGCTAATGGTGGAAACAACCGTGGAGGCAACGCCAATGCGGGCAATCGAGGAGCGGGTGGTGCGGCAAATCACCATCAGCCGGCGGGAAGTAAGACCGTCTCGATGAAGAACGGTGGCAGCGCGACCTTCCGTAAGAATGGACAGGTGCGATCGATTCAGACGCACGGGATGACAATCAATCACGGGATGCATGGCGGGCGCAGTATATCGAGCATGCACAACGGACGCACGATTGTGAGTCACGGGAGATATGGCGGATACAGCCAGCGCGCTTATTACAACCATGGTGGCCACGCTTATTATCAGCGTACGTATTATCGTGGTGGACATTACTACGCGTATGGATATCGCGGCTACGGTTGGGGCGGGCGTAGTTATTACGGTTACGCGCCTGCGTACTACTATGGGCCGGCATACTACGGATGGGCCTACAATCCGTGGGCGTCGCCGGTTGCATATGGATGGGGATGGGGCGGGTCGCCGTGGTTTGGCTTCTATGGCGGTTACTTCAATCCGTATCCGGTGTATGCGGGTCCGGCATTCTGGCTGACGGATTATCTGATTGCCGCGAACTTGCAGGCCGCGTACGCGGCTCAGCAAGCGGGTGGGGACAATGGTGGTGGCGATGATAACGGTGGCAATGGCGCACTGAGTCCGCTGCCGATGGGACCGGAGGGCGACGAAGTTGCTTCGATGTGGTCGAGCGATCCGCTGATTGCCGCGAACCTGCAAATGGTTTATGGCGCGTACATGCTGGGCGGCGGAGCACCGGCGGCGGCTCAACTGAGTCCGGATGTGAAGCAGGCTCTTTCCGATGAGATGAAGTATGAAATTGGGGCGGAAAAAGCTGCGGCTGCGAACAAAGACGCGACGGCTCCGGCGGGAGATCAGGTGCCACCTGCGCTTGATCCGAAGATTCGGATCTTTGTTGTTTCAAGCGACGAAGACCTGACAACTTCGGACGGGACGGAATGCGCGCTGACGGCGGGCGATGTTATCTATCGGACCGGCGATAAGCCGGACGATGACAACATGGTCGACGCCACCGTAAAGAGCAGCAAGAAAGATGAGTGCACGGTGGGCGCCACGGTCAGCGTCTCCGCGGACGACATTCAGGAGATGCACAATCAGCTGCGGATCCAGATGGACGCGGGGTTGAAGGAGCTGGCGGATAAGCAGGGGAAGAACGGTATACCGGCTGCTCCCGATACGAAGACCACGGCGGGTGAAGTTCCGGCGCCGACGCCGGATACGAGCGTTGCGTCGGATCTGCAACAACAGCAAAAAGACGCGGACGCAGCGGAAGCGGAAGCGAAGCAGTCGAACAACTGACGCAAGCCGATTGACCAAGAAACGCGGGAGCGCCGCACGGAGTGTATGCCACTCGGGATGTGCGACGCGGCGGCGCTCCCCGCTTTTATAGCCGTAGTTTCTGTGGTGTAAGCAAATCGAAAAGAAATCAATATCCATGCGCCCGGCTGATGGCTGGGAACAGCGGCTTCACAGGAGGAAGTTGCAATGCGTCAGAGAATTGAGATGGGCTTGCTGGTGGTTGCGTTGATCGCGGTGGGAATGGGGGCGCAACTTGCGGTGGCGCAGGTTTCGCTGGAAGATCAGCTTAAGGCGCAGTACACGCTGGTGAAGATGGGCGAGGATTCGAGCGGCGCTGCGGTGGTGGAGCAGGGCACGATTCTGGTTGTGAAAAAGGGTGGAATTCTGGGAGTGCCATACTCCGACCAGACAATTTTCCCGACGAAATACGAGAACGGGACGGTGCATTCGCCGAATCCGATGGCCGCGAAAGCGCTGGGATTTGGCTTGGGAAAATTGGGCAGGGCTGCACCGACGACGCAGTTTTACCAAAAGGACACCAAGGTTTATCCGTCGAAGATTTCTGTGAACCTGGCGAAAGATCAGGTGGTGATGGGGATCATCGCGTGCGATTCGTGTAACAACACCGATCCGAAGACTTTCTATAAGACGGACGTAGTGTTTCAGTTTGCCAAGGGGTCGCTGGCGAGCGCGAATCCATCGGCGATTGAGGATGCGATTGCGGGATTGCTGGCGCTCGATGACAGCGGCGGGGATCAGGGCAATAACGGCAATGGCAATGGAAATGGCAACGGGCAGGGCAACGGGAACGACCAGGGCGGCGGCAATAATCAAGGTGGTGGCGGCGGTGGGCAGGCGCAGAATGCACCTCCTCCGGAGCCGGCGCAGATTGAGAAGGGACAGACGCCGGATCAGGTGAAGGCGGCGATTGGGAATCCCGACAAGATTATTAATCTGGGAGCGAAGCAGATTTACGTTTACAAGGATATTAAGGTTACTTTTTTGAACGGGAAAGTTTCGGACGTGCAGTAAGAGCGCCTTTAAGTATTACCTTTCGTACATTGTCATCCCTCGCGACGCGGGGAATCTGCATCTTGCGGCGAACTGCAGATCCCTCGCTCCGCTCGGGATGACAAAACTTTTTGGGTTTCGATAGACTTCTACAGGATTTTTTTGCCGAAGGCGGAGAGCGCCAGCTCTACGGCTAGGTCGGCGGTTTGGTTGTGTTCGTCGATTACGGGATTTACTTCAACGATTTCCAGGCTCAACATGCGTCCGTGGTCGGAGATGATTTCCATGGCGAGGTGGGCTTCGCGGTAGGTGGCGCCGCCCCAGACGGGAGTTCCGACTCCGGGTGCGTCTTCAGGATCGATCCAATCCATGTCGAGCGAGACGTGATAGCCAACGGTGCCGTGTCCGGCCATGCGGAGCGCTTCTTCCATAACGTTGCGCATGCCGCGCTCGTCGATGTCGCGCATGGTGAAGACTTCGACTCCGGCTCGGCGGATGTTTTCTTTTTCGAAGTTATCGACGTCGCGGATGCCGACTAGCACACAATTTTCCGGAAGAACCTTCGGTGAGAAGTCGTAGATGTTGCCGAGTTCGGCGGGGCCGAGTCCCATCAGAGCGGCTAGTGGCATGCCGTGGACGTTGCCACTGGGGGAAGAATCGGGCGTGTTCATGTCGGTGTGGGCGTCGATCCAGATGAGACCAATTTTCTGATTCTTGCGGCGGTAGAACTCGGCGACGCCAGATACTGTGCCCGCGGCTACGGAATGATCGCCACCCAAGATGAGCGGGACTTTGCCGGCTTCGAGCGTTTTCAGGACGAGGTCGGCGCTCTTGGTGCAGGTCGCGGTAATTTCCTTAAGATATTTGGAGTTGGCCGCGCCCTCTTTTTTCTGTTCGGGGATGGCGACGACGATGTTGCCGGCGTCTTCGACATTGTGTCCGATGGCTTCGAGGCGGGCTTCGAGTCCAGCGACACGAACGGCGGATGGACCCATGTCAACGCCGCGGCGATTTTGTCCGAGGTCAAGGGGGACGCCGATCACGCGGATCTGGCGAGGAGTGATGCTGCTGAACGTCGTGGTTCGCAGGGGCATAGGAGTTCTCAGTTCTCAGTTGTCAGCTCTCAGTTACCCCAGGGTTCTCAGATTTCACCGAGAACTGATAACTGAACACTGACAACCGGTATTAGGGGTAGAGGCGATGGAGCATGCGCGGGAAGGGGATGGTTTCTCGCACGTGTTCTAGGCCGCAGATCCAGGCTACTGCGCGTTCGATGCCCATGCCGAAGCCGGAGTGAGGAACGCTGCCGTATTTGCGCAGGTCGAGATACCACTTGAAGGCTTCTTCGGGCAATTTGTGGTCGTGAATGCGTTGTAAAAGCAGATCGTAGGAAGCCATGCGCTGCGAGCCTCCGATGATTTCGCCGTAGCCTTCGGGGGCGAGGACGTCGACACATAGGGCGAGGTCGGGGCGCTGCGGATCGGGCTCCATGTAGAAGGCTTTGACGCTGGCGGGATAGCGATGGACCATGACGGGGCGATCGTATAAAGAGGAGAGATAAGTTTCGTCGGGAGAGCCGAGGTCTCCACCCCATTCGAATTTGTTTTCCAGTTTGCCGGCGGCGTGGCCCTCCTGCAATTTTGTGACGGCCTCGTCGTAGGTGATGCGGGGGAACGGGGCGTCGATTTTTTCGAGCTGCGTAAGATCACGGCCGATGATGGCTAGGTCGGGTTTGCGACGTTCCAAACAGCGCTTAACCAAAAATGTGAGCAGACCTTCGGCAAGTTGCATCAGGTCGTCGAGGGTGCCGTAGGCGATTTCGGGTTCGACCATCCAGAACTCGGTGAGATGACGGCGGGTCTTCGACTTTTCGGCGCGGAAGGTTGGTCCGAAGGAATAGACCTTGCCGAGCGCCATGGCTGTGGCTTCGATGTAGAGCTGTCCGGATTGTGTGAGGTAGGCTTGCTCTTCGAAGTAGTCGACGGGAAAAAGAGTGGAGGTTCCTTCGCACGCCGCGGGAGTCAGGATCGGCGGGTCGGTGAGGGTGAATCCGTTGTTGTCGAAGAAGTCGCGGGCGGCGCGGATGATTTCGGCACGGACGCGAAGGATCGACGCCTGGCGTTGGGAGCGGAGCCAGAGATGGCGATGCTCCATTAAAAAATCGACGCCGTGCTCTTTGGGAGTGATGGGATACGGCGTCGACTCGGGCACGCGCTGGATTACTTCGATGTTCGAGACATCGAGTTCGTAGCCGCCGGGAGCGCGCTTATCGGCGCGGACTTTGCCTTCGACGATGACGCTGGATTCCTGGGTGAGGCCTTTGATGGCTTCGAAAACTTCGGGCGGGACAGCGTTTTTGGGGACAACTCCCTGGATGACGCCGGAGCCGTCGCGGAATTGCGGGAAGAGGAGCTTGCCGCTCTCGCGGAGGTTGTAGAGCCATCCGCGGATGAGGACGGACTGGCCTTCGTGGGCGCCGATTTGTGCGATGCTGGAAATGGGAGCTGTCATAAGTTCAAAACCTTTTCACCGCCGAGACGCCGAGGGCGCCGAGAAAAGCGAATTTTATAGTTTATTCGGAAACGTTGGAAACAGTCGTTGCCAGGAGCGTGTCTGGGAATTCGTTCACGATTCTTTTCAAGCCGTTTTTCAGAATCGGGACATGAAAGTTTATCAGGAGGCCGACTCTCTTGTGAGCGAGACGGAGATACGACAAGAGTTGAGCTTCGTGAATCGGCAGGATCTTTTCGACTGCTTTGATTTCTGCGATGATCTCGTCTTCGACGACAAAATCAAGCCGATAACCGCAATCGAGCTGGACCTCTTTATACGTAACCGGGAGCGCTTTCTGCTCTTCGATCCGGAGTCCTCGCTGCTTTAGCTCGAATGCCAGACACAATTGATAGGCCGATTCTAGTAGTCCGGGGCCGAGATGCCGATGAACCTCGATTGCGGCGCCGATGATGCGGCGTGAGATCTGGTCGAGTCTGTCGATTTCCTGCATTTTTTCACCGCCGAGACGCCGAGGACGCCGAGAAAATCAAATACTTGTTTAGATCATGCGGACTACGTGGCAAATTCGGCCACATGTTTTGATGCGCCGAAGACAGGTCCTTCGCTTCGCTCAGGATGAAAACTTTAAGTTGATAGACGCTCTAAGTTGATCGATGCTCTCGGCGTCTTGGCGGTGATTACTCGTCTTCCAGTTTTTTGAAGGTGGTGACCACTTCTTCGCTGGGATTTTTCTTTTCTTCGCCGTCGATTTCAAGCAACAGGGGCGGCTTCTGCGGAGCGGTGCGCAGGAGTTCCATGGTTTCTTTCCAGTCGATCGATCCGGCACCGGGCCAGAGGTGCGAGTCTTTGTCTTTGTTGTTGTCGTGCACGTGAGTGGAGCAGATGTGATTTTTCAGAGTCGCAAAAGCCGACGGAATGCCGTCCATCATGTGGGCGTGCCCGCAATCAAAGCAGACTCCGATGTCGTCGAAGTGCATGGTCTTGATGAACTCGACGAGACGATCGGGAGTGGAAAGTTCGTTGGGGATATTTTCGACCAGGACTCGGACTCCGAGCGGCTTGGCGAAGGCGCGCAGATGCTCGACGGAGGTCATCGCGGCTTCGAATTTCTTTTCGTCAAAGGCGTCGTTGGGATTGCCGATGTGCTGGATAAGAAAGCGGAACGGAATATGCTCGGCGACTTCCAGAGCACGCTTGATCTCGTCCATGGCATCGATACGCCCGGCACGGTCGGTAGAGGCTATGTTGACGGGAGGGCCACCGGTGCGTCCCCATTCGTAGTCGGAGTATAAGGGGGCATGTACGGAATTGAGAGGGATACCGGTGGATTTGAACCATTCGGCAATCTCGCGGACATGTTGCTTTCGGTTGGCGTAATCGAAGTGCTGGCGCGCGGCGAAGATTTCGATCGACTGGGCTCCCGCTTTGACGAGCTCATCAAGCAAGCCCGGATGGAGCCGTTCTTTTACATAGACGTATGTCGATACCGCCCTGAGCATCAGTACCCTACCGCCTTCCCATTGTTGCGCCCATCGGCTCCAGCTAAACGCTCGCCGGTTTTGGGATCAACCATGATGCACTCGGCATCGCCCCAAAAGTGCCTGACGGTCAGTTTGTGCCCCTTGGAACGCAGAACATTCATTGTATCGGGAGAGAGGCGATCTTCGACGAGAATTACGTCGGGGAGCCACTGGTTGTGAAACCTTGGTGCATTCACGGCTTCCTGAATATCGAGGCCAAAATCGACGACGCCGATGAGGACGTTGGCCACGGTGGTGATGATGGTGGGGCCACCGGGCGAGCCGAGAACCAAGAAGAGCTTGCCGTCTTTAAGGATGATCGTTGGCGTCATGGCAGAGAGCGGACGCTTGCCCGGGCCGATCGCGTTGGCCGGGCCCTGGATGAGTCCGTAAGCGTTGGGAACGCCCTGCTTGGCGGCGAAGTCGTCCATTTCGTCGTTGAGGAGAAAGCCAAGGCCGGTGGCCGTGACGCGGGATCCGAAGGAGTCGTTCAGCGTAGTGGTTACGGCGACGGCGTTGCCTTCGGCATCGACGACTGAGTAGTGGGTAGTGTTTTCGGGCTCAGGAATGGCGGTCGCTTGGGAATGCGCAACGCGCTCGAGTTCGCTGAACGACGGACGTTTTAGATCTTTACTGACGCTCGCGTGTTTTGGGTCGATGGAGTCGCGCCACGCTTCGGCGTATTTTTTGTCGATGAGCTGGGCGACGGGGACTTTGGCGAAGTCGGGGTCTCCCATGAAATCGGCGCGATCGTAGAAGGCGCGACGAAAGGCTTCGACTTCAAGATGGATATCGTCCGCGGAACGATTGCCGAGTTTGGCGAGATCGAAACCTTCGAGGATGTTGAGAATTTCGACGAGCGCGACGCCTCCGGAAGATGGAGGCGGAGCGCTGATGATGTCGTATCCGCGATAGGAGCCGCGAATGGGTTGACGTTCCTTGACTTCGTAGGCGGCGAGATCGGCGGCGGTAACGAGGCCTCCACCTTTTTGGATAGCAGCGGCGAGTTCACGGGCCATGGCTCCGTGGTAAAACTCGTCGGGATTTTTGGCCAGACGTTCGAGGGTGCGGGCTAGTTCGGGCTGCTTGAACGTGTCACCGGGGTGATAGTAGTTTCCGTCGCGCTGAAAGACGCGTTTGGATTCGGGGAATTCGGCGAGGTGCTCGTCGTCTTTCAGGTCTTGAGAATCCTCGTAGGCGAGGGGAAATCCGTCGCGAGCGAGTTTGATGGCGGGCGCGATCACTTTGTCGAGGGAGAGCTTGCCGTATTGTTTTTCGGCGTAGACGAGACCGGCAACGGAGCCGGGGACACCGACGGCGCGATATCCGACGACGCTGGAGTTTTTGTCGGAGTCGGGCAGGACGTTGCCTTGGGCGTCGAGGTACATGTTTTCGGTGGCAGCGGCGGGAGCTTTTTCACGAAAGTCGATGAAGTGAGTTTTGCCGTCGGCGAGGCGAAAGAGCATGAAGCCGCCGCCGCCAAGATTTCCGGCTTGGGGATGGACGACGGCGAGAGCGAATCCGGTAGCCACGGCGGCGTCGATAGCGTTGCCGCCGGAGTGGAGCATCTCGACTCCTGCGCGGGAGGCGAGTTCGTGGACGCTGGTGACGAGGGCGTGTGGAGCGTGGGTGGGGCGCAACGGAGCCGCGGACGCCGTCACGGCCAGCAGAATAATAAGAATGCAAACTATGAGAACACTATGTTGAATGCGCATGAATTGGGCGAAATATGAGGCTAGTCTAGCGGGTTGGGGGGAGTCAAACCCTGCTCACCGCCGAGACGCCGAGGACGCCGAGAAAAGCAAAGACTTGATCACGCGCTATGGGGGCGCACGCGGGGAAAGTGCGCTACTTCTTGCGGCGTTTTGGCTTCGGCTTGTTCGGGGAGGATTTCTTCTTTGGGGCTTTGGATTCGACCAATGCGTAGGACTGGCGGATTAGCGCTTCGAGTTCGTCGGGGGGGAGGACGTTGGAGTTGGCTAGGGCGATCCAGTTGTAGCGTCCGACGTAGGGGGCGATGGAGATGCCATCGATTTCGAGCAGGTCGTGGAATGCCTCGGCTGTGACTTTGAGGGTTAGGCGCGGGAAGCGGCCGTCGGATAGGACGACGCCGGTGAAGATTTTTCCGCGAACTTTGAAACAGAGATTGTCGTCCCAAGGCATGTCTTCGGTGGTGTTGGGGAGGGAGAGACAGAGGGCGCGGATGAATTCGAGGTCGGGCATGGGCGAGATGATAGCGCGAGAATTGTCGGAGACGATCCTTCTTGCTTCGCGACGGTGCCTGATTATGAGCTAAATTATCTGTCGATGCGAACTTTGATCGCGGCCATACTGTTGATTGTCCTACCCCTCACATTTGCAGAAAACGGCGATGGCGGTGTCGATCGGTTGATTGTTTACAAGAGCGAGCGGAAACTTGTGCTCTTGTCGCACGGGAAAGAGTTGCGTTCTTACAAGGTTGCGTTAGGGAGCGCACCGGTGGGACCGAAGAGTCGCCAAGGGGATCATCGCACTCCCGAGGGCGTCTACGTACTCGATTCGCGAAATCCGAACAGTCACTATTACAAAGCTTTTCATATTTCGTATCCGAACGCGCGTGATGTCGCGAATGCGAAGAGATTGGGCGTGAGCCCGGGAGGCGACATTATGTTGCATGGGCTTCCGAAGCAGTACGCGTGGGTGGGGAAGTCGCAAGCCTTGCATGATTGGACGGACGGGTGTGTCGCGGTTTCGGATGAAGAGATGGACGAGATTTGGAAACTGGTGCCGGTGGGGACAGCGATTGAGATTCGTCCGTAGTGGAGGGGAATGAGGCTGCGGTGGTTTGAAGGGTGGGCCGGATCCGGCATTCCACCGGGAAGATCAAGAACACAAGGAACACCAAGATCAAGAACAAAAGCACGCGGGCAGGAGTGCCCGCGCCACACGAACCTGCCACACGTTCACACTAGATACTTACACCTGGTCTCGGGCTTCGCCTAGGACCACGTTTACTTCCAGCTGTTTCTTGCCGCGGAAGATGGTTACTTTTACGGTGTCTCCGGCGCGGTGTTTGTTCATGATCTGGGCGAGATTCTGCTGGCTTTCGAGACGGTCTCCGTCGATGGCGACCATTAAATCTCCGCCGATCATGATGGGCGTGTTGCCGAGGTAGGCGCGTTCGGTACCGCCGCGCAGGCCGGCGCGGTCGGCGGAGCCTCCGGGGACGGCTTGAACGATGAGGAGACCGTAGTCGGCGGCGAGGCCGAGTTCATCGGCGAGTTCGGGATCGATGGGGATGGTGCGAACGCCGAGGGCGGGACGGCGCACGCGTCCGAGGGTGACGAGGTCGTTGACTACGGCTTTGGCGGTGTTGATGGGGATGGCGAATCCGATGCCGGCGCTTTGGCCGACGCTGGAGGCGATCATCGTGTTAATGCCGATGACTTCACCATGAAAGTTGAGGAGCGGGCCTCCGGAATTGCCGGGGTTGATGGCGGCGTCGGTTTGGATAGCATCTTCGATGACCATGCCGTCGGGCTCTTGCACCTGGCGGATTGAACTGACGATGCCGCGGGTGAGGGTCCCGGCGAGTCCGAAGGGATTTCCGATGGCATAGACTTTTTGGCCGACTTGCAGGTTGGTCGAATCGCCGAGGGTCATCGGCTGCAGGTTGGAAGCTTTGATCTGAAGGACGGCCAAGTCATGCGCTTTGTCGGTGCCGACGATCGAGGCTTTATATTTTTTGCGGTCGTGAAGGGTGACCCAAATTTCGCGTGCTTCGGCGATGACGTGATAGTTGGTGAGAATGTGTCCTTCTTTGTCGATGACGAAGCCGGAGCCTTGGCCTTCCTGAGAGTAGAGGCCGTAGAAGAAATCGAAGGCCTGGACTTTGGAAGTGATATTGACGACGGCGGCGATGTTCTTACGGTAGACGCCAATGTTGTTCTGCTCTTCCGTGTCGAGCGATTCACCTCCGGCCGCCTCGATTATCTCAACGTGCTGGGGATGGCTGATCCAGTCGGGAGAGTGGAGGAGGTGTCCGTGGCGGTAGGTGGTGAAGTAAAAGAAGGCGGATGCCAGAACAATGCCGAAGATAAAAGGACGCGCGAATCGCATGGGATGAGTCTTCCTTGGTCGTTAAAGCCGAAAAGCCTGCTAACTGAATTCTAGCGAAAAAATCGGGTTTACCGCAGAGGACGCAGAGCGCGCAGAGAAATTCTTTGACCACGGAATACACGAAGGTACACGGAGGAAAGCCATTCTAGACAGTCTTTAGGGTGCTGCTGCCTAGAGCATTCTTAGCTGGAGCGTCTCTGTTAGTTCTGTTCGGGAGTTGGTTTGCCCCATCCGCCGCCGCCGGGGGATTCGATGCGGATGCGGTCTCGGGGGCGGAGGGCTACGCTCGTCTTGCCGGGCAGTTCTTCGGCTGCACCGTCGTGGCGGATGATGGAGGTACGGCCGGGAGCGCCGTCGCGTCCTCCTGCTAAGCCATAGGGGCCGCGGTTGCGGCGGTCAGCTAGGAGTGTGACTTGGGCATCGGTTAAGACTTCGATTTCGCGGACGATGCCGTCGCCGCCGGTGAATTTTCCAGCGCCTCCACTATTGGCACGCAACGAGTACTGGCGCAGGCGGAACGGGTAGGCGTATTCGAGGGCCTCGGCGGGAGTGTTAAGAGAGTTGGTCATATGGGTGTGGACTCCGGAGACACCGTCTTTGTTGGGGCGTGCGCCCATGCCTCCGGCGATGGTTTCGTAGTAGGCGAAAGGCTCGCCGAAACGAGGATCGAGGCCGCCGATGGTCAAATTATTCATTGTGCCGGACGCGGCAGCAGGGATGCGGTCAGGGATGGCTTGAGCCAAGGCCTTCAGGAGGACATCGACGATGCGCTGCGAGGTTTCGACATTGCCTCCGGCGACGGCGGCGGGAGGTTTGGCGTTTACCACGGTTCCCGGCGGAGGGATCACTCGAATGGGGCGCATGAGGCCGGAGGTTGCGGGAACGTCTTCCTGGAGCAGGCAGCGAAAAACGTAGAAGCAGGCAGAGTAGGTTATGGCTTCGACGGCATTGATGGCGCCTTGGACTTGAGGGGCGCTGCCGGTGAAGTCGATGGTGACTGGTGCAGTTTTTCCTTCGCGATTCGCCGGTCGCTTTCGGGCTTTGGCGGTGTCAGCGGAAATCTCAATGCTTACTGCGATCCGCACAGCCTTGTCATCGACGCCATCGTCATCGAGGAAGTCTTCGGCCTGGTAACGTCCGGGCGGGATGGTGGCGAGGAAGGCTCGCATCATCTTTTCGGAATAGATGAGCAGGTCGGCGGCGGCTTGGTGGGCGCGAGCGATTCCGTAGCGGGTACAGATTTCCTGGAGGCGGTGGGCTCCGGTTTGGCAGGCTGCGATTTGGGCTCCCAGGTCGCCCTCGCGCTCTTCGGGGGTTCGGACGTTGTTGAGGAGGAGGGCGAGGACGTCGGGAACTATTTTTCCTGCGCGCATGATTTTGACGGGAGGGATGCGCAGGCCTTCCTGATAGATTTCGCGGCAGGGGCCCATGGAGCCGGGATACATGCCTCCGACGTCGGCGTGGTGGGCGCGGGAGGCGACGTAGAAGTCGGGTGTCGGGTGGGGGAGCCTTTCGGCTGTGGTCGGGACAGGCTTCGCTTTGCTTTTGCTTGGACGGGGCAGAGCCCCGTCACCACACAAGTACACGGGCATGACGAGGGTGATGTCGGGGAGGTGAGTGCCTCCGCGGAAGGGATCGTTGAGCATGACGATGTCGCCGGGGTCGAGTTGGCAATGTTCAATCGCGGCGGCGACGGACATGGGCATGGAGCCGAGGTGGACGGGCATGTGATCGCCCATGGCAATGACTTGTCCCGCAGAATCGAAGACGGCGCAGGAGTAGTCGCGGCGCTCTTTGATGTTGGGAGAAAAGGAGGTGCGGCGGAGAGTGGCTCCCATCTCTTCAGCGATGGAGTGGTAGAGGTTCTTGAAGACCTCGAGTTCGACGGGGTTGGGCATCTGCGGGATTTTGTAATTCTGTAAATTGGTAATCTGACCGCTGCTGATAATGTTTGCCGTCTATTTTCAAATTACCAGATTACAGATTACACAATTACCAAATCCTTCCGGTGCTACACTTCTGTGATTATGGCTGAAGGGCGTTCGCGGGTTTGGATTTGGGTTTTGGTGGGCGGCGGAGTGTTTGCGCTGTTCGTGGTTGCGGTGTTTACGCTGGTGTATTTGAGCTTTGGCGGAAACGACGAAGAATCGTTTTCGGGGTTCGGATCGAAGATCGGGGTTGTCGAACTCGACGGCGTTATTTTCTCTCCCAAGCAGGTCGTCCCGCAGCTGAAGAAGTTTGCCGACGATGACTCGGTCAAGGCCATCATTATTCATGTGAATTCTCCGGGGGGCGGGGTGGCGGCATCGGAGGAGATTTATCGCGAAGTGAAGCGGATTCGCGATGAGAAGAAGAAACGCATTGTGGCTTCGATCGAGACGGTAGGAGCGAGTGGGGCGTATTACGTTGCTTCGGCGACGAACAAAATTTATGCCGACAAGGGCAGCATCGTGGGATCGATCGGCGTGATTGCCGAGTGGGTGAATTATGGCGAGCTGATGCGCTGGGCGAAGCTTGATCCGATTACGATGAAAGCGGGAGAGTTTAAGGACACGGGTAGTCCGACGCGGGAGATGACTGCAGCGGAACGCGAGTACATGCAGGGGTTGATCGACAACATGCACACGCAGTTCATACAGGCGGTGGCGGATGGGCGCCATGCAAAAGAGGCGGATATCCGGTCGATTGCGAATGGAAAAGTTTGGACTGGGGAGCAGGCGCTTGATCTGAAGTTGGTCGATCAGGTCACGGATTTTGAAGGTGCGGTGAAGGATACGGCGCAGGCGGTGAATATTTCCGGGGAGCCGACGCTGGTTTATCCACCGAAGGAGCGGCGTTCGGGGCTCGACTTGCTGTTCGGGGATGTTTCCGACTACTTGCCGTCGCGGGCGAAGCTACTGGAGCAGCAAGTAGGATTTTACTATTTGTGGAAGTAGCTTAGTTCTCGGTGCGGGCCTTAGCGCTCAGAAAGCGCAGGATGCACGACTTATAAACCTGGAACCGGAAACTGCACTTGCATAGAACCCCTTAAATTTGAGAAGGTTATAGGCAGGCGACGGGCGGAGGCGGGATACGCCTCGGCTGCGGGATCCCGGCTGCGGGATCAGGCCAAAAGGGAGCGAAGAGGATTATGACTAAGGCGGATCTGATCGAAGAAGTATCCCGGCTGGCGGAACTGACCCGCAAGGACAGTGAAGTGATTGTGGACACGATCTTTGACAGCGTAGTCCGCTCGTTGCGCGTGGGCGACAAGATCGAGATACGAGGCTTTGGCAGCTTCCGCACGCGCCAGCGCAAGCCGCGCGTGGGAAGGAATCCGAAAACGGGCGATCGCGTGGAAGTGCCGGCAAAGAAGATTCCATTTTTCAAGCCGAGCAAGGAATTGAAAGATTTGGTGAATAATAGCCCGACGCCGGTGGTTGCGCCTGCAACGCCTCCGGTCCCGCCAGCTCCGCCTGTTGCCCATTGATTTCGAAGACGAGGTGGAGCTGTGAAACCAGTCGCGGCGGCTCCGCTCGTTCTACTTTCCTGCGGAGCAAGCTTTTTCCTGAGACGGCGAATTTAAATATGGCGGGCGAGGGCGTCCGCCGCTCCGTCGAAGATGACAAATCAGCGGGTGGCAGCGCGGGCGCGCAACGATGATTGCCGGGCGAGCGCATCGAGTGCGGGAATAGATTTCGCGGTGGTAAATGTGCGCTCGGGCGGGAGAGTGCCGGACGCAATGGAGTTAGCCATCATCTCGATGGCAAGATCAGCATTCGGCGGAATGAAGATGGTAGCGGTCAATTGATTACGACGCACCCATTCCTGCCCGGTTCCGGGAAGACCATCACAACCGAGAAACGGCATCTTTTGTAATTGCTCGCGGAGGTCGCTGCATTCTTCGAAGGCCTTGCGGGCGCCCATCGCCATGGAATCGTCTTGTGCGCAGACGGCTTCGATCTTTGCCTGGCGCGAGGTGGAAAGGCCGAGCCACGAACTGACGGTTTTGTAGGCGCTGGTTTCGGTCCAATGGGCTTTGAGGACGCGAAGTTGCACTGCGTTAGACTTGGTTTCAAGTGTGCCGGTGTAACGCTGCTTGGCGGGCAGACTTTCCGCGGGACCTTGAATGTAGAGAACATTTCCGCCCTTCGGCAACAAGCTACCGAGTTGCTGCCCTTGAATCCGGCCGATCTCTTCGTGGTTTGAGGTGATGGCAAACATTGGCACGTGAAAAACGCGGCGCAGGTCGGCGATGTAGTCAGCATCCCGATTGAGTAGCACGACACCCATGCCAGCTGAGGCAGCCGCGCGAGCGATCTGCGGGTGCGCAGTCGATCCGGCGGGTTCGAAGATGATCGCGTCGGTTCGACGCGCTGTTGTGTTTTGGATGCAGGAGAGCAGTTGTTGGCTCTGAACGATGCCGTCGTTGCGGGCATAGACAATTTCGAGTTCAATACCCAATTTGCGCGCCGCCTGCTGGGCGGCGGAGAGTTGTTCGACCTGGTAATCGTTATCGTCGTTGGTCAGGGAGAGCAAGAAGCGCAACTTTTTCATGCCATGAATCCTTGGCGTAATCATACCCTCCGGTGCGCATCGGATTCCCATGACGATGGTAACGGGATGGACTGCGAAATGTGTAAGATATGGGATGCGTGGGCCCATAGCTCAACGGTTAGAGCAGCAGACTCATAATCTGTTGGTTCTAGGTTCAAATCCTAGTGGGCCCACCAAACCACCAGACAGTTGACAAATTCTCATTGCGCGATCACCTTCGGGTCACAACTGGGTAACAACTGGCTGCCCGCCACAGTGTCATCTCTGCTCGTCTCACCGTGCGACTCTCATTCGTGATTCTGGGAGTTTTAATCTTCACGCACGGGTGGACACTGATCCAACCATTCAAGTGAGCAAAACTTAATGTCAATTGCAGCACCAGACGCATGCTTCGTATTGAACTACGGCTGTACGTTGAGGCTTTGCTGTTCAAGAATAGTTGGATGTCGTTGCGGGCGATGGACGAGATGCTCCAGTCTTTCCAGTACGGCAGCAGCCATGCTCGAAGAACCGCAGCGTAACGGTCGGCTGTCAGTTTACTGTGATTGTTTCCTGCTCGAGCACGTCCGGAATCGTCAGCGTGTCCGTTACAGTGATTGTTTCGGAGTCTGTAACATAGACAGTCGCAGGCGGCACTGGTGGAGGCGGAGCGTCGCTCCCAGAGCCGTTTAGTACGAGGGTCTGCATGAAAGTCGATCCTGAACCCGTACTTGTCAGATTGCTCAACATCGCATTGTCCGTGAATGTAATGGTGCCGTTCGGAGGCGTGCCCGACGGGGCTAAGTAAGAGATAGTAACCAGGCAACCGCCTGTTGGCGGAAGCGTCGTCGGCAAAGATTGTGCCCCGTTCGTGCAACGGATTTGGGGCTGAGAAAAACAGGGCACGGGATATGCCACGCACGCCGCGCTCTACCAAGCAATGCCGGCCCTCAAAATGAACCTCCGCCGGACAGGTCGTGTCTAATCAAGAATGGTGACTGCTCATTCCAAGGACGGTGCCGGGGGTTCGCGCCCAAAACTGCAGGCGGTTCTGCCTCTAGTGTGGGAACTCGTTCGCCCGCGTCGCGGGCTGCTTGCGGCTGGTTTCGTTCTGATGGTGATCAACCGCGTGGCCTCCCTGGTGCTGCCTTATTCCACCAGATATCTGATCGACAGTGTCATCATCAAGCGCAACGTGCAACTGCTCAAGCCGCTCGTGCTCGGAGTACTGCTAGCGACTCTCATTCAGGGAATTACTTCTTTCTCGCTCACGCAATTGCTCTCCAAAGCCGCCCAACGCCTGATCGCTGAACTTCGGCAGAAGGTGCAAGCTCATATCGGAAGGCTGTCGATTTCGTTTCACGATTCGAACAAAAGCGGAGTGTTGGTGTCGCGCATCATGACCGATGTCGAAGGCGTACGCAACCTGATTGGTACCGGGCTGGTGGATCTTATCGGGGGATTGCTCACGGCCGGGATCGCTTTGGTGGTTCTGTTCAGGATCAGCGCGCTGATGACGGTGCTGGCGTTCGGGTTCCTGCTGTGTTTCGGGCTCGCCTTGAAAAAGGCATTCCAGACGATCCGACCGATCTTTCGCGAGCGCGGCAAAATTAACGCCGAGGTGACTGGGCGTTTGACGGAATCGCTTGGGGGTGTTCGGGTCATAAAGGGTTATCACGCCGAGGATCGCGAGGAAAAAGTCTTTTCGATTGGAGTGATGCGGCTGCTCGATAACGTGATGCGCACGCTGACCGCGGGTTCCGTCATGGGTCTTTCGGCAAGCGTGCTGCTGGGCGTGGTGGGTGCCGTCATCATGTATGTCGGTGCGAAGCAGATACTTGCCGGGTCGCTGACGATTGGCGGCTTTTTTACCTACACCTTATTCATGGGCTTCCTCATAGCACCCATCATGCAGATCGTTCAGATCGGCACGCAGATCACGGAGGCGCTGGCCGGACTGGAACGTACGCACGAAATCCTGAAAGAACCTGCGGAAGACAGCGACCCTCGGCGCACCGTCACTCTGCCGGCGATCGTGGGCAACATTGATTTCGAAGCCGTCAGCTTCAGCTACGATGGCGCACGCACTGTCCTGAACGACGTCTCGTTCCATGCAGCACAGGGCACGGTCACCGCATTGGTCGGATCATCGGGCTCCGGCAAGTCGACGACGATTGGGCTGATCTCTGCGTTTTATGTTCCAACCCGGGGCAAGGTTCAGGTGGACGGCATCGATTTGAGCACAGTGCGGCTCGATTCGTACCGCACGCAACTTGGAGTCGTATTGCAGGAGTCGTTTCTATTTGATGGGACGATCCGCGAGAATGTTGTCTTTTCCCGTCCCGACGCCAGCGAAGAAGCCGTGATGCGTGCCTGCCGAATTGCTCGGGTCGACGAATTTGCGGAGACCTTTGCGAACAAGTACGACACCATCGTCGGAGAGCGCGGCGTGAAGCTATCGGGCGGACAACGGCAGCGGATCTCGATTGCCCGCGCCATTCTTGCTGAACCCCGCATCCTGATTCTGGACGAAGCCACCTCCAGTCTCGATTCCGAATCCGAGCAGATGATCCAGCAGGGCCTCTCCTACCTGATGCAGGGCCGCACGACCTTTGTGATCGCCCACCGCTTGTCGACCATTCGGCGTGCGGATCAGATTCTGGTGGTCGAGCAGGGACAGATTGTCGAACGCGGCACTCACGAGGAACTCTATGGGTTGCGTGGACGCTACTTCGATCTGTACACCAAGCAGCATGGTCTCGAGAGCAATCTGTTCCTGGCGCCGGGCGAGGGTGATGCCACGCCGGTTGGCAATGACTTGGGACCATCCAAGCAGAATGGGAATGAGCCTGCGGTCAGCGAGGTAATTCGATTCGTCCGCTAATGTCGAACAGCATTCCGTCAAACCGGTCCGAAAAACCCAAGCTCATAGCAAGGCAACGCCGACACCTCCGGAAAGCGGCTGCATTCTCAAGGCCCGTGTCCTTAGTTCTCCGAACCGGAGAGGGCGTAACCGTACCCAAGGGTGACCGTAAACCCGGCCATTTTTAGAACTGTGGATCGTCGGGCAATGAGGTGTGCAATGCTCGGTCTGCGGGATGTGCAAGCAGCGCGAAGCCGGCGCCGATAATGGCATCGCCAGCAAAGTTATCACGAGTGCCTTATCGCGACGGAATCCCGAGCACTGTGCACCACGTTCATGCGTTCAATTCGTTTACATGGTCGGCCAGAAGTAGGTAGGGGTTGGGAGGTGGTCGATTGCCGGTGCACTATTGCTGTTTCTCTTGCGGCCAAAGATCAGAGACAGCTTTGTCTAGAATCTCTTCCGAAGAAATTCAAAAACGACATAGCCAATGAGCCCGGCTGTGGCGGCAATTTCGAAATTGGCAATAGTGAAAACGTCTTCGATTGCCCACACTACGCCCCTTTTCATCCCCATACCTGAACGCTCAAATTCCCCCATCAAGAGATTGGAATAAAACAGGAAGATGATAAATCCCACCTCGATTGCCGCCCTCCAGATATTTTTCTTCATGGCAAGAATCATCCCCTTGGTCGCTTCGATGGGCGTGAGACGAGAATCTTTTCCAGGTAACGTGGCTGAACAAGCTGCATCGCTGTCCGTTCCAGTTGTGAGAATACTAGCCTAATTAGCACAAACCATTGCAGTGCTCACTATTGACCAGTAATGGCCCGTTAGTAACGCCTAGAATTTTGTCTAGGCCGCCGCTGCAATCAGCAGAAAAGGAAATGCGACGAGTCAAATCCAGTCCGCACTGGTGTGTGTTGGATTGACTTGCAGTGTGGAGACGTACAGTTTCTGCCCTGAGCGAGCCCTTGCTTTTAACGAGTTCAAACTTGAATGGAGATAACAATGTTGAAACGTATTTTGGCCGTAACAATCCTGATAGCGACTGCAAGTCTAACCGCGGTTGCCTCGGACCGCGATGATGATGTGAACCGTACTCAGAAAGCTGCCCAAGTCTTCAAGGAGATCATGAACACTCCTGATCAAGGCATTCCTACGAATCTTCTGGAATCGGCGAAGTGTATCGCCATCGTCCCAGGGGATAAGAAGTTTGCCTTTGTATTCGGCGGCAGCTACGGCAGGGGATTAGCAACCTGTCGCACCGAGCACGGCTGGAGCGCTCCCATGTTTGTGGCCATTAATAGCGGAAGTGTGGGTTATCAGATCGGGGGCTCTTCCACCGACATCGTGATGCTCTTCATGAACGACCATGCTCTGCAAAGCCTTATGAGCGACAAATTCAAGGTTGGAGCGGACGCTTCTGTGGCGGCCGGCCCCGTCGGCCGGAATGCAACTGCTGCCACTGACCTTAAATTGAATGCGGAGATTCTGTCTTACTCTCGATCTAAGGGTATTTTTGCCGGGGTGAGCCTGGATGGTGCCGTAATGCAAGCCGACAAAAGTGGTGATAAAGCCATGTATGGCGATGATGTAAACCGCCATGAAATTCTTGACGGCAAAGTTGCCGTACCTGCATCGGCCCGAGCGTTGGTAGAAGAGCTTGGCGGATACGCCCATGTAGCCAAGGCTGAATAACGGTTCCAAGCGATGAAATCGAAGGTGCCGCTGTCTCAACAACAGCGGCGCCTCGGCAACTTCTGTTTAGAAAACTGAAACTTTGTTAACAAAATAGATTGGAGCCAATATGGCAAAAACTGCAGTGGGTTTGTTTGAAAGCTTCGGATCGGCCGATGAGGTCGTTCGCGACCTCTAGGCCAGCGGCTTCCTTCGGCATGGAAGTAGCCTTCGAGAACGTCTACATTCTCGTTTACCCCGGCAAAATCAGCTCCAAGAAAGACCTGCTCCCGTTATTTGAGCAGATCATGAAGGATAGCAAGCCGCTGCTCATCATCGCGGAGGATGTTGAAGGCGAAGCACTGGCTACTCTCGTCGTCAGCAAACTAAGTGGCTTCCTGAGCGTTGCGGCCGTCAGCGCTCCAGGGTTGGGTGATCAAGGCAAGAGTTGGTTGCAGGACATCGCTCAGCTGACCGGCGGCAAAGCCATAATGGAAGGTCTCGACACCCAGCTGAAAAACATACAGATTTCTGACCTCGGACAGGCGAAGAAGGTCACTATCGACAAGAACCGTACGGTGATTGAGAGCGCGGCCATATATCACCAACTCTGCAGTTCTGTATCGCTGAAGAGCTCTCCCATCGCTGATTCCGGTCAACACGGCAAGAGGGAGTATTCTCAAACCCAGCAAACCACTATTTGAGGAGGAAACGAATGCAACTCGGAATGATAGGCCTTGGACGGATGGGATCGAACATGGTGCAACGGCTGATGAAAGCCGGTCACGAGTGCGTAGTGTCTGACACGCATCCGCAAGCCGTGAAGGATGTGGTGGCGAAAGGCGCCAAGTCGTCCGACAGCATCGCGGATTTTGCGAAAAAGCTCAGCAAGCCGCGCGTCGTGTGGATGATGGTTCCGGCTGCAGTCGTCGATTCTATATTGACCTCACTCACCCCTGTGCTGGAACCGGGCGACATCGTAATCGACGGTGGCAATTCCTATTATCACGACGATATCCGACGCTCTGGTGAATTGAAGAGCAAAGGAATCCACTACGTCGATTGTGGAACCAGCGGGGGCGTGTGGGGATCGGAGCGGGGATACTGTCTAATGATCGGCGGGGAGGAAGCGATTGTGAGTCATCTCGATCCGATCTTCAAGTCGTTGGCTCCAGGTGTTGGCTCAGCGGCGCGGACGCCAGGGCGGACCGGCGAGCCTTCGACATCAGAAAACGGCTACTTGCGCTGCGGCACGAACGGCGCGGGCCACTTCGTCAAGATGGTCCACAACGGTATCGAGTACGGCATGATGGCTGCGTTTGCCGAGGGATTGAACATCATTAAGAATGCCAACGTCGGCAAGATGAAGCGCGAGGATGACGCCGAGACAACCCCGCTGCGCCATCCGGAGCTCTATCAATATGACATGGACATTCCCGAGGTCGCGGAGGTCTGGCGGCGCGGCAGTGTTATCGGTTCCTGGCTGCTTGATCTGACGGCCGCGGCTTTACGAGGAAATCCTGATCTCTCGAATTTTGCGGGCCGCGTGTCGGATTCGGGAGAGGGACGGTGGACCGTGCAGGCAGCGGTGGACGAGGGCATTCCGTCGCCGGTGATCAGCGCTGCGCTCAGTTCCCGTTTTGCGTCACGCGGCAACGAAGAATATGCCGCCAAACTGCTTTCGGCGATGCGCTACGAATTCGGCGGCCACAAGGAGAAATCTGCCGACAAGCAGGAGGCGGCCTAGTGGCGGATTTCCAGTCTGACGCCTTTGTGTTTTTCGGCGCCACCGGCGATCTCGCGCACAAACAGATCTTTCCGTCGCTGCAGGGGTTGATTCGCGATGAAGGTTTCAATCTGCCAATCGTTGGCGTGGCCAAAGCGGGTTGGAATCTTGATCAGCTCAAAGCGCGCGCTAAGGACAGCCTCGAAAAACACGGAGGCCTCGACCAGGATGCGTTCAACAAACTGACGGGCCTTCTGGGCTACGTGGACGGGGACTACAACGATCCGAACACTTTCGCCCAACTGCGTAAAGAGTTGGGCTCGGCGAAACAACCGCTACATCACTTTGCGATTCCACCCAGCTTGTTCGGCACGGTTGCCGAAGGACTGGCCAAGTCAGGCTGCGCTGAGAATGCGCGTGTCGTGGTGGAGAAGCCCTTCGGACGTGACCTGGCGTCGGCGCAAGAACTCAACCGAATTCTGCACTGCTATTTCCCCGAAGAACGAATCTTCCGCATCGATCATTTTCTGGGAAAGGAACCGGTACAGAACATTCTCTATACTCGCTTCGCGAATCCAATGTTTGAGCCGATTTGGAATCGCAACTACGTGCGAAGCATTCAGATCACCATGGCGGAGAAGTTCGGAGTCGAGGATCGCGGCAAGTTCTACGACGAAGCCGGCACGGTGCGGGATGTGGTTCAAAATCACCTGCTGCAAGTCTTGGCCATCCTGACCATGGATCCCCCGACCGGGGAGGCACGCGACGCGTGGCGCGATCAGAAGGCCGCGTTGCTCATGGCGGTACGGCCGATTGCTCCGAGGGACGTTGTGCGCGGCCAGTACAACGGTTATCGATCAGTGCCGGGCGTAGACGCAGCCTCCACGATCGAGACTTTCATCGCGCTCAAGCTGTTCATTGAAACATGGCGATGGGCCGGCGTGCCCATCTATATCCGCGCAGGAAAAATGCTGCCGGTGACCGCGACTGAAGTGTTCGTTGAATTCAAACGGCCGCCGATGGAGACCTTTGGTGAGATCGTGCCCGGCACGTCCGCACATCTGCGCATGCGTATCAGTCCAGACATCGCCATCGGAATGGGGGTGCGAGTGAAGACGCCGGGCGAGCAGATGACAGGCAGCGACGTGGAACTCACACTCACCGAGCAGGCTGCAGATGACAGGCCGCCGTACCAACGGCTGCTGGGCGACGCTATGCGCGGACTGACTGAGCTCTTTACCCGTCAAGACGTAGTGGAAGCGCAATGGCGTGCGGTCGATCCGATCCTGGGCAACGTTACTCCGGTGCATCCCTATGAGCCGGGGACGTGGGGTCCCGGCGAGGCTGCCCATCTCATCGCCAGCGACGCAGCGTGGGTTAATCCCACGGAGCAAGAAGAAAACAAGAAAGAGTTAGAAAAATGAACCAGCGATTGACAGAAGCGTCTTCGTGGCATGCGCTGCAAGCGCATTACGAGAAGATCAAAGACATCCACCTGCGGCAGTTGTTTGCCGATGACCCCAGTCGCGGCGAGCGATTGGCTGCTGAGGCCGCCGGCCTTTACCTCGACTACTCGAAGAACCGAGTTACCGATGAAACCGTTCGGCTGCTGGTACAGCTCGCCAAGGAGCGAGGTGTCGCTGACCGTCGCGACGCAATGTT
>JBEKPH010000056.1:0-32305 GCA_049520915.1 Terriglobales bacterium
ACAATCTGCCACTTCTCTTCTGGAGTTCTCTGGACTCTGGGCTTTCTCGACATTCTCGCCTCCTGGCGGAGGCCCCAAGCCTAACTAACTTCCCTGTCCAGTTCTACAGGGGTGCACTACAAAAGGTTCCTATTGAACTCAGCCATTTACTCGTGGCGCAGCGCCTCAATCGGGTCGAGACGTGCCGCGCGCTTGGCGGGCAAATATCCGAAGATAATGCCGATAGCCCCGGAAAAGACGAAGGCTATTACATTGATCTGTGGGTTAAATACGAATGGAACTTGCATCACCCTGGAAAGAAGAAGAGAGGCGCTCATGGCTAGAACCAGTCCCACAATTCCGCCGACGGAGGACAGGGTGACAGCCTCGACCAGAAACTGCAGCAGGACTTCGCGTTCCCGAGCGCCGATCGCGAGCCGGGTGCCAATTTCGCGAGTGCGCTCGGTGACCGAGACCATCATCACGTTCATGATGCCAATACCGCCAACTAGCAGACTGACCGCGGCCACTGCACCGAGCAAAGCCGTAAGCACGCGCGTTGCGCCAGACATCGTTTGCGCAATTTCCTTGGTATCAAGAACGTTGAAATCGTCCTGTTGGTCGCCGGCTATGCGGCGTCGCTCGCGTAAAAGGGCTTCAATTTGTCTCTGGACCGTCTCCGTTGACCGGCCCTCGTTCACAGATACCATCACGGAACTGACGTCCTGCGAGCCCGACAGGCGCCGCTGAAGAGTGCGCAGGGGTATCACGACCGCATCGTCCTGGTCCCGTCCCATCGAGGCCTGCCCCTTGGAAGTGAGAAAGCCGATCACCTCGCAAGAAAAATTCTTCACTCGGATTTCGTTGCCGATAGCATCCTGAGTCCCAAAGAGATTCTTTCTTACTGTCTCGCCTAAGACGCAGACTGCCTTACCGGCATGCTCTTCCGCATCGGTGAATGTTCTTCCCGAGCTCAGATGCCAGTTTCCGGCGGGAAAGTAGTCGTCGGTGGTTCCCGTGACAGAGGTTGCCCAATTTTTTCCCGCCGACACGACCGTGACACTTTCACTCGCGGTGGGCGCAACTGCCTTGAGCCCGCCGATCTGCGAGCGGATGGCATCGGCATCGCTGAGCTTGAACGCTTGCGCGCTGGCGCCCGCGTTTCCTGCTCCGAAACGTTGACCGGGCATCACTATTAACAGATTGCTTCCCAAGCTCGCGATTTGATCCGAGACCGCCTTCGTGGCCCCGTTGCCAAGGGTAACCATGGTGACCACCGCCGAGACGCCTATCACAACGCCAAGCACGGTAAGAAAGGAGCGCAGGGCATTGCGCCGCATCTGTTTCAGCGCGAGCACTATGGTATTCCAGATCATCACCGCGCGCTCCGAGTGTGAGAATCGGACTCGATTGCGCCATCGACAAATCGAATAACGCGGTCGGCATAGCCTGCGATATCGGGATCGTGGGTGACCACAACGAGGGTGATGCCGCGGTTGCGGTTGAGCGAGCGGATTAATTCCATGATCTCGCGTCCACGTTGCGAGTCGAGGTTGCCGGTGGGCTCGTCGGCCAAGAGCACTAGTGGTTGCGTGACGAGCGCGCGAGCCATCGCCACTCGTTGCTGCTGTCCGCCAGAAAGTTCAGCAGGCGTGTGCGTTTCCCAGCCATTCAACCCCACCGAAGCAAGCGCCTGCCGAGCGACTTCACGCCGCTCGGAAGCAGGTTGACGCCGATAAAGCAGCGGCAGCTCGACGTTCTCGAGCGCCGTAGTTCGCGCCAGCAAATTGAAATCCTGAAAGACAAAGCCGAGGAAATGCCTTCGCAACAGGGCGCGCTGGTCGCGCGACAACTTCCCGACCTGCACGCCCTGAAATTTATAGACGCCGGAGCTGGGAGTGTCCAAACACCCAAGCAAATTCATGACAGTGGATTTACCCGACCCGCTGGGGCCCATAATCGCGACGAACTCGCCTTGGACAATGCGGAGATCAATGCCCCGAAGAGCTGGAAACGCTGATCTTCCCTGGCCGTATGTTTTGGTTACACCCGTAAGCTCGATCAGCGCCTCATGCGCTGGCTGGGAGGCGATGTCGTCCGAGGGAGTGCGATTTAGCGTGGCGTTCACTGTACACATTTTGGTTCATCTTGCTACGTTCATCTGGGAAGCAAGGCGTTGTCGGTAATCGCCTGCATGCCTTCCTTGAGATCTCCGTCAGTAATCTCGGTGAGTCTACCATCGGTTACACCGACGGTGACTGGTATCGCCACGGGTTTCGCATCGACCAAGGTCCAGACTTGCTTTGAGATTCCTTTCCTTTTTGTCGGTGCGTCTTGCACCGATTTTCCGGCTGGAGGGTGGGGCAAAAGGCTGTCCATAAGGCCACCCCTCGGCGGCGCACCGGCGGGAGTGGCCGGTGTGAATCGGAGCGCCGCATTGGGGACAAGCAGGGCGTTGTCGCGGGTTACGGTGGCGATCTCGGCGGTAGCCGTCATACCCGGGCGCAGACTGAGGTCGTCATTCTTGACCTTCAGCACCGTGGAATAGGAAACCACATTATTTTTCATGGTCGATCCATAGGCCACGCGAGTGACACGCGCGGAGAATTTGCGGCCAGGGTAAGCATCTACCGTGAAAGTAGCGTTCTGGCCCACCTTGATTTCGCCGACATCCGCCTCGTCGACATCCACTTTCAGATCCATTTGCCTCAGATCTTCGGCCACCGTAAACAACGTCGTCACCTGCAAACCAGCGGCAACCGTTTGTCCGGGCTCGGCCGCGCGCGAAAGCACCACGCCATTCACAGGTGACCGTATGGAAGCTTTGGAGAGATTGGTCCGATCAGAACTCAATGAGGCGCGCCCCTGATTCAGGTCCGCGCGCGCGCTAAGCACGTCCGCTTGCGCGCGGTCCAGCGTGGCCTGGGCGCTCTCCATTTCGGTTTTCGATGGAACCTTACCGCCGGACAAATGCGAGACTTCCTGGTCTCGATCGAGGCTAGCTTGGTCCAGTTGTAACGTGGTTTCAGCCTGCGCAAGTTTGGCCTGGTATGAGGCCAGGACGGCTTGGGACTTGGTGATCTGATCCTGTAATTTTGAAACATCGAGCCGAGCCAGAACCTGGCCTTTTGCTACGCGATCGTTTTCCTGCACCATCACGGTTTCAATCGTGCCCGATTGTTCGCATCCGATATCGATCTTATTGGTGGGCGCTACATTTCCCGTCGCCGAGACGGTTACGTGCAAAGTGCCTCGGAGTACAGGCTCGGTCTGATAGAGCGGCAGTTGATTTTCCGAGCGCGAGGCCATGATACGGTATCCAACGATCGCGGCTAGCAGTGCCAAAGCGACAGTAATCCAGCGGACATATTTAAACCGCCGGTTGCTGGCCGACTCGGCACCGAGTATGCGGGCGAGTTCTCGATCGGGCTGCGTTGCAGTATTGCTCATGTTTGGTTCCCTTGTGGGGCTGGGGTAACGATCGTCGCATCGGCTTGCCAACCTCCGCCCAATGCCTTGTAGAGTTGGATCAGTGCGTTAGTACGATCCGCTTGCGTTTGCGCGACGCTGTCCTCGATGGTTAGCGCGGTGCGCTCGGTATCGAGGACGGTCTGGAAATCGATCAGTCCAGCGGAGTATCGATTGTGCGCCAGCTGCGCCGCATTGCGCGCAGCCTCGCTGGCCTGGTTCAGAGCCTGTAAACGCTGGCGGCTGTTCTGAAACGACACCAGGGCGTTTTCGACGTCTTTTAACGCGGTGAGAACGGTTGATTCGTACGAAATGACGGCTTGCTCCTGCACTGCGTTCTGAATCTCAATCTGCTGGCGGATGCGGCCTCGGTCGAACACAGTCTGCGCGATGCTGCCCAAGCCCGATTCGGAGGTGGTGGTGCTCGCTGTCAACGAAGTGAACGTGCTCCCGGTAACCACTCCCACTGCAGTCCCACCGAGCAACTGCTCGAGAATGAATGAACCGCTAAGGGAGAAAGTTGGATAACGCGCCGCATCTTTCTGCCAGAGCCGCGCCGTCTCCGCGACGATTTTTTGTTCCGCCGCACGCACATCGGGACGCTGCCGCAGAGTTGCGGCGGGAATTCCGACCACTAAGGTGTCAGGCGCGGACGGAATGGGCGTGGTTGCCGCAAGTTGTCGATTCAAGGCGCCAGGGCTCAGGCCGAGCAGAACGCTGAGCTCATGCTTGCTCTGCGCAGCGCTGGTTTCGAGCGTGGGGACGGTGGCGCGCGTCTGCTCCAGATTCGAGCGGGCTTGCTCGACGTCGATACTGCTCACCAGTCCAGCCTGCGCTCTCCATTCAGTCAGCTGGAGCGTTTCCGCCTGGCTGGCTTCATTTTGGCGGGCAATCTCCAACCGCGTCTGATACGAACGCAAATCTACGTAATCTGTAGCCACCTCTGCGATGAGCGAGACTTGCGTGCTCTGCAAGTCCGCGGCGCTGGTTGCGAGATCCGCATCCGCCGCGCGCAGCGCCTGGCGCCTGGCGCCAAATACGTCCGGATCCCAACTGGCGTCGAGTTCCGCGGAAAATGTGTTGTCGGAGGAACTCCCCGACGAATTGCTTTTGTTCCCGCTACCCGATACTGTGCCGGTGACGGTCGGAAAACGATTGGCGGTGGCGTAATTCCGCTCCGCGCGAGCCTCGCGCAAATTTGCCCGCGCGGTCCGAAGACTGGTGTTCTTCTTGAGCGCCTGCGCAATCAGGTCGGACAAAACCTTATCTCCAAGCCGCGTCCACCATTGCGATAAATCTCCCATGGGGCTTTGCACGGTATCGGGCCCCGCAGCACTCCACGAAGGAGGTGCGACGATCTCTGGCTGCGCTGGCTTGGTGCGCACGCACCCGCTGCATAGCAACGCGCTTACTAGCAGTGCGACGACCACAGTAGCTCGCAGCGGCGCTCTTCGGCACAGCCTAACCACAGTTGTCATCATTACTACTCTTTCTATTAATCTCACGGTTACTCATGGGCTGGGCTCTCATGGCCAACTGTCGTTTCTACACTATTCGAACACGGATACTAGACATTCAGTTGTTAAGTGTCAGTGAACGAAGGGTAAACCTTCGTAGCGCGAGCTGTGGAACGCATGGTTCCAACAGTAGTGGCTTCTTACTTTGAATCTAATGCAAGGGCCATTTTGATATAGTCATCTGCCGCCCTCTTCGCCTCAACAGCGAGTCGGCGACGCAAATCCACATCTTGCAGCTCAGGGGGTCTCTCGGCATACGCCCAGAGTGCGCGTTGTGCTTCTCTCATGATGCGCTCCGCTGCTTTCACTTGCTCCAAGGTTGACATGTTTTAGTCGGCTGTTGAACCAGTCGCCGAGAACGACTACTCTCTTCGCCTCTGGTGGGATTTCGGTGTCGTAGTCGCGGTCGTTAGCTTTCGGCAATTGGATTATTCGACCACATAGACGGGCTCTGTAATCGTTAAGTGTCAGTTAACGATCTGTAAAGATTTGTCAGTGCGAAGCCTATCACTGGTTCTGCCCTCAGCGGCGCTGAGTTTTCTCCCGAGAGGGATCGAAAGCGGGAGAGCAAGGGCTGCCGACTATGCATCCGGACGGCTTCCCCGAAAGTCGGCAAATCTTTGTCGGATCCGCGTGGGCAGGGTTTACCGGGTTGCTTTTGACCGTGAGCAGTGGTCTGAGTTCTCAGCGAAAGTACTATCAATTGCGGGATTCTCCAATGTCCCTTGAGAAATGTACGTCGTGGCAGCCTTCTTACTGCTACCAATTAGGACTTAAAGGCAACTAAAGCTTGAACAGCAAATGCCAATAAGGGCAGAACAAAACTTCGGGAGCGAATCGTTTCCTTTAGGAGATTACAATATGGCGGTTTCGGGAATTTCCAATAGCAGCCTCAACGGCACGAGAGTCTTCAACACACAATTCAGAAGGAATTCCGACAACTCCGGCCGGACTTGCAATCGGGCAGTCTCTCGGCGGCACAGTCGGACTTTAAGAAAATTTCAGTAGGACTTCAAGAATCAGGCAGCGCGACAGCGGAATAATCATTCTGGAGGGAACGGATGGAATACGGCCTGTCTTCCATTTCTAACACCTCGGCCAGGAACTGCAGTCTCGCAGCCCCTCTTCCGCGCAACAGACTCAGTTCACTGCAGCAGGAGTTCTCGCAACCAACGAGATCGACGTCATCGAGGAGTGGCTTGTCCATTACAGGATGACTGGCGGAACGGTCAAGCGCGAACAATGGTTTCGTAGTCGAAGCCGCAGAGAGTTGGAACGCACTACGTGCTTGACCGAAGATGAAAGGCAGCGGGAACCGGTAGAACAAACCAGCAAGAGGCGAGGACGAGTGACTCCTTTCGGGCTCAGCTGGTTCTACAGAATGGAGATGTTGACGGAGTCTTGACTGCAACACAGCGCCAGATGAGGCTCCGTTATTAGGCGGCCGACTCGGGACTCTGAGTGGACGACTCGATCAGGCTTTTCAGTATTTCGATGAGGACGTCGAGAGGCAAATCCTTGATGGTATGAAAGTCCACGTACACTAGTTCGCCAGCCGGCAAATGCGAGCGTCTGGACAAGAGAAGTATTTGTGCCCCAGGTTCTAAGGCCGTATTTCCTGCGCCAGTTGCGCCCCTGTCATACGAGGCAGTTCGTAATCGAGAATCATCACGTCGAACGCGTACCTCGCTGTCAGCTCCAAGGCACCTACAGCGCATTGCTGCATTGCTGGGGGTCGAGATCTACACATAAGAGACTTGCGAGAGCATCCTTCACTTTGACCTCCTTATGAGGCTTGCTTGGTCACATGAACAGATAGCGGCCTTACGCTAGTGCCCGTTACGGAAAATGATGCAAGTTCAAAAGCCGCTGAGGTGAAGAGTCAGTTACGCTCCGGTAAAGATTGGTTACCGAACGTTTCTCGTGGATTCAAGCGAGGAGGAACCCAACAGATCAATGCGCGCCGAGGCGCTGGCGACGTCAACCTAGCGAAAGAAAATCTCGGGCTGCCGCGGCGGAAAGGCTCGTGAGATTGTTTCTAGGAAGTGTGAGTCATCAGTGGGACGAGACTCGTAGCTGGAAGAGTGATCGTTACTTCGAGCCCTCCTCCGGGCGCATTGAAAGCTTTGACTTCGCCGCCGTGAAGCCTAACCGCACGCTGCGTGATGGCCAAGCCCAACCCAACGCCCCCGGTCTTTCGTTCCCGCGACTCGTCGAGCCGAAAAAAAGGGCGAAACAGTTGTTGCAGAGAGGACTCGGGTACCCCAGGGCCATGGTCGCGAATCTTAACCACGGCCTCCGAGTTGGCATCGCTTGCTTTGCAGACGAGTCGAACTTCGACCTCTGTCTGGTCGGCGGTGTACCGCACCGCGTTGCGGACGATGTTCTCTACCGCACTGTGGAGCAGTTCCGGGCTGCCCACGGCGTGGCACTCGCCCGCCTCGTAAAGGATCACACGACAGTTGCGATTACGGGCTTCAAAATCGGCGTCTTCAACCACGTGGCGCAGAAGATCGCCTAGTTCGACGTCCGTCTTCTCCACCAGTTCTTGGCCGGCTTCCATTCTCGAAAGAGTGAGCAACTTTCCGACCATTCCATTCAGCCGTTCCGTTTCTTGTTCTATGCGGGCTATCGCCGTACTGACCCCAGGACTATCGACGTTACGAATCAACTCGACCGCTAGGTTAATCCGGGTCAGAGGCGACCG
Organism: Terriglobales bacterium; assembly: GCA_049520915.1. Lineage (GTDB taxonomy): Bacteria > Acidobacteriota > Terriglobia > Terriglobales > Acidobacteriaceae > Acidiflorens. Next base: position 7,672 of record JBEKPH010000056.1, read on the forward strand.
GAACTCGTGAGATACGTCGCTAATAAGCCGTTTTTGCGCGTACATTAACGACTCAATCTGTTCCGCCATCTGGTCGAACTCCTGCACGAGTTGTGCGATTTCGTCGCGGCGATGATCGACATTGTTTTTTTTCGCGCGCGCAGCCAGGTTTCCCTTGGAAAGCTCTTGCGCGGCATTCCGCAGGCGAACGATGGGGGCGGTCAAGTAACGCGCCAGCCAAAAGCAGACGATCCCCGAGATAATGATTGCAATAGCGAGGTCTCTCAATGGCCGTTGCGGACCGGGTGGTGGTGGGAATTCGTCAGCGCGGCGCGGAAAGCCTACAACCGCTACATAGGTTGCTCCGCTACTCGTAACGATCGGTCGGGCAAAGAACTGTTTGCCCTCTACCACCACGGACTCTAACTTGCCCTCTAACTGCGCTCGGGCAGCCAGTTCTTTCGTCGGGGAAGGAAGATTCTGTCCGGCAACTTCATTGCCTGCTCCGTCTAGTAGGTACGCTTCGCCGCCCGAGGTCCGCTTGAATTGTTGCAGGTAACGATAGAGTTGCACCTTTCCACCGACGGCGTAGGTTTGCACCAAGCTCTGCGAGTACATCGCAGATGCGTTGTTATCGACCGTCTGTCGCAGTGGAAGTCTGCCTAAAAGGAGAACGGCAATAACGATAAAAATCGCCACCACCGACCAAAACGAAATGAATATCTTCCAAAACAACGTTCTCATCAGGCTCACTTCTGTTTTTCGTCTTCGTGCGCGATTGTGTAGATATAGCCCACGCTTCGGATTGCCTTAATGCGATCCTCTCCGGGAATTCGTTCGCCAAGTTTCCGCCGAAGTTTGCTGACGTGCACGTCGATGCTGCGATCCGAGGCCGAGAACTGCCGCCCCAGAACAAGCTTCGTCACCTGCTCGCGCGTTACCACCCGCCCTGCCGATCGCAACAGCAATTCCAAGAGATTAAACTCCAGCGCGGTAAGCTCTACCTCTCTTCCCCCCTTCCTCAGGCAGCGGTTGCCCGTGTTAAGTTCCAGATCGTCCAACACAATCCGCTCGGGTTTGCCATTGCTGCCTGGCCTGCGAAGAATTGCTCGAATGCGCACCAGGAGTTCACGGGGACTAAAGGGCTTGGGCACATAATCATCCGCTCCCACTTCGAATCCCACGATTTTGTCGACTTCCTCACCCCGCGCTGTGAGCATCAATACCCGCGCGTCCGATTCGCTGCGTAATCTTCGCAAAACCTCAATGCCGTTCATGCCGGGGAGCATTACATCCAGGACGATAACGGAGTGTTCGCCCGAAAGCGCTCGAGTAAGGCCGTCTTCACCATTGTGCACAGTTTCAACCGCGAGCCCTTCGGAACGCAGGTATTCCTCCAGCATGCCGCACATTTCTTGGTCGTCATCTATCACCAGGACGCGATCCATACTCACCTTTGCGCTAATAACAGCATAGAACAAACGGTCTGTCACCGTTCGACAATGACAAACATTTACCGTGTCTTTGCAGACTCTTAACTTGGGAGGAATGCCGCACTGTGGTTACCTGATCTTATGAACGCCGGAGGTGCAGATCTCATGATCGCAACCAGTTCCACCGGATACACCCGAGCGAATCAGGGTCTAGCCCAAGGAAAATGCATCCCGATCCAAGTGTTGATCGTCGCGGAGCTATCCACCTGCCGAGGAACGATACGCGCTCTGTTGCAACTCCAGGACCTTGGCTACATTCAAATCATTGGCAGAGTGGAAAACGGAGTAGACGCCTTGCATTCCCTGATGGTCCTGCGCCCGGATCTCGTAATTCTGGATCATCGGCAAACCTTGGGCTCTCTCCCCCTAAGTTCAGTGCTGGAAGGTAACTTTCCTGCAATGAAGGTACTTTGTTTCGCTGAGGAAGACTCGGCGCGATTTACAGAAGCACGAGCAAACTTTTCGAAGGCAACACTAGACACGGACTTAGTTGCTGCGCTGGAGCAGATTTCGGGTTCACAATCATGAAGCAGCCATCTTCTCGAGCCTGAAGACTGAGCTGAAAGCAAATTCGAGTACGCGAAGCCGGAAGTCAACTTTGCCGTTTCGGGCGCGACCGCAACCCTCCTACATCGGTTACCGCCATGTCTTTACAATTCTTAATCAATCTCTTGCGAAAGAAAGTGCGGAGCCGACGTTCATCTCTATACCGAGTCTGCAGTGGCGGCCAATGCGCAAGCAACGCTCGGGAACAAGCCGCTTTGCGGCAGTTGCTCTGCAGGTAAGTAATGACCGGAAAAGATTTCTTTGGGGGAGACTTGTGCCGAGGGTTAGTCGCGTACTGCTTGTTGTTCTGCTGCTGCCGTTAATAATCACTGCGCTCTCGGCTTCGGAAACCGCATCCTCCGCCTTTGAACGCGGTAAAAAAGAAGAGGCAAGTCAGAATTACGAAGAAGCGTATCTCGCGTACAAGGTGGCATATACTCTCCAGCCCTCGAACATTGCCTACCGCAGCTCGGCGACGCGCCTGCAGTTTCTGGCAGCGGCCGTCAAAGTACATCGGGGAATAAGGCTGCGCGATGCCGGCGACTTGAAAGAAGCCCTGCTGCAATTCGAAGTTGCACTCCAAATCGATCCCTCCAGTGCTATCGCTAGGCAACAGATCGAGAACACGAAGCGAGCAATCACGGGGGCCCAGACGCCGAACGCGCCCGATTCGAACGGCGGGGAAGACGCCTTGAACGCTGAACTGGACGCCATTGAGGGGCCCATAAAGTTGGCGCCCGTGGCTGATTTGCCGATAACCTTGAAGCTCTCAGAAGACAGCAAAGTCATTTATGAAACGATCGGGAGGCTGGCTGGGATCAACGTCCTCTTTGATCCCGATTACAGTTCCCGACGCATACGCGTCGAACTGACGGGTATCAACCTGCTGCAGGCGCTCGAGACACTTGCACTGCAATCCAAGACTTTTTGGAGGCCGGTAACGCCCAACACGATTTTTGTCGCAGCCGATAACCCCGCAAAACGAAAAGAACTCGAACAAAGCGTCGTAAAGACCTTCTATTTGTCCAATTTGTCGCAACCCACCGAATTGCAGGACGTTGTCAACGCGGTACGCACTGTATTAGAAGTTAGCCGGATCCAGCAACTGCCGTCCCAGCAGGCGATTGTAATGCGCGGCACACCGGACCAGATCTTGCTGGCGGAGAAAGTTGTCCACGACATCGATAAGGCGCCTCCGGAAGTCATTGTCGAAGTTGCCGTCATGCAGGTCAGTCGAGACAAGGTCAAGAATCTTGGGATCAACCCGCCGAGCAGCGCGAGCGTGCAATTGCAGAGCAATACAACGAGTTCTTCCGGTAGTTCGAGCAGCAGTTCTAATTCCACATCGTCTACGAGCGACTCTCTCAGCCTGAATTCGCTGGCCAACTTGAACGCCACCGATTTTCAGGTAACCATCGGAGCCGCTAGCCTGAATGCACTGGCCAGCGACAGCTCTACGAAGATCATCCAAAACCCACAATTGCGTTCGATCAATGGGCAGAAGGCTTCGCTGAAGATTGGCGAGCGCGTGCCCACCGCCACGGGATCCTATTCGTCCGGAGTTTCGTCGACGACAGTCAGCGCACTTGTGAACACGCAATTTCAGTATCTCGATGTTGGGGTCAACGTCGATATTACGCCTCGCGTTTTCGACAATGGAGACATCGGCATGAAGATCTCGCTCGACGTTTCTTCAGTTACCTCCTACGTGAGCATCGGAGGTATCAGCGAGCCAGAGATCGGTCAACGGAAGATCGAGCATGAGATACGACTGAAAGATGGAGAAGTCAATCTGTTGGGAGGAATGTTCGAGACCCAGGACACCAAGTCGATCAGCGGAATTCCCGGCCTGTCGAATATTCCGGTGCTGAAATATCTGTTCTCTGAAACCAGCAAGGAGACGGTCAATAATGAAATTGTGTTTGCGCTGATACCTCATATCGTGCGGGCACGCGAAATCGTTGCGCTCAACCGCCGGACTCTGGACGTGGGCACCGCCAACGGCATCCAGTTACATTCCGCTGAGAATCGTCCGGCCGTGGGCGGCGCCAAGGGACAGCCCGCGTCGATCGTTCCAGTTTCTGTTTCTCAGTTGGCCGCGGCCAAGACCTCTGCAGCGTTCGATCCCGCTTCCGTATCTACTCGGGCAGGGGCAACTTTTGCGGTTAACGTGATGCTATCGAACGTCGAGAATGCATCCTCCGTGCCTCTGCGTCTTGTATACGATCCGTCTCATCTAGAAGTGGTGAACGTCTCCAACGGCGGCTTCCTCGATCAGGGAGATCAGATTGTCGCCCTCTCACATCGAGAAGACACTTCTGCCGGAGTTTTGGAGTGCACTGCACTGCGGCCCAGGGGGAGCGGCGGAGCATCCGGCAACGGTGCCGCGATCGCCGTCACATTTCTGGCAAAGAGTGCGGGGCTCTCAAGGCTGACGCTCACGGATGCCAATGTGGTTCATCCGGATGGCCAGATGCTGGCCATACCGGCCACCGAGATGAGCATAACGGTCCAGTAATTGCTTTTGGGTCGATTTTAATCAAGGGGAAAGTCTCGATAGAGCTGATGTTGCTGCCGTGGTATTGAGGGGGCATGGCAGCAAACGGAGGCGGCGCTTGTTGATTCAATGCCGCGCCGCGCGGCGGGGTCCGGTGAAGTGCTCTTCCCCAAAACGGGCTCCGCCGTTACTTTGGCAGATTACTTTCAGTCTCGAATGGCGAATGTGGCCAACCGAGTGTTTTTCTTGGCGAATGCATAACTTTACAGAAACATAACGAGGCATTTACACAAGGGACAAGGCCAACCGCATCTTTACGTAAATGATTATCTGTCCTTAGCGGAATTCTTGATTGAGATCGCGAAGCCATCTCTTGAATCGGTCTTGAAAGGGCCGCGACTTTATCCGCGCTGCCAAGGGCCAATTAAAGACTCGGGCTATAGCTCCTGAGGGAGACGACAGTTTACTGCTTCGGTCGGCATGTGGTTTCTGGTTAGATTACTGCAGGTCCAGTTTGCAGAGAAGCGAGTTCTAAGATGAGTAAGATAAGGCTCATTAACTCCAAGAGCCAAAGTCGAGTATCGTTCGTATTCGTCGTCCTATGGCTTCTAAGCGAGGTATTGCTGGCACAGACAACACCAGCGCCTCGGATCACGGCGGCGATTGACAACGCGCAGCGGACAACCATCCCAGGAACTCATCCGCCAATGGCGAGGCAAGCAAACGATACTGGCCAAATACCCCCAGGAACGAAGGTCGGCGGCATTAGCATTGTCTTTAGTCGCACTGCCTCCCAAGAGGCGAAACTACAAGCTCTCATCTCTGCACAGCAGAACTCGTCTTCCGCGTCGTATCACCAGTGGCTCACTCCGGACGAGTTCGCCAAGCAGTTTGGCGTCGCCGACTCCGATATCGCGAAGGTGGAGTCGTGGCTCGAGCAACAGGGGTTTACGATCGACGGCGTTTCGCGCAGCAAGAACCGTATCACCTTCTCTGGTACTGCCGGACAGGTCGCAGCTGCCTTCGGCGCCGCACTGCATTACTACAGTGTTAATGGTGAGACGCATTACGCTCCGTCGAAAGATTTGAGCGTGCCAGCAACGCTTTCGGCGGTGGTGCAATCGATAATGAACTTATCGAGCTTCCGACCCAAGCCCCACCTCAAAGCGAAGCCGAGTTTCACGTCCAGCGAATCGGGAAACAATTTTCTCACACCCAAAGATGTAGCCACTGTTTATGACATAGCGGCAGCTTACAACTCTGGCTACACTGGGACGGGCCAGTCGATCGCCGTGGTAGGGCAGTCGGAGGTCTATTTATCTGACGTGGAAAACTTTCAGAACGCAGCCGAGCTGACGGTCAAGGAACCCACGCTGGTCCTCGTCCCAAATTCCGGAAGCCCAGCGGTCAGTTCGGGGGACGAAGCCGAATCCGACCTCGATATGGAATATTCGGGCGGCATCGCCAAGGGCGCCTCAATTTATCTCGTCTACGTCGGTGACAACTCCAACTACAGCGTTTGGGACTCCATCAACTACGCCGTCGATACACGGATATCCCCGATCATTAGTGTCAGCTACGGAGATTGCGAGACTGACCTTGGTTCGGGCAACTACGCAACCCTTAATAGCATCTTGGAACAGGCTGCCGCACAGGGGCAGAGCATTGTCGCCGCCTCCGGGGACAGCGGTTCGACCGACTGTTACGGGTACAGCAATCTGACCCTAGCTCAGCAGGAAGCACTCGCGGTTGACTTCCCCTCCGACAGCCAGTATGTCACCGGCATCGGTGGAACCGAATTCCCCTCCGCCGACATCGATGGCGGTTCGAATAGTGCGACGTACTGGGAGTCCGCCAGCGGCGGTAGCGATGTCATCAGCTCGGCGCTGTCTTACATTCCGGAGCAGGTCTGGAATGATGATTCTTCGTCGAATGGAATTTCTTCCGGTGGAGGCGGCATAAGCACGCTGACGGTTCGGCCCAGTTGGCAAACCGGGGTAACGGGCATCCCTTCCGGAAGTTATCGGTTGGTTCCGGATATTTCCTTGGCGGCCTCGCCCAGCAATCCCGGATACCTTTTCTGTTCCAGCGATTCGGGCTGGACGGGCATTACTGGAAGTTGCTCGAACGGTTTTCGCGACAGCAACGATGACTATCTCACGGTAGCCGGAGGCACAAGTTTCGGCGCTCCGATTTTTGCGGGCATGCTGGCCATCATTAATCAGAAGCTGAACTCCACCGGACAAGGCGTGGTCAACTCCACGCTCTACACGCTAGCTTCCAACGCAACTACGTACGCTTCAGCTTTTCACGACATCACCAGCGGCGGAAACCAATGCGGCGCCGGTTCGAGTTATTGCTCTTCCTCAGGAGAATCCGAGTATCCGGCCGGTACCGGCTATGACGAGGCGTCCGGTCTCGGTTCTGTCGACTTTTCCAACCTGCTGAGAACTTGGCCTACGATACCGGCCTCGTCGTTAGAACCGTCAGTAACAACTTTGTCCGCTGCAACGACCACGCCCACGAGCGGTGCGGACGACACGATTACCATTACAGTGGTCCCGGGTTCGGCTTCGAGCACAACCACGCCGACTGGGACTTTGACAATTGAAGTGGATGGCGCCACCGAGGCTTCCTCCCTTGCCCTCATAGACGGCTCGGCCACCTACGCTTTTTCGTCCAGTACCGCCGGTTCTCATGTTGTTACAGCGACTTACTCTGGCGATTCGACCTATGCGCCTTCAGCTAGCTCGCTTGCGTTGACAGTGGGTGGGTCGTCGTCCAGCGGATCTTTTTCGCTGGCGGCCACTAACCTGACGGTTTCCGCGGGTAGCTCAGGTACTTCCACCATCACCATCACGCCACAGAACGGCTACACCGGTACCATCGGGTGGAGCGTGTCGGTCAACTCGTCGCTGTCGAATGCGTGCTATTCCCTCTCCGATGCCACCGTCTCCGGAACCAGCGCGGTCACGACCACAATGATCATCTACACCAGCGAGTCAGTATGTGCTAACGCTTCGGCAAAAGGATCAAATACTAAGCGCTTGTTCACTGCTAGCGTGATGCGTTCTGGAACCAACAATCGTCCAAACTCGAGCTTGAATGTTGCGAAAGCGGGAATGAGCATGGCATTCGTTCTTCTCGTTGGACTACTAGGATCTCGCCCGAAGAAATTCCGGGCGTACGCGGGACTCTTTCTTATTGCCGCTCTGAGCTTTGGAATATCCTCCTGTGGTTCGGGATCGTCATCGAGTTCTACAAACGCGGCGAAGGGAACGTATACCTTAATCATCGCGGGTGCCGATACCTCTTCGTCGTCGATCACGGCGTCGACCTCGATGACGCTGATCATTGACTAAGGGTGGGCGCAACCTTACTTGCAAAGTAACGCATCACGTTTCCGAACTAAGTCATTATGAGATGGGTATCAGCCGGAGTTGCGCTGTTGTTCGCCGCGGGCTGTCTCGGCGCAGAAACACTCCCGACCGCGGGGGCGCAATTGGTCACCAGCAAAGATGCTCTAGTCGGCAAGCCGCTCGACGGGCCGCGTGATATTCACTATCGCGGCGATTCAAAGGGTTTGCTCACTGCGATTGCCGCGTGCTATAGGCTCTCGGTACTTTTCGACGACAACTTCCCCAACCGTCATGTGCGATTCGATTTAGACAACGCAAATTTCGCGACCGCGATGCGGCTCGCATCCGCAGTCACAAAGTCATTTAGCGTGGCGCTCGAAGATACAGTTCTTCTTGCCGTCGTCGACAATCCCGAGAACCACCGCATCTACGATCGCACGGGGATGCGCTCTTTCTACATCCCTGGCGCCGATTCAGGCCAGGAGTTAAACGAAATTATGGTCTCACTAAGAACCCTCTTTGACCTCAAGTTCGTGAGTCTTGATGTCGCGTCCAGAACGATTACCCTGCGTGGGACGGAAGCGGCGTTGAAAGCCGCGACGCAGTTTCTCGGACAGATGACGGGCGAAAAGCCGGAGGTCATGCTCGACCTGCAAGTCTTTCAATTGAGTCGCACCTATGCTCGGCAGATCGGGCTGCACGTACCAGATAGTTTCAATCTCTACAGCCTTGGGGCCGCTCTCTCAGGGGTAAATAGCGGTGAGAGTGAGGCCGCTATTCTGGCAACGCTGGAGAGCGAGGATAATTCGATTCTGAGTAACCCGCTGACAACCTTTGGAGGAGGAATCAGTTTCTTCGGGCTGAGCCTCGATCAGTTGTCCGCCGACCTTTCCGTAAATGACAGTTCCGCACGGTCGCTCGATCATGTCCAGTTGCACGCTTCTCAGCAGAAGGACGCCACTTTTAAAATGGGGTCGCGGTATCCCATTCAGATCTCCAGTTATTCGTCGATAACCAATTCTGTCAGTACATCGACGTTGCAGTCTCTCGGCTTGTCTTCCTCGCAGATTTCCAGTCTCACGAGTGCCTCGAGTTCGACGATTCCGTCCGTTAGTTATGAGGACATCGGATTGGTGCTAAAGGCGAAGACTCTGGTTCACGGCACTTCAAGTGTGTCGCTCGATCTGGAGATACAATTCCGCACTTTGAGTGCCACAACAGTGAACGGCAATCCCATCATTCTCAATCGTGAGTACAAGGGAGCAACCCTGCTCAAAGAGGGAGAAACGGCGGCCGTTGCCGGAATGATCACCAGGTCCGACGAGAAGGGCCTGAGCGGACTGCCTGCGTTTTCCGCCGTCGCCGGCTTTGGCGTCCTCACATCGCAGCGTTCCGCGCAGGAAGAGGATGACGAACTGCTGATCCTGATCACGCCCTACGTTGTCGACAGCCCGAAGCGCGCCGCGGCACAGGAAATCTGGATGCGCAACTAGCGGGCCCGATCTGGTCATGTCCGTTTGAGCCTCGACACCGGCAGACGCATCGGACAAGAAACATGTGGCTTGAATATTGCAGGAACATGCTCACTTGCAAGAAATGCTGGGATTGTCTTTCGCCAAATCCAGACATGCCGCGTGTTGTTTCGCTCGCCGCTGCTGATCCGCCGAAGCTCGAGCAGAAGCGGGAGTAGCCGATTGCGAAGCTGGACTCGGAGACTGCGCACTCGAAGTGGACGCCCCGTCTAGCATTGCTTGAAACGCCGCAATCTCCTCTGGCCGGCTCCATATAAACTTCTGAGTTTGCGTTCGGCAGTAGTCATCCGGATATTCCCAAACAGGCTGAACAGTTACCTTTGTTGTGCCCTTGAGTTCCACCAAGGTGTACGACCACACCTTTTTTGTGGTCATCCCCTTACACATGCTTGAGGCCGTGAAAATCGCATCCACGACGGGCATCTGGGCTGGTTTCGAGAAGCGAAACTGGAGCTGATTGTCGGAATCGAGCGCGTAACCTTCCCTGAGATTCGCTTGGACGATGAGCACTTTGAGCGTTTGGGCAGACGCTTTGCTGGTAAATGCATAAGGCCCTGGCTGGGCCTTTGCTTTCCTATCGCGCGCCACAACTAGAGTCGATATCGCCAGAATTAGAATCAGTACTCGGGTCATACTCTTACCGTTTGTCGAGCTTCCAAACCGCCAGAACTATTTCCCGTTGAAGTCTGTCGAGGCAGGAGAGTGAGTCCGGCAGACCTGCAACGGGATCTGTACCACCGGAGGGAGGTACAGCTCTGACGAGCGGTGAAGTTAAACATCCTCCTCTTAATTTCAACGCACGCTCAGAGATTGTTAGGACATTTGAATACACACCGTTGCGGTTCGTTGTTAAGTGTTAGTTAAGTAACGGTAAAGTTTTGTACTCATCGCTCCGTGCATGGCACAAAGTGGACTACGCTCTCGCCCTCAGCGCGTGGTCAAGATCTTTCAAATGGTCGTGAAACGAAAAGGCCAAGCCGAGGAACCGCCCGTCTCATACTCTCGCTATATTGGCAAACCGCCGGTAGCAGTTAGTCATACAGTCCCCACCATCGGGAAGACTCAGAGTGTCCTCACCCGACAGTTATAGATAGACAGCTCTGATGGTTACACCGCTTCACAAACTCTTTACGCTTCCTTAACCTATTTATCGCACCTAAGACACAACCCGCCCGCGAACGATAAGAATCTCAGGCTAAAGATATGACAACCTGGGTCGTGAGCCCAGTCTGTCGGGCGCTCTGGGATCCTAGTTAGTGTCCGGCGCGAGGAGGCGAGGCCAAGGCTGGCTCCCTAAAACGCGCGTCGAAGTCTAAGGAGTTCTCGAAGACGTCGATAAAAGAGTTCGTTCTTGATTTGTTCATTTTCCTAATTGCATCCGCCTGTTGAGCTTCGAGCAAAGACGCTCTGATTCCGTGCGCAGAGGACGGGATTGTTCGGGATGGCTGCCGCTGGGGTGACCACACTTACAGCCCAACGGCGTACGGAGACTGTGATGAAGCCGCAATACAAGACCCCATCGACGCCTTTAGTGTCATTTATGCTCGGGACCGCCCTATTAATGTTACAGCTTTCTTGGAAAGGATTTGGGCAAAAGCCACCTGCCGGCGCGGGGCTCCCCATCCCGAGCGTTAGCATCGGAACCGATGGCATCAAGCTCAATTTCCCCAAGCCCCCAGATGGTCCTGGCATGGGGCCTGGCGGTCCAAGAACGACGGCCGATCCCCCCGCTCTGCAACCGAGCGACGAAACTGAACTGGAACTCTTTCGTCACGCGTTGGCGGCTCAAGCCATGCCAGCGCAGGTATCAGCGTACCTCTCTCTTCTAAAGAGCACGAGGACAGTCGTCGGAAAACTGGAAGATTTGCGGACCCTACTGGACGAGGAGAGTGCGAGGACGCAGTGGCCCGCCAAGAAAGCTGCTTTTGATGAGTCTCTGGAGAAGGCACGCACATTGAACAGGGCTTTCGTGCAAGGGTTTTCAGAACAACAGAAAAGCGCATTAAACCAAGTCACCGCGAAATTGATTCGCGCCGATCACCGGCTAGCGGACCGGGCAAAGGTACTTGATGCGGAGATCGCCGATCTGACTGCGGAGAAGGGGAAGCTCATCAGCTCATCTCACAAAACTGAGGAGGCCCTGGCTGACTTTCGCGAGCAACAGCGTGTGTTGGGAAAAGAAATGTACGCCCTTCCGGACGCAGCAGAAGAGCAACCCATCTTCACGATGCCGCCCTCAACGAATTCTGTAACCATAGGTAGTCAGACGATTGTGGTTTCAACCTCTGGAACGATTTCTAGCATGCCCGCAACAAATATCGATCATTTGGTCCACCTCCAGATGAGCTCAAATCTGGGTGGTCTGCAGCAATCCATTACACCTATATTGCGGTCTCAACTCGCTCACTCTGCCCCATGTGGCGAGCAGGTTGCAATTCAGCAAGCTATCGTTGGCATTTCCTCCCCGACAACCAATGTCTGGGTCCAGTTGCATTTTGAACGCTGGGTGTGCCTGGACGCCGCTGCGTCGAAAACGCCAATGGAAGTTATGGAGGGAACTGGTGCGATGACGGTCAAGATCACCCCCAAGGTCGAAAAGGATGGATCGCTGTCAATCCTCACGCAGATAGAAACGGTGGAAGCAAACGCGATGCTCGCCGAAATGTTGCGTTCTGGCCCTCTGGGCAAGGCGGTGGTTGAGAAAATCAAAGAAAGCTTCGTTACAGCCTTGCAGAATAGCCTGGAGCTTAACGCAGTGTTGTTGTCGATGGGTCCCGACTCGGCTGCCATTGAAACCGCCAAATTTGTTCGGGACGCTGACGTCGGTACGCTCGCCATTGCGCTGGACGGGCACTTGCACCTGTCGGGCGATCAAGTTAGCGCACTCAATGGTCAGAAATCTGAAAACTTGCCAACTTACGGTAGTTCGTCGCGCTAGCTCGAGCCGCGTAAACGTCCTTATGTACGGTAGGGAGTCGTCATCCTTCGATCCTGGATCTCAACTCCTGCGATCGAAGTGGCGGGCTACGGCTCCACGAAGATGCTGTCCCTGCCCTCGGGAGGATTCGGAGGTCGCGGCGGGCAGTTTCCGATGGCGGATCGTGAGGATTCGAGTGAAGGCACGGACGAGCTTCTAGACAACGGCATTGCTGCCTGATACGGCCCCCGAGTTTGTCCGGGATGCACTCTTGCACTATTGGGCCAGGGAGAGACTGTAGCTCGTCGGGACGGTGAATCTTGAATAAGCGGGACCGGATCTCGCGGCCCACGCACGGCTGTAGACTCGGTACTGTGGGTCGGCGATCCTAAGCAAGTTTGCGGCTATCTCGATGAGCGCGTCGAGACAAACCTGCGTGACCGTGAAAGGCTAGTTCCCTGGCCGGCAGTTCGATCTCCTGGATAACCCCGCACAATCCTACTGTTCCAGAGCGGCAGCGAACCACCTCCCTTTGCCGGCGATGGGGTTCCGCAGACGAAACGCTCGGAAGTGCAACTTCATTTCGTCCTCATTTCGGAAAAGGGAAATTCAGGTCCTCGCCCTTCGCTGCAGTGGACCTGATCACAGAATGAGGTGCTGTTCTCGTGGTCAACATCCGGAAAGTTCACAGTGGCATCACCTGTCTCCCTTCCGCGACGATTCGCTTCGATTACGAAGGTCTGAATCGATTGCAAGTTGTGGACAACGAGTTGGTCAGAATCGAAAGACGATACCGAGAGAGGGTTGCGCGGTGTGGGTAAGGGTATTCATATTCAGGCTTGAAACGTGGAAGTTGGGAGCGCTGTAGATTAGTCCGCGATACTCCGCCCGAAAAGATAAAGATTTTGATATGGGATAATCGACGCCACCCCCATAGGTCAAAGCGCCTCTCGTTTGGCGTGTAGGTACCCCTGCGACTGACCCATATGAGTTCGTGGGATCGAATGTGAGCCCGCCGCCTTCGGCCAAGAGATAGGGGCTGATCTTTCCCTGCATAAGAGCGGGAATATTAAATACAAAACCACCCGTAAACTGGTGTAAGTCGGCTCGTTGCCCATAGATGGATGTGCTCGATGAGAACTCTTGTGTGTTTCGACCAAAACCATACGCAGCTTCCATAGAAAACCACGGTTTGACATGGTATCGGTACGAGAGGAGCAAGCTGCCTGAGTCGGTGGCGTGCCGGCTAATGTCCTGGCCTCTCGCGTCTTGGGTAAACAATATACCGCCTTGAAGACCCGCTTCCGATCGGTTTTCCTGAGCGATGACGGCTAAAGTCAGTAACAAGAACATGACTATGAGTTTGATGGATTGCACGAGGGAGTTCTCCTTTGCGCCAATAGTTTCATCTATTTGAGTGGGTCAGGTACGCGCTTGCTAAATAGAAAGATGCCAATAATGAAGGGTGTTGCGTAAAGACTCAGTTAAGCCTAAGTAAAGATTCGTTGAAGCGGTTGTTCGGCCGGAAGGAGAAGCGACTTGTTCTAATCTTTGGCGGGGGTAGGGCACTCCGGGCGAGGCGCCTTTCGGCCCAAGCCGGGCTAAAGCGATCTTTGGGTCTAGCAGCACCTCGGTTAAAACGCTGGTGGATTCAATGAAGAAGGAGTGAAGGAGGTTGGCAAGCCGAAACTCTGATGACACCGCCATCTGGAGTTGGAGTCCGGTCAGATGTGTGAGATTACTCTGCCGTTAGCGCCTCCCGATAGCGTGTCCGGTGCGCCCCCAGTCAGTACTGAAAGGACGGCTGGACTATCCACGCGGTGACGGACGATCTCGACAATGTTGCGTAAGACATTTACAACCCGAGTAGACCGTGACTCCGTATTGCGTGGCTCGCCACGGATATATCCAGGTCTCACCATGAATTTCCAATGTTCCACAGGATGCTGCGATTCCGTCTCACTGGTTTAGCAGTTTTGGAATTGCCTGACCCCCGCTCGTGCCCTCCTAGAAGCGTTCTTCGGGGTCCGTCGTTGCGTTGATTTACGCACAACTAACTCCGACTGCAACACCAGAGTTTCAGGCTTTGGCGGCGTTTTCGAGTTTAGAACACGCAGAGCAATTCGCGCAGCTTCTTCTCCGATTTTTCGGCTGTTTTGATCGATGCTCGAGAGTGGGACACGCAGCGAATCATCGTAGTGAAGATTTCCGCAGCCAACGACGGCCAAATCCTCCGGGATTCGTACTCCCTGATCTAGGGCATAATTCATGGCGCCCATCGCCAACGGATCGTTGAAACAAAATAACCCGTCAGGCCTGGGCTTAAGACTCAGGAGTTGGCGCATGGCTTCTGCACCTCCCTGTTTCGTTCCTACGTCTCCTTTGCGTGCTGTGATGATGTAATCGTCTGTTACTTTCAGCCCTGCTTGCGCAAGGGCCCGTCTGAATCCTTCCATTCGGCGAATCCCAGGACTGGTCTCCGGCCCGCGGATATGAGCGATTATTTTGCAGCCGATATCGAGCAAGTGCCTGGTTGCGAGCATCCCAACGGACTCATCATCCACTCCGATGAAGTTCGTGGAAAGGCCAGGAAAGCATCGATCGATCAATACGTAGGGTGTGTTCTGCTTTTGAATGCGGAAAAAAATATCAGCTGTCGTGTGGCACGATGCAATGATCAACGCGTCGAGCCGGCGCGCCAGCAAGTGATTGATCGCAACCTCTTCCAGAGCCGGATCTTCGTCGGAGGAGCAAACGATCAAATAGTAGCCGCTTCCTTGCAAGACATCGGAGAGGGATTTCGCAACTTCGGTAAAAAATGGGTGAAGCAGATCAGGAACCACCAAGCCTACAAGATACGAGCGCCCGGTCACCAAGCTGCGCGCGGCCAGGTTGGGACGATAGTCAAGTTCTTTCACGCGAGCGAGAACCCGCTCACGCGTCTCGTATCCGATGTCAGGATGATTTCTCAGAACCTTGGAAATGGTGATCACGGATAGCCCAAGGTCTTTGGCGATATCCTTCATTCGTGTATTCATAAGCGGTAGATTGGTCCGTTTATGGAAAGGCCGCATCGGCTCCTCTTGCAGTGGCGATGGAGGTACACGAGCGTCGCCAGAGAAAACCAGTTTCCACACCCCAAATGCTCGGCATCAGTTCTTCACTGCTTCTGGGTGGCATCGATAACTGTACCGACTATTCCGCACCGAGTACAGACATGAAGGCGCTTGTGCTTCGCGATCCGGGTGAGGCCTCCAGGGTGAACATCGCGGAGCCGGTGGCACACAGGAAGGCGTGGACCGCTCTAGGTCCGTATGTCGGGATTTGCAGCGTCTCAGTTCTTTCCTCGGACTCAATATACAAGTCATGTATCCAGGTATTTCCGGGAAATACGCCGACGGCCTTCCGTGGGCGGGTTCCGGCTCCACCTCGAGCCCGAAAAGCGCCGAATGCATTCCGGATGACATTCGACCTTTCCTCGTTCTCTAAGACTGGGCCTTAGCTTCAATTTGGCCCCGCACAAGAATAAGGAGAAGGTGTACGCTTCTTCAATGTATATTCGATAACTGTAACGCTAACTTAGAATACAAGAATGACTCTTCGGGAAATCGCGATACTGGCTAGAGTCTCGACCGCGACCGTCTCGCGCGCGATCAATCGCGATCCCTCAGTCGACCCAGTCCTGGCCAGGCGCGTTCGGAAGATAATTGAAAAAAATGGGTACTATCCGAACACCAACGCCCGTGCGCTGGCTCGCGGTCACAGTCGTACTCTTGGCCTGATTGTCTCGGAGATCACCAACCCCTTCTTCCCTGAGATCGTACAAACGTTCGCGAAATTAGGCCTTCAGCTCAATTACGAGATCTTGTTGAGTTCAATCGACTACGATCCACGATTGCTGGAAGTAACCGGTCGGCAAATGCTTGAGCGTAGGGTGGGAGGCGTCGCGATTCTGACCTTTGGCGGCGAAGCGCCCCTGATCAGTGTTCTAACTGCGCGAAATGTTCCTGTAGTGGCCGTCGATGCCGATCCAGACGGCCCGCTGCTCAAAACCGTTCAGATCGATTACGAGCACGGGATCCGCCAGGCGGTACAGCACTTGGCGGCATTGGGACACCGGCGCATTGCCTTTATCGGCGGACCTCAAAAGTTGAAAACTGCCACCATGCGCAAATCCGCCGTTGAAAAATGCATGAAGGAAATTGATTTAAGGCTTTTTCCAGAACTGTTCATCGACGGGGATCACACGATCGAAGCCGGTAGAGGAGCTCTGTCCGTTCTGAACGCCATGCCAGATCCCCCCTCGGCCGTGCTCTGCTCAAACGATATGACCGCCATCGGCGTAATGAGGGCGGCTTTCGACCTTTCTCTCAACGTTCCGCGAGACTTGTCGGTCATAGGGTTCGATGACATCCGACTGGCCCAATTCATGACTCCACCACTGACGACGGTGCAGATGTCGCAGACCGAGATCGCCAGCTTATCATTCTCCGGATTGCTCGATTCTCTGGAACCCTCCCGATATGGAAGTGAACGGCAGGTATATCCGCTTAAGACGAAACTTGTGCTTCGCCATTCGACGGCGTTGGCACCCGGTCGCCTTGAGAACAGAGCGGCACCCCCAAGCGAGGAAACTGATACGGACTGAAGCCTGCCTCGAACGTGCTTGAGCTATTTTGTGCTTTCTGCAGAGATACTAGCCCCGCACAAGTCGCGGAGAGGGGAGAAGAATAGATGGACGTCATACTCGCTCGTGGATCTCAATCCACGGTTCATTTCCCGAAAGGTCAAGTCGATATTCTCCTGGCGACGAGAATATTCGTTCGTTGCTGCTCCTTGACACTACCGCTTCCACATCAAAGAGCATTACTTCCCATGCGTTCGCTTCTTATCGGTCTCGCACTGATTGTCACGGCTATCACGCCGCCGATCGTGGCTGCACAGAAAGTCGAATTGTCGATCGACCCTTCCAAAGCTGGTGTGAAGATCGACCGCAATCTTTTCGGGCAGTTCGCCGAGCATCTCGGACACGGCATTTACGACGGCGTCTGGGTTGGCTCCGATTCGACTATTCCGAATACACGCGGCATTCGCAATGATGTGGTGGCCGCACTCAAAGCGATCCATGTGCCGAACGTACGCTGGCCCGGAGGCTGCTTCGCCGACGAATATCACTGGCGCGACGCTATCGGGCCACAGCGTGTGGTGAGGCTGAACCCCAACTGGGGCGGCGTGATTGAGCCGAACACTTTTGGGACCCACGAATTCATGGACTTCATCGACCAGATCGGGAGCGAGGCTTACCTCTCTGTCAACCTAGGCTCGGGCTCTCCTCAGGAAGCGGCCGATTGGCTGGAGTACATGACGGCCGCGCAGGCGACGACGCTCGAGAAGGACCGCGCGGAGAACGGGCATCCGGCGCCGTACAAAGTTGCATCGCTAGGGCTTGGTAATGAGAGCTGGGACTGCGGCGGCAACATGACGCCCGGTTACTATCTGGACCGGATGAAGGTCTTCAGCCGGTTCGTTCGCAACTACAATCCTGCGCAGGCGGAGAAAGATCAAATGCTGAAGATCGCCGTTGGCCCGGGCGGCGGCGAACAGCGCTGGACCGACTGGACTGAAACCGTCATGAAGGCCTACGAGCAACACACGTGGAGTTGGGACATCAACGGCCTTTCCCTGCACAGTTACACGGTCGTGAAGTGGCCGCCTGCGTTTAAGTCGGTAGATTTCGGAGAAGACGAGTACGCGCAGATCCTCAAGACGACGTTAGAGATGAATGACCTAATCGAAAAGCATTCCGCCATCATGGACAAGTACGATCCGCAGAAGAAGGTCGCGCTCGTGGTTGATGAATGGGGCAGCTGGTATGCGCCTTTGCCCGGCAGCAACCCGGGGTTTCTTGTGCAGCAGAACAGCTTGCGCGACGCGATACTGGCCGCGCTGAATATCAACATCTTTGGCCGCCACGCCGACCGCGTGCGCGGCGCTAACATCGCCCAGATGATCAATGTCCTGCAGGCGATGATACTGACCGATCACCAGAAGATGGTGCTAACTCCGACCTACTACGTTTACAAAATGTACGTGCCATTCCAGGATTCCACATTCGTCCCCGTTATGTTTGATACGGGTAGCTACAAACACGGCGGCTTCACCCTGCCACGGGTCGATGCCATTGCGGCAAAAAGCAAAGACGGGAAACTATGGGTGGAGATCACGAATGTCGATCCCCATCAAGCGGCGGAGGTCGAGTTGACCGTGACTGGGATTAGCACCAAGTCCGCCGTGGGAGAGACACTCACTGCGCCCAAGGTGGACAGCGTGAACACCTTCGAGCTTCCGAACACCGTCGTGCCCAAGCCGATTTCGGCGAGGGCACAAGGTGGCAAGTTGATTCTGCAGCTCGAACCTAAGTCTGTGACTGTGGTCTCGATCGAACAATGACCAAATCTCCGCAGAGCGGTCAACGAATCAGAACTGGCGAGCGGAAAACTTACGTACCGCGCAGCGTCACAAAATCAAGTTGTGGTGTCTGTGCCTCTATCGAGCATTGTTCATGAGAGGTATGCATGTACCACGAGATTCAAGTGAGTAATTCCTGATGGAGCGAACTTCCCCATGAACGCGCACTACTCGCGAGTTTTGATCTCGATAGTTGTATTTCTGTCCGTGACCGGATTGTTCGCGCAAAACACAGCACAACTCGGATATCCGAACCAGAGCTTGTCGGCCGAGCAGCGCGCTGCGGATCTTGTTCGTCGCATGACCGTCGAAGAAAAAGTGACTCAACTGGTAAACCAGTCTCGGGCGGTGCCGCGTCTGAACATTCCGGACTATGATTGGTGGAGCGAAGCGCTTCATGGTGTGGCCCGCGACGGAACCACGGAGTTTCCGGAGCCGATCGGCTTGGCCGCAACATTTGACGCCGATGCGATCCACCGTATGGCGATCGTGATCGGCACCGAAGGACGCGCCAGTTACGTTCGCGGCATGCGCGACGGTCACAGCGACATTTTTGAGGGGCTGGACTTCTGGGCTCCGAATATCAACATCTTTCGCGATCCACGGTGGGGACGCGGTCAGGAAACCTACGGCGAAGATCCATTTCTGACAGCGCGCATGGGCGTGGCGTTTGTCACCGGCATTCAGGGCGACGATCCAAAATATTATCGTGTCATTTCGACTCCCAAACACTACGCGGTACACAGTGGCCCAGAGACGACTCGCCACATAGCTGACGTGAAAGTCAGCAAGCACGACGAAGTAGATACCTACCTGCCCGCGTTTCGCGCGACGGTGACCGAGGGGAAGGCCGGATCGGTGATGTGCGCCTACAACAGCATCAATGGGCAGCCGGCCTGCGTAAACGAATTCCTTCTACAGGATCAACTGCGTGGCAAGTGGGACTTTCAGGGTTACGTGGTCTCGGATTGCGAGGCTGTCATCAACATTTTTCGCGATCATCACTTCACGAAGTCCCAGCCCGAAGCCTCCGCGCTGGCCGTGCAACGCGGCATGGATAACGAGTGTATAGACTTCGCAAAAGTAAAAGACGACCACGACTACAAGCCCTACCTCGACGCATACAAGCAAGGATTCTTGAAGGAAAGTGAGATCGACACCGCACTAATTCGCCTGTTCACGGCGAGAATGAAGTTGGGCATGTTCGATCCGCCAGAGGCGGTACCGTATTCGAAGATTGACGAAAAAGAGCTCGATACTCCAGAACATCGCGCAATGGCGCGCGCACTCGCCAGTGAATCGATGGTTATGCTCAAAAACGACGGCACACTTCCCTTAAAGCAAGGAACACTCAAAATCGCATTGCTTGGGCCGCTCGCAGACCAAACGAAATACCTGCTGGGCAATTACAACGGCGTCCCGACACACACTGTTTCCGTGCTCGAAGGAATCAAGGCGGAATTTCCGGAAGCGCTAGTCAGTTGTGTGCAGGGCACGCAATTTTTGCGCAGCGATGGCGACGCAGTTCCTGCCTCGTCTTTCACGACGAGCGAAGGGCAGCCGGGTCTCAAGCTGGAGTTCGCTACTGGGGAGATATTCGGCGGCAAGCCGACCATTCTCGCCACCCGCGACGTCGCCACCGTTGATTTGGAGGCGGAAGACATTCCCCAAGAGGCCAGGGAACAGTACCCGATCCGGATTGAGTGGAACGGTTTTCTCGCGCCCACCGACACAGGGAACTACAGCATCGGTGTGCGCTTTCAAGCGGGTTTTGCGAAAGTATCGGTGAATGGGAAACCCGTGGCTCAGGGTTGGGCCGGTGACGACGATATCGGAGAGGCAAAAGTCGGGCACGTTCATCTCGAGCAGGGCAAGAGAGTCTCGCTCAAGGTCGAATACTCAAAACCCAAGGCAGGACCCATACGAGTTCAACTGATCTGGTCGAAGTACGATCCCAAGCCCAGCCCCGAAGCGATTGCAGCGGCTAGCGCCGCTGACGTTGTCGTAGCAGTATTGGGAATCACCAGCGAACTCGAAGGCGAAGAAATGCCGGTCAGCGAGGAAGGGTTCAAAGGTGGCGACCGCACAAGTATCGATTTGCCGAAACCCGAAGAGGAGTTGCTCGAAGCGGCAACCGCGACGGGAAAGCCTGTGGTTCTGGTGCTGGCCAATGGTAGCGCGCTCGCCGTGAACTGGGCTCGAGAACACGCCAATGCGATTCTGGAGTCCTGGTATGCGGGCGAAGAAGGCGGCGCGGCCGTCGCGGAGACTCTTTCCGGCAAGAACAATCCGGCCGGACGCCTTCCGGTTACCTTCTATACCGGCGTCGAACAGTTGCCACCTTTCGAAGATTACGAAATGAAAGGGCGTACGTATCGCTATTTCGAGGGCAAGCCGCTTTATCCGTTTGGATATGGCTTGAGCTACACGACGTTCTCTTATAGTGGGTTGACGCTACCGAAGAGTGCAATCAAGGCGGGTGATCCTCTCGCCGCGGAAGTGACGGTTACCAACACCGGCAAACGAGAGGGAGACGAGGTAGCGCAGCTCTATCTGGTCTTCCCACACGTTGCCGGGGCGCCATTGCGCGCGCTACGTGGATTTAAGCGCGTTCATCTAAAGCCCGGCGAATCGCAGACATTGCGATTCGAGCTGAGAGATCGCGACTTGAGCATGGTCACCGAAGCCGGCACAACGATCATTGTGAAGGGCAGATACTCCGTTTCCGTTGGGGGTGGTCAGCCGGATACCGAAGCACCATCGGTTGCAGGCACATTTCAGGTGAAAGGATCCAAGACGCTCCCGGAGTAAGGAACTAAGAGAACTTCATGTTAAGGCGCTCTGGAACCGCGAGCGCTTTGAGAATCGAGTCTGGCGAGGCACTCCCTTGGAGTGCAGTTCGGTACAGGGCAACACACCCAGATTGCCTTTGAGGAGGTTATGAGGTCGCATCGATTGTTCTCATCATTATCGATTCGTTGGTTATTGAGTCGCTGGTTCCGTGCTATCGCATTGGCTTGTTTCGCTCTGACGGTCGTGTACGCTCAAAGCCCCACCGCTCCCACCGCTTCCGAGGATCCGGCAAAGATCGATCAGATCTGGCAAAAGGCGAGCAGCAAGTACGACGCCCAGCGAGCAGCCCTGCTGAAAGAAGTTGATGCCATTGCTTACCAAGGACCGTTCCGCCCCGACTGGGAGTCGCTGCAGAAATACGAGCCTCCGGAGTGGTATCAGGACGCGAAGTTCGGCATTTTCATTCATTGGGGAGTCTATTCGGTTCCGGCTTTTAGCAGCGAATGGTATCCGCGAAACATGTATGAGCCCGGATTCGACGCGTACAAGCACCACATCGCTACCTACGGACCACTGGACAAGTTCGGCTACAAAGATTTCATTCCTATGTTCAAGGCGGAGCGCTTCGATCCTTCTGCATGGGCCGCGCTGTTCAAAAAAGCCGGCGCAAAGTACGTCGTACCGGTCGCAGAACATCACGACGGTTTTGCCATGTACGATAGCGGGTTGAGCGACTGGACGGCGGCCAAAATGGGACCGCATCGCGATGTGATTGGCGATCTATCGAAGGCAGTGCGAGCCGAGGGACTGCACTTTGGCGTGTCGTCGCATCGTGTGGAACACGATTTCTTCATGGGCGTGGGCCGCAAGATCCCATCGGACGTCAACGACCCGCAATACGCCGCCTTCTATGGTCCGGCACACCCCGGCGTGTATCAGTGGGGAACTCCCGTCGGCAATGATTTCACCTATGTTTCGTCGGCGTGGGCCGACGACTGGCTTGCCCGCGACGCC
This sequence comes from Terriglobales bacterium, assembly GCA_049520915.1. Classification (GTDB taxonomy): domain Bacteria; phylum Acidobacteriota; class Terriglobia; order Terriglobales; family Acidobacteriaceae; genus Acidiflorens. The sequence goes on from JBEKPH010000056.1 coordinate 30,270, forward strand.
GAACTCGTTGAGAAATATCATCCCGATATCGTCTACTTCGACTGGTGGATCGGCCACGCATCGATCCGCCCGAATCTGACGCTTTTTGCCGCGTTCTATTACAACCGTTCCCTGAAGTATGGCGATCACGTCGGAGTCATCAACTACAAGGACTACGCGATGCAGGAGCACGCTGGTGTACTCGACGTGGAGCGTGGTCAACTCGGCGACAGACGCGCGCTCTATTGGCAGACCGATACGTCCGTGAGCAACAAGTCTTGGGGCTACATCAAGGACGACACCTTCAAGTCGCCCGAATTCGTGGTTGACCAGCTCATCGATGTTGTCAGCAAGAACGGAAACCTATTGCTGAACATCGGCCCGCGTTCCGACGGCACCATCCCTGATGAGGCGCAACAGGTACTTCTGGATGTGGGTTCCTGGCTGACCATCAACGGAGACGCCATCTACGGCACGCGCCCCTGGAAGACTTATGGTGAGGGACCCACCAAGGTGGCGGCTGGTTCGTTTCACGACACGGACACCGCTCACTACACACCTGAGGATTTTCGCTTCACCACCAAAGCTGATGCGCTCTATGCGATTGGACTCGCGTGGCCGACGAACGGGGAAGCGGTAATCCGCTCGCTCGCTGCGACATTGGGAAGTCAATCCGTACAGAGCGTGTCACTGTTGGGTAGCGATGCCAAGCCAAAATTCCAGCAGCGTCCCGATGGATTGCACGTGCAACTGCCCTCCCAGCCACCGGTCAAGTATGCGTACGTGCTCCGTTTAACGTTTTGATAGCGAAATGTGCAGACCAGCCTCTGTGCATGAGTGGAATCGCCATGAGCCCGGTATAAGCGTGCGAGCTAGTAGTGAGAGTCCAAAACCCTGATCAACAAACACGCGTTTGCTAGATCTCTCGAATGGAGTATCGATGATTATGGCAGCGGTATTTCGCGCGACAAACGTTGTGAGAGTCGTGGGCTCCGATCTAGTCAGTGTCAGCAGTTCTCTCCTTCTCGCGATCTGTTTCCTCCGGAATCCGACGGATGCCCGAGCTCAGCTGTGGGAAACGCCGCCGCTGCCTCCCGTCAACTATTCGCTGGCTCCGGACGGTCTGGCGGTGTCGGTGGGAGCCGAGCAAGTTCATATTTCTGTTTGCCGTGCAGAAGTCATACATTTTGTCGCCAATCCCGAGCCGTCCCACGCCGTCGGCCAGAACCAGCCGTGGATGCTTGATTCGAAGGAGTCGTGTCCAGGGGCGAAGTTCCAGATCTCACATACCGCGGATGAGGTGACGCTCACAACCGACAGGCTGAAGATCGGGTTTTCGTTGAAGTGGGGAAACATCCGATTCGGCACGTTGGCAGGCGAGACTCTGTTGCAGGAGCGAAACTCGATCCCGCGAACTTATGAACCCGTCGAGTTGAATGGCGAGAAAACATTCCACGTCGACGATCGCTTTTCAGCGGACTTCTCGGAGGGTCTCTACGGTCTGGGGCAGCATCAGAGTGGCTTGTTCAACTACCGCGGAGCCACTGTGGAGCTCGGTCAGAATAATACTGACGTGGCGATTCCGTTGCTGTTGTCGAGCAAGGGCTACGCGTTGATGTGGAATACCGCTTCCCTTACCTACGTGGACAATCGCTTCCCACTGGACTTGAGTCTGAGTTCGCTCGCAGGCCATTCGGTGGACTACTACTTCATGTACGGCCCGGAAATGGATCAGATGATCCATGAATACCGAAGCCTCACCGGGCACACGCCGCTGCTTCCCCTCTGGGGGTATGGCTTTTTTCAGTCCAAGGATCGGTACGTTTCCCAAGACGAGGTCTTGGGAATCGCGCATCGTTATCGCGAAGAGCACATTCCATTGGATGCGATCGTGCAGGACTGGTTCTGGTGGAAAGCACAAGGCGATCCCATTTTTCTGCAGGAACCTTGCGTGGATATCACCTTGCCGCAGGTGAGTGCATTAGTTTCGAACAATTTCTCAAATCGGAATGCCGGAGCCGCGTAGGGTTTTTTCTCAGTCGCCGACTTCTTCGGAG
>JBEKPH010000057.1:0-31985 GCA_049520915.1 Terriglobales bacterium
GGAAATCCCGCAAAGTACGCGGGATTCCCACTTTCCCACCGCCACGGCTACGGCTGCTGTCTAACTTAAACCGGACATATCGTGTGCTAAGAAAAGCGGACATTTTAACTTGCTACCGACATTACTTTCACACCCGGGGAGGATCGAACAGGTACTCTTGCTAGAATCTTGGATTACGGCGTTCGCGATGCCAGATCCGTCTTGCGGGTCTTCGCTGCCTGCGAACCCGCCCGCGCCATTGCCGTCGAACGCCTGAGCACCAAGTTGGTGCTTAGATCGTATTCGCTGCGCTCGGTGGAAGGCGATTCGCGTTGCACCTCGCTCAACAAGGCATGAAATGCGGTTTTTGCCAGCTCCATCTGCGACATCTGCACCGTGGTCAATGGAGGAATCGTGAACTCGGCGAGCCTGATATCGTCAAACCCGATGACGGATAGGTCGTCTGGGATCCGGATGTCCTGGTCGTACGCTTCTCGCAGCACTCCAATAGCAGTCATATCATTCGAGCACAGAACAGCTGTCGGCCGATAGCGCAATTTGTCAAATTCCATCAGCGCTCGCATCCCGCCATCCATACGATGGTTTCCTTCCACCATCAGGTCGGAGGAAAGGCCGATCTCCGTCATCGCCGTTTGGAACGCGGACCTTCTCGAGATCGCCGATCTCAGATTCCTGGGGCCGGTAATAAAAGCGATATGGTTGTGCCGGAGCGCAGCCAAGTGTTGGACTGCCTGGCGAATTCCATTCAAATAGTCGATCCGTATGTTGACGATTCCGGGAACGTTCGGACCCACATCGACGAACACCAGGGGAACCTTACGGAAACGGAGATGGTTAAGTAGCGTATCCTCCATGCCGAAGGTCAGAATGGCCACGCCATCGACGCGGCGCTCAATCATGCGTCGGACCGACGATTCCATTCGCTTGGGGTCATGCACGGTCGAAGTCAGCAGAATTTCGTAGTTGTTCTCGACGGCCAGATTCTCGAAAGTCTGTACGATCTCTGGGAAAAAAGGATTGGTTATTTCGGAAACGATCAGCCCGAAAATACGGCTCCGTCCCGATACCAGAGCACGCGCCTGGGTATTGGGGAAGTACCCTAACTCGTCGACGATCTTCCAGACGCGTTTGGCAAGCTGGGGATCGACGGTTGGCACACGATTGATAGCGCGGGAGACGGTGGCGGTGGAAACTTTCGCTCGGCGCGCGATTTCACGAATATCCATGCGCTGTGATCAGAAATAAGTAGGATGTTACCATAGCTGAGGGGGCGATCCTCGCGTATGGTAAACGTTTGCCTGCAGGGCCGCCCAACCCGCCGTCCGTAAGCCCTTGCCTTTACCCAGACATCCGGTGCCACGCCCGCTACCCTAGACTCATCAGCAATCTCGTGACGGAGGCTGGCGGAAAGGCAAACATGGTAGTTCCTGCTGCGAGTGTCAGAGTCCCCGTTTTTGGTGCCACAGCATCCCTTTGGGTAAAAGTATTGTGCGCGTGAATATCGGAGTGCGTCAGCACGGTGGCCGATGCCGCGCGGGCGGTCGCTCCGTGAATCGCAATCTCCGCTTCCTTGGGTTCAGTAGTATCCGGGTTTACGACTGTGAGCACCAGTTCTTTGTCGTGCAGAGAAGCCGAACCGCTGAGTCCATGGAAAGTCGCGGGCTTGCCGTCACGATCATAGTGGACCTGCGACGAAGAAAAGATAGTGCGTAGGGATTTTCCGCCCTGGTGGGCCGAATACAATTCAAAGACATGACCGACCGGCGTTACACAGAAGTTGTCTTCGTGCGCAAGATAAAGACTGTTGAGGCAGTTGATCAATTGCGCGCAGTTGGCCATGCCAATCTTTTCCGGATGCCGGTTGAAAATATCCAACGTGATGCCGCTGAAGACCGCATCCCGCAGCGTGGGCGTCTGTTCCAGGATATCTCCTGGCGTGGCCTCACTGCCGGGTCTGTACCATGGCCCCCATTCGTCGATCACCAGTTTGATGTGGTGCTGGGGATCGAACTCGCCCATTACCTGCCAGTGGCCCTCGATCAGAGATTCGATGACCTCGCCCTGGCGTAGGAGTTCGTACCAGTCGACGACATCGAATTTCAGCGCATCCCCCTTACCTTCGTCCCAATCACGGGTGCGGCCGCGACTTAGGTTCCAAGCGTAGTAATGAAGTGCCAACCCGTAAATCGACCGCAGTTCGCCCGGGCCTTTCCGCAGAATCTCCTCCAGAAAGCCGCGCGTCCAATCCCAACTGTCATCGTTCGGGCCGGAGGCGACCAGAGAGAGATCCATTCCATAGCGTGGAACCCAGGTGGCATACCGGCGGAATTCCGCGGCGTATTCTTGCGCGGTGAAATTGCCGCCACATCCCCACGACTCATTGCCCACGCCCCAATAACGCACGCCAAACGGCTCGGGCGAACCGCCGCCGGCGCGCATCTCCGACAACGTCGTGCTACCGGCGGGGGAGTTGCAATATTCGACCCAGCGAAGGAATTCCTGGGCTGACAGACTCCGGAGATTTGCTGCAAGGTAGGGCTGGCCCCCAATCAGTTTGCAGAAATGAACAAACTCATTCGTGCCAAACTGATTGGGATCGTATTTATGACTAGCAGGTGAATCGGCAGATTCTGCGTTTTCCCAGAAGTTAGTGCGCCTCGGACGTTGGTCGGGGGGACCAATGCCATCGCGCCAATCATAACTGTCGGCAAAACAATCGCCGGGAAACCTGACGATCGGCGCCTTGATCAGCCGCATCTGCTCGATCAAGTCCTTGCGGACTCCATCGACATGGGGAATCGACGAGTTTTTCCCAACCCAGACGCCGTCATAAATCACGCCGCCGAGATTTTCGATGAAATGGCCGTAGATATTAGGCGAGATCATGCCTAATGGTTCGTCGAGCAGAATCTCGATTCGCGACTCGGTACCAACCGCCCGTGCGGCGAACGATAAGTACTTCCACGCGAATGCGGCGCCCCCCACCGACACGCTCCGAAGAAACTCTCGACGATCGCTGATCACTGGCTCCTCGCAAGGAATGTTGATGACGATTCGCGGTCTATTTTGCGGGTGCTGCCGGTTCTGGATTTCCTTCCAGTTCCGCCGATGGCCATCCATCTTTCCACGCTAGAGTGGAGATCTGCAGAGAGGGTCGGCCAGTGGCAACGTCATAGGCATGGAACACGAGAAGGTCGCGGTCCTTACCCAAACGCACAGATTCACCGCCCGGACCAAGCCAGCGCTGGTTTCCGACTAAGAGCGGACTGCCTCCACCTTCGGACATGGGCTTTCCAGTTTTGTCGAGATAGGGGCCGGTCACATCGCGCGCGCGACCAACCATGGTCTTGTAGGTACTCTTGGTGCCGCGGCAGCACAGATCAAAAGATACGAATAAGTAGTAGTAACTTTCGTCATGATGATAAACGATGAAGGGAGCTTCGATCGCCTGCCAATTGGCCGGAAGCCCGGGAGGAGCCGGCGGAGGGTTGTCAGGACGGGCGCGGCTTGCCAGCGAATACAACTTAATGTCGTCCGTTGCCAGCTTACCGGTCTTACGATCCAGTTTCCTCATCTTAATGCCGCCCCAGAAGCTTCCAAAAGAAAGCCACGCGTCTCCCTTGTTATCCAACAGCAGGTTCGGATCGATCGCATTGAAGTCGTCGCTGGCCTTGGATTCGAGGACCATGCCATGGTCTTCCCACTGATATTGCGGGTTTTTGGGGTCAAGAGTTTTGTTTGTGAGCAAAGCAATGCCCGAGGTATTCACGCCGAATGCGGAATACGCATAGTAAAGATGGTAGCTACCATCGAAAAAAGATATATCGGGAGCCCATAGTTCCTTTGTCTTCGGGCTGACCTTGCGGATCCACTCGGGGATCCCGGGCAGAACATAACCGCAGAGTTGCCATCGGTGGAGGTCCTGTGAGCATCGGATAGGGAGCTCGCCAGCGCGCTTCGGGTCCGTGGCGGTGGCGAATACGTACCAGGTATCGCCATCTTTGATGATGGAAGGGTCGTGGGTACCCTGAACGTCGCCTTCAACCTTGATGACCTGTGCGGCAGCGGTTGCGGTGATCTGCGCGTCCAGGGCTCCGACGGCTGTTAAAAAGAAGAGGAACGCTGGGAAAATAGCGGCCACAAGATCGTTCTTTGGAATCAGCGAGAGGATGCGTTTTCTCATTTCATGTCACCCATGAATCACGTAATTTCGAATTCGATTTCCACGAACGCCCTAAAATAGTACCTTACTTAGCAAACGTTTACAGATCCGAGCGAACCGACCCGGGATCTTCGTAAAAGCAATGCATGAGCAGCTTATGGGCGCTTGCCGGCGTTGCAATCCCGACAGAGCTCGGCAGTGATTCCCTTGCCCTCTTCAACAGTAAAAATGCGATCCACAGAAGAGAGCTTGACCTGTTCAACGGCTCCGCTCGGCCAGTGGATCTCGACACTGTCGACCGTGGGCGAGTCACCCAGCCCAAAGTGCACGCGGAGATCGTTAGAAGAAAGATAGCTGCCGCCGCTGAGCACATCCCCACGCTGTCTCACGCCAGCGCTAGCCAAGTAAACGGTTGCGCCTACGGCGTCGCGCGGACTCTTGGCGCCTCCGATCAGTTTGAGTTCAACCCAGTCATGACGATCCGGATTCACGTTTCGAAGCAACACAGGAACGGAATCGACGGCGTTGATGACGACATCGATCTTGCCGTCGTTGAAGAGGTCGCCAAACGCGGCGCCGCGAGCAACCGTAACAGCCGCCAAACCGGTTCCCTCGACGGCAGGCATCAACTCAAACTTTCCGTTCTTCAGGTTGTGGAAAAGCAACGGGCGCTCCGCGTAGGACGTGCCCCAGGCTTCCTTGTCTACTTGCGGATAAGTGTGCCCGTTGACGAAGAGCAGATCCTTCCAGCCGTCATTGTCGTAGTCCAGGAAGCCATCGCCAAAGCCTACAAAAGGAATGGTTGGCAGCGCAATGGCGGTCTTGTAGCTGACGTCGGTGAAGGCTCCGGTTCCATCATTGAGGAAGACAACCTTGTAGTCGTCCGAGAACGTGGTGGTCACCAGATCCATGTGCCCGTTGTTCTCGTAATCGCCGGCGGCGATGCCCATGTTCGCCATTTCGCGGCCGTCTCCATTCAAGGCGAAACCGCTGGCATAACTCTGATCGTCAAACGTACCGTCCCCTTTGTTGATGAAGAGATAGTTTGGAGTGGAGTCATCGGCGACCGCGAGATCGGGTTTGCCATCGTTGTTTACGTCGACAAAGAGCGCTCCCAGACCGTAATAGCGCTCCAGATTGCTAACTCCGAGTTTCTCGCTAACGTCCGTGAAGGTTCCATCACCGTTGTTATGGAAGAGGTGGTCGAGTTCTCCCTGGATTCCATGGGGACCGCACATCACAGGCGTGCCGCGAAATATGCAGGAGCTGTAGTTTACGACCTTAGAACCAGGGACTGGCGGCTCATTGACATCGTAGCGTAGGTAGCCTGCGACAAAGAGGTCCAGCCGTCCATCGCCGTCGTAGTCGCCAAAGGTTGCGCCCGTCGACCATGTACCGAGAGCGACTCCCGCTTTCTCTGCCACGTCGGTGAAGGTGCCGTCGTGATTGTTGTGATAGAGGCGGTTCTTCCCGTAGTTACTGACGTAGAGATCAGGCCAGCCGTCATTGTCATAGTCTCCGACTACTGCGCCATAGCCCCAACGATCGTTAGTGACGCCAGCTTTGGCAGCTACATCGGTGAAGGTTCCATCGTGGTTATTGTGGAAGAGCGCCGAATGAGGCGGAGTTGCTTTGCCTTGAAGGGCATCATAGGTCGTGCCGTTGACCAGGTAAATGTCGAGCCAGCCGTCGTTGTCGTAATCGAGCAGCGCGACGCCAGCGCCGTTGGCTTCCAGAATGAAGCGTTTCTCAGGAGTCCCCGCCGTGTGATGCCAAGTTGTGAGGCCGGCTTCCTCGGCATCGTCCATAAAAATCACCGGGCCGGTTTTGACAAAGTTACCTGCCGTAATCGGGCGATGCTCGCTGTCAAATTCCGCCTGATGAGCGCCGCCGGAAGCCATGCTACCTTGCGAGGCTCCTTCTTGCCGCATAGTCGCCCTCGATCCGACATTTGGAGGCGACTGCGCTGACGACATCGTTGCCAATAGAACACTGGCAGCCAGAATCGCTCCATTCCACCCGGAAAACGCATGCTCCGATCCGTATCGCCTTTTCTTAGCTGCGTCGAATATTGCGTCTCCCATCAGGCTCCGGAACATGCTTACTCCTTGCAATCGACGCTTCTGGCAATGTGCAGTAAAACTCTAGATTGGGACTTCCGCGATCTAAGGTAGATCGGCGGTGGACGGAACGGTTTCTGGGCGTGGCAACTGATCGCGCCGCCGGCCCTGCTCCTGGAACTTGCTCTCCCGTCTCTGGTCCCGTTCTGCCTTCATTTTACGAAAGGCAACGAGTGCCTCGCCCGCTTCCTGTGAGCGATGGAGATTACGATATAAAGTTGCAAGCTGATACCAAGACATGAGCCTGAGTTCTTCGCTCCCTTGTGGATCGGTAGCCAGCCGGAAGTGTTGGATGGCCAGGTCATCCTCATTCAGTGCCGCTTCGCCCTTCCCCAAATAGTAATGCGCGTCGCTGATGGTCGGATCCAGGGCCAGCGCCCGCTCCAGGAGCGGAACACCGCCGGTCGCATCGTCGCGAGTCACGCGTAGGCTGCCCAATTTGTAGAGCGCCACTGCATTGGCAGCATCGATCTGGATCTCCACGGAATAGGCATCGTCGGCCTCCTGCAACTTCCCCGCCGTCCAGCAAGCGTCAGCCAACTCCTCATTCAATCCCGGCTGATGGGGGGCTGCAAGCAGGGCAAGTCGAAATTCGGCAATGGCGTCGTCTGTGCGGAAGGCCTCAGCATCCGCCTGACCGAGCACTTCATGGACCCGCCATGAGTCGGGACTAAGCTTGAACATTGCCGAATAGCTTTCTTTGGAGACCAGCAGGTGAGCCCGGCCGCGATGGTAGAGAATGTCGAGGTTAGTGGGGTCGAGCGCTGCCGCTTTGTCCAGCCGCGACGCAGCCGATTGGGGTTGATTTTGAGCCAGTTCCACAACGCCCAGCCACATCCAGGCGGCGGCGTTCTTCGGTGCGAGCCGGGTCTCGGTTAGGAGTTCGTCGTGGGCCGCGGCAAGACGGTTCAACTTGTAGTTAAGGATGCCAGTGAAAAGGTGGACGGCCCGTAGCCCAGGTTGCAGAGACGCGGCCTTATGCAGCGCGGTTAACGCCTCTGACAATTGGCCGACCGACTGCAGTGCGAGACCAAGATTGAAGTATCCCTCCGACGAGCCGGGCTGTAGTCGCAGAAACTGTTGAAAGTCGCGGACGGCCTCGGCGGAATCGCCTTTTCGCATGGCGTCGTTTCCCTGCTCGAACGCGGATTTCGCGCCGATACTTTGCGCGAATCCGGACGAGCAGCACAGAGTCAGGCCCAATGCGACCGTCAGCGCCATCGAGGGAAGATGCAGCACGTCCCTAAGCATAGCCGATCTCAAAACATAAGGACTGCGGAGTGCGCCGCAGTCCCCTGTCACACCGCGGAACGCAAACTGCCTCGTCGCATAGCCTCTTGCGTCAGTAAGTAAGTTTCAGCACAAACTGCACGTTGCGCGGTCCGTTCAATGTGCTACTAATCTGACCGAAGTTGGCGTCAAACACACCTGAATCTGGCTTGTTAAATATGTGACGGTTAAAGGCGTTGTACATCTCTCCTCGGAATTCGACTTTGACCGCTTCGCTGACAGGGAAGGTCTTGGCGATACTGAAGTCTTCGTTGTAAAAGGGGAAAGCTCGGATATCGCCAGAATTGCGCGGCATGTCTCCGAACTGGAAGGCTCCGGCTCCGCGATTGGCGTTCGGGTCTGCAAAGGCGCCGCAGTTCCAATACCCTGTCGTGCAAGCGCCCGAACCCGGGCCGCCCCCGCCGGTGTTCACGAATGAAAACACGTTGTAACTTCCGCTGAATCCCTTCACCGGCTGGCCCGGCACTCGGTTTGGACGAATGCCATTGTCAAAACCAGGAATACCCGGTTCGCCGAAAAAGCTGATGGGCTGCCCGCTGAGGTAGCGTTGTATGCCGCCGATGCGCCAGTTGGAAATGATGGCACTGACCGGCTTCGGAGTGTTGGCCAAAAACCTCTTCCCGCGGCCAACCGGCAGTTCGTAGAGATAGCTGACAACAAAGTTTTGGGGAACGTCCTGGTTGCTGACCGCTTTTTCTGCTTTGTGGTCGAACGGATTCTGCGTCCCGCCCTGGCTCTGCAGTGTGCTGTAAAACGGCTGGATGCTGTCCGCATCGGTGATTGTCTTCGAGAAAGTATAGGACGCCAGCACGTTCAGACCGTTACGGAACCTGCGCTCGAGCTTGGCTTCTAGCGCATCGTAACTGGACTGGCCAACATTCTGCAGATAGCTGTCGGTGTTGATGTATCCATACTGGGGGAAGGGCCGCAGTGCCTGGGAAACGTTACCTCCACCGCCCCAAGTCTGTTGGAAGTTTGCGTACGGCAGCGGCACTCCTCCGCAAGGTGCGTCGCAGAACAGAGTATTGCCCAACGCCAGCCCGCTCTGGGGCATATCGTTGGGATAGTCGATCAGTCCGTGGAGGCGGACAGAATGCTGACCTAAATAGCCCAGGGTAAAGACGAGATTGGGGGCCAGCTGGATTTGATTTTCGAGAGTCCACGTCTGCACCATGGCTGGGCGGCCGTAGGACTTGGCCACGTAATCGACGCCCTGGCCGTTCAACTGGGTGGGATCAAGATTCGGTGCGGTTGGCAGTGGGGGAAGCCCGGCGTCCAATAGCGGGCCGTTCATGGGATCGGCAGTAAATACATTGGGAGATATGGTAAAGCCTTGAGTCGTTCCCTGGCCGTAGTCGGCATCCACCAGCGGCCCATAGTAAATGCCGTAATTTCCGCGGACCACCAACTTCTTGTTAAAGTCCGGATTCCACGCAAAACCGATGCGAGGCTCGAAATCCTTATAGTAGGTGCTGGCCCAGGTTTCGCCCCTGTTCCCATCGCGGCCGGGCCCGACTCCGCCAAAGACCAAAGCGCCCAGTTGCCCGCTCGCGCCGGCGTTTGGCACGTTAGGCTCCATGCTGGTCGTGTCTCCATCAGCCTCGTGCCTGGGCGTTTCGTAGCTCCAGCGCAATCCAAGATTAAGCGTAAGGTTAGGCCGAATCTTCCAGTCGTCTTGAGCAAAGAGCGCAGCGAAATGGCTAATCCAACGCGGCGCATGCAAATCCACGATCCGGTTCACATCTCCAGCTTGTCCAATGAGAAAATCGGCGAAGGCATTCCCCGTGTTCCCCTGCTCGCTGATAAGACCGGCGGTTTGTCCAGGATAGAAGGTGAAGCAGCCGGATACTCCGCTGCACGTGCCCCCGATAAAGCTGATGAAAGAATATTGGTGATACGCGTAAGTTCCGCCGAACTTGAAGCTGTGCTTCCCATGGACCCAGTTAACCGAGTCACTTAAAATAATCCCGTTGTCGACATCGGTAGCGTCTGAGTTTTCCCCGAGCGTCCCATTGGAGAAGTACGGGCTGCTGACAAAAACGAAGCCCGGGAAGGTTGGGCCGGACGCGCCGGGCAGGCCGATGGAGGCTCCCCAGTTGGGGTTTTGCCCCACAGCCTTGGCGTAAGTGAGATTGTTAGACCGGTTACTTCCGAAGGTCATTTCGTTGATCAGTGTTGGAGTAAAGTTCCAGTCCCACCCGACTCTGAGCAACTTGCCGAAGTCATCTGACACCGCGCAGCAATTATTGATCGGTGGCGGAAGGTTGAAGTTGTTACCTCCATCGTTGTTCTCGCGAGAACTCCAGAAACCCCACAACTTCTGCCGGGAGCCGAGGTTCTGATCGATGCGGATGCTGTAAACGGTTTGCGTAATAGTGTCGGATGTGTCCTGAATAAAGTTGGCGCCGTTGCCGTTAAAATTCGGCGCAGGAATCAGTTTGAGGACATTCTGCGCCACAGCGCTCAATCTGTTTAACGGAATCTGGTTGTTGGGGAAGGGCGACCGGCACTCATTTGGCGTGCCAGTATTCTGTTGTGTGAGCGGGTCAAATATCTGTCCGAAGAACATCGGGCCGTTAGTGCAGGGGTTGGTGACGCCGGGTATCTGTCCACCGAGGAAACCTGAGAAGTCGAAATATGGGTTGGTTTCGCCCCGAACGGCCGGCGTTGGCACCAGACTCGTAATGGCTGAGCCGGTATTGTAGCGAAGTTGCTCCCATCCGAAGAAAAAGAATGTCTTGTCCCTGCCTTCATAGAGATGGGGAATACGAACGGGGCCGCCCAAGGTGACTCCATAGTCGTTCTTGGTGTCGGGGGGACGCCCGAACGCCGATGTCTCGGTTGGATTAGCAGCCAGAAAGTGATTATTGAACCAGTTGTTCCCATCCAGCGCGGCATTCTTGTAAAAATCGTAAATGGTTCCGTGATATGAATTCGTGCCGTTGCGCGAGTTGTAGTTGGCGATGCCGCCGGTAGTGCGGCCGATGTCCGCTGGTAGGGCGGAGATACTGACGCGAAATTCCTGAATCGCTTCAACCGAGGGAGATATCCCGTCAAAGCCGCCGGACCCATTTTCGGCGCGATTCGTAGTGATGCCATCGACAAGATATTCGCTTCCCAGTGTCTGACCGCCGTTGATCTTGGCGACAATCTGACCGCCCGCGCCGCCGGCCGAAGTTCCCGGGCCCACAGCACCCGGAACCAGGAACGTCAGCGCCGACATGGATCGCAGAGCGCCCGTAACCGCCAGCGGAAGATCCTCCACTTGCTCCGGCTGGATAGAACTGGCTACGTCCGAGGATTCAGTCTCCAGCGCGAGAGTCGACGCAGTTACAGCGACCGTTTCGCTTATCAAGCCCACCTGAAGCGAGAAATCGCGGGCGGCCACGGCCCCGATGGAAACGGTGATTCCGCTGGAAACTGTCGTCTTGAAGCCGGTGCTGGCAATTGTCAGCTTGTATTCACCAGTGCGCACCGAAGGGAACACGTAATAACCCGCCTTTGAACTCACCGTCGTATAGGTTGTTCCGGTGGAGGTCTCGATAGCGGTGATCTGCGCATTCGCCACTACGCTGCCGGAGGGATCTTTGATCGTTCCGCTGATCGAACCCGCATCTAACTGCGCCACCGCAGGCAGTGCGGCGAGGAGGAGGACGGATGAAACCATCGCCACGACCCGGACCCACGATCGAAGATTTCTGCCGAGGAACGGTTGCACGTCAAACGTCATAAGGTTTCTCCTGAGAAGCCCAAAACAACGACACTGTTCTGGCTTGAGTTCCGATGAATACCAGTTGCTGAGTAATCGTTTTCTCAATACCTCTGCTGTTCACTAGCGGCTTTTTCAAATCCGGCCCGCTTCCCCGTTTCGTTCAGACTTCTGACAAATCTTTAGAAAGCTGTCTGCAAGGAATTCAAAATGCAAAGTTCTGCCGGCCGCGTATCGGCTTCAATTCGTCAGAGTTCCAGCCTTACCCTTTTTCTTCGTGGGGCGACTGCCCACAGCATCGGAGTCTGTCGAAGTCCCGATCACCGGCCAATCGTTCGCCCAGGTCAGCGACCTCACAAACAGATAGTCCAATCCGTTCTGCGATAGCAGCAGCGCGTGAAACACGATCAGATCACCGTCGGTAGGATCAATGCATGCCGTCTGCCCGCCCGGCCCCGCCCACGTCGAGTTGCCCTGCAACAAGATTGTTCCGCCGCCCGCTGCCATGTCGGCCCCGCTCTCGTCGGTAAACGGACCGTTGGGAGTAATTGCGCGACCCACCACGATCTTGTAGTCGCTTTGCGACGGATCCGCCTCGCAGCAGTAGTCCCACGAAACAAACAAATAGTAGAAGCCGTTTTCATAAACCAGCGAGGCACCTTCAATCGGGTCATTGGGAATATCCGAGGCGCGCTCCGCCAAATGGTAGGTAACCGAATCAGTTTCGATTTGACCGGTCGCTGGATCAATCTGCTGCTGATAAATTCCGGTCCAAAAACTTCCGTATGTGAGCCAGACCGACCCTCCCGCATCCACCAGGACGCTCGGATCGATAGCATTGAAATCGTCGGAAGACGAAGATTGCAAAATCGGGCCTTGATCGGCCCATTGATAGCTCGGGTCGCTCGAATCCAGCGTGGTGTTGGTCGCCAGTCCTATGGCCGAGACATTCGATCCAAAAGAAGAAACTGCGTAGTAAAGATGGTAACTTCCATTGAAGTAACTGATATCCGGCGCCCATACGTCGGTTGCTAGCGGAACCACTGTGGAGATCCACGCGGGCATGGTAGTAAAGACAAAGCCGCAGGCCGACCACGCGATCTTGTCAGTCGAGCAGCGAATGGGAATGAAGCCGCCTTGAGTGGAAGAGGCGTCGGTGGAGAAAACGTAGTAAGTCGATCCTTGCCGAATGATACTCGGATCGTGTACCGGCGAAGTGTCGCCGGTAAATTCATAACTGGTCAACGGACCGGCAGCTGCGATCGCGAGACTGAGACTTGCGGTTGCCGACGCTCCTGCAGAATCTGTAACGTCGACCGTGAAACTAAAAGATCCCGCAGTTGTCGGTGTCCCAGAGAGAAGGCCGCTGCTCGCCAGACTGAGCCCAGCCGGCAGCACCCCGGAAGAGACGGTCCATGCATATCCAGTACCGGTCCCACCCGTTGCGATCAAAGTCGACGAATACGACGCCGTGACTGTTCCGCTCGCCAGAGTATCGGTTGTGACAATGAGTGGAGGCGGAGCGACTGCCGTGGATGAGCCGCTACCACAACCTAACAGCAGACTAAGCTCGAACATAAAAACCGGTGCGACCACCCACTTACTGGCCCATCCGCGTATGGAAAGGCGACGGCCAACGTTCGCAAACCGGCTGTAGGGCTCTCTCACCATGAGTTTCTCGATGCCAGACAGGGGCCCCGAGTAAACGTTATCTCAATTGCACGGAAAAGATACTTGATTCAGGTTAGTACTGTCAAGAAATTCTTCAAACGTTATCGTTAACCAAAATGCGTCGGTCCCTCGAGCAGCGTTCCATTGCGAACGACGGCCACAGGACTGTCGAGAAGTCCGTCCTGGGACCCGGAATCGGCGATCCGCGCGACCGCGCTGGTGCAGTCGATCCTAATCCGTCACCGCAAAATCGACTCTTCCCGTTAGAATGCCAGCAACATGACAGCCGCAAACTCCTCTTCATCTTGTGATGGCAGCACGAATCCGCTTTCCCAGCCTCCCTCTTCATCGCCGTTTTCTTGCTATTGCCAAGTCCTGATGAGAAAGCGCTCTCTCGCTTCTTTGTGTGCCGCTAGCCTTTACTTCGTCTTGCTTGCTTGTTCGTCGGCAGTTGCGGGCGATGCCATGCTCGCCCCCACGCCTCCCATGGGTTGGAATAGTTGGGATTCATACGGCCGGACAATCTCCGAGGCGCAATTCAAAGCCAACGCCCGTTGGATGGCAAAACACTTGAAGCGTTTCGGTTGGCAGTATGTTGTCATCGACGAAGGCTGGTATCTCCCAAACCCCGAAAGCAATCCGCCGGATTACAAATTCACGCTTAGCGCCGACGGTCGCTTCATGCCTGCGCCGTTTCGCTTCCCCTCCGCCGCGAACAATGCCGGGTTCATGCCCCTTGCCGATTACACTCACTCTCTCGGCCTGAAGTTCGGAATTCACATTCTTCGTGGAATTCCACGTCAAGCCGTCGCCATGAATCTGCCGATCGCCGATTCCGCGTACCATGCCCAGGATGCCGCCGACCTCTCGGACACTTGTCCCTGGAATGCCTACAACTATGGAGTGAAGACGTCTGCGGCGGGCCAGGCATATTACGAATCGATCATGAAGCTTTATGCCAGTTGGCACGTGGACTTCGTCAAAGTCGACTGCGTCGCGGATCATCCGTATAAACCCGAGGAGATTCGCATGATCGCAAACGCCATCAAGAAATCAGGCGGACGCATGATCTTGAGCCTCTCGCCCGGCCCTACCTCGCTGGACAATGGCACAGAGGTATCCAAGAATGCAGAAATGTGGCGCATCTGCGACGACTTCTGGGATCACTGGGGAACGTGGGCGAAACACGAGTGGTCGCAGGGTCTTTTCCAGCAGTTTGCGACCACCGCCAAGTGGTCTCCGAACGTCGCCCCTGGCGGTTGGCCCGATGCCGACATGTTACCGCTTGGACACTTAGGCCCACATCCGGGCGACGGTGAATTGCGGGAAACAAGGTTCACCCGAGATGAGCAAAGGACCATGATGACTCTCTGGTCTGTATTCCGCTCGCCGCTGATCATAGGCGGGGATCTACCCTCCACCGACGCCTGGACCAGGAAATTGTTGACCAATCCGGAAGTGATCGCGGTCGACCAGCACTCTCACGACAATCGCGCGATTGTTAATACCGATACGACCGCAGTCTGGCTGGCGCAGTCAGAGAATGAAGCAGGTTACTATCTTGCAGTTTTTAATTTACAAGACACCGAACAGATCGTCCGCTACGAGTGGAAGGACCTTGGGCTCACCGAAGGAAGCTTCAGAGTGCGCGATCTTTGGGAGCGCAAGAACCTCGGCCCGACCCTGTCGCTCACGATTAAACTCCGACCGCATGCCTCCAAGTTGTATCGGTTAGCTCGCAACCGTTAGGATATTTTTGAAAAGCGCTTTACAGACAGGGATTAGAGATTAGTTTTGAGTAAGTGGTAAAAAAAGGGGCAACGGCTGCCAGGAAGAATGGACAGCGCGAGCTTGCAGCCTTTTTCGAATCTTGCGGGCACCCAGCTGGGGTGCTCACGTTTCTCGTTCAAGATATAGTTCGCGAGAATCTCGGCCACCTGCCCCCACGTGATCTTCATCGCCCGCTCCATGGCGGCCTTCGAGCAAGAGAACATGCCTTGCATGATCTCCTACCCTCACCGCCTGCAAAGCGAACATATCACTTGCTCATTGGACCGGACATTTGATCTGCTAACGACACAAGCGGGAAGTTTGCTTGACAGGCCGAAGCCGATGCAACACAATTTCATTCCCCATCTTTTTGGGCTGTTCAGGCCCTCGATCCCAGCCACAAGAGAGAAACGCCGCCCCGTCCATGCGCTCGCTTCGTCTAACGTTCTCGGTTTTGGTTCTAGTCAACGCCGCTTCGCTCAGCGCTGTTTTATTTAGTACCGTGTCGCTGGCGCAGCCGGCCGTTTCGCGTCCGCCGACGGTAGACAATGCCACTGTACCAGATAACTCGCTAGGTAACTTACCAAGGTCCGACTCGGCCCGAACTCGGACTGCCGACAATTCCAAGTTGCCGGTTGCGACCGAACTGGTTACCGGCAGCGAGCGAAGAAATGAGTCCGGTCTTGTTGCCATGGATTCGACGCCGTTCGTTTTCTTCTTGTTTCCATTGGTAGAGAATAGCTCTGGAATTGTGCCCGTATCTATGGTGGTCGGAGATGTGGACCGAGACGGTAGCCGGACTTAATTGCTTTCGGTCAGGATGGCGGGTACGCCCAGAACGGCGTAATCAGCGTACTGCTGGGCAACGGTGACGGAACTTCCCAGCCAGCCGTGACTTCAGCACAGGTTGGTTGCGATGAGATTTCGGCGCAACGCTGCAACGTTATTTTGTTCCGGTTCCGGACAGCGCCACGACTTGCGCGCTGGTCAGAGCCGAGTCTTTGACTGTCAGGGTGCCCGTCAGAATCCCCGTCGCCTCCGGGGAGAAAGTCGCGTTGATGGCGCAGTTCTTCCCGGCAGTGAGTTCCTTGGGGCAACTATTGGTTTCAGCGAAGTCTCCGCTGACTTTGATGCTAGTGATTTTCAGCGGCGTCGCGCCGGGATTCGTCAACGTTACGGCCATTGGGGCACTCGTAGTCCCCTCGGCTACCTTACCGAAATTGAGGCTAGTGGGTGCTAAGGCGATCACTGGTTCGTTCAGCAGTACGCTGGCAGAACCTATGTCGCCGCTGACCCTCGTTCCATTGGCCGTCGCCAGATCCAAACCACCGTCTTCGTTGAAATCCGCAGATACGATGCCCGAGGGCAACGTGCCGGTGGCCAGTATCTCTTCGGTCGGGAACGTGCCATCACCTTGGCCGGGCATCAGCGAGATGAACCCCGCATTCCCGTTGTTGACCAGGGTCACCGCAAGATCCAACTTGCCATCGTTGTTGAAATCGCCGGTAACTACTGAGTAAGCATTATTCGGCGTGTCATACAAGACAGGTGCGCCAAAGGTACCCTCGTTGTTGCCCAACAGGATCACGATTCCGATTTGGTCGGTGGCAACTGCCAGGTCGAGGATACCGTTGTCCCGGAAACTCCCAGCCGCAATTGAGATTGGAAAACCTCCGACCGTGTACACCCCGTTCTTGGGCGTGGAGAACGTGCCGTCACCGTTGTTGAGCAGAATCGAGATCGTGCCGTCCTGCTCGTTGGCCACGGCCAAGTCGGGAAAGCCGTCATGATTGAAATCGCCGACGGCTACGCCCATTGGGAACGCCCCGGTCGGATATGTGACGAACGATGGAAATGCTCCGGTCCCATTACCGAGCAGGACAGATACGGTGTCGTCGTAGGCATCGGTGACTACGAGGTCTAGGTTTCCATCCTGATTGAAATCGCCCGTCGCGATCCCGAAGCTTACTCCGTTGACGGGATACTGCGTATATGGTGAGAGAATTCCGCTACCCGTATTGAGGAGCACGGAAATGCTGCCTGGGCTGCCGAAATTCACCACGGCCACGTCCATTTTTTTGTCGTTGTTGAAGTCGCCGGCTACGACAGCCTGAGGATTGTTGGGCAGCGGGTAAGTCATGAATGGCTTGAAGGCTCCTTTGCCTGTGTTGACCAAGACGGCAAGCTGATTGGCGAAGGTGACTGGAACGATCAGGTCTGGCTTGCCGTCGCCGTTGAGATCGGCGGCGGCGATTCCGCTGTAGGCGCCGGTTTCGTTTCCTGTAGCTACGCTGTAGTCGGTGCGCCCGCCAAGCAGCGACTTTCCGTTGCTCAGCAATACAGAGATTTCACCGAATGTGAGATCGAAGGGAGAGATACTGTCGGCAGTGACGACGTCAAGCTTGCCATCGCCGTTGAAGTCGGCGACGCCGAGAGCCGTCGGACCAAAATTCGTTCCAAAACCCAACGCGGCCTTTAGCTTTCCCGTACCGGTGCCGGTTAATACGGAAACGACGCCCTCGCCTTCTTCGCCGCTGGTGACCGCGACGTCGAGTTTGCCGTCGCCGTTGAAATCGCCGAGCGCAACGATATCGACACCATCGGGAACGGCGTAATCCTTCGCGGCCGCAAGATTTCCGGTGCCACTACCGAGCAGAACAACCACCTGGCCCAGAGTCTGGCATCCGGCAACCACGTCAATCTTGCCGTTATTGCGCAGGTCGCCGGCAGCGACACTGACGCAGCCTTGTTGCTTGGTAGCGAAGTCTGTGTGGGCTCCAAATGTTCCCGTGCCAGTGCCAAGCAGCACCGAGACGGTTTCACTGGACGAGTTGATCGTCGCCAAGTCGAGCTTGCCGTCACCGTTGAAATCAGCGATCACTACCATCCGCGGATCGTTCGCCGTGGCGTAGGTCACGGGAGCTTTGAAAGTTCCGTCGCCATTTCCGAGCAGGATGTCGACACCCTCGGTCAGTTCCAGGTTGTCGGAGATGGCGACATCGAGTTTTCCGTCGCCATTGAAGTCTGCGACCGCGATGCTGTTGCCTCCGGGGCCAGCCGTGGTCGAAACGAAGGGCTTGAAGGTGCCATCGCCGTTTCCGAGCAGGACGCTCACCTGTGCGTCCGAAGACCCACACGCAGCAACGATGTCGAGCTTGCCGTCGCCGTTAAAGTCTCCCACCGCCACGCTAATCGGGCTGGCAACGACCGCATAATCCACGGCAGGGGCGAACGTGCCGTCTGTCTTACCCAGCAACACAGAGACGGTGTTCGATTGCGAATTTGTGTTGCCGACGACCACATCCATCTTGCCGTCGCCGTTGAAGTCTCCGACGGCCAGGGTTTCCGGCCCCTGGCCGGTGGCGTAGTCGGAGCGGTTAAAAGTGTAGGTTTGAGCGGAGACGAGCGGGGCGGAAATCATGGCCAGCGCTGCAAGAACAATCAGTGTCAGCGTTGCACTTATCGGAAGAACTCCAGTCGCGAATTTACGATGTACCAGGTTGGTCATAACTTTGCTCCTCCACGCTACGGATGTTTTTCTCTCAGAACTCGTTGGGGTTGAATTTCCCCAAGGCACCTATCTCGCCGCCGGGACGGTGTGCGCAACCGCTTCGACCGTTTGTTTGTGAGGCGTAGTCGCCGCCGCGGCGACCGGTCCCTCCTCCGACTGCGCGGCGCGGCGCTGCTGAATTCGCTGCTGCCGTAAGCGGTGTTGCTGCACCATCTTCTGGTACTGTTCGGTAACGTCTGGCAGTCGGGCATTTTCGTAACCGCTGCGCTTGGCCATGATGCGATAGTCGAATGCGACGCTGGAACTCCCACCACTCAGTTCATACACTTCAAAAGAAGTTGCGGACTTCTGGCTGACATACAATCCTTTGCAGTCGCCGTTGGGCGTGAGGAAGACGTGATACTCCACTCCCATGTTCACGATTTGGGCGAAGGTGGGATCCAGGGCAATGCTCGCCGACCCGTTGGAGAGCTGTCCGGAACCGGCGTCCTCGAACCAATTTTCCGCGGATTGCATGGCATAGAGTGAGACCTTGCGCGCGCTGCCGTCCACGTTGGCTACGCCGCTGACTTTGCCTGAGCAAAACAGATTGCCGTTGATATCGATCGTGCAGCCGTTCCCGGAATTCCCATAGGCCTCAAAGATCAGGGCGCCACTGGCGGTGTTATCGTTTTCGGCATAGAGAGTCGGATCGAAATTCTCGGCGTTGGCGTTGTTATAAAATGCTCCGGCCACATTGTCGTCGGCGGTCCCGAGAACTCCAACATAGAGTGAATTCGCTCCCGCTCCGGTGTCTCCCCAGAGACCGCTATCGAAGCCTTGTTGGCCACCCTCCGTGCTCACTCCGGAGGCGGCCCCATAAACACCGACGTTTACACCCGCGCCCTTCACACCGTAGCCCCCCGGACTGGAAGTGTTTCCGTAAACACCGTTCGATGTTCCGGTCGTCGCCGATGCAATTCCTTTCAGGCCAGAAGCGTTTGTGCTATTGGTCGTGCCCACCACCGCCGGAGCGCTCCCGGACGCGAGGGTGTTCGTGACTTCCAACACGCCGGAACTGTTCGCCCCTGTTATCAAGGTCGTGTTGTTGATGGTCTGCACTCCGCTAAACGTATTGGCGGCTGCCAACTGCGCGTACAGCGCATTGGTCGCAGTCGTGTTCAGGCTCAACGTGACATTGCCACTGCTTCCGCCACCGGTCAGATCCGTTCCCGCCGTTACACCTGTGATCGTGCCCGTGCCGACCGAGGCGCAGATCCACGAGGTGCCGTTCCACTGCAACACCTGACTTGCCGCGCAGGCATTGGTCAGCGACAAGTTGAGCGTGCCGCTGGTTCCGCCGCCGGTCAGTCCGCTGCCGCTTGCCGTTTCAATCCCGCTGATTCCGCCGCCCCCTCCCGCAAACACCACATCCAACTCCGGGGGATGACTCGTCGTCGTGCTTTCCTTGCTGTCGAAGGTCGCGTCCACCGGACTGTTGCCGACCAGCGCAATGCCATCATTGGCAGTTCCGTTCAGCCACGCCTGTACCGCCGCCGTAATGTCCACGAGAATGTACTGATTCTTATCCGCCGTGGTCAGCGGGACGCTGGCCTGAATCGTCGTTCCAAGCGCCGGAGCCAGGGTGGCAGTGATTGTGCTTTCCGTCCACGTGCCGTTCACGTAGTCGACGTTGAAGCTGCCCGCTTTGGGGACGGTATTGACGTAGAGCTTGAGCGTGGCCTTGGTAATGTTGGAGCCGGCATAACCGGAGGGGATCGCCGAGAGATCAAACTGAATGTAAGTCGTCTGCGAGCTCTCGACGTCGAGCAGCTTGCTGGCACCGTAATTAGTGGTGGGAGCGGCGATGTTGGTGTAGGAATCGCCAGCGGGAGTAATCTGCCCGTAGGCCGCACTCCAGAAGAACAAAGAGACCCCAAGCAGTGAAATTAACTGTCGCTTTGCCGTGAATGTTTTCATAACCCTCTCCAATATTTCTCTCTGCTATTTTTCTATTCGAATCCGGTATGCTTCCCCTACTTCACCATTGCCGTCTACGGGGTCGCCAGGAACGAGCCCACCAGCCCGGCCGCGTCCTGGTAGTATCCGACCACCACGCCGCTGTTATTGATGTCAGTCACAGCCGTATAAACTTCGCCGGGAATCGCGATCGCCATGAAGACCCCTCCGCTCAGTAGAAAACTTTGCTCGCCATCAAAGTTCACCTCACATTCGCTAGTCGTGCAGAACCCCCCGACGATGTCGCCGGCGTCGTTGATTCCGCTGGCAAACGTCTCAACTGCGCCGGAGTACTCGATTGCAGTGTAGGTTTCCCCGCTCAGCAAGAAGCCGATCAGAAGGCCGCTGGAGTCATAACAGTCGCCGACAATGTCTCCTTCGCTGTTGACATCGGCGGCATAGGTCTCGGTCCCGCCGGGGTAGTCGAATGAGGCATAGGTGCCTCCAATCAACGTGAACCCATGTTCGTTGCCGTCGCTATCAGCCCACCCGCCGACAACTTCGCCCGAATTGTTGATCCCAAAGGGGTATGTGCCGATCGCGCCGGTGAACGGCACATCGAGCGTGGTGAACTTTCCGCCGCTTAGCTCATAACCGTGGGCCGCGTCCGAGGCATCCACATAGACGCCAACAATCTGGCCGGAGTCGTTTATGCAATCTGCGACCTGTTGCGCTGGCTCGTGCGGATAACTCACCGACTTGTAGCTCTCGGTAACGGTCTTCTTTCCCGACACGCGCGCCAGAAAACCTGCTTGGTTCAGTTCGGGGGCGGAGCCATATCCTCCAACGATCTGAGTCTTGGAAGTGCTCGCCCCCTTGTTGATGCATATCGCGGCGGTGGAAAGAGTGCCGGGATAGTTGAGCAGGGTGAAGGTATAAGACGGCGAGCCCAACGTCTTTGTCTGCTGGCTTGCCGCTTGCGCCCTGGGCGATGCCACTGGCTTGGCTGGCAGCTTCGACGCACGTCCAACCTGCGCCACGCTCGGAAATGGGCTCAGTACAACTCCCAACAGGGCTAACGACAGTGCGAAATGCTTCAAGGTTCGCTTGGTCATAAAAATGCTCCTTTGTTCATTCTTGAAAATCGATTCAAGCGACCACTCAGCAACAGCCCCAAAACATGCGATCGATTCGCGTAAAGGTCTTCAAACTCTGCTTTGTCATAAACGCTCCTCAATGGGTGGTCTTCCGACATCCGAATCTTCTCCCCCTGCGTCGAACGTCACTTCGCCCTCAGCACCGACTCCAAACAAACCAGCGGTGCGCCGTCCGGACTTTCGAAGAAGTGCCATGCTTTCGCCCCACTGCCAGCGGCCAACCGGAGTTGTCCCACGCCGGCCAGGATTTCCGCCTGCACCACTTCCACCTCACGGCCACATTGCTTGCACCAAAGGCGGTTGCAACCGTTCCTTCGGATGGTCATCATCCACTCCGTCTCGATGGTGATCTCGATCCTTCTGTGAGTCGTGTTGGTCTCCCTGAATCTCTATCCGTCTGGACCTCTTGTTTCAGCGCAACCGGGGAGCTACGCCAGGGCCGGTACGTGAAAATGCCGGCCCCTGTACCTCATTCGCACTACTACGGCACACATCCGATGAGCTGAGCGCAGTTTTCGTCATTTACAAACATGCCTTCCGATCCCAACGTTCCCGAACTTCCAACGGTGGTAGCAGAAATGATCTGGTCGCCAATGTCATCGGTCATGGAAACGTCGTAGGTAGAGGCGGCCGTCGAGCCAGGATAGTAGTACTTCTTGGCAAACGTCTTGGATCGAGCGAAATCCCAGAACGACCAGATGTAGTTCGCGAGCGGGTAAAAACCCGTGGGGGTCGAGTCGCCGAACGGCCGCTCCACAATGTACTCGGCTTCGTTGCCAACGAGCTTGACGCCGCTGGGCGCGGTGACGCTGACGCTGACCGCCAGTTGGCCGGTCTCGTCGACAAGGTTAATGGTTGCCGTGGTGGAGCTGGTATTGTTTACCGAAACATAAATGTCGTCGCCGGCCGAAACGAGAAAGAGCTCGACCGGGTTAGCCGGATACCACTCCAACCACGCGTACGCGCCCCCGTTGGAGTTGCCGCAAGGTGCAAGGATATCCACACCCGACTGTGCAATGTTGTTCTGGTTTCCCAGATTTTTTCCGTTTACAGTAAACCCGCCCTGGCCGACCCAGAAGGCAGCCTGGTCGGTATCGCCATCGCAGATGTTGCCCCCCGATCCGTTGAAGGCCTGCTGGGGTTGCGGTACCACGAACTCGGCGGCCACGCAGCAAAACGATTTGGTGCTGCTGTAACTGGTGGATGACAACGTGTTCACCACGCCACTCCAATTTTTGGTGGTGCCCGAAGAGGCGGCGAATTTCGTTGGTTCGGTTTGGCTCTGAAATAAGCTCGCGGTTGCGGGATGGCTGCGATTGCTACGAACTTTCAATTCGCCAAACCAGCGCGTTGCCGGCATGCTCATAACCCGGGCCCACACCTGGTAGCCGTGAGGATCCGCGACTTTGTCGGGGCGGGGCGGAAAGCCGTAGGCCGCCAATTCCTCGTCCGACGCGGTGAGTGGTTTGAAACCGGCAGGCGGGGCAGGATAGGCATGAATTCCTTCGACATTCGTTGGGATGCTGGCCGATTCCCGGTAAATGGCGCGGATGGCTTCGCTCTGGGCCAGGGCCGCCGCAGTTAAGCCGAGGCAGAGAGCCGCGACTAGAATCATCTTGCTATGGTTGGTCATTCGATCCTCCCTGTATTTGTCTTTCTGGCTTTGTTCCCCTTCAAGGTTCCTTGTCGTTTCGCAAAATTAGCCGCGTGTGGACCTTCCCGTGGCGTTTACCGAGATCCCATCTCGTGCTACAGTCCCACCCAAGTCCGGCACGGCTTTCCGGCCGACTTGCTCTGACGGGAAACACACTGCCGCAAATGCCGTCCAGAGGTCTTTAGGGAGTCATCAGAAATTTCTCAGGATTTATTAGGAAGCTCGTATGAGCAAGGAACCAAACCACTTCTACGAATTCGGCCCCTTTCGCCTCGACCCTGAGAAACTGCTCTTACTACGTGACAACCGGCCCGTCCCTCTGCCCCCCAAGGCCTTTGACACCCTCTTTGTTCTTGTCCGGAACAGCGAGAGCGTCGTGCTCAAGGACGATCTAATGAAGTCAGTCTGGCCCGATACTTTTGTCGAGGAGTCCAATCTCGCCCAGAACATCTTTGTATTGCGCAAAGCTTTGGGGGAAACAGCCGGGCAAAATCGCTATATCGCTACCGTCCCCGGACGTGGGTACCGCTTTGCCGAGAAGGTGCGCGTGGTTCCCGAGCCGGAAGAAATCGTGGTGCAGGGCCGCTCCATCACTCATCTCGTGATCAACGAGGAAAGTTCGCCGAGCAAGTTGTGGCGTTGGACGGGTGTGGCGGCGGTCGCGGTCGCTGCCCTACTTGGCGGGACGTGGTATTGGAGATCTCATCACGCAGCGAAGCTCACCGACAAAGACACAGTCGTGCTCGCCGACTTCGCCAACACAACCGGCGATCCGGTTTTCGATGGCACGTTACGACAGGGGCTTTCTGCGCAACTGGAGCAGTCGCCCTTTTTGAACTTGCTTTCCGACCAACGCATTGGAGAGACGCTATCTCTGATGGCCGAGCCCAAGGACACGCGGTTGACACACGAGCTGGCGCGCGAGGTTTGCCAGCGCACAGCGGGTGCGGCGGTACTGGACGCCTCTATTGCCCAGCTCGGTACGCGTTACCTCCTGACTCTGAGGGCGCTGGATTGCTCAAGTGGAGAACCGCTCGCGAGCACGGAAGCCGAGGCCTCCGACAAGAACCGCGTTCTCGACGCCCTGGGGAAGATAGCTTCGGAAACCCGCGGCAAGCTGGGTGAGTCGCTGGCCTCAGTGCAGAAATATGACGTGCCCCCGCAGGACGTGACTACGCCGTCGCTCGAAGCGCTCAAATCCTACAGCCTCGCAATGAAGGAGCGCACAGGCGATTTCGCTCGCTGCATACCGTTATTTCAGCGCGCCATCGATGAGGATCCCAATTTCGCGATGGCTTACGCGCAACTGGGAGTCATTTACGTAAATCTGGGCCAGACCGTGCGAGGAGCCGAGAATATCCGCAAGGCCTTCGAACTGCGTGATCGAGTCAGCGAACGTGAGAAGCTCTATATCGCCTCGCACTATGACCACATGGTCGCCGGGGACCTGGAAGCGGCGCGCAAGGATTACGAGTTGTGGACGCAGCTTTACCCCCGCGACCCTGGCGCACCAGCGGGCTTGGGTGTCGTCTACTTCAATCTGGGCGATTTCGACAGAGTGCTAACCATGACACAGGACGCAGTGAATCTGTCAGGCAAAAGCAAACTCAGTCCGAATCTGGTCTGGTGCTACATTTTCGTCAACCGCTTGAACGACGGCAAGGCGATGGCTCTGGAAGCGCAGACTCACAATCAGGATGACCCCCTTTTCCACCTTAATCTGTACATAATTGATTTTCTGCAGCGCGATTTTGCGGGGATGAAGCGGGAAGCGGACGGACTGGTAAGCAATCCGACGTGGGGGCACGCCGTGCTGGAATACGAAGCGGACACCGCGGCCTATGGAGGGCAGTTTGCGAAGGCACGGGAGTTCACGCACCGTGCTGTTGACGCCGCTCAAAAAGCCGACAATAAACAAGCGGCTGCGGTCGATGAGGCAGAGGCCGCAATTCGCGAGGCGCTGGTGGGTAACATGGCTTTGGTAAAGCAGCATGCCAGGTCTGCACTCACGCTCTCCAACGGAAAGGACGTTGAAGCCATATCAGCCATCGCGTCAAGCTTGGCCGGCGATTCCACGCAGGCGATGCAACTGGCCAACGATCTTGGAAAGCGCTTCCCTCAAGACACGATCGTGCAGTCCAACTATCTGCCGACCATCCGCGCCGCTTGTGAATTGCGCCATGGTGATGGTGGCAAAGCGATACCCACGCTCGCGGCATCCGAGCCCTACGAGTTAGGGATTACGGCCTTAGATGCAGGCACTAGTCTTTACCCAGTCTACCTGCGCGGCGAGTCCTACCTAGCGGCAAAACTGGGCCCAGCCGCTGCGGCCGAGTTCCAGAAAATCCTCGATCACCCCGGAGTGGTCCAGAACGAACTGATTGGCGCACTGGCACACTTAGGGCAAGGCCGGGCCTACGCTCTCTCCGGAGACACAAATAAGGCCCACCCTGCCTACCAGGAGTTCTTCACTCTCTGGAAGGACGCCGACCCAGATGTTCCTGTCCTGAAGCAAGCAAAAGCGGAATACGCAAAGCTGCAATAACGCCAGCAGAAGTCACGGTGCGAACATAGGCGGGCGAGGTATATCCGATCCCTGCTCGGATTTAATCAGAGCTTGAAAGTCCGGGTCCGCCATCATCGCGTCCCAATTCTTTTTCGCTTCCACCCGACTGGGATAAGCAATGATATCGACGAGTGTATTGTCCCAACCGGGAGCATCCTCGGGTACCCAGCAGCCCACAACCTTCAGATCGTGCTTGGCGAGTAGCTTTGAAGTCGTGTCGTGAAACCGTGACTCCAGCGCCGGCAGTTTGCCTGGCACCGCGTGATAAACGAGAAGCTGGATTCGGACCGCCGTTGGCGTTGCGACTCGATGAAGTTCCGATTACCGAGCCGCGGGGGAGCACTCATGCGCGTAAAAGTAGCAGGGATCAATCCCATCGACATCGGGAATGTCGCGGGACGCTTCAAGAAAACAACCCTGCGGCGGACCTCCGGCCGTCCAGGCTGGCGTTGGCGCCAAATCGCGTAAACGCCTCCTTGGCTACTTCCAAAATACACCCGCGGTTCCGCCGCGCATCCGTGCACGCGGCTTACGTGGTGCGGGTTGTGAACGTTTCTTCGCCATCGGGAAAAATATTTGCAACCGGAGACAGTCTCCTATTCTCTATTTATTCGGAGACACTCTCCGTTTTATTTGCTGCGACTGGGATTCGTTGACGCCCGAATACAAACGAAGAGCCCAGTTCAACCGGTGGAGGTTGGCGCCATCGAAGCGACGCGCCTGGCGCTGCTCGATGACGATGGCCCCACAGGACAGTCGTTTTCAAAGGATGGTCCAGATCCCTGGTAGACTGTGACGCTCTATTCCGGATGGTTAAAGTGATGTCGGCATGGCATCACGCTATTTTGTAGTGATCGCCTCGTCGTAGGCAGCTCGTGCAATGCGGGCTATAACGCCTTCACGGGTCGCTTCATTTGCACGGCTGTCTGTGACCAAAACGGCGACAGCGAGTTTACGTCCGTCGGGCAGTGTAATAAGGCCCATGTCGTTGGTGGCGGCAGTGATGCCTCCATGGGTGCCAGAACTGCCAGTCTTGTGCGCGAGTGGGGTGCTTGGCGGAAGCCCCGCACGTAGCCGGTTTGGGCCAGTAACAGAGGCGGTGAGCGTCTGTACGAGAAAAGCGTTGGCTGCTGGCGAAATCGGAGGATTCTGAACAAGGCGTTGGAGTAACTGTACAGCTGCGGCGGGCTCGATCCAGTCTCGATACTGGAGAGACTCGTGGCGATCCAGATCATGCTCACTATCGATTAATTGGAACGCGGTTATTCCCAGTGAGCGGACGTAGCTCTGGACGATCGCAGGTCCCCCAATGATACGAAGTAACGTTTCTTCTGCACCGTTGTCGCTTTGACCAGCAGCAAGCTGGATGAGTTCGCGCAATGGCACATCGACGTTCGCATTGGGATAGCGATCCTGGAGAGGACTGTAAGCATTTGGAATGCGATCCTCAGGAAGGAAACGAACCATTCGATCCAAGGTGACATTCACGGGCTCTCCGGGCCGTTGGTCAGGAAAAAGCTTGCCTGTATCGGCCAAGTAAAGAACTGTCAAGGCTAGCGGATACTTGAACATCGACTGCATAGGAGAATGGTTGTGCGGATTCAGATCGCAGTTGAGCGTGGTGCCCGGAAGAAGACAAGCGACCGAGACAGTTCCATGGGCATCTTTCGCGATAGCAGCGACTCTAGCTTGCAGCAAGGTTTGAGAAAAAGCGGTTGCGGGAGCGATGGCGAGAAGCAGAGCAAGCAAGCGCATTCCCTAATGATAGAGGGGGCGTCGAGAGCGTCAAGAACCGTTTACGCCGTTGATAGTAGCGAGCCGAACACATGTTGCAAATCGGCCGTGGCAGCTAAATCCACAGAAGTCGGCATGGCATCGCATTTTTCTCGCTGCAACGGGGTCTTGTAGCATGGAAGGTGCCATGCGCGTTTCTGAATACCTCCCGGTTTGCCTACCGTAGGGGGAGTTAATCGCCGGCCAAACGTGCTGCTTGCATTGTGAGGTAATTGCGCTCCGGGATGCTCGCTGTCCGCGCAGCCGCAACTCGGTAGTGTTTGACGGCGGCTTCGTAATCTCCAGTCCGTTCCAGTAAATGGGCACGAACCGCGGCGAGACGATAATGGCTGGCAAGGCGCGCGTCGGATTGGAGCGCTCGTAGCAGTTGGAGGCCTTCGGCCGGGCCGTGCACCATCGCGGCTGCGATTGCGTGATTGAGTGCGACCATCGGACCTGGGGAGACTCGTTTCAGTAACTCATAAAGAGCCAGAATCTGTGGCCAGTCTGTGTCCTCGGCTCGCTCGGCTTCGTCGTGAACGGCGGCAATCGCTGCCTGAAGCTGATACAGGCCGACCGTCCCGTTCGCGAGCGCGGCCGTGAGAAGTTCAACGCCTTCGGAAATCTCCACGCGGTCCCATAAACCTCGATCTTGTTTATCCAAAGGGATGAGTTCTTCATCCGGCCCGGTTCGGGCTGCGCGCCGCGCGTCGGTTAAAAGCATCAAAGCCAGAAGTCCGGTAACCTCGGCATTATCGGGCAGAAGCGTTTTCGTATTTCGCGTCAAACGGATCGCTTCACGCGCCAAGTCGAGCCGTTGCAGACGCGATCCTACGCTGCTGGCATATCCCTCGCTGAAGATCAAATAGAGCGCGTGCAGAACCGCGGGCAGTCGTTCAATTCGTTCGTGCGGAGACGGGAGACGGAACGGCGCACCCGAAGCCTTAATGTTTTGCTTCGCGCGGCTGATCCTCTGCGCCATCGTGGCTTCGGGAATCAGAAAGGAGTTCGCGATTTCGGCGGTGGTCAAGCCACCAATCGCTCGCAACGTCAGCGCGATCGCCGAAGACGGAGTGAGCGCGGGATGGCAGCACATGAACAACAAAATTAGCGTGTCGTCTGGATCCATGTCGGCTTCGATCCCCAGAGTGGGTGGCAAGCTCTCCGCTTCGGCGGCGACCGCCGTTTCCCTTTCGCGGCGGGCAATTTCGCTGCGCACCTGGTCCGTCATGCGGCGGCACGCCACCTGAATCAGCCAGCCCCGGGGATTTTCGGGAACACCCTCCTGCGGCCACTGCGTGAAGGCGGCAATCATGGCCTCCTGCACCGCATCTTCGGCCGAGGAGAAATCCCGGAAGCGGCGAGCGATGGCGCCGATCACCTGCGGCGCAAGTTCACGCAATAGATGCTCGGAAGACGCATCCCATTTCTTGCTCATCGGAGCTCCGTTACAGCATTTCCGGCGGCGGTCCGCTCATGATCGGGCGAACTTCAATCGGCATGTTCAACGGCGCACCGCCGGGGCCGGGCGCGGCGGACACCTTGGCCGCAATCTCATAAGCTCGTTGTGGGCCGTCGACATCGATAATCCAAAAGCCGGCCAGAAACTCTTTGGATTCGGGGAAAATGCCGTCGGTGAGGGGCCGGCCATCCTTGCCCGCTCGCACCAGCTTCGCGAGGTCGGGAAACGACAGCCCTTCCGCCGACACCAATTCTCCACGTTCGTGCAGTTCTTTATTGATATCGATCATAAAGCCGATGTGCGCCTGAAGGTCCTTCCCGGGCCATCCGGGCACGCCGTGCCCACTCTTCATTGTGTTCATCATCAGAATGTATTTCATCGTCTCGCTCCTTTTATTTTATGCAGCGGTTCCAGTGCCTTGAGGCATAAGTCGTAGCGGGGACTGCGTTCTTGGTATTTGTTTATCGGGATTTGACTTCATAGGTTGCGAACTGCCGGACCTCGATCGGCATGTTCGAGGATGCAGATGAAATCCGTCCTGCGATGGCATAAGCGCGCTCAGCGTTCGGAACATCGACGATCCAATAGCCCAAGAGGAATTCCTTCGATTCCGGAAAGATACCGTCGGTGACTGGAACGCCGTTCTTCTCGCCGCGCACGACCCTGGCCTCCTTCGGTTCAGCCAAGCCCTGCGTAGCGATAAATTCTCCGGACTCGGCAAGATCTTTGTTGATGCGATGGAGAACCGCCATATGCGCCTCGATATCCTGTTTTGGCCAGGCGTGGTACCCCTCGACGCCCGCCGCCGTGCCCGACATAAGTAAAATGTATTTCATCTTCATTTTTCCTTTCTGTTCTCATCTTGCTTACCATTGCTTTACTTATTGTTGGTGTGAAACATCCATCGGACGCCAAACTGGTCGTTGAGCGCCCCCTACGCCCCAAAAATTGCTGGTTCAGAGGATCAGTGGTCTCGCCTCCCTCAGAGAGTTTTTCGAATAGGGACTTCAATTCCTGGAATGTCCCTCCGCTGAGATACAGACAAGTGGTGTTGCTGCGAATTGGCGTCTGGTCCGGCCGCAACCAATCTGATGCTGAAATATCGACGTTGCTGCCTCGTAATCGGGCATTTAAAACTTTGTCGTGTTGAGATTCGGGCATTCGCTGCTTCGCGGGAGTGTCTTTCACTAGGGTCAGAATCCGCTCTCGTCCGAGGCAGGATCTGTAAAACTCCATGGCCGCCGGCAATTTCGGTCGAATAGCAAGTATGAGCTCAGGGCCGTCATTTCCGTCTCCTTGCTGGTTATAGCGCCTGTAATCCGCGCTTTCATCGTGTAGTCGGAGCCGTCCCGCCATTCTCTACATCTCCTTCAAAAATATTTTCATGGACCAAAAGTCACGACCCGATGTCGATTCAGAAGCGCCAGAACCGACATACAAGTGGAGGCGAGAAATGACAACCGACGAGATGGTAGTGGACGTTAGCCAAGACTGGATGCTGGCCTGCGATGTGCAACAGGGCTTTATGCAAGTACCGCGCATGGCGAACGACTCCTGGGACTATAGCGCCCGATGCCGTCAAGTCCGGGCTCTCGGAGGCGATTGCTACAATTTCATACCCCTGAAGAATCACCGCTTGGCGGTGGTCGTTGGAGACGCGTCAGGCAAAGGTCTGGCCGCGGCGCTCATGATCGCCAATGTGCAGTCCTCCCTTCGGACCGCGGCATTGTTCACCGGAGATGACTTAGCTGCGCTTTTCAAGGTCGTCAATCATCAGGCATACGCTTCGTCGTCTGAGGACCGATATGCCACCTTATTTTATGGAGTGTTCGACGGGTCGACCCGCACTTTGCGTTATGTAAATGCCGGACACAATCCACCGGTCATTATTCGGCGAGATGGCACAATGAATTGGCTGGAAACGGGTGGCTCGCCAGTTGGCCTATTCGCTGATTCGGAATATGTGGAGGGCGTCGTAAAGCTCGAAACCAGTGATTTGCTGATCGCCTACACTGACGGACTCAGCGAAGCAACGAATCAGAACGGACAGGAATGGGGAGTTCAGGGCTTATTGAAAGCAGCGGCCTTCGGAGTGCGGTGCTCCCAGGACACCGGCGATCTCGTGGACTTAATCTTTCATTCTATGGATGATTTTTCCAAAGGACACCAAACCGACGATGCGACGTTGGCAGTTCTCCGGGCGATCTGAAGAACCGTCACTTGCCGGATTATGGGCAAACCGGAAGTTATCCCACGAAACAAATTTTCAATGACGCGGGCCAGAAGTCGCCTTCCGGGAAGTCTGTCGCCGACAGTCATGAGATTCCACCCAAGCGTTGGGCTTAGATCACGTTCTGACTGCGGTCCAATCGTCTGTACCAGAGTCCCTGATTCCAGCCGCAGCCGGCGGTGAGGAAAACAGGGGGCTTAGCGTCACGATATTTGAGACCTTATGCTGTGCCGGAATCTACAGATTTTGGACTTCAGGAATGAGGCGCACGTTCTCGTCAGTGTCATCCTACTCGGCGAGTGTGACCGCTTCGACGTGATGAAGCCGATTGCGGGCTCCCATTGTCGGCGTAAGATCACGCCCACGATTCATATAATGATCCGAGTTCCGGTTTCTTCGTGCTGATGAAGGAGCGGGTTTCGCCGGCGTGGTGCGTTACAGCCGAATCCGATGCGGTGACAGAAGAACCGACGACTCGGCACCTTGCCAAGAACTGATAGCAGAACAATTCGACCAGGAGAGCAAAGCACATGAAGGAACTCGAAGTTTATTCCGTGATTGGCGTGGATGGTTTCACGCGTTTGGTCGCGGCCTTCTACCGTCAGGTTCCTCAAGACGACCTCCTGGGACCGATGTATCCGGCGACAGACCTTCCAGGGGCCGAGCAGCGCCTCCGAGATTTCCTGATCGGTAGGTTCGGGGGACCTCAGACTTACATTGAACAAAGAGGCCATCCTCGCCTCCGGGCGCGGCACTCGCCGTTTGCTATCAATCAGACGATCCGCGACCGCTGGATGCGACTGATGGAAAATGCGTTGGGGGAAGCTTCGCTGCCAAGCAATGCCGAAGAAGTCCTTCGGAAATTCTTCAATGAGATGTCTACCTTCATGATCAATCAGTCAGAGCCTGGGATCAGCTAGCGCGAAGCGACGCGGAGAGGCGGCGCACGGCCATATCCACGGTATGTGACAC
>JBEKPH010000058.1:0-32226 GCA_049520915.1 Terriglobales bacterium
GTGAATCCCTTACCCAGATATTTCTGGATCGTTTTCGCCTTAGCCGGCGATTCGACAATGACTAGTCCTTTAGACAATGGTTCCTCAATGTGGCAGTAATGGATTTGAAGCTAGCACGAATTGCCGTTAGCTGTCAGCTATCAGCCATCAGCCATCAGTTAAAGACCCTCACTTTTTGTATCAAGGACGACAACATTTTCTTCACCTCCACTACCTGCTCTGAAAGTGCCTGGTACTCCGGATGGTTAAGGTATTTCAAATCATTCGCAAGCAGGAATTGGTACTCAAGCTCGCTAGCGGAACCCATCGCGATCTGCAGGAAACGCCCCATTTCGGGATCCCCTTTGCGACAGCAGCCCTCGGCAATATTCATCCCAATTGATGAGGAAGCGCGCCGCATTTGACTCGTCAAACCAAACATTTCATCCCGAGGAAACGTCTTGGTGCTTGCATAAACATTCAAAGTAAGCTGGTGCGCTCTTTCCCACACTCGAAGATTTCTAAAACTCTGCATCCGTCGACCCGCCTTTACTGAAAGCTGACAGCTAGAAGCTCCTAACAAAATTCTTCCCCGGCAACTGCCGTATCTTGCCACTCAACTCCAGCTCAAACAGCGCGGCAAAGATTTCTGACGCCGACACCTCCGCTTCCAGCAACTCCACTAATTCATCGATGTGCGTGGATTCATCGGCCTTCAGCAACTTCAGGATCTTCTTCTCGTGGGGCGAGATTGCCTCATCCGGGAATAGAGATGCGGTCTCCGGCTCCGGAGATTCATTCTGCCCCGCCGACAGCGCCACCTGCACATCCGTCGGCAGCTCTTCCCACACGTCTTCCCACGTGGCTACCAGCTTCGCTCCCTGCTTGATCAGCGTGTTCGGACCCCACGCATTCTTGTTCGTTACATTCCCCGGAACCGCGTAAACGTCGCGGTTTTGCTCCAGCGCCAGCCGGGAAGTGATGCGCGTGCCGCTATACTCCGCCGCCTCCACTACCAGCACCCCCGCTGACATCCCGCTGATGATCCGGTTCCGTATCGGAAAATTTTGCGGAGCCGGAAACGTCCCCACCGGAAACTCCGTGATCAACGCTCCGCCCAGCGCGATAATCTGTTCCGCCAGCCGCGTATTTTCCTTCGGATACATCACATCGATCCCCGTGCCGAGGACCGCCACCGTCTTTCCTTTCCCCGCGACCGCCCCCCGATGCGAAGCCGTATCCACCCCACGTGCCAGCCCACTAATAATGACCAGCCCCCGCACAGCCAAGTCGGTCGAAAGCCGTTCCGCCATCCCGCTGCCGTAAGGTGTCGGATGCCTCGTTCCCACCATCGCAATCCCCGCCTGCGACAGCACCTCGACGCTTCCCTTCACGAAAAGAATTACCGGAGGATCATAGATTTCCTTGAGCCGCGCCGGATACTCCGGGTCGCTCAGCGAAACAATCCGCGCCCTCGCCTCGACTGCCTTTCCACACTCCTGCTGCGCCAATTCGAGCGACTTGCCCGTCGCAATCGATTGCGCCGAAACCGCCTGCATGCCACTGGCTTCGAGCTCCGTTAATGTGGCTCGGAACACCTGCTCAACCGAGCCGTAGTGCTCGATTAATTTCTTAATGCGAGAGGCGCCCAGTCCCGGAGTGAGAGACAATGCAAGCCAATACGTGGCCTGCTGCGTGGCGGCGAGCGGTGTGTTAGCAGCGGCATTCGACATATCGGCTGACCCTAAGCGTGCCCAAAAATGCTGTCAAGGATGCCGCGCACACCACTTTCGGTATAATTCGTAAAGTGATGAGCCGGTTAAAGATCTCGGCCATTTCCTACTTGAATACAGCACCTCTCATGTGGGATTTTGAGCACGGCGACCCAGCCGCGGACCCAGCCGCAAATTACGACATTGCCTACACCATCCCTTCCGCCTGCGCCGAAGCCTTGCACTCCGGCGCCGCCGATATCGGCATCATCCCGGCCGCGGCCTATACCACGGTTCCCAATCTCCTTATTATTCCGGACATCGCGATCGCGGCGCGCCAGGCCGTCCGCTCCATCCTGCTCGTCAGCAAACATCCCCTCGACGCATGGGACAAACAGGTTCGCACCGTCGCGCTCGATACTTCTTCCATGACCTCCGTCGCCTTGGCCAAGATTCTGTTCGCAAAATGGCTCGGCGGAGAACGTGACTATCGCCCCATGGCTCCCGACCTCGATGCCATGCTCGCCACCAACGACGCGGCCCTCCTCATCGGAGATCCCGCTCTGCAAATCGACCGCACTCGCTACTTCACCCTCGACCTAGCGGAAGAATGGAAAGCCCGCACCGGCAAATCCTTCGTCTTCGCCTTCTGGGCGATCCGTCAACAGGCTCTTGCCGGACGAGATCCCAAAGCAATCGCGCACGACTTTCAGAACTCCCGCGATCACGGCCTGTCCCCGAAAAATCTGGAATCCATCACGCAAGAATGGGCTCCCCGCCTCGGTCTCCCCGTCCAGATGGTTCGCGTCTATCTCACCCAGAACATCCATTACTATCTTGATCCTCCCAGTCTCGAAGGGCTAGCGCTGTATTACCAACTGGGAGCCGAGATCGCCGCCCTGCCGCCAGCGCCGGACTTACAGTTTCTCTAAAAGCTCTGTAGTCTTCGGCGTTTGGAAGCGGAACTCGATCCGACTTGTCGTGCACTACCTACTTCGCACTCCCCAGAAGTGGTCTGTTTAGCTCATTTTTAAGAATGAGGTTAAGTCATACTCACGACAGTTCAGAAAAATGGGGTTCCCGTATGCCGCAGATCAAGTCCAGCGTTTCTCACCGCGTCCTGCTTGTGGATGATGACGAAGCCGTTCGGGAGGTGATGGGAATGACGCTCGAAAGCAAGGGGTTCAACGTAACCCCGGCCGCCAGCGTGACCGCGGCCTTGAGATTCATTGCGACGGAGCCCTTCGATGTGCTAATCACCGACCTGCATATGCCGAACCCCAGCGACGGTTTCGCGGTGGTCGCCGCGATGCGCCAGACCCAACCGGCGGCCCTTACCCTTCTGGTCAGCGGCTACCCGGATGTCCAGAGCGCGATGGATGCCATCATTCTTCAAGCCGACGACATCATCGTGAAACCCTTCGATGTCCGGGGACTCGGGGAACTCCTCCGCAACAAGATGGAAAATCGCGTCCCGGCTGCCCGCACCCAAAAAGAAAGGGTCGCGTCGATTTTGGAGCGATGCACCGATGGCATCGTCGAAGACTGGTTGAAGCGGGTCAAGAAGAACAAACAACTCAACTTCGTCACGCTAACCGATAAGGAACGCACCGGCTATCTCCCGAAGCTGATCGAAGATTTGATTATTCGCCTGCGAGAGCCGAACGTCCCGGGATCGGAAAACGATTCTCCGCCTTCCGTCGCCGCCGTCGCCCATGGCAAAATGCGAAAGCTACAAGGGTATACTCCAGGGATGCTCGTGCACGACTCGCGCATTCTCCAGGTGACTCTTTTCGGAACTTTGCAGCAAAATCTCAGCGCGTTGGATTTCAGTCTGCTCTTGCCCGACATTATGACGATTGCGGACGAAGTGGATTCTCAGTTGACTCAAGCCATGGACAGCTACATGAATTCCTCAGCCAAGCCCGCCGCCGCCTAGAACCACGCATGTGTGGTGGCGGACATTCTGTCCGCCGACTTTGATCTTGCTGTTGCCCCGTGCCCATCCCCACTGCTTCAACGAAAGATCGATCCCAGTCCAAGACCGCGGCCCTATCCCCCACCCGCCTGCTCCACCGTCGCCACATCGAACGCTTCGCTCAAATCCGCATGCCCCGCCAGCGTCTCTC
This sequence comes from Terriglobales bacterium, assembly GCA_049520915.1. Taxonomy (GTDB): domain Bacteria; phylum Acidobacteriota; class Terriglobia; order Terriglobales; family Acidobacteriaceae; genus Acidiflorens. The sequence continues at coordinate 3,821 of JBEKPH010000058.1, forward strand.
GCCTCTTCCCCTCCACCAGAATATTCACCCGCTGGATCCCCGGAACATTCCTCGCCAGCGTCTCCACCAGCGAGTTCACCGTCAGTTGCTCGCTGAGAACACCCGACCGGTGCTGATCCGCGAACGCTTCATTCAGATCGATAACAGCCGCGCCCGGATCGACCAGGTAGATATTCCGAATATCCGCCGCCGCGGCCATCGGATGCGCCGCTCCCGGCTGCTGGTAAATCCGCAACAGCGTCCGCAACAACTCTTCTGCTCTTTGCTGACGTCCCCCCGGCAGCGGAATCTGTGCGCCGCGCGCTACCAGCACTCCCGCATTGTCATCCGCCACATACAACGTCACCGTCTCCGTCGGACCCGAAGCCGGCGGCGGCACCGGCAATGCCGCCGTAGCCAGCGTGTCCACTTCCCCCGCCCGGCGCCGCATCTGGCGCAAATAGATTCCCATCGACACCACCGCCACCAGCAACACGCTCACACCAATCAGCAGATGTCGCGGAATCATGCTCGTCCTTTCATTGCGTCACTCCCAATCGGTCACGCACCGAAGCCACCGAATCGGCAATTGCTGCTGCAACTCTCTGTTGGTAATTCGCCGAACTCAACTCCGCCACGCCGCCCACCCCAGGAGCCAATTCCACCGCCACCGCGGGCATCACAACATTATTCAGCGGACGCAGCGACGCAGACGAGGCCCGCGCCGCGATTTCCCTCTTCTGCATCTCGCCCGCAATCGCTGCCGACACAATCTTGCTCACCGGCAATGCTGGAGCCTGCGCGGCGTTCCACGCGCGAAATACTCCCTTGCTCCCGCCTTCCACCGGAAGCAGCGCCGTGTAAACTCGCGCTCCCGTGCCCTGCGAAACCGCATGCAGCGTGATGTAAATCCCCGCATGCGCCAGATTCGTCGCGGCCGCCCGCTGATCCACCGTCAAGCCAATGTCGGAATCCCGCAGCAGCACCACCGCGAATCCCCGTGTTTCCAGTTCGTGCCGCAGCAGCCGCGCGAATCCCAACGTCACCTCTTTTTCCGCCAGTGTCTCCGTCAGCGCGGCGCCCCGCTCCTCCCCACCATGCGCTGCATCCACCACCACGACAATTCGGTGAGGCGCACTACTCGCGCCCGCACCCGCCGCCGTTCCCGCCGGCTGTCCCTGCGCCGGATTCCCTTGTCCCGCGCCTGATGTCGCCGCCGTCCCGTTCGCGGCCGCGTTCTGTTGCACCGGCGCGAGGTTGATCGTCCGCCTGTCGCCGCTGAACGTCGCAATCAACGGCTCGTTCGCCGCCACATCCAACTCGGCATCGCCTCCTGCCTCCGAATAACTCGCCTGCTTGAAAATCTTGTTGTCGAACGCAATTGATGAACTCCCCGGAGACAACAGCGGCTCCCGCTTGAACACCATCCGCACCCGCCCCGGCTCCGTCGAGATCGTCGGATTCACCGGCCCGCTGAAGTTAAGCGCCAGATGTGTCGGATCATTCGCATCCAGCTGAAAGCTCACCTGGATCCCGATAGTCCCCACAAACAACCGTCTCGCATTTTCGTGAAAGTTCACCGGAGTTCCCAGAAAACGCGGCAACAGCGCGCTTAGCGAACCAACCGGAACCAGCCCCCGTGAATTTTCAATCACAAAAGGATCCGCGAAGTCGAAATTCTTCCCGCGGATTCTCCCCCGCGTTTTTCCCGCAACAAACTCCGCATCCACCGTGTTGTACCGCAGCCTCAACACGCCGCCGTTCGACTGGCTGCTCACCCGCCCCAGCGGATCGAGAAGTTCCAGCAGTCCGACATACTCGTGCCCCGCCCGTTCCAGAATTGGCAGCGTGTAGATCGCCGCCGGCGAGTAAACGGATATATGCTTTTCCTCGCTCGAACCCGCCGCCGCAAGCAGCGTCACCGCGGCCAGCACGCCAGCCAAGCCAACCATCACGATCTTTTTCGTTAACTTCGCTTTCGTCTTCGTCAAAGCCTGCTCGCGGGATTGCAGCGCACGTCCACTAAACCCTAAACGGTCAGCGCCCCGCGCGCCACACCTTCCGCTGCACGAAGAATAAAAGACACCAACACCAGCGTGTCCCTCGGTGGTAGCGGGGTTCTCGCAGACTGATCTCCAACCCGCGCCAGCCGCGTCGTCACATCCGCGATTCCCGCGCTAGAATGAATGCCATGTACCACTACAATCCAACAACTGCGCTCGAAGAACTCGCCGAAGACGCGACCCTCCCCAACCCCGTTCATGTTCGCGACATGATGCTGCGCCACAAGCTCTCCGCCGATCATTCACTCGAACTGAACCGCATCTTCGTCGAATATCAGAAAGTCTTCGGAGAAGCCCAGAAATTGGGCAAACAGATCCTGCAGCGTCTGGCCGCGTAGAATTTTTCCCATCTCACGTAGCGGCGGACGCATTCGTGCGCCCCCTCGTTTCAGGTTATACTTCCTGCCGTAAGAAGCCTGCTCGCCCAAAACCGAGCTGCCCAAGGGTCTCGTTACGAAAGGATTGCAGATGAGCCTTCCACGCGTCGCCCTAGCCGCAGTCGCCGCCTTCGTCGCTTATTTTGTTCTCGGAGGGTTGAGCTTTGTCGTAATTCCATCCCTGAAAGGCGAATTCCTCAAATACCCTGCCGTCTATCGCCCTCAAGAAGGACAGATGAGCCACATGCCCGGCGGCATGGCAGCTATGTTCGTCTCGATCGTCGCGCTCGCCGTTCTCTATGCCACCTTCTATCCTGGCGGCTTCGACCTCGCCCACGGCGCTCGCCTCGGCTCCGCCTTCGGAGCGTTAATCGGAATCTTCACGATCGGCGCTTTCGTCGTCCACAATTACGTCAACCTGCAAATCGGCCTCAAACTCACGCTCCAGCAATCTGTCGCCTACTTTGTTGAGTGGCTCGTGGTGGGCATCGTGATCGGCCTGATCTACCGTCCGGTCACCCCTTAACCGGGTGGCGAGAAAGTTGATAATGCCTGCACCCCGTGGAAGAGCGGTCTTGGAGCGTCTGATTTTGAAACGACTTGCGGTGTCGCTAAAGCGACACCCTGATACCAAGCCGAATCTGCAGCAGGTTGCTAGGCTGCGGTTTCGGGTTCGTCGGTGAGAGTTGCGAGCAGAGTTCCCACGGGTACTTTGAGGCCGAGTTCGACTTGAATGGGCCCGAGATAGCCTTTGCCCATCGACTCAACTTCCATTTCTACCTTGTCGGTTTCGACGGTGAAAAGCGCCTCGCCCTTTTCGACAAACTCGCCCGGCAGCTTGAGCCAACTTGTCACAGAACCTTCTTCCATGGTGAGGCCGAGCTGCGGCATAACAATTTTGTAAGACATCTCTAAGACTTTCTCCTTGATGTGCTCATCACGTCCTTGACTTCGCTTACGATGCGCTCGACGGTCGGAATCATTTGATTTTCGAGAACCGGGCTAAAGGGGTTGGGAACCCCGAGCGAACAAATTCGCTTGGGACTGACTTGTAACTCGTTGAAGCAATCTTCGGCGGCGATGGCCAGGAGTTCGCCGGCAAAGCTGCAGTAAGAGGGCGACTCATCGATCACGACGAGCCTTCCTGTCTTTCTGATCGAGTTAGTAATCTTTTGCCGATCGAGAGGGACGATGGTGCGCGGGTCGATCACTTCGGCGGAAATGCCATCCTGCGCGAGAACCTCGGCAGCTTTTGCGGCCAGGTCCACCATTCTCGACATGGCAATGATAGTGAGATCTTTACCTTCGCGCACGATGCGCGCGTCGCCGAAGGGAATGAGGTAGCCTTCCTCGGGTACGACGCTCTTGGTGTTGTAGAGAGATTTATGCTCGATTAGTGCGACGGGTCCGGGGTCGCGGAGGGCGGTCTTGAAGAGTCCCTTGAGATCGTAGGGAGTGGCGGGGAGCGCGACCTTCAGACCGGGCGTGTTGGCAAACCAGTTGTAGAAGGTGTGGGAATGGTGCGCCCCGGCGTTGCGTACGGCTCCCATGGCACCGCGGATTACGACGGGCGCTTTGATTTTGCCGTTCGACATGTAGGAAATATTGGCGGCCTGCTGGACGATTTGGGTGATGGCTTCGAGAGCGAAGTCGAGAAAGACTTCGTCGACGACGGTGCGCGTACCGGCCATGGCAGCGCCGATCGCCACGCCAGTTGCTCCGAGTTCGCAGATGCCGGTGTCGCGTAGGCGTTCATCGCCGAATTCTTTCCAAAGCCCGCGAGTCTGACGGAAGTTTCCGCCGCGCGGGCCGATACCTTGCCCGATGTAAACGATACTCGTATCCCGCGCCATTTCTTCGCGAAGAGCTTCGACTCCCGCGTCGGCGTAGGTAATTACACGGCCTTGCTCTGACATACTTTCTCCTCGACTAAAAAACGTGATCGTGAACGGAGTTCGCGGACGGTTCGGGACTGTTCTCGGCGAACTCCACCGCTTGATCGATCAGTTGTTCGATTTCCTGATCGGCCGCTTGCAGCTTGGATTCTTCGACTCCCGCTTCAAGCAGGCGCTTGCGGGCCAGTTTCACGGGATCTTTCTGCTTCCACTGCTGAACTTCTTCGCGGGTTCGGTAATCCGTACCGGGATCGCCTTCGTGGTGGCCAACGTAGCGGTAGGTCTTGCATTCGATCAGGGTTGGGCCTCCACCTTGACGAGCGCGTTTGATTGCAGTCTGCGCCGCGTCGTGGACGGCGACGACGTCCTGGCCATCTACTGCGACGCCCAACATTCCATAGGCCGAAGCACGGCTGGCTACGCTCGTATTCTTGGTGGCACGCAGGAAGGCCATTTCGGTGGCGTAGAGGTTGTTCTCACAGACGTAGACGACGGGAAGATCCCAAACCGAGCCGAGGTTGACGGCCTCATGAAACGAGCCGCTGTTGACGGCGCCATCACCAAAGAAGCAGACGACGACCTGACCGTTCTTGCGAACCTTGGCGCTGAGTGCGGCTCCGGTAGCCAGAGGAATGGGAGCGCCGACGATACCGTTGGTTCCCATAAATCCGTATTCGGGGGCGTACATGTGCATGCTGCCGCCGCGTCCGCCGGAACTGCCGGTACTCTTACCCCACAGTTCGGCGAGGACGATGCTGGAAGGGACGCCTTTAGCGAGGGCGTGACCGTGCCCGCGATGGGTGCTGAAGACGAGATCGGGCGCTTCGAGATTCGCACAAACGCCGACTGCCACAGCCTCTTCGCCCACGTATAGGTGGACGAATCCGGGGAGCCTGCCGTTGCGATACAGTTCTTGCACCTTGAGCTCGAACAAGCGAAGTTCGAGCATCTTCTTGTAGTAATCCAACAGCAGTTGCTGCGAGATTTGCTCGGTCAGAACGGGTTCCGACATGATAAAGGCCTCCGAACTTATTGCGACATCGGTAACTTTTGCGGTAAGTGCTCGCTTTGCGAGCGGTACACAGCGGTGAATAGCTCGACGACACGGCGCCCGGCCTCGGCATCGACCGAAGGCTCGCGATCGTTCGCCACCGCGTCAAGAAAGTCCGCGAGCTGCAACTGATGGTAATAAGTCATCACGTTACAGGGGCGCGACCGATCTTCCTGATTCCAGATGGCGAGTTGTTGCTCCTCGCCGGGGATGGTCCAGATGTCGTTGAACGGCGGATCCATCTTCTCGGTGACTCCGGAGATAAAGGGCGAGCCACTGTCGGTCTCTGCTCCGACGGATGCGCCGGAAGAACCATGAATGTGAATTTTGCCCCACAGACCGGGGCGTTGCGAGTTACTCAGGACGATGGAGCCCATGCCGCCATTTTTAAAGCGAACGGAGGCGATCACGGTATCGTCGACTTCGATGCCGGGATGGTTGTAAGTATCCCAGTAGCCATGTAATTCAACGGCGGGACCCATGAACCAACTCATAAGGTCGAGATAGTGGGGCGCCTGACTCACTACGACTCCGCCGCCCTCGCCGGCCCAGGTGCCGCGCCACGGGTCGGAGCGGTAGTAGGCAGGCTCGCGCCAGCCAAGCATGGTTACGATGGCAAGCACCGGCTTACCTAGTTTGCCCGCGTCGATCGCTGCTTTCATGCGCTGAACGGGTTCGTACCAACGGCGCTGACTGATTACACCGAGCTTGACTCCGGCGGCGCGGGCCGCGGCGATGGCGCGGTCACAGGACGGCAGGTCGATGGCGAGCGGCTTTTCGGAAATCGAGTGCACGCCTACGGCAGCGGCGATTTCGACGGCGGCGGCGTGTTGTGTGTGCTGCGTGCAGATAGAGAGCACGTCCACGTGCTCGCGCTTTAACATTTCAGCGAGATCGGTGTAAGGATTTACGTGAAGATTGGCGGCGAAAGCCTGGGCACGTTCGGGCGCGACGTCGCACACGGCGACCAGTTCGGAGTTCGGCAGCGATTGATAGGCGAGAGCGTGCGTGCCGGCGACTTTGCCGCAGCCTACGATGGCAGTTCTCAAGCGGGTTGTACTCGTTTTCTGCATGACTTTATTGTCCAACTATTTATGCCTGTGACGTACGACTCAGGAGACTGAGGTACCGTCCGATTCGCCGGGACGGTGCCGCAATTCCACAAGAAAACCAAGTAACTTCTGCGTATCCATCAGTGCCCAACGGGTGCCGGGTCGAATGCCCGTTCCAGACTGAAGCACGGTTACGCCAGACTTCGCTAATTCGTGAATTACGGGATCAATGTCGCTGACCTCAAAGAGAACGTGATGAATTCCGCCACCCGTTTCATCAAGGAAATCCTGGTAAGCGCTGTTGCCCTCGATCGGCTGGATGATTTCAACCTCGACGTCTCCCAGTTGGACAAACGCTTGGCGCACGCGAATTTTCTGCTCGACATCGCGGTAGTAGTACTTCGACTCCGGCCGATCGGGCCATTCCACGAGGCGAAAAGGTCCGATGCCGAAGAGGGAGGTCAGTAACTGTGTCGTGCGATCGCGGTCGGGGACGACGATCCCAATCTGGACGAGCCGCTTGAGCTTCACGGAGGACGGAAGGGAAGACGACAAACTCGACGTGATGTTGTCTTTCAGCGTCATCGAGCCAGGTAGCCTCCATCCACCGGGAGAATTACGCCTGTGACCATGGAAGAGGCGTCGGAGGCCAAAAATAAGGTTGGTCCAACGATTTCTTCGGGTTCACCCACGCGGCCCAAGGGAATGTTCGAGACCCAAGTTTGCATGAGCTTTTTCGGATCGAACTGCGGTTCGGCCATCACTTCTTTGAGACCGGGCGTCATGAACTGGCAGGGGGCGATGGCATTGACGCGAATGCCGCGATCGGCCCACTCCAAGGCAAGTTGCTTGGTCATGGCGTTGACTCCGCCTTTGCTGGCGCAGTAGGCGTTGGCTCCGCGGCCGACACCGACTACACCTGCTATCGAGGAGAAATTGACGATCACTCCCGAACCTTTTTTCAGCATGACGCGAGCCGCTGCCTGGCAACACAGAAAGGTGCCGCGCAGATTGATGTCGAGCACGCGGTCCCATGTCTCAAGGGGAGTCGATTCCGCGGCGTCATGCTGTGGAATGCCGGCGCAGTTTATCAGGATGTCAAGGCCACCCAATTGACTCACGGTGGCTTCGACCATGGCGGTTATATCTTCAGGGACGGCGACGTTGGCTTGCAGCGCGATGGCGCGGCCGCCAAATTTGCGCGCTTTTTCGGCGGTACGCTGCGGATTTTCAATGTTGAGATCGCAGGCCGCGATGTCGCAGCCGAACTCCGCGAAGCCGAGCGAGATTGCTTCTCCAAAGCCGACTCCGGCCCCGGTGATGAGGGCGACGCGTCCGGTAAGGTCAAATAAATTTCGAATGGTGCTGTTCTTGATATCCATGATTCAATCTCAAGCTTTCCGACACAAGCTGCGATCCACTTAATTCCTCAGGGCCGTTGGCACGCTTTCAAATAACAACATTTCTGATGTTCCGGCGGTTTCAAGCCGGACGGGTATTCCGTCCCTCATTAACTGGAAACCGGATAACTCGACGATCTCGCCTCGGTTTTCGAGAGTGACTTTGTACAAAGCCGAAGCATCCAGACCTCGAGGCAAGAAATGATAAACAGGGTTGTCAAGATTCGAGGTACGGAACAGAGTGGCGACATCGCGCTTCTTGTCTGGACTGGCGTACTCGAGAACTAGCCACGGCGATTCACTGAAGTACGGCGTTTGCGGGGTGTGGTGGTAGACCACGCTATCACGCAGGATCGGCCGCAGCTTCGTTTTGTAGAGATCGACTCCAGTTCGAATCTTGTCGCGCAGGATCGGGTTCAAGTCTGCAAGCGACGGGGCGATTCCGCGGAAAATGGGCAGCGACATCTGGACTTGGCGCAACTGCGAGTCGATATCTCCATCGCCTGCGAGATCGGGCACTTCGGTGCCGAAGGTGCGTAACAGAATTTCAGGCGGCAAGATCCAAGTCATGCCATTCAAGATTTTGACGCCGCGGGGTTCGCGCATCCAGTCGGAAAGTTCAGTGTTGTCAAAGCGGTGCAAGATGCCCCAATCGAGACGTCCGCCGCCGCCGGCGCAATTCTGAAAGATGACTTTTGGAAATTGCCGGCGCAGGTGATCGAACACGGCGTACAAGTTTTCGACGTGGCGCCATCCGGAATTTTCGACGAATCCGTCGCGCACTTGATTTCCGTCTTCTTCGACGGACATGTTGTAGTCGATTCGGAAGACGTCGAGATCATACTTCTTGATGGTGCGGGCTATTTCGGATTCCATCCACTTGGCGACGACCGGATTCCCAACATCGAGGTGGCGACCATTGGCGAAGGGCTGGCCGTTCCTGGTCAGAATCCAGTCGGGATGATCTTTGCGGAGCTTGGAAGCGGCTCCGGCACCTTCGATTTCTACCCAGAGACCGAAGCGCATTCCTTTTTTGCGGGCATATTCGCGGATGGGCTGCACGTCGTTCGGGAGCCAAGCACCGGCGTACCAATCACCGACATTGTCATACCAGTGATTCGGCTCGGGTCCGTACCAGCCGGCATCGATGAAGAATGCTTCGGCTCCGATATCGGACGCCATGTCGATCTCGCGATCAATGCCGGCTTCGGTTTCGTGATCGACGATGTAGCCACGGTGGTTGGCTTCTACGTCGAAGACATGTTCGGAGGGCGTGTGCGGGAGGATGTCGCGGCGAACGTGATTCAGCAGAGCCTGCGTCACATGATCGAGATCGGACTTCATGCAGAGGATGTGAGTTTCGGGAGTCTTGACTGTCTCTCCCGGCTCGATCACTCGCAGAACGGGATCGACAGAACTGGGGCCCATGTCGAAAAACAATCGAGCCTCGTTGACTGGCCGATCAATGGAGTTGCTGCGATCGACGGGCGTTTTGTCGACTTTACTGGTGACGTGGATCTTCCAGTTTGCGCTCCAGGCGAGCGAAGCGACGAACCATTCGCCGGTTGCGTTGTTGCGCGCGAAGAAGGTGGGATGGCCCCAGCCGGATTTGCCGCGGTCTCCGGAGATAATTTTCGTTTCATTCACGACAGGATCGAAGCGCCATGCGCCTTCGTAGCCCCATTTATCGTACTGGGGGTAGCCGACGTCATAAACGTTCTCGGAATCCGGTGGGAGCTTCTCGGCGAAGTTGGGAGTATGCCAGAGTTGTCCGGACCAGGGCGAAACATTGGAGATGGCGGTCGGTTGGCGACCGGTGTTGGTAACTTCGAGCCAGCGAACCATCACCGGGCCGCCGCTCAATAAGGTATGGATCTTCACGCGAACGGGGCGGATGCTGCTTTCGAATTCGACGGTGACCAGCAATCCGTTGGGATCGGCGACTTCGGATTGAGTGACGCCGATCCACTTCCAGGTTCCAGAGAGATCCTGCCCTTCAATTTCAAGCTTGAAAGCGTCGACGGGCAGAGTATCCATCTGCTGTCGTTCCGCGTCGATTTGAATGTCGGCGATCACCTGACCACTCGAATCCCAGTAGCGACTGACCCAGCGGCCGTTGCGGAGTTCCTCATCGCAAACCGTTAAGCCAGAGTTGAAACGGATTCCGGGAAACTGGCCGGTTCGAATGAATGCGGAACGGGGACCGTGTTCGGTGGTCGCGGCTGCGGACAGGGAAGGCAGGCACGAGAAGAAACAAAAGGTCGCAAGGATTTTGACGAAGGAAGTCCGAACGTGCGAAGACTTACGCGCGCGAACCATTTCTTCGAACAAACTCATTGCGACCTTCCCCTCGGCTAGCTTGCAGCCTTCCATCTCACGTTGCCTTCACCGGCAACTCGGCTTACTCGACCTTGCTGCTCGAGAAGCAAGAGATGACCGTGCAACGGATACATGAGCAACCAATCGTTCGTTAGAGGCCACGATCCTAGAGCGGGACCACATTCATCCATAAAGCCGCGCAGGGTAACGCCTTCGGCATGTTTTTCCAAGGTCTTCCAGACCAAGCCTGCGGCATTATCTACGAAACGGCGTGATTCGTTTAGAAATTCAGAGACCTGTGAGCCGTGGAATGTCGGCCAGTGGCCGGAATAGATCCAATCGATATCAAAGGCATGGAGCATTTGCAAAGTGCCGAGGTACGCCAGAACCGAGTAATAGCCGGGAGGGAGCGCCGGTTCCCCGGTGGCAGTAGGGCAATAGCGCCCGTGGAGTGCGTCACCGACAAACACGGCTTTGTTCACTGGATCGTAAAGAGCCAGATGACCATCGCTGTGACCGGGCACATGCAAAACCTCGAGGGAGCGATCGTCGTCGATGCGGATGTGCTCGCCACCGACAAAAGTCTGATCGATGCGTTGCGGGTCGCCGACCATCTTTCGCACCCATGCGCTGGCGTCCGGATTCACACCCAGCCCAACACCGTGGTCGGGGAGCCATTGGTTGTAACGGGTGGCGAAGAGACGATCGGGATCTTCGATGATCAGACGGTCTGGCTCGCCGCAGGCCAGCATGACCTGCTCGGCGAGCTGCTTGAGAGAGGCGTTGCCGCCGTGGTGGTCGGCATCGGCGTGAGTGTTGATGGCGATGGTGAGCCGCGATGGATCGATTCCGGTTTTCTTGAGAAAGGGAGCAATCGTTTCGCCGGGGGTGTAGGAGGCACCCGTGTCGAGCAGAACCGTGTTGTCGCCTACAAACAAATACTGGAACAGATTGCGGTCGGCGACATGGGACGCGATCTGGTAGACGTGTCGGAAGATTTCCATAATGCTGCCCGGCCAGGTGCCGGAGTGGAACTCAAGAATCGGTGAACCGCGGAAATGAAGCTGTTTCGTGCTGCGCCGGAATTTTGGGGGAGACGGTGACGAGGCTACGGATCGTTTACCGACTTCCCGCAAAATGCTAAATGCCTTACGCACAATACTAAAGTCAAAAGCAAATCGTCAACACTTTTGTTGACATAATGTCGGGCCGATTCGCAAAGGCGCTGGAATCTGCACGGCACGAAGGCTGGGCCGGGGCCAATGGATGCCCCGGGAGAAGCTAGGGTCGACCCGCATAACTGAGAATTCCGATGGCGAGCACAAGAAAGGCAACCCCCAGAATCATGGTTCGCTTCGGGCGCGTGCCCGTTTTTTTCCATTCGCCAGTCAGGAAGCCGAAGATGGTGCTGGCCACGACGATGGAAGCGAGGAAAAGTGGCCATCCGATGGAAGTGCCGAGATCGCCGAGTTTGACGGTCGAAATGCTGTAGAGAATGATGCTGCCGAACCAGAGAAATCCCATGCTGGCCCCTATGAGCCAGTAGTACCAAGTGCCGGACAGGGCGAGTTTGCCGACCGTGCCTTTCTTGTTCATCAAGAAGAGGCAGTAAATGACGCCCGGAAGAAAACCGGCGTAAAGACAGGGAAGCCACACGGCGTTGGACATCATGGCCTGACTCGCGCCGTGGAGTTGAGCGGAGCGCTGAATGCTTCCGCCGAAGGCGAGACCCAAGTTGAGCATGGAGCCGAGGATGCCGGAGGTAAAGGCGAGGAGAAAACCGCCCCAAAAGCCTTGCCGGACGGTGGCGCTGTCAAGTTGGAGGGCCGCTTCACGGTTCTTGCCGGCCAATCCACAGAGGGTTACGCCGATGACGATAACGAGGACGCCGAGCAGGATGAGAGCGCCTTGGCGGGTGAAAACGAGTTCGGAATGTTGGGCGATTAGGGGGGTGAGCGCGCCGACTGCGGCGGAGGTTCCGAGGCAAACGGCGAAGGTGATGGCCAATCCCAGTCGAGTGAGGGCGAGTCCGAAGAAAACGAGCGACACGCCCCAACTCGCGCCAAAAAGAACCATGGCCAGCAAGGTTCCGCGAGAAACGGATGAATACGTCGACCAGAGGCTGGGAACGGTGAGTAAAGCGATGATAGTGGGGACGACGGCCACTCCCATGATGGAAAAGGCGAACCACGACTGTTCCCACTCCCATTTCTTGTTTAGCTTCATTGGGAGCGCATACGAGGCATTCATAATCGCAGCGAATAAGACCAACAGGATTGCCTGGACGATTTGCGATGGCATGGTGTTCCTTACCCTTTAGTCGATCGATTCGAGGAGCGTCGGGTGAGCATGGAACAGACGTGTGGGTGCACGAGACAGTTTTGGAGCGCGAAACCGAGCCATTGGAGCATCCCGCTCGCGTTTCTGTCAACAACTTTGAAGACAACTACGGGCCGAGGTCAAAGTCGGAAGGGTCGGCTTCGTTAAGGGAATGAGAGTTGGCCGTGGCGTCCGTCCAGTTTCCGGATTCGAAGCCGGGGAAAACCACACTCTGGTGGAAAAACCGGGAATAGAGGCCGGCGAAATAGCGTTCGACTTCTAATTCGATTTTATCCGGCGGCGTTTTCAGGAGCGTGCGGACGTACTGCTCGTGATTGTCGCGACGATTCAGCAGGGGCACCCGGGAGGAATAGGCGCGGGCGATGATGAAAATGTAGGGATTCATCAGCAGGTTGAGGGTCCGGTAGAGCAAGGGCTGGTTAGCCGCCTTCCAGATGGTGCGGTGCAGTTCCATGTCGGCCTGGAAGAATTGCTCTTCGTTGTTCTTGGTGGCCGCGGTCTTCAGTTTCTTCAATGCCTGGGTGAGAAGATCGGAACAGTTGATCGAGGGATTTTCTCTCATATAGCGGGCACAGAGGCCTTCGAGTTTCGCACGCATGCGAAAGATGACGCCGATTTCCGCGAGCGAAATGTCGCGAATAAAAGTGCCGCGCCGCGAGGTCGTGACGACCAGGCCGTCGCGCTCCAAACGGAGGAGAGCTTCGCGCACGGGGCCGCGGCTGACCTCGAGTTCCTTGGCGAGATCTTCTTCGATGATGCGTTGCCGCGGGCGCAATTTGCCGGCGTGAATCGCCTTGCGCAAATGCGCCTCCACGCGCTTGCTGGCGGAGACGCCTCGGTCTGGTTGGGAAGAATTGTTCTTCACGTTGCGCATGGAAAGCGGCGTTTACATACCTAATTTTCAGCGGGACTCGTTTTGTTTCAGCCTTTTAGGCTCAATGCTCTCCGACACTCTACCATGCTGTCGACAATGTAGGTGACATGATCGTCGGCAAACTATATGCATTTCTGAAACGCTCAAGAATTAACAAGCAACCGTGGTGTGTCCGATATTCGGACGATAGAGTAGCCAAGAACGGAGTTCTCGCACACTGGATTGGGCAAGTCTTTTGTGCGCATTATCGGCTTTGCCAGGGCCGAAAAGCGGAGGGAATCTGCACTTTGATGTTTTGTTGTTGCCGGACGAGAGGAGCGTGGTCGCGACACTTCTGTCAGTCTTGTAGACATTAGTGTTAACAATATTTCTCTTGACAGTGCACCTGAACATAGGTTAACTTCCGCGACGGTCATGACAGTCGGCATTGCTGCGTGCGTTCGTTTCAAGAGTGGGGGCACCGCGGCCTGAACTGCATGTTTTGTAGCGCCTCCGACCCGGGGGCATGTTTTCCGATCAAACGCGCTATGGTCCCAGGAGGCTCCACGATGAACTCCGCATTCCGTTTTGTGACTTCCCTCGCAGTTCTCTCGCTATTAAGCCTTAGCATGTTGTACGCACAAACGGCGGTTACGGGAGGCATTGAGGGAAACGTAACCGATCCTTCTGGAGCCGCGGTTTCCGGGGCAACCGTCGAAGCAACGAACGTCGCCGACGGTGTGACACGGAACACCGTGACGAATAACGATGGGGCATACCGGTTCCCGAGTCTGATCCCCGGAACCTATACGGTTACGGTGAAGAAACAGGGATTCGCACAATTTACTAGAGAGGCCACGCGACTCGACGCGGGAATCGGACTTCGTATTGATGCAAAGTTGCCGGTTGGCACCGCGAGCGCGAAGGTGGAAGTTACGGGCGAGGCGCCGCTTCTGCAAACCGATAGCGCGGAGGTGAATGAGACGATTCATGCGACGGAAATCAGCGCGCTGCCCACCTTTGGCAATAACATCACTCGGCTGTCATTGTTGGCGCCGGGAGTTTCGATGCCGGGCGGGCAACTGGACATGCATCCTGAGAATGCGGGCGAAGACTTCAATCTCAACGTCAACGGAGCTGCGCCGAATGCGAACGGCCACCTGCTGGACGGAGTCGAGAACACGGAAGCGATTCAGGGACTGTCGTTGATTGTGGCTCCGCAGGACGCAGTGCAGGAAGTGAAACTCGCCACCAGCGACTACGATGCGGAATACGGCAAGGTGGCTGGCGGACTCTGGCAGATCACGACGAAGTCGGGCACGAATGCATTTCACGGGTCTTTGTTCGAGAACTATCGCACCTCTGGTTTTAACGCAGCCGATCATTTCAGCCAGCCTAACGGAATCCCTGGGAATCGCTGGAATCAGTTTGGAGGCAGCGTTGGTGGGCCGGTGATCAAGAACAAGATCTTTTTCTTCGGCGATTATCAGGGGATGAGAAATAATCTCTTCGGTTCAGGCAACGAGACAGTGCCGATCGATGCGTTTAGAACCGGAGACTTCAGTTCCGTGGCAGCCACCGATCCAATTTACGACCCCGCGACGGGAAATCCAGATGGTACGGGCAGAACGCAGTTTGATGGTTGCCCGGGCACTCCCGAATTGAATGTGATTTGTCCGAACCGGCTCAGCCCGGCGGTGCAAAACCTGCTGGCACTTTTGCCGCAACCGAATGCCCCCGGAACCCAACAAAACTACAAGATTTCTCTCCCGGCGACTTTCGACCAAGATCAGTTCGATACTCGCGGCGATGTTTTTGCAACTTCAAAAACCGTTGTGTTCGGGAAATTCACCTATTTTAAGGCGAATTTTAATACCCCCACGGCCTACGGCGTCGCGGGAGGGGGTAACCCGCTGACGTCAGGGTCTTCCAATGCCGGGCTTTCAGCCGATCACGACAAGAGCGTGATGTTCGACTATCAGCACACTTTCTCTCCCTCGCTACTGACGGACGCCCGGTTCGCTTTTTCGCGCATTGTGATTTCGGAATTGCAGCCGGACTACAACAGCGACGCAGCCACAAAGGCAGGAATTCCGAATATCAATCTGGGTACGGTGTACACCTCCGGGTTGCCCGAGATACAGATCAGCGATCCCCTAACTGCATTCAACATGGGGGACGAAGGTCTGCCGTTTTTTGAGCGCGAGGCTAACTTCGAGTTCTACAATAACTGGACGAAAACCGTGGGCCACCACGCTTTCAAGTGGGGCGGCGATGTCGGAAAGTTTTTCGGCATTCGAACGGATGTCAGCGGCCGCGGCGACTTCACGGTCAGCCAATCGCTGACGCAACTTAACGACTCAGCGACCCCCCCAGTCCCAGGGTCGTGCACTGATCCACTATCGGGGAACTTTTGCGGGTCCGGTCTGGCAGCGTTTGAACTTGGTCTCACCAGCGGCTTTGGTAGAGACATCACGCTGGTTCAGCCGCAGGAGAAGTATTGGAAGATTGCCTTTTACGGCCAGGACACCTGGCAGGTCACGCCCAGACTCACGCTGACATTGGGCCTGCGCTGGGATTACATGAGTCCGATTTTTACGCCTAACGGCGAAAGCGTCGGAAACATCGATGTGGCTACCGACACGCTGCTGTTGACTAATCTTGCGGGAAAGTATGCTGGAGTAACAACGCCAAAGACCGAGTTCTCACCGCGCCTCGGAGCGTCGTTCCGGTTATTTAAAGACACTGTGCTTCGTGGTGGATACGGACGAAGCTACTATATGAACGCAGACGGAGCGGGATTTGGAACCCAGGGATGTTGCTGGCCTATCAAGCAAAGCCAAACGGATGTACAGGCGAATCCCTATGCTCCATTGGGTTACACGCTCGATCAGGGACCGGGTGCTCCACCGCCACTACCGGCGTTCCCGGCCAATGGCCAGATTTCATTTCAAGGCGCCCCTGGCGGCAGTGAGTATTTCGTCGGAGTCGGGACCTATCCCCATAGTTACAACGACACTTACAACGTCACCTTAGAGCACGCTTTCCCGTACCAGATCACTGCGTCGGTAGCGTATGTAGGCAACATCGGGCGTCATCTGTGGGATAACTATAATGTCAATTTGGCGCCCCCGGGGCCCGGTAACTACACTGCCCGTGAACCGTTCTTCGCGAGCTATGGTTGGGCGGTACCCGAATATCAGCGGAATAACGCTGTCTATCATGAACCGGAGATGAGAAGTAACTACAATTCTCTGCAACTCCACGCGGAGAAGCGTTTTCATCAGGGGTTATATCTCCTGAGTAACTTTACATGGGCTAAGTCGCTTGACGATGGGACGTTCGGTCCGGGAGACGGCAACGGAAATCAATTTTGTTTCTCGTGCAACTACGGACCTACAGGCGCCGTGAGGCCCTGGACCTGGATCAGCGCGGCTAACTGGGAACTTCCTTTCGGCCACGGTAGGGCTTACGCCAATGGTTTGAGCCGCGCCGGGGACGCTGTGGTTGGAGGCTGGGCGCTGAGTGGGGTTTTCAATTTCGAGAGTGGATTGCCCTTCACGCCGTATTATGTAAACTCCCCAGGAGTGCTCAATTCGCCAATTTATGATCGACCGAACCAAGTTGGCGATCCGTTCAGAGGAGGGACGGTGGCGGCTAACTCAGGTTGTCATGCTCCGGCTCAGGTGCGGACAGTTCAGCACTGGTACAACCCGTGTGCATACGTCGATCCAGCGCAGTACACCTTCGGCGATGCGGGGCGCAACAGCCTTATGGGCCCGGGGTACGGGGAAGTGGATCTTTCGCTGACTAAATCGTTCGCCATTACGGAGAAAACCCACCTCGACTTGAAGTGGGATGTATTCAACGCTCTCAACCGTGCTAACCTGGCGCAACCCACGGGTGATGGTGCTGCGTTTGTTGATGTGGGAAATGCGGGTCAAATTACAGGCATCGTCGACTTCAGGCGGCGCATGCAGGTTGGGGCGCACCTAACGTTCTAACTCAAAAATCCAGCGATTGGGCGGACTTGCCTCGGTCACAGACCGGGGCAAGTTTCGTTTTTGCTCTCTCGTTTTCTTTCGTAGTTCAATTCTCTGACGCAAATCACGCGCCAAGAACTTACAAACCCTGAGTGAACGTTAACGCCGAGGCCTGCCGGATGAGATCCTTCCTACTCACATTGTTCCTGATCTTCTGTGCCGCCATCTCTTCATTTTCCCAAGTCTCTGTTACAAAGACGGCGGCTGGTTGGGAACTGGCTAACGGGCACGTTCGACTCGAGTTGGTGCGTTCGGATGGAACGGTAAAGTTAAAATCGCTGCGCCGGGAGGGGGGCGCGCAATGGGCGGTCGCGAACACCCCCATAATTGCCTCGCCGGACAAAGGCGGCGCACCTTACGTTTTCGCGGATGACGTGGTTGCCGGACTGGACAAGGGTGGAAAGCAACTTACGTTGCGGTTTCACTCTGAGGGCGGTGGGCTGCTTTCGCTGGAGCTGAAACTATATCCAACGGGGGCTGTGGTTCAGACTGCTATGAAGTTGGAGAATCACGGCCAGACTGCGCTTTTGCTTGCGCCTTATATCGATCCGCTGTTTCTTACACTCAGGAGCCAGGCGGATGGACTTAAGCCGTATTCTTCGGCTAAAGGTGAGCATGGATTCCATCGAACGGGAAATCTTTCGCAGAAGCAAGATTTTCCAGACTGGCTCGTGCTTGAAAATGCCGCTGCCGGGGAGTCTGCGCTGATCGGCGGGGAACCTGGACTTGGCGTGCTCGGATGGAAAGCCGCGGTCGAGTCTTCCGCCGCTGGAACGGTGGTTCATGCAGGAACGATTTTGCTGAAAGAGAAGAAAGGTGAATCGTCGCGGACATTCGAGCTTGCTCCGGGGGCGACGGTTGAGACTCCGATTAGCTTTATTGCGCTTGCCAAGGGGGACACGGACGACGCGGGGAACGAGACGTTTCGTTATTTGAAGCAATATGTGTTCCAGGCGCCGCTGCCGGATTCTCCGCTGGTGACTTACTGCATATGGCTCACGGAAAAGAATAGCGAGGAGCAGCTTCTTAAGGAGCTTAGTCTGGCGAAGCGAGCTGGGTTTGATGTCTTTTATCACGATGCTACCTGGTACCAAGGGGCGTCGGTGATACCTGGCATGAATGACTGGACGCTGGGCCTGGGCAGTTATCAGGAGGACAAGGAGAAGTTCCCCCACGGTTTGAAGAGTCTGTCGGACGCAGTTCACGGGGCGGGATTGAAATTCGGATTGTGGGTGGATCCGGGGAATGTGGATGCGGCGCGCGTGGCTTCGGGTGAGATTCCTACGGAGTGGCTGGCGATGATTGACGGCAAGGCGCTCGGCACTACGCACCCGTCGCTCGCAATCACCAAGCAGCTTTGTTTGGGTGATCCCAAGGTGGTGGCGTGGGTTGAGAAACAACTGGGAGATATTATCGAGAAGTGGCACCTGGATTGGATCAAGTGGGATCCTTCGTCGACGGTAAGCTACGAGTGCAATCGCACCGATCACGGGCATGGGAAGACGGACGGCGCTTATGCGGCGTACCGCGGGCGGATGGAAATTATGCGTTATCTGCTGGAGCGCTTTCCGAATCTGTCGGGGTTTGAATGCGATCCGTCGTTGCAGTTTGCGCGAACCAATCCTGGGCCACAGGGTTTGCTTCCGGGCGGATATACCAATGAGTTCATCACGGGACCGATGCTCAGCCCGAATGTATGGGGTTCGCTGGCGACTGCGGGACAAGGGGACGCGGGCGGAGAATACCTGACGGCTCGTTGGTATAGTGCATCGGCTCTTGATTACTACTTCCGGAAGCATTTCACACATGGGGTGACATTCGGAAATATCAACGGCATGTCTTCCCAGTTTCTTTCGGCGGCTCCGCCGGGGTTTGTGGAGGCGTTGGAGCGCAATCTTTTGTACTTTAAGCAGTACCGCCATCTCTTGCTGGAGGATGTTTACCATCCGAAAGTGGAGACTGCCGGTTGGTCGTCGATTCAGTATGTAAAAGAGGATTCGTCGGAATCGGTTGTTTATGTCTTCCGCGACAAGTCTGAAATCGCCGAGACTAAGATACGGTTGCGAGCGCTTGATGCAAAGGCGAAATATCGGGTGACCAGCCTCAATGACCGGCCAGGGCGAGAGCGCGAAATGACGGGTGAATCGCTGATGAACGGCATCGCAGTCCATCTGCCTGATGCATGGCTTGCCAAGGGGGATGGGGCTATCAAGGAATTTGCGGATCAACAACTTTATGGCTCGGATATTTTGCTGCTGCAGCGGCTGCCGTGAAGATGCGGAAGCCATAAGAGACTCTTATTGCGACGATTGGTTCGAATCCCGAATGATAATCGCAGGATCCCAAACGACGGGATCGGCGCGGTTCTCTCCGTTGTGTTTGATTACGAAGCGGATCTTGTCGCCGGCCCTTACTGGCAGATTGATTAGCGCGTAGCGGGTGGGGTGGTCATAACTTGTAGAGACTTCGGCCCAGCCTTCGGATGGCCACACCTGACTGGAATTGAGCAGGATTCGTACGAAGCAAGAAGAACCGTTGTTGGCGCTGGGATCTTTACGGATTTCTCCTGATGTACTCACCGTCCCAGCGGATGGAACGATGAAGGTGCGGGATAGTTCGTATTGAGCGGAAGGCTGCATCCAGATGCGGCCAATACGGCCCAGGCCCGAGCCGGCCCAGCGGCCTTCGTAGCCTGCTTTGTCCCAAGCTAAGTCTGTGTAAATGAGATTGTCGGCAGTTTCTTCGTAGGCCCAGTGGTTGGCCAGTTGGGTTGGAGAAAAATCTCCGAGAGCCTCGTATCTTTGTGCGTCAGTTGGCTCGCTGGCGACTTTCTGCGCGGAGACGCTGGGGCTGGCATTCCCGTCTCCGTCGACGGCCGCGACTTCATAGCTTGCTTCGAGGTCGTTGCGAGAAGAGTCGGAATGATCGAAGAAATAGGTTCCTTTGGCTGTTCTTCCCAGAAGTTTTCCATTCTTGCGGACTTGGTAGTAGGAGAGCCAATTGTCATCGTGACTGGGCGACCAGGAGAGCTCGATTCCTTGTACGCCGAGGTTGGTTGCCAGCCGCTTGATCACGTTGGACGGAGAGGTGGGAGGGACATGATCGGTTCCTGAACCTGGGTAGTGTGGCAGGTTTAGGAATATCAGTTCTCCAGCGGGAATTGAGTCGAGGGTGATGCCGTTCGACATCAGTTGCGAACCAGTTTCGTGTAAACGCAAGCCCGAAACGCTGGCGCGGACGTCGTAGGACTCAGAAGGCATGAGGCCGCGCGGGTAGATTGTTACGGGCTTGGGGGAAACGTCGAGCCGGACTAGGCTCGCTAACTGAACATATTTGAATCCATTGGCGTCTGGATGCGTTTGACTCATGTCGAGGTCTGCGGTGGCGAGCACCTTGCCATCCTCGGCACGAACCAGGGATAGCGCGTAGATGCCGTGGTTGTTTCCGGGATCGAATTGGCCTAACTCGGTGACGGCCATGGAGTGGTCGAGTTGGATTGCCGTGCCAAAGAATTGGCCTGTCGTGGGGCGGTCCGCTCCGAGTTTGACGACTTTGGTGACGAGAGATTCTGCGCCGGATCCACTCTGATATTTGAGATTCAGAGGGCCGAATTCCTGGCCAGGGACTCCGTAGTAGCGGATTGCTCCATCGACTGGATCTTCATAAATTCCGGTTTCGAGGCTGGCGGCGGAAGTTGTGATTGCTTCGGACATATCTCCTGCGCCGCCACGGTATCGGTCAAGCGAATCTGGAGATTTTCCTGGCAGAGATTTCAATGGGTGGCTGATCAGGAAATAAGTTGAGCCTTGCTTGGCGTGTTTGGTGAGAATGACGCCTTTCGAGCCGTCGCGATTCATGCGCTGGAAATACCAGACGGGATCATCGTGATCGACGTGAGGGCGGAAAACATGGCTCCAGCGGCCGGCGACGCCTTGCGAGACGAGATAGTGATCCATCTCCCAGTCTTTGCGGATTGATTCGATATCAGGTCCATCGCCGGGATCGCGATACCAGGTTGGATTCATGGAGAGATGAGTGCGGTCGGTGGATGAGTTGTAATAGGTATGGCCGTAATCAACGACGTTGTGAAGTTTATCGGGAGGCACCAGAAGGGAAGTGTAGTACGCGCTGTAGGGGCCAACGCCGCCATCGGTGTACTCTCCGGACTCGGCGAAACGAGCGATGTCGTAGCTGATCCAGCGACCTCCGCCGTCGCAAGCATCGATGCCACTTTGGGGGTGGTTGGTTTTGAAGCGTTGAAGGAGGACGCGGAAATTTTGATCGGCGGCAAGAGCATCGGTATCGTTCGCGCTGGCGGCGGGCGCGATGTCGTAGCGCCATTGATAATCTCCCCACGCTTTGACACTGTCGTCGAGTAATCGACTCTGCCAATCGGCGGTCGCTGGGATGGACTGTTCGAGGGTGTCTTGGCCGGGGATAACCCAATCGGGATGCTGCTGCGCCACGGTGGATGGCGGGGTTGCCAGGAAAGTTGGATACCATAGCACCCATTTCATGTCGTGCTTGCGCAGATAATCGTTGGTTTGTTTCCAGTCGGGGCCGTTCCATGTGCCCCACTTGTCGTACCAGCCCGCGTCGTCCCAGAGAACGTCGGTGCCGGTTTCGCGGAGAAGATCGACGTAGCGAAGATCGAGAGTCAGGCGGCGTCCCCAATTGTCGGCGCTCGGAGTTCCTCCATCACCGACCCAGGGATCGGGCCAATCGACTGCCCAACGAGTCTTGGCGAAATATTCTGGATTCGTGAATTCCCAGAGGTAGGCGTACTGCCAATCGAGCAATTGATTGCCGAGTTCATCGACCTGGCCAGAGAAGGTTGCCAGGAATGCTTTTGGAGTTTCGACTTTGCCGCCGGGAGCTAGATCTTTTGCGAAGCCGGCCAGTTCCAGATGCAGACTTAGCGGCGGTTCGCTCTTGCTACCGATTTCGAACCGCCAGTGGCCGAGATAGTCCCAACCGATGGCTAGGCCTTCTGAGGTTTTGTGATTGAGCAGGAAAATGAGGGGCAGGAAACTGCTGTAATTGCCGGGCTGCACGCCTCCGTTGGAATCGAGAGTGCGGCGGTAGGCGGAGGTCATGGGCTCGGTCTTCAGGAGTTGGCTGCCGTTGTAGTTGCCGCCTCCGGTTAGATAGTTGAAATCGAGATCTTGCGCCATGGATGCCGAGACGCGTGTGTTCAGGAAATCAACTTTAGTGAGGTGGACGGTTTTTGCAGCGGAGTTTTCGATCGTGAGCCATTCGCGAATGATGGAGGTTCCGGGATAAATCACGTAGTGTTTCGTGACTTGCAGGTTGGGGGATTCGAGTTCGATGTCGAGTTGCAGTTCGCCTTGGGTGGTTTCTTGAGCGTGATCGCTGTGGAGCTTCCAGTGCCAAGTGTGCGCGTCAACATCTTGCTCGTCTGCCGAAAATCGGATTTCGGACGGAGGACTGGATGCGTCCTGATATTCACGTCCGGAGATCTTGTTAATCAGCGATCGCGACGAGAGGCGCCCATCGTTGAAACGAATCCGTTTCTCGGTGCGCGATGTACCCAGAACCCAGTCGTTTCCTTCGCGGCGTACGTAGCCATCCTGATTCTGAAGATTGGTCTGGGCACAGATCGGCGAAGTGACCCAAAACAGGATCGAGAGAAGGATCAGGGGGGTGTAGCGAATCGAGATTGGATGTGTCTGCTGAAGCACAGTTGAATCCCAACTATTCGAGACGTGTGTGTGGAAAATTCATTCGACGCGAGGCCACGCGGTTAGCGGCCAGTGCGTCAATTCTTCGATTTCGAGCAGGCGGTTGTATTTGGCGAGACGCTCGGATTGGCGAATTGATCCGTTTTTGAATTGATCGGCGCCCCATCCAACCGCCAAGTCGGCCGCCCAGTTATCTTCCGTTTCTCCGCTGCGAACGCTTAGAGTGACGGACCACCCTGCCGCTCGCGCCAGCTTGTAGGCTTCAATTGCTTCGGTAAGTGTTCCGATTTGATTCACTTTGAGTAGCAGAGCATCACAGGCCTTGGCGTCGATCGCGCGACGGATCCGCGTCGGGTTCGTGCATAGCAGATCATCTCCCAGGGTGAGAGCGCGGCCAGCTATGGCTCGACGAAGTTCAGGCCAGTGTTTCCAGTCGTCTTCGGCCAGGCCATCTTCCACGCTCAAAATTGGGTACTTTTCAAGCCACTGTCCAACGGCTCGGATCATTCCAGCACTATCGAGAATTTCTCCATCTTTTTTATAGCGACCCTCCTCGTAGAAGTGAGAAGAAGCCACATCGATGCCGAGGAAAACGTCTTTGCCCGGAGCGTAGCCGGCAAGTTCGATTGCCTCTGCTGCCAAAGCCAGCATTTCTTCGGCAGAGCGGCACGGGGGCGCCAATCCTCCTTCGTCGGCGGTGAGCAGGCGCATGCCATATTTTCGGAGGATTAAATCAGCGGCTGCCTGATAGATATCCGAGGCGCACACCAGAGTCTCGTCGATCGTCTGCGCGGACATCGGAATGATGAGCACATCCTGCACAGATACTTGCTGACCAGCGTGTTTTCCGCCGCTGAAGAGGTTGATGGTCAGGCGAGGCAACCGATTTGCGGGAAAGCCGATCATGTCGGAGAAATGCCGATAGAGAGGAATGCCGCGAGACAAGGCGGAGGCCCGAGCGAAAGCGACGGATACTGCCAAGATGGCGTTCGCGCCGAGGCGCGACTTGGTGGGAGTTCCGTCAAGCGCGATCAAGGCGTGGTCTAGTTTGGACTGATCTTCAAATGCACGCCCACCCAAGGCGGATTGGATTTCTCCAGCGATATTTGCGACAGCTCGACGACAGCCCGAGCCTTGATATCGTTTGGGATCGCCATCCCGCAGTTCGAA
Organism: Terriglobales bacterium; assembly: GCA_049520915.1. Classification (GTDB taxonomy): domain Bacteria; phylum Acidobacteriota; class Terriglobia; order Terriglobales; family Acidobacteriaceae; genus Acidiflorens. Next base: position 28,065 of record JBEKPH010000058.1, read on the forward strand.
TGCTTCGGCTGTGCCGGTGGATGCGCCCGAGGGAACGGAAGCGGAGGCCGTGGTGACGTCTTCCAAAACACAGGTCGCGAGAACGGTTGGTCTCCCGCGGCTGTCCAAAACTTCGCGACCCGAAAGCTGCTTAATGGTTGCCATAGGTTTCTATCTTATGAACAAACTCTGAGATCAAATGGGGGACACTGGTCGGAGGTTTACGGATCATTGCGAGAACGACATCGAGTTGCCGCTTTCGTTCGATTTGCGTCAAGTATTCCAGCGGAGATTTCCCGGCCACTCGGGCCAGCAAACATCCCAGTGTATGACGGATCGCACGCGATTCCAGGGGCTCAGCCCAACTCAGGAGCGCAATTTCTCGGTAGTACACATGCCAGAACAACTCGGCACTGCTCGCCAGACGGCCACGGACTTGGGGCAGGTGATGCGCTTTGCTGAGAAAGTGCGTGAGGGCGAATCCCAGGTCAAAGGCGGGGTCGCCGAAGTGGACAACTTCATAGTCGAGCAAGATCAGTCGGCCGCGATAGATCAAAGTATTCTTCGGACTGAAATCCCCATGTACCAGACTGTCGTGGTGACGGAGCGTTTCGTTTGCGAGGGCGTTAAGGAATTCGGCTGCATCGGGAGTCATCTGGGCGGTGTAGAGATAGTAGGGTTCCAGACGCAAGTTCTCGAAGTAAGTGGTATCGGCGAAGGCTTGCGAGACTTCGGACCGCAACTCTGTCGAGCGACGGTGAATGGTGCCGAGCAGGAATCCGAATTGCTCGAAATGATCAGGGACGATTGTGCCGGAGAGCAGGAGCGATTTCCAATTGGCGTGTTCTTCGGGAATTGCCGCCATGCCGAGAAGGTGATTTTCGATGTCTTCGAAGATGAAGGCTGGCGTCGTTCCGGGGGGAGCGGCATGGTTTAGCCAGCGCAGCGCTTTCGCTTCTACCGCAATCCTGTCGGGACTGCTGAACCAATCGACGTTCACGCGCAATTTGTTGAGAGCCTGTTTAATGACCCAGGAACGGCCGTCGGGCCATTTGACCATTACCGTACGATTGGAAACGCCTCCGGCAAGATTTTGCAGGCAAATCTTCTCGGATGAACCGACATGTCCGTGCGCGGCAAGGTAGGCGCGCAGGGCGTCGAACTGCTCGATGTCGATTTCCATGGCTGGTTCGTCGAACGGAATAGTCTACAATGTCAACAGTAGTGTTGACAATTGGAATGCATCCGCTATCGTGGAAGGCGCGTTCACTTTAGACTGATTGATTCAGCGGGAGCCGAATGAGCGGAAGACTAGCAGGTAAGATTGCATTGCTGACAGCTGCGGGGCAAGGCATTGGCCGCGCTACAGCGCTCGCCTTCGCTGACGAGGGAGCGACGGTGTGGGCGACGGACATCAATGACGCCGCGCTTGCGGGTCTCGGCCAGAACCGTCCCGGCATTCGAACTCGCCGCCTGGATGTCCGCGATGCGCAGGATGTGTCGGGTTGCGCAGCCGAAATCGGCGCGGTCGATATTCTTTTTAATTGTGCGGGGTTCGTTCACCACGGCAGCATTCTCGACTGTGCAGAAAAGGACTGGGATTTTTCTTTCGATCTGAATGTGAAGTCGATGTACCGCACCTGCCGCGCTTTTCTGCCCGCTATGTTGCAGGCGAGGAAGGGAAGCATCATTAATATGTCGTCCGCCGCCTCGAGCATCAAGGCGGCGCCGAACCGGTTTGTCTACGGCAGTACGAAGGCGGCGGTGATTGGATTGACGAAAGCGATTGCGGCCGATTTCATTCGCAGCGGTATTCGCTGTAATGCGATTTGTCCGGGAACGGTGCAATCGCCTTCGCTGGATGAACGGATCGCCGCGCAGGGGAATGTAGAAAAAGCGCGTTCCGAGTTTGTGGCGCGGCAACCGATGGGGCGTATCGGGCGTCCTGAAGAAATCGCTGCCCTAGCAGTCTACCTGGCCTCGGATGAATCCGGTTATACGACCGGTCAAATCCATATCATCGATGGCGGCTTTAGCCTGTAGAAATTAATTGGAGAGAAAATGAAACTGCTACGCTATGGTCAACCGGGTCAGGAGAAGCCGGGTGTTCTCGCTACGGATGGTGAAATCCGCGATCTCTCGGCGACCATCGCCGATCTCGAGGGAGCGGCCTTACTGCCCACCGCAATCGAAAAACTACGCGGCACAGATTTGACGAAGCTGCCCAAAGTTGCGGGAAAGCCGCGTCTGGGGCCGTGCGTGGGAAGTGTAGGGAAGTTTATTTGCATTGGGCTGAACTATTCTGACCACGCGGCAGAATCCGGCATGGCTGTGCCGGTCGAACCCGTGGTTTTTATGAAGGCAACATCTTCCATCTGTGGGCCGAACGACGGTATCGTCATTCCGCGCGGCTCGAAGAAGACGGATTGGGAGGTTGAACTTGGCGTAGTGATTGGCAAGCCAGGAAAGTACATTCCTGAAGCCGATGCGCTCTCGCATGTTGCCGGATATTGCGTGATCAACGATCTTTCCGAGCGCGCGTTTCAACTCGAAGGGACCGGACAGTGGGTGAAAGGGAAGAGTGCGGACACCTTTGGACCGATTGGCCCGTGGCTGGTGACCACGGATGAAGTTCCGGATCCGCAGAATCTAAACATGTGGCTTGAGGTTGACGGACATCGCTATCAAAGCGGTTCGACCCACACCATGGTCTTCGGAGTGGCGCATTTAATCAGCTATCTGAGCCGTTTTATGAGCCTGCAGCCGGGCGATGTTATCTCCACCGGAACGCCTCCTGGCGTGGGCCACGGCCAAAAGCCGCCGGTTTACCTGCGTCCGGGGAATAAAGTGCGGCTCGGCATTGACGGTCTTGGCGAGCAGGCCCAAGATGTCACGGTCGACTAGCGAGCCTTGCTTCGATCAGCGAATTTAAATCAGCGAATCTTCTTATAGAGGAGAATGACCGCTCCTCGTTTTTCTCTGATTTCTACGTGGAGTCCTTGCTGGAGCAAGTCGCGCCCGGAAACCGTCGCGCGCGTGGTGGTATCGAGATCGCGGATCTCGTAGGTTGCGGCGGGGTCGAGTCCGCGCAAAGGCAGATTCTTCGAGGGCTGATCGCTTTCGTCTCGCCGAAAAGCCTGTACCATTCCGTCGCCTTCTTCAGGACGATTAAACTGCCATGCGGCCCACTCGAAGGCGGCGCTGCGCTCCTGACGGGGATCGGTGGCGCAATCGGAATTTTCGCTGCAGGGTAAAAGAGGATAGTAGTCGCCGTAATAATAAGGACGCACCAGCTTAAGCTGGGAGACCATGGTGCGCATCCACTCGTAGGGAAAGTCGGCGGGAATGAACTTCCCGACTTGATTGGGATAGCCGGCAACATTAAAGAGCGCAAAGGCCAAGCCTGGCGCCATGCCGCTGCGGAAATGGTAGGTATCGCTGGGCCGGACCTGAAGCAGGGTTCCGAAATGCGCCCTCCAATAAGCGAGGCCTTCGGTGCTGACCTGCGCTCCGACGGGATCGGCATCGGGAGAGACGGGATAATCCGCGCGGCTCAGATCGACGGCGCGCGAGATTGTCTCGAGGTCGGCGCGCTGCACAATGTCGAGAATGAGCTGGGGGTGCCGGCGCCGCAGTTCGTCCCAAAATTTGAGCAAGCCTTCGGCGTAGCGGATTTGTGTGATTCCCTGACGGTCGGGAGTGTCGGCTTGCGTCCAGAACGGGGCGAGGGCGAAATTACAGTCTTGCCGGTAAATGTCGATGCCTTCTTTGTCGATCAGGTCTGAGATGGAATCGATCATGAATTGCCGCGCCGCCGGATTACCGAAGTCAAACATGCGGAACTTTACCAACGGACGCTCGGTGTTTCCTTCGAAGTGGGTGGTGACTTCGGTCAATGGAGTTCCGACGACTGCGCGTTCGGGCTCAAACCACAAAAGAAATTTCATGCCGTGCGCATGGGCGGCATCGCTGATGGGACGGAGGCCTTTGCCGTCGGGGTGAGGCACTTCGTTGACGCGCCAATTTCCAGCGTGGAGAAACCAGTCTTCTTTGCCAAAAACCTGGAATTCATCAACCGGACGATCGGCGCCATACCAGCCCGCGTCCATCCAGAAATTTTCAAAGCCGATGTTTTCTTTGGTGATCTGTTCGATGAGATGCAAGCTGGTGGAGGTCTTCATTC
>JBEKPH010000059.1:0-32112 GCA_049520915.1 Terriglobales bacterium
GGAGATCACATTCGCCGCAAATACAAATCGCAGCGACCGTTTTTGTAGGATCGACCGCATATCTCAAGTCAATCATCGAATCTAACATGGAAGGATTTCTTCCCGCCGACCGCTCAGTTGCCGAGCTTGATAAATCTTTACTCTTCTCTACGCAGGCCATACGCCCGCGTTTCGCTTCCCACGAAAAGCCTTGTCCAATCGGTGAAGATTCAAAGTACCGAAGTACCGATTCCCTCCGCCTCTCCGTGCCGTATCATGTTTGTTGAACTCAGTGGTTCGACCAGATCACTGGTTCTAGCGGAATCATGTCTCCTTCAGCCATCCAGACGGATCAGTCTGTCTCCCGACTACGTTGCATCGCCTGCGGCGACCATCCCGATTCCGCCGGCAAGGACTTTCGCTGCACGGTTTGCGGCGACCTGTTGGAATTTTGTTTCCCCGGTTGGACTTCCGCCTCTCCTGATCCCGCTACGCTGAAATCTCTCTGGCTCAAACGTCGTACCTCGCGCCACGATCTCGACCAAAGCGGAGTCTGGCGCTTCCGCGAACTCCTTCCGGAGTCGAAAATCTCCATGCCAAGCATCAGGGCATGAACCCGACCGCTTCTTTTAAAGACACGGGCATGACCTTCGCCGCGTCGTCCGCGCATCACGGCAAATTCCGTTGGGTCGCCTGTGCCTCCACCGGAAACACGTCGGCCTCCATGGCCGCCTATGCCGCGCGCGGCAACATGCACAGCCTCGTGCTCATTCCCGAAGGAAAAATATCCTGGGGCAAGCTTTCGCAATCGCTCGACTACGGAGCGCTCACCTGCCAACTCCGCACCGATTTCGATGGATGCGTGCGCGTCCTCAATGAACTCGTACGTCAGAAGCCGGTTTATCTATTGAATTCCGTCAACCCCTACCGCATCGAAGGCCAGAAGACCGCCGCCATCGAGCTGCTCGAACAACTTGCCTGGGAGTCGCCCGACCACATCATTGTTCCCGGAGGCAATCTCGGGAACAGTTCGGCGATTGGCAAGGCTCTGTTAGAAATGCTCGAATTGAAGTTGATCTCGCGTCTGCCCAAGGTTTCGATCATCCAGGCGAAAGGTGCGAATCCTTTCTATCGCACGGTGCGCGAATTCGCCGGAACAAAACTCGATCCGAAGCTCGAACCCATGACCGCCAACACGCTCGCCACCGCCATCCGTATCGGTAATCCGGCATCGTGGAAAAAAGCTCTGCGCGTTCTCAATGCGACAGGCGGCGAGGTTGAAGAAGTCAGCGAAGCCGAAATCGCTGCCGCCAAAGCCGAAATCGGAGCCGACGGCATCGGCTGCGAGCCCGCCTCCGCCGTCACTCTGGCAGGTCTCAAGAAACTGCTCCAACGTGGATTCGTAAAATCCGGCGAGTCGGTTGTCCTCATCCTCACCGGACATCTCCTCAAAGATCCCGACTTCACCATCAAGTTCCATCGCGGAGATTTATTTGCCGGAACCCCCGACGAAGCCGAAGCTCTCCAGACAAAACCTCTGCAACGCCCGCCCCTCGTACTCGACGCCGATCTTGGGGCCGTCATTGCGGCCCTCGATGCTGCCGAGAGAAATTCATAGCACTTCCCCCCAAATTCGTGTATAAAACACAGTTCAATTGTTAGTGCCGATGGTTAGGGGTCCTGCCTAGGCCGAATCTGGCTAAAGCCTTTCATTTCTATCGTTTAAGGATGATTTCAGCCGTCGAGGAGTTTGCTCTTTCACTATGCCGTCCCGTCCCACTTCGTTAGATCGGTCTTTGCGTCTGGCCCTGCCCGCGACCTCTGCCAACCTCGGTCCCGCGTTCGACGCGGCCGCCTTGGCTCTCGATTTCCATCTTCGCCTGCGGGCCGAACGCGCGCCCGATTTCTTCGTCACCGCCGAGGGCCGCGACGCGCAGATTTGCAGCCGCATGGAGAACCACCTCATCGTCACCACCTATTGCGAGGTGCTCGAGTCGGAGAATCGCAAGATCGCGCCGCTGCGCATCCACATCGAAAACGAAATTCCCATCGGCCGCGGTTGCGGATCATCGGCCGCCGCCCGCCTCGCTGGAATCGCGCTTGCCGTCCATTTCGGACACCTGCGCTGGAAGAATGACCGCATCGTCGGCGAAGCTTCCATGCGCGAGCATCATCCCGATAACGCTGCTGCCTGCTGGATGGGCGCGCTCGCCGTCGCGCGTATGGCGAATCAGGTTCAGGCCCAGGTCGTCGAGGTAAAGCCGAAAGGCAAGTGGCCGCTCTTGCTCGCCGTTCCCGAGGCTCCGGTCTCGACCGAGCAAGCCCGTCGCGTGCTGCCTTTTCAATACTCGCGCGCGGACGCCGTCACCAACATTCAGAACTCGATGCTCCTGCTGGCGGCTTTCACGCAAGATCGTCCCGACCTGCTCTCATCGGCCCTCGAAGACCGCATCCATCAGCCCTATCGCGCGCCCTTATCGCCTCTGCTTCCCGCGTTGAAAGAACTCACTGGAGAGAGTGGGATTCTCGGCGCAGCCCTGAGCGGAGCTGGCCCCTCCGTGCTCGTATTTCTGGATCCCAAAGTTCCTTCCAAGAAGGCGAAGTTGAGAGTTGCTGCGCACCTCGCCAAGCGCCGCCTTACCGCCGAACTCATCCTCACTGAGATTGCGCAACATGGTGGACGCGACGGCGTGGACTGGAAGAAGCACCACCCGCCCTCCAAAAAATAGCAGGATTATGTGGCGCGGACACTCCTGTCCGCGTGCGGCCAGCGCATCGCCCCGAAACAATGGCCCACTGAACCCGACGCCGCGACGCTGCGCCGTTCGCGGCCGAGAGTGTCCGCATATTTTAAACGCCCTATCCGCGGCCGGAGGCGAGAGGCCATTCAAGCCTGCTTACTCAGAAAATGAAGTTGGCGGGATAAACGAGCACATCAATCTCGTACCACTGCGGGCGCTAAATCAAGTTCACACGCCGTGATGCGATGCCCGCGCAGCGCGAAGACTCCCAGCGCCAGCACCACGGCCGCCGCGCCGAGCGCGTCGGGAACTCCAATTCTCTTGGCCAGCGCTCCCCAGAACGTCGCTCCAATCGCCATGCCCCCTTGCAAGACCAGCAGATAAAACGAGAGCGCCCGCGCTCGCAGATACGCTGGACACATCGTCTGCGCCGCCACATTGAGGCACGCCAGAATTCCGATCCAGGCCGCGCCCGCCGCCAGCATCACGATGCACAGCGTTGTGAAAGATGCCACGCGTCCCGCCGCAAACGTCATTCCCGCAAAAATCAGGATGGCCGCGCCCACCACTCCATCCACTGAGAGGCTTTCGCGCAACCGCGGCAGCGCTAATGCTCCGACCAGTGCGCCCACGCCAAAGCACCCGAGCAGGACTCCATATCCCCGCGCCCCGTAGGGAAGCGCGATGATCGGCAGCAGCGCAAGCATGGCCACGGCCGCGATGCTGAACGTTCCGGTTCGCAGCAGCACCGATTTCGCCAGCTGGCTTTGCCTTACATAACGAAAGCCGTCGCGGATCACCGACCGCATTCTTTGTTTCGGCGTGGGAGTTTCTATCGGGCGCTTCCAGCGATACAGAAAAACGATAACGCCGAAAAACGAAGCGGCATTCAACAAGAACGTCGGTCCGCAGCCGACGGCCGCGACCAGCAATCCTCCGATCGCCGGGCCCACCGCTCGCGCAACATTAAACCCGGCGGAATTCAGAGCCACCGCCGCAGCATGCTGTTCCGCAGGCACCAACTCCGGCGTAATCGCCTGCCACGCGGGATCATTCATCACCGCGCCCAGCCCCAACAGAAACGTAAACAGGAGCAGCACCCACGGTCCAACACAGCTCGTGAGCGTCAGAATGCCAAGCGCCGCCGACGCCAGCACCATCCAACCTTGCGTTAGCAGTAGAAAGCGTCTACGGTCCACCATGTCCGCGAGCGCGCCCGCTGGCAGGATTACGAGAAACACCGGCAACGACGCCGCCGCTTGCACCAGCCCCACCATCAGCGGATTCATGGTGAGCTGCGTCATCATCCATCCCGCCCCGACGTTCTGCATCCACGTGCCGGTATAAGAAATGACAGACGCAATCCACAGCGACCGAAAGAGCGTTTCCCCCAGCGGCGCCCAAGGCGAGACCGAATGCCTCCGCCCCATCGGCGTAACCACCGGCATTTTGATCATTTCCGCCATGTTTTAAATCCAAGCGACTAACGACTAACGACCAGCGACGACTCTCCCCCAAACGGCCATTCTCCCCGCCGCCACGACCGCACCAGATAAATCACCACACCCACCACCAGGATCACTGCCGCATACCGAATCTCTCGCAACGCATCTTTGCGCGACAGCAACATATAAATAAATCCGGCCGAAGCCACCACTGCTGGCACTGGATACAGCCACATGCGAAACGGCCGCGGCAACTCCGGTTGCCGTATGCGCAGCACGATCAGCCCCACCGCCTGCACCAGATACTGCAGCACGATCCGAATCACCACCAATGAAGCAATCAAGTCCGCCAGTCGCAAGAAACAAAACAGCGCCGCCACTCCCGTCAATGCCAGCAAAGAAACATACGGAAACTTGTGAACCGGATGCACGCGCGCAAATGCCCGAAAATAATTGCCATCGAGCGCCGCCGCATACGGCACCCGCGAATACCCCAGCGTCAGAGAAAATACTGATGCAAACGCAGTCCACATCACCAACATCGAAATCAGCGAAGCCGCGCCTTGTCCATAGACTCGCTGCATTAAAGTTGCGACCACGTACAACTTACTGTTCGATGCCCCCGCCTGCGCCAGTTCCTGCCATGGGATCACCCCCAGGATGCTGACGTTCATCACTACATATAGACAGGCGACCGCGAGAATGGATAGCAACAGGGCACGCGGAATGTTTTTCGTCGGTTCCTTGACCTCATCTCCCAGAAAACAGACGTTGTAATATCCGCCAATATCGTAGGCGGCGATCAGCATGGCTGAACCCAGCCCGGCAAAGAAGTTCCACGAAAACGAGAAAGCTCCCGCAGGAAGGTCGAAGGCTCGATGCGCGTTGAAATGGGTTAAACCCGCGAAGATGATCCATCCGATGGTCAGCATCACGCCCGCCCACAGCACCCTGGTCAGCCGCGCGATCGCGGTAATACGCCGGTACAGCAAAAACGCCGTCAGCCCGCAAACACCAATCGCCAGGACCGTAGCCGGCATGACTCGCAACGTCAGTTGTAAAGTCCCAAACAGCGGAAGGTTTGCCGCCCACGTCCGGGTTGACCAGACATTTTCCAGTCGGGGAAAGAAAAACGCCGCATACTGCGATAGACCGACGCATCCCGATGCGATGGAGAGTGGAGCGCTGAAAGAAAGCTGCCAGATGAACAGAAATGAAATCAACCGGCCCAGCTTCTGTGGACCATAGATTTCTTTCAGGTAACGATACGATCCGCCGGATCCCGGCATCGCCGCGCCCAGTTCAGCCCACACCTGCCCGTCGCAGATCGCCAGCACCGCGCCCAGCACCCATCCCAGCATGGCTTGCGGGCCGCCCATTGCGGTCACGATCAGCGGGATAGTAATAAATGGCCCCACGCCGATCATGTCGATCATGTTCAGCGCAGTCGCCGACCCGAGTCCGATCCCACGGACAAGTTGCGGCTTATGCTCGTCGAGCCCGTCAGCTGAAATTGTCATGAGGTAGGTCGTCGGTCGCTAGTCGTTAGTCGTTCGCAACCAGTTCGTCGGTATCGATCTTCCGTCCGTAATCAAATAATTTGTCATCCTGAGCGAAGCGAAGGACCTGCTGTTTCTTAGCGTCGCAAATGCCGCTTGTAAATTATCCACTCCGCGCGGACGACCACGACGAACGACCACCGACTACTTACTCCCAATCAAATTCACAAACAACCGCACCGCTCCCGGCACACCCGCCGGCAGCTGTCGAAAGAAGGCGTACCCCGTGTAGATGTAAGCTCCCTTGCCATACTTCGCCACCAGCAGCCCGCCCTTCTGCTCACCTTCGCCCGGATCATGCGATTCCAGCAGCGGAGTAAACTTCGGATCCCACTGCGACATAAAATAAAGCCCGCGCTCCTGCACCCATCCCGCGAAGTCTTTCTGCGTGATCTCGTTGGGAGAATGAAAAATTGCGTTCCCCGGATCCAACATCACCACCGGCGCATCCTCCACCGAAACCCGCGCCCGGCTGAGCGTTGCCGGGTAGGGCGTGAATTTTCCAGAGTTGAAGTCCCCCGCCGCCGCCGTGTATCCGAGCGTGTTGTACTGCACCACCAGACGCCCGCCCGCCTGCACAAAGTCGAGCAGCCGTTTGTTATTGGCGATCACATCCTTCTGCGTATCGTAAGCGCGAATCCCCAGCACAATCGTCTGATAGCGGCTCAAATCTTCCGTGCTCAGCTTCTCCGAAGGAATTAGTGTCACGTCCATGCCGATCTGTCGCAGCACGGTAGGAATCTCGTCCCCCGCACCCATGATGTATCCCACCTTCAGATCTTTCGGAATCTTCACATCGATAAACCGGACGCGCTGCACCGCCGGCTGGTAGTAGTAAAACGTTCCCAGATCGTCGCGCGTCACCACCGAGTAGCCTTCCGCGAAGCTGGCGCGGCCGCTCTTCATCACCGCCTTAATTTCTTGCCGGCCCTCGCTACGGTTGCGTGGCTGCACGGCGAACTTCGCGCTATGCTTCTCGCCGCGATCCTGGAACGCCAGCTTTTCCTCCCGCGGTTCCACATGCCAGCCTTTCGGTGTTTCGATCTGCAAGCTCCCATCATCTTTATTCGGACCGTCAGACCCGTGTGTTTCCGCCAGCGTCTTCGAGTCCAAGTTGCTCGCGACATCCACTTGCACGTGCGATTCGGGTCCATCCTGCGTCGGCAAAACAAGCTCTCCCGGATCCAGCATCACCGAAAACGCCGGCGCCACCGCCAGCGGACGCTCGACCACCGCTCCCGAAGAATCTTTGTATTGCACCATGCAAACCGCAGAGAGCCGTCCGATTTTCGGAGCGTTCGCGCTCGCCGTAACCGGAGGCGGCGGAAAGGGAAGATTCTGATACCGCGTATCGTCAATCGTGTTTAACGCCTCGGTTTCCGGATTATCTCGATGCCAATACGGCCGCGTCAGTTCCGCCGTCGCCGGAACCTGCACCTTGAACCGCGTAATCGCTTCGTTGCCCGCAGTCTCTCTCGACAGAACGGTCGAACTCCATCCCTCCGGAAGCGACAATGCGGTCTGCGGATAATTGGTCGGCAACTCTGGCCCCGATAATTTCGAAGTCATTTCAAACGACGTGCCGGGCACCGCCATAAACGCGTCTTCCGCATTCGATCCCACTGGCGCATCGACCACCACATGCAACGTGACATTCGACGCCAGAGCAATCGCCTTAGAAATCTCGCTCCGCTTCTCATCCAGCACTTGCAGCAAGCCATCCTTCGCGCGGTTCGACAGACTCGATTGCTGAATCTGCAAAATAATTTTCCCCAGCGCCGCGCCCGCCGCCACCAACGGCTCAACCGCTGCCTCCGGACTCTTCTCCGCTCCCGCCTGCGCTTCGTCGATCTTTGCCTTCACATCCGCGAGCGCCCCCGCCAACCAGGCCACTTGCTTTTCGTCCTGACCCAGTCGATGCGTCAACCCCGGCAGCGTCTCGTCCAGACCGTCAAAAAAAGTCTGTTCGTGCCCATCCTTATCTTTCGGAGATTCCACTACCGCGTCGACCAACTTGTAATACGTGAAGCGATCTCCCGGCTCAACAGTCCAGTTCGCCGCGCCCTGCGATTGCTGGTGGCGCAGCCCCTGCATCGCAAACTGTATGTACGAAGTTCCGAGCACCGGATCGACGATCCCAGTATTCAGCTTCACCGTATAATTTGCCGCGTCGCAAGTATTCGCGCCGAACCCGCAAACATTGCCGATATACAACTTCTTCGCCTGCCACGGTTCAAGCCCGTCTTTCATTTGTTCCGGAAATCGCTTCGCATCCGCCGCCGCGCGAAACGCCTCTTTCGTCAAAATTTCCGATGCCTGATGATGTCCATGCCCGTCGCGTTCCGTCCCCGAAAATCGTGCCACCAGCACTTCCGGACGAAACGTTCGAATGACTCGCACCATATCGGCTAGCCCAATATCATGTCCCTGCCACTTCTGAAAGGTCTCTTCGGGAGTCTTCGAATATCCAAAATCCGCCACGCGTGAGAAGCGCTGCTCCACTCCGTAATAGCGATCGGCCGCCAGCAGTTCGAGAGTTCGCAACACGCCGAGCCCGTCAAAAAGATTGCTGCCGAGTTTGTTCTGTCCCCCCTCGCCGCGGTTCAGCGTCATCAGCAGCGTCGCAACACCTTTTCCACGCGACTCCAGCGTCAGCATCCCGCCATCTTCATCATCCGGATGCGCCGTCGTTTGCATCAGGCTAGCCGTGGTCTGCAAACGCCGCAACATCAGCTTCAAGCCGGCCGCGCCCGTCTCCTGCGGCAACGGCTCATAGAAATGATCGGCGCTCGCAGTCCCATTCGATGCCTTATGTTCGTCGACTTCGTGTGTGGGAGCCGCTTCCACATGTTGTGCTCGGGCGCACGCCGCGCCCGAAATCGCCAACAATACCAGCGCCGGCAACGCGTGCCGTCGACACACGAATCCATCCCAGGAGTCCCTCAACATTGCAAACATGCACATCTGATGGATTTTACTCAAAGAAGGGAACAAATATTCTTCGCCGCTCGAAACGAAACTTCAGAAATTAACGATTGTCATCCTGAGCGAAGCGAAGGACCTGCTCTTCTGCACCCTACTCCGCTTCCGCGGTATAAGTGAAACGTCACCGCCCCAACCCCTGCGCCGCCGCGAACTTCTCCTGGCATTCCGTCGCTTGCTGCACAATCTGCCGGAACTCTGCATCCTCGCGCACACGCGCCAGCAGAGGATCCGATTGCAACGCTTGCCGCGCGCAATAATTCTCTGAAACGGCCTTGCGCAGAAATTCGAATGCGGCCTGCTTTTCACCGCATGCCGCCAGCACCGCTCCCTGGTAGTACTTCAATTCCGAATCCTGCTCCGGCAACAATTCGCTCTCCGAGAGCTGCGCCAATCGGTGGATCTCCGTCGCCGGCGATTGTGCGAGGCACGCTTGCAGCAGTCCCCGCATCCACATGCCATTGTCAGTCATCTTTTCCACTGCGCGCTGCGCGTCCGCCGTCTTCCCCATCCGCATCAGAACCGTCACCCGCACTGCGTTCGACCACTCCGAGCCCGCGTCCAGATTCAGATACTCCATCGCTCGTCCCGATTTCCCCTGCTCAAAAAATGCGAACGAGCACGAGCGCCAGTTGAAGTTCCTCGAGTCGATGGCCAGCGCTCGATCACATTCGCTCTGCGCTTCATCCAGCCGCCCCGCATAGCGCGATACATAAGCCAAAGAATAATGTGCAAACGCATTGTCGGGACGCTTTTGCACCAGCGCCTTCGCATCTTCGTACGCCTTGTCGAGATCTCCTGCTTCCACCTCGTTCGCCGCCAAAAGTCCTGCCGCACTCACTCGTCCCGGCTCCAACGCCAGCGCTTTCTGGTAGGCCGCATTCGAGCGTTGATATCCACCCGCTCCTCCGCCGGAATATATCGCGTCGAAATAATAGCGTCGCCCCAGCGCTTCCCAGGCCGGAGCATAATTCGCATCGAGCCCGACCGCCCGCTCCAGCATCCCGATCGCTTCTTTGTTCGCCGCCCCGTCATGCCCGATCGCCACACTGCGTAAAAACAAGTCGTACGCTTCGCCATTCGCGGGAGTACTGCTGTTCTCAACCGCCGCGCGCGCCGCTCCCAGCGCTGGAACCAGCTCCAGCCGCACTTTTTTCGCCATCTGGTTGCGCAGCACAATCAGATTGTCCGCCGGAGCCTGCAACGTGCCGGTCCACAGCACCTTGTTGCCCTTCACGTCGATCGCTTCCAGCGTCACCATCACCATCTTGTTCTGTCGCAGGAAGTGCCCCGAGACAACCGTCCCCACGCCGAGCTCCCGCCCTGCCTTCGCCGGATCTGCCTCCGCGTCGGCATATTTCTGCGTTGACGTTGATGGCCGGATCTCCAGCGAATGCGCGTAAGTCAACGCGTTGGCAATCTCATCCGCCAGTGCGAAGCGAAGAAACTCGCTCGCTGGATCGTTATTAATGTTCTGTAGAGGCAGCACCGCAATCGTACGGTTCGCCGCGTCCGTCGCAGGCAGCCGATGCTTCAGGAACCACGCTCCCGCCGAAACCACGATCGTCAGCAGCAAAGCCGCTAATACAACCACGACCCATTTCAGTTTCGAACTCGCCTTCTGAAATGTTCGCGTGGATGTCTGCAGCCCTGCCACATAACGCAGCCCGCTGCGCAGCGTCGGTTCCGTGCCCTTCTTCAGCCGCACCAGGTCGGCTTTCATCTCCGCCGCATTCTTGTATCGCTTGTCGCGCTCCTTCTCCATCGCCTTTCCAATGATGGATTCGAGCTCTACAGGTATCTCCGGATTGATCGATCGCGGCGAGGCGGGCTTCGCGTTGATCACTGCGTGCAGCGTCGTGACCACGTTCGTTCCGGTAAATGGCTTCTTCCCGGTCGCCATCTCAAACAGCACCACGCCAAAAGAAAAAATGTCGCTCCTCACATCGAGATCTTCCGACCTCGCCTGCTCGGGAGACATATAAACCGCGGTTCCGGGGATCACTCCGACTTGCGTTAAAGAATCCTCAAGCGACGAATCGGTCGTCGTGCCGACGCTCCCATCCTTCGCCAGTTTGGCTAGTCCGAAATCCAGAATCTTTACTTGCCCATTCGGAGTCAGAAAAATATTTGCCGGCTTGATGTCGCGATGCACAATCCCCTTGGCATGCGAAGCGGCCAGCGCGTCCGCCACCTGCACCGCAATCTCGAGCAGGTCGTCAATCTCCAAAGCCTTCCCGTGGATCCGCTGCTTGAGGCTCTCCCCCTCCAGCTTTTCCATCACAATAAAAGGATGGCCGTTGTTGTCCTCGATATCGTGGATCGTGCAGATTCCTGCATGGTTCAGCTGCGACGCCGCTCGCGCCTCGCGCGTAAACCGCTCCAGCGACCGCGGATCTTTGGCCAGATGGTCAGGAATAAATTTCAGCGCGACATGCCGCCCCAGGCGCAGATCTTCCGCCTCGTAAACAATCCCCATGCCGCCGCCGCCCAACTTCGACAGCACCCGGTAGTGAGAAACGGTCTGCCCGACAATTTCCATAGCGATGTGTGTGTGGGGCGGACACTCCTGTCCGCTGCCGCTGCCGCTGCCGTTGCTCTTGCTTTTGACTACAAACAAGTTTCGAACGGCAACTCAGCCATCCGGCCCGTTGCCCGCGAAGGCGTAATGGTATGTGGTCAGAGTTGCCGGGTCAACCAGTTTGCAAATGTTCTCCAGGCTAGACAAGCATCAAAACTCTCATGTAAGGTGCGGGCATGATTACGTTCCAAGTCAGGCAGGCGCGCATCCCGTTCTTTCTCCTCGTGATTGCTTGCTTTACCTCGTGGGCCAGTGCAGCCAACAACAGGCCAGCGGTGGATGAAGTGGCTCACTCCGGTTTGCGCGTAGTGACCCCTGCGGGCACGGCAGTGCTTCCGATTTATCTTTCCACCGACTTAACCAAGCCCCAGCCCCAAGTAGTTCGAGCCATCATCATTTTTCATGGGGTCAAGAGGAATGCAGGTGCCTATTTTCGTTCCGCCAACGAGGCGGTGGACTCGGCCGGAAAAGCGGGGAAAGGAACGATCGTGATCGCCCCTCAATTTATCAATGAAGAGGACGCAGAGGCATTTCACGTCGATCCCAATATTCTGCGGTGGCATCACGAACGCTGGGAAGGTGGAGCGAATGCTGCGGGGCCAGTTCCTATCAGTTCGTTCGAAGCAATCGATGCCATCCTTGTGCAACTCGCCGACCGCTCGCGCTTTCCCGATCTCACTCAGGTCGTTCTAGCCGGGCACTCCGGCGGGGCGCAGGTCGTCCAGCGCTATGCGGTTGCCGGACGTGGAGAGACCGCTCTCACCAAAGCGGGAGTGCGGGTGCGGTACGTCGTCGCGAATCCATCGTCCTATGTCTATTTCTCAACGGATCGTCCAACGAACCCAACCACCTTTGCCCCCTACAGCGGATCGTGCAAAGAATTCAATCGCTGGAAATATGGTGTGGAAGACGCTCCCCCGTATGTTGGTCAAGAGTCCTTCTCGAATCTTGAGGAAAGTTATATTCATCGCGACGTGATTTATCTCCTTGGAACCGCTGACACCGACCCGCATCATCCAGACTTGGATGTATCGTGCCAGGGCGAGGCGGAGGGCCCGAATCGTTTCACTCGCGGTTCTGCTTATTTTGCATATCTGAAAGCGCGCCATCCGCAAAACTTCTCGCAGCGGTTGTGGGAGGTCCCCGGTGTCGCACACGATGAGCGGCGTATGTTCCATTCTGCGTGTGGCATGGAAGCAATGTTCGACATTGCGGGATGCGCCTCTGCCAAACGATGAGCCACTACCCGATCAGCGCCGCCGACGATCCCACCCACTGCATTCCTTTATTCTGATCCACGCCCATCATCGCGCCGCGCCCCATTCGCACAATCGTCAGCACCGGCAGTAACTCGTCCAGCCATACATACATAATCCGCAACTCGACCTTGGTCTCGCCGTAAGGAGTGCCAATTACCGGAGTGAAATTCATCCGCTCCTGCAAAATATATTCGCTCCGCTTCGCCGGCGGAATCGCATCGATATCGGCCCGAGACGGAGCAATCACCACGCCCAGTCCCGCGAACGAAAACAGCGGCTTGAGAACAAAGTTTTCCAGGTCCGCCGGAATCTCCGGCAGTTGATCCAGAAACCAAGTCCGCGGTACCGACGGATGCCTCAGGTAAGGAATCGAATATTTGCTGATCCGGAAGTACCAGTTCGGATGTCCCGCCCACTCCACATCCAGATCATCGCGAAAATCAAATGGCGGCTTCACGCCTTTGCGTTCCAGTTCGTCCACAATCGTCCGGTTATAAATTCGCTCAATCCGAACGCGCTTGCCGTATTGCTCGTAAAACAACTGCCTTCCGGACTTCTGAATCTTCGTAATGCACACCGTGCGAATTCCCAGCATCTTTTCCGTCAGCAAAAAATCCGGCTGCGTCTTCTGCTCATCGGGATGTACTTCCATCAGCACCACATTCGCCGGATCGTGTCCCGCTACAATCGCGTCCCGCAACAGTTCTTTGTATCCGCCCGCTTCCAGCCCGCTTAGAAAGTACCGAAGTTTCGGATCGAGGCCGAATACGTCAACGTAAGCCTGCGCCAGCACCGGCTGATAGGCATACAGAGAAGGGAAGGCCTGCAACTCCACCAGCTTCGGCTGTAACTCTCCCGCCGCATCCCGCACCAGCCCAAAATCCACCTGCACAAACATCGGATGCCTGGCTTCGTTCGCCACGCGAAATTCCGCCGGAATCGATGCCTCAGAACGCGCCAGATAATCGGGATTCTCAGCCAGCTGCCGGATCAGCGCCTTGCCATCTTCCGCCATGCGAGTAACCAGCGCATCCGGAAAAAAACACGGCGTCTCGCACAGCGCGAACGGAACCTCCATCCCGCACCGCGCAGTCATCTCCCCCCGCAACCGCGCATATTTTTCCAGAGTAAATCGCGAGTTGAAGTCCTGCCGGTAGGAGGGAATCATGGGTTTTACTGGCCGTTACTGTTTTGCAGCAGAAAGCTTCCACGACAAAAAACTCATGGGAAACGCACCGAATCGTCCGTGCGTTGGCTTTCCTTAGACTTAACTTTTCTCGGCGCTCTCTGCGTCTCGGCGGTGAAAAGCTTCTACGCCTCGATCAAAAACTGTCCATCCCGCATAATCTGCTCGTCATCGACCCAGATATCGAACTTTCGTCCCACCACATCAATGTGCGTCGCCGAAAACCACTCGGCGCCCGTGTGCGCCCCATACGGATTGCCAAACGCAATGTGCACGCCCGGATACTTCTCGTCCTGCAAAATCTCGCCAATCACATCTTTCAGCTCAATGTTCGTCCCGATCGCGAACTCGCCTACACGGTTGCTGTTCTCATCGGTATGCGTGTACGCCCAGAAATCATCCTTCAACTCTTTGTTAGAGGAATGCGCCTCGATCAGCCGGTTGCCCTTCACCGTGATGGTCAACGGATGCGCCTTCAAGTCGCCGAACTTCTCGCACAAGTAATCGCCCACCACCCCATCAATCACAAACGTTCCATTGACCTCGCCCGGAGTCGTAAACACCTCGCCACCCGGCAGGTTGCCCCACTTCTCCGTGCTGATAATTCCACTCGTCTTCACCCAGCGATAATTGGGATTCAAATCCGCCGTCAAATCCGTTCCCGCCCGCGTCTTCGCGCGAATCTGTTTCGCTTTGCGCACCGTCTCCAGCACCTTCACGCTCAGCCGGTCGACCTTCAGAAAATCCGCCCGCATGCCTTCCAGCATGATTCGCTTTTTAATGTTGACCATGTGCGCGTGCCGGATCTTGCGCCGGTTCACCACATCGGTCATCTGCATGCGCGACTTCAATTCGTTGCTCTGCGCCGTAACCGCGAAAATGCTGACCTGGCTCGTCTCCAGATCCTCCGCAATCGCCAGCGGCAGATCGATCAACGGACGCGTCGCCACGTCCTCCAGCACCCACGTATGGTAAGCGCAGCCCACGTCTTCCAGTTCATGTACGATCGCGGCTGCAATCTCCAGGCTCACCTCGTCGGTGATGACAGTGACTTTCTCCGAAGGCTGCACGCGCAGGCACACGCGTACCGCATTCCGCGCCCCCTGCGAGAGTTCCGGATCAAACGCCAATCGATTCAGTTGTCGGTTTAAGTTTTCCGCAGTTTTCATCAAACGAATCAGCCTACCCGTGCGGTGGGCGCACTCTTCGCTTCTTCCACGCCCACCTGAGTTTCTTCAATGATGTAATCCATTACAGCCTTCATGTCGCCGGTTTCGCGATACACATCGAGCTGGCGATCCGCGCCCGTGCCCATTTTCATGATTTCGCGGATATACTCCACTTCTTTGCGGCTGCCCAGTTCGTCCAGCACGTCGTCGACGAACTCGAGATATTCTTCGATCAGCTCGCGCTCCGGAACCTCGGTCGACTTTCCAAAGTCGATCAGCTTTCCGTTGATTCCATAGCGCGACGCCCGCCACTTGTTTTCCATCAGCAGCGACCGCCGGTACAGCCGGAAACCCTGATTCTGTGAGTACAGCTTGTACAACTTCGCCACCGTCGCCTGGATCAGAGCCGCCAGCGCAATCGTCTCATCCAATCGCATCGGCAGATCGCACACGCGGAATTCCAAGGTATCGAAGAATGGATGCGGCCGTATATCCCACCAGATCTTCTTCGCGTTATCGATCGAATTCGTCTTCACCAGCAGCTTGACGTAATTCTCGTATTCGCCCCAGCTCGGAAAATAATCCGGCAGGTTCGTCCGCGGAAACTTGTCAAACACCTTGCACCGGTACGATTTCAGCCCTGTGTCCATCCCCAGCCAAAATGGAGAATTGGTCGATAGCGCCAGCAGGTGCGGCACAAAATACCGCGCGTGGTTCATCAGGTGGATCAGCGTCTCGCGATCTTCAATTCCAACGTGCACGTGCAATCCGAAAATTAAATTCGCGCGCGCCACCAGTTGCATATCCTGAACAATATTCTTGTAGCGCTCGCCCGGCGTGACTTCCTGCACTCGCCAATCTGCAAACGGATGCGTCGCCGCGGCCGCCAGCCGCAACCCGTTCTCCCGCGACAACCGGATCATGTGCTGCCGCAAACTCTTCAGCTCTTCTCGCGCCTCTTGAATGTTCGCGCAAACCGATGTCCCCACCTCCACCACTGACTGATGCATCTCGGTCTTTACCCGCTCTTGCAGCACCAATCTGCCTTTTTCAATAATCTCGGCGTGAATGTGCGATCGAAGGTCTCGACTTTCAGGGTCGACTGTCTGGTACTCTTCTTCGATTCCGAGCGTGAATGTAGGCTTCATTTGAGGCATCCAGAACTGCCAGGCAGGGAGGACGCCGGCAGAAGTTGAAACAGTATACCAACGATCACCCCGCCCCAGACCAGCTTATGTAGGGACAGCCAGTGCGGCCAGCCGGCGTGGAGACGGATGGTCTGGAGACGGCCAGTGTGGGGACGGGCGACGCGCCCCGAACCACTCAGCCTAAGCCTTACTTCGCCCCATTCAAAAACGCAGCCCACCGCAATTCCCCAACCGGATTCTTCCCGCTCAGCGCCTTCTTCACCGCCATCTCCGCCACCGCGTCGACGATCCAGGCAAAATTCTCCGGCCCCACCGACGTGATCTCCGCATCCGGCGCGGGATTCATAAAATCAATCGCATACGGCACGCCGCCCTCGACCGCGAATTCCACTGTATTCAAGTCGTAGCCCAGCGCTCTACACAATGCCAATGCGTCCTTCTCGATCCTTTGTTTCAACACCGCTCCCGGCTGCGGATTCCCCTTCACATACCGCTCATGATGTGGCGCGCGCGGATCGTACTTCATGATGTGCACTTTTTCTTGCCCGACCACGTAGCAGCGGTAGTAGTCCTCGAACTCCACGCCGTGCTGCAGCGTCATACAGAGATCGCCCGTCTGGTTGTAATTTTGAAAAAACTCCTCCGGAGAGTGCACCTTATACACATGCTTCCATCCGCCGCCTGCGTACGGTTTGAGAAACGCCGGAAACCCAACGTAAGCAAATAGCTCTTCCCAATTCAGCGGATATACCAGATTTCGCATCGACCGTTCCGTCGTGTCCGGCGGATGCGTATGATGCGGCAAAATCAACGTCGGCGGAATCGCCACGCCCATCTTGTGCGCCATCGCGTAATTAAAAAACTTGTCGTCCGCCGTCCACCAGAAGGGATTGTTGATCACGATCGTCCCCTGCAGCATCGCATTCTTCAAATACGCCCGGTAAAAAGGAATGTCCTGCGAGATCCGGTCAATGATGACGTCATACTTTTTCGGCTCGTCCATCCGAATGCCGCCAATCTTCACGAACTCTGCCGTCACTCCCTCGGTCTTCGAAGAATTAATCTTCTGCACCACCGCCGGCGGAAATGTATTCTCCATCCCAAAAAGAATCCCGATCGTCTTAGCCACTTCAGTCTCCTCTTCTCACATAAATACTCTTGTCATCCTGAGCGGAGCCAGTGCAGCGCAAAGCGCGGCACTCGCGAAGTCGAAGGACCCCCATCCCTTATCCGCAGCCACCGTTGTCGCAATGCGTTCTCATCGAACCCGTTGAACCCTAGCGAACGACGAACGACGACCGACCAACGACTAGTCTTAAAAATACTTCCCCGCCATCCGCTGCCACAGCGGCCAATCATGCTTGCTGTTATCCCCGTAAATATCCAGCCAGTGTGGAACCGCTTTACTATGCAAAATCGCCGACATCTTTACGTTCGCGTCCAGACACATATCCCAATCCGACGTTCCCAGCACGATCTTCATCTGCCGGTACCGGCTCAGAAACCACTCATCCGTCGTGCGTGGCAAATAGTCGGGAGGATTATTGAAATAGCAATTGTCGTCGTAGTAGCCATCCAGAAAGCTCCTGATGTCGAACGATCCGCTCATCGTCAGGCAAGCCGAAACCAGATCTGGATGCCGCATGGAGAAATTCAGCGCATGATACCCGCCAAAGCTGCACCCCGTCACCGCCATCCGCGGCGCCCAATTCTTCCACTTCAAATAGTAAAGGAACTCATTCACCACGTAGCGCTCATATTGCACATGCCGCCAGATGCGCGCTCCCGGATGCGCGCTCTTGTTGTACCAGCTCTCGCCATCTACGCTGTCCACGCAGAAAATCTGGATCGCTCCCGCTTCCAACTTTCCGCTCAGCGCGCCGATCATCCCCGAATCTTCATACTCATAAAAACGTCCCATCGACGTCGGAAACACGAGGATCGGCTGCCCCGCATGCCCGTAGACGAGCGACTCCATGTCGCGCCCTAATTCGTGGCTATATTCTTTGCGATATTCGCGGTTCATGTGCGCGAGGATTGTAACCGAACCGGAGTCGATTCGGCATCCTGCCCGCGCCTGCGCGACGCGCTATCCTCAAGCGCGGTTCGCGACAAGGCGTTCGCGGCCCGCTAGTTGTCCATCGATCTCGATCGCGGATTGATTCCCAGTTGTTTCAACTTCGACTGCAGCGTTGTGCGCTTCAATCCCAAACGCACGGCGGCTCCCCGCAGTCCGCCAATCTGTCCGTGACTCTCTCGCAGCGCTCGCAGAATGTGATCGCGTTCTGCCGCTTCAAGGCTCTCATCTGCCTCCTGGGTTTCCTCCGCACTGCGTTGCAGTTCCGCCAACGGCGATACCAGCACCGACCCTTGCGTCAGAATCACTGACCGCTCAATGTAGTTTTCCAATTCCCGAACGTTCCCCGGCCATTCCCATCCGGACAGAGCGTCCATTGTCTTCTTGGGAATGCTGGTGATCGACTTATGCATCCGGAGCGCGAATTTGCGCACAAAATGCTCGACCAGCAGCGGGATATCGTCCCTCCGCTCGCGCAGCGGCGGCACACGAATCGGAAACACATTGAGCCGGTAATACAAATCGCTCCGAAACTCGTTCTCGCGTACGCCTTCCGCCAAATCGCGGTTTGTCGCCGCGATCAAACGGAAGTCTACTTTCAGGGTATTCACCCCGCCCAACCGTTCGAACTCCTGATCCTGCAAAACCCGCAGAAGTTTTGGCTGTAGGTCCATTGAGATCTCTCCAATCTCGTCGAGAAACAGCGTCCCTTTATCGGCCAGTTCGAGCCGCCCGATCTTCTTGCTCACCGCTCCCGTGAATGACCCTCGCTCGTGACCGAACAATTCACTTTCCAATAGGCCGGATGGAATCGCCGCGCAATTCAACTTGATGAAAGAACTATCCGCTCTGCGGCTCAACCGGTGCACCGCGCGCGCCACCAGTTCTTTCCCCACCCCGGTCTCACCAAGCAACAATACGGTCGCATCGCTCGCGGCAACTTTGCCGACCATTTCCATCACCGTCTGCAGAGACTTGCTCTTGCCGATGATTTCCCCGAAACCGAATTCGCTATCGATCTCCTGCTCCAGATACAGCTTCTCTTCGGTTAATCGTTTCTTGGCTTCCCGCAGCGCTTCGGTTGCATTCCTGAGTTCTGTAACGTCCATGCTGGCGCCTGTCAGTCCGACGACGTTACCGGCTGTATCGAACAACGGCTCGATCGTCGTGTTGAAATAGCGCTTTATCCCGCCGCGATCGACCCGCACTTCATCCCGCACCCCCACGCCGCTCTCCAGCACTTTCCGCCGGATTTCGATGATCCGCGCCGCCTCTTCGGGCTCAAAGAGATCCGCTACAGTCTTGCCCATCTTTTCGCTCGCCGGCAACGAAAGCTGCGAATTGTAAGCCCAGGTGTAGCGCAGGTCCCGGTCCTGATTGAACACCGCAATGGGAGAATCCTTCAGCGCTACCCGGAACCTCTCCTCGCTTTGTTGCAGGGCTGCCTCAGTTTCCCGCCGCTCGGTGATGTCCTCCACCAATCCCATCTGCCATCGGCGCTTCTCTCCTTTGCTCCACATGGGAACGACCAGAATTCTGACCCAGCGCACCGATCCATCCGGGCGCACATATCTCTTCTCCATCTCGTAACTTCCCAGCTTTTCTTCGGCCAGGCCCTGCAAATGGTCCTTTCCCACGGCGACATCGTCGGGATGCGTGATGCTGGCCACCTCAACGTCACGCAACTCGTTTTCACTCCGCCCGGCAATCTCGCAAAATTTAGGATTGACCTGCAGAAAGCATCCGGTCAGAGAATCGACGAGTGCGATGCCCACCGGAGAGCGCTCATACACCGCTCGAAAGCGTATTTCACTCTCCCGCAAATCGCGCTCGGCTCGTTTCAGATCGGTCACATCGATGGATGTCCCCACCACCCCCCGAATCTTGCCATTCTCGTCCCGCAGCGCGACCGTATTTGCGATCGTCTCGCGGCGCGATCCATCCTCAAACAGCACCGTTAACTTGCGTTCGACTTCCGGCTTTCCCGTCGCTCCCGTTTGTTGCATCGGCAACTGATCCACCGGCAGTTCCAATCCGTTTTCCAGAACTCTGAACTTTGGCCGCTCCTCCGGTGAGGCGCTCAGTGAGATGTTTGAATCCTGCACAACACGCAGGTGCTCCCGCGCGGCACGATTCCCCGTCATCCGCCGACACTCGGCGTCATGCGCGATGCAAACTGCAACCGGTACAGCATTCAATACTGCAACCAGTTCCTCCGCCTTGGCCCGCGCTCGCGCTTCGCTCTCTTGCAAATCCCGCTCTGCGCGTTTCTTGTCTGTGATGTCGCGCAAGACGCACGCAACCCGGTCAATTCCCGCCGGACCTTCCACCGGCAGATACGTGACCTCTATGTCCCGCTCTCCCATTGCCTGATAGCGGTGGCGCAACTCATAGTTGACCACCTTCCCGGCAAAACACTCGTCCAGTTTTTCCTTGACCACGTTCGTAAAAACGTCGTCGCCCACGACTTCCAATATGCTTAGCCCCAATATCTGTTCTTTCGTCATTCCGCGATACCGCAACATCGCGCGGTTCGCCAGCACATACCGATAATCGCGGTTGATCACCACGATCATTTCTTCCAGGTTTTCCACCACCCGCTCAAACTCTTGCAACCGCTCTTCTGTTTGTTTTCGGGCTGTGATATCCCGCGTGATCGACACCCCGTAAACTCGATCCAAGTGGACTCGACGCAGATTTACTTCGGCGGGAAACGTCGTTCCATCCTTCCGCCGGTGCATTCTTTCAATCATGGCGCATCCAGTTGCATCCAGTTGCCGCTTCACTTCCGCCCGCGCT
Organism: Terriglobales bacterium; assembly: GCA_049520915.1. Taxonomy (GTDB): domain Bacteria; phylum Acidobacteriota; class Terriglobia; order Terriglobales; family Acidobacteriaceae; genus Acidiflorens. The sequence goes on from JBEKPH010000059.1 coordinate 20,926, forward strand.
CGCTCGTCGAAGCCGGGAGCGACGTCATAAATCGTCATCCCCAGTAACTCTTCCCGGCTATATCCCAATTCGACGCAGGTTCGCTCATTGACATCCAGCAAGCGTAGGGTTTGAGGGTCGATAACCTGAAGGGAGTCGTTCGAATGATCGAGCAAAGTTCGAAATAGCGTTAATTCCCGTAGCAGGCGTTGTTGTTCTTGCGCCGTCTCTTGCAGCTTTTTATGGCTCTCGACGAGGGCCCGTTCGGCGCGGACCCGCTCAGTCACATCATGCGCCACGCCGCGAACGATCGGCCGTTCCACACCCTCGGTGCGCAATGTGTTGCGATACTCCCAGATGCGCTCTTCGCCCGATCGCGCTAGCACCGACATCAACCCGTGAGACTCTCCGGTCGCTTCAATTTCGCGGAGATAAGCCTCGAACCCGGCTTGGCCGTGCGCAGGAATAAACTCCCGCATCGGCTTTCTTAACACTTCTTCTACGCTATAACCCAGCAGATGCGCGGGTAGAGGATTGACCGCGAGAAATCGGCCTTCAAGATTGTGGATACAAAATAAATCTTGGCTATGTTCGACTAGATCGCGATACCAGTCTTCGCTTTCTTTCAGGTCCCGCCGGATCGGGTCCCACGTAACTGGCGCTTCAGACGGAAAGTGACTCTGTTCTTCCCCAGGGTGCAATGCCATGGCTCACCCGAAAACGACCCGCTGAGAATCTGCTCTTTAATTTTTGGCCAGAACACTCCCGGCGGTCGCCCTTATTTAGTTTTAATGATTCGCAAAATCTCTTCTGGATTTTGCTTCTTATCCGGTATCTTTTCTGTCGAATCCGAACTTTGCCAGCAGTCTAGCACAAAGCGTAACTGAATTGTTACTTAGTTGAGTTATAAACATGGGGAAAAATTTCTGGAAACTCCGAAGAGGTTAAAGGCCCAGGAACTCCAGTTGAGATCGAAATTCGAAAGCGGGAACCTCCCCGCCAGCTGGCAACTTAGATATCTCGTAACTTAGGTTTACATAAGCAAAGAGTAAAGACTAAGCGCCAAGTTTCGTCGCCATCGTACAGTAAAGCTCAACTGCCTTCTCTAACTGTGCTTTCTCCACGAACTCGCCCGTTGTGTGCGCCACGTGAATCGATCCCGGGCCCAGCAGCAAAGGCTCGCCCCAGGCTGTAAGAGAGGGTATGTCGGTCGTGAAAGCCGCCACCATCGTTGGCAAATCGTGCAGCGTTCGTAATCGTAAGAAAGGAGTCTCCCGCGTAAAGTGAACTTCCGCGAGTTCGCCCACCGCTTCCGTGATTTCTTTTCGTAACGTCTCCGCCGGACCGACCAGCCGGTAGAAAAGATCCGCCTTTGCCAAATCGGGAATCACATTGGGCGCGCGCCCTCCTTGAATCGACCCTACATTCTTCGTGCAAGGACCAATCTCGGTATCCTCCGGAAGTCGCATCGCGTGCAGCCGGTGCAACGCTTCCACGAGCTTGTCGATCGCCGACTCCCCCAGCTCTGGATAGGCCGAGTGCGCCATCTTGCCCCGCGCGATAAGTTCCACATGCAGCGCGCCCTTGCTCGCCAGCGCCAACTTATTCTCGGTGGGCTCGCCATTGATCATGAAGTTCGCGCCGATCGGTTGCTGGTTGGCCACCTTTGCCCCAATCGAATCCCGCTCCTCACCCACCAGAAACAACAGCCCCACGAAAACGCCCGCCCCGCGCAGCTTCTCCGCCGCCACAATCTGCGCCGCGATGATGCCCTTCGCATCACACGCGCCGCGTCCGTAAATGTTGACCTCGTCTTCGGACGACGCGATGAACGGGGGCACCGTATCCATGTGCGTGGAAAAAACAACTTTCGGCCGATCATGGCCCGGCCATACGGCGAGCACGTTTGCCCGAGCCCCCTCCACCGGCATCTTCCGGGCGTTCATCCCCCGCGCCTGTAATTCCGCGCACAGAAAATCCCCGGCCGCAATCTCATTCGGAGTAATGGATTCAATATCAATCAGTTGTCGCGTGAGCCCAAACAAGTCCATGCAGAAAAAGACTATCAGCGAAAAGGGACCAGTGAACAGCGCATGCATCTGCATTTCTGGCCACCGACCACCGACCCCTCGCATGTTGTACCCTTTATTCCGTGCCGCCCGAAACTCCCAGCATCCGCTCCCTCTCCATCACCGGCCCCGCCGGACGCCTGGAAGCTCTGCTCAACGCCGGATCCCCCACCGCAACCCACGCTGCCGTCGTCTGTCACCCTCATCCGCTCTTTGGCGGAACGCTCCACAACAAAGTCGTCTTCCACGCCATGAAAGCCCTCAATAGCTTCGGATTCCCTGTCCTCCGCTTCAACTTCCGCGGCACAGGACTGAGTGAAGGCGTGCACGCCCACGGCGTCGGCGAAGTCGAAGACGTCCGCGCCGCTCTCGATTGGATCGAGACCGAATTCGCGCTCCCCATCATCTTCGCCGGATTTTCCTTCGGAGCCGCCGTCGGCCTCCGCGCCGCCTATAACGACGATCGCATCCCCGCCCTCATCGCCCTGGGACTGCCCGCCGTCCCCGTTGCAGATCGAAAAGACGATCGCGTCTACGATTACGATTTCCTGCGCACTTCCACCAAGCCCAAGCTTTTCGTCAGCGGTTCGCGCGATCAGTTCGCCCCGCCCGGAAAACTCGAAGCCCTGGTCGACACCTTCTCCGAGCCGAAGAAGTTGGTTCGCATCGAAGCGGCCGATCACTTCTTCGAAGGCCGCCTCCGCGAGATGCGCGAGACCATCGAATTCTGGGTGGGAGAGATTATCGCCCGTTGAAATCGACCCCTATCCTCCGTTGCCCTTCAACTGCGTTTCCTGCGGACTATTGTTCGCATCGTCGGTCACAGTCAGCACTCCGCTGCGCGGCCCGGTCGATCCCGGAGTGAATGTAACTGAGATCGAACACTTCGATTTCGCCGGCAACTGCGCATTACATGTCGAGTTGCTCACGGCAAAATCGGTGGGATCCGCCCCTCCAAACCCGATCGATGCAATATTGAGAGCCACCGTCTGATTGTTAGTGAGGGTGAACTTCACGGCGTGACTGGTAGTGCCGGTTTTTACCGTCCCGAAGTTCGCTGTCGGCGGTGCGAGGCTTGCCGGCGCTAAGCCCACAATCTGTGCGGTTTGAGGACTGTTGTAGGCATCGTCGCTGGCCGCAAGTTGCGCCGTGCGTTCCCCAGTCTCCGTGGGCGTGAAAGTTACCGATATGCTGCAATTGGCGAGCGGCTTCAGTGTCGCGCCGCAACTCTTCGCGCTGATCGCAAAGTCTCCGGAGTCCGCGCCGCCCAGCGCGATGCTCGCGATATTCAACGTCGTGGCGTTTTGGTAGTTCGTCAGCTCAAATTTCTTGGCCGGAGCGGTGACGCCCACAGGTTCCGGCGCGAACGAAAAAGATGAGGGCGAGAGGATCGCAGGTTTGCATTTCCCCGCGCTGCCGGCGTTGAAGAGCGCTTGTATCTCACCGGCGCTAAGGGCGCGAGTGAATATCTCCGTTTCGTCAATGAAACCGTCGAAGTAGCCGAGACTTTCCGCCTCACCAATCGTCAACGGCGCGGTGGGTCGGGGGATTGCAGTGGTGTTTGTCTGCGAAGTACTTGTGCTCGGAACGCCGTCGATCCAGATGGTGTATGTGCCCGAGGCCTTCGTCACCGCCAGCAAGTGCCATGTGCCAGGCGTCGGAGAGAACGGGGTTTGCGCCAGAAACTGCGGCCCAATTTGCGGCCCGTTAATGTGAAACGTCAGAACTCCAGCGCTCAGCGCGAACACCCATTTGTTCTGCTGGTTCGGGCCATTATCGTCGCCAATGAATACGTTATCCAGCCTCCCGATGCTGCCGCTGTTGCGCACAGCGCTGAAGTTTGCCCACAAATCGATCGTGAGGTCCTCGGTACCGAAACCCCACACTCGACTGTTTGGCACCTGTACGAATGCGTCACTCCCATTAAAGCTGAAAGCTTCGCCAACCATGCCTGTCCCGTAAGTGGCATTTACCAGTTTGCCGTTGTGCCCACCCTGCACGTCGTGCGTGTGCCCGTCCCCCGGCCACCAGGCGATCATGTTGCTTGGAGGCAGCGTGCACGGCTGACCCAAGGCAATACTCTGACTGAAGCAAAAGGCGAACAATAAGGCGAACGTGGAAATCGCCAAACGCGCATTGATCTTGGTTGATCGTCGCATGATGTCCCTCTTTGAGTTTGATTTCGTTCTTGAACCCAGGTGCAGATTTTGATTTCCCTGGGTTGGGGAGTGCCGGCTATCAAGCTGGCCCCTCTCGTCCCGATTCGTGTTCTAGCTGGGGAGGCTCATCGGACAAACTCAGGGTCGATGCGAAAACCCGCCCATTCTCCTCCAGTAGAGTGAAATGTCAAGAGAATTCAGAAACATGGGCAGGCCCTGATCGTTAATCTCCAACCTCAACGAGTTGTTGCCAAATCTGGTTTCGACGGATTTCGCGCAGATTATAATGCCATCCACCAGGGATCCGAGCTGAATTCAGATTCCTGCATTTCGGACTCCCTCATGCTCGACCTTTCTCCCGCTCGCCAAGGCGAATTCCGCCACATGCGCGAAGCCGCCCGCGACATTTTCTCCTCCGCTCTCGCCAACGCCTCCATCGAAAGCGCTTTCGCCCGCAACATCCACTGTCATCGCCGCGTCCTTCGCATCGGAGAAGACCTCCACGATCTCGACTCCTACCACCGCCTCTTCGTCGTCTCCATTGGAAAAGCTGCCCACACCATGGCTGTCGCCCTCGAAGCCCAAATGGGCGGCGCTCTCGAAGGTATCGTCGCCTCCTCCGTCGAGCCCGCCAACCAGGTCCGAGGCTTCCGCTATTTCCACGGAGGCCATCCCATGCCCACCGCCGAGTCCATCCGCGCCGCCGAGGCCATCCTCAAATCCCTCAGCGCCCTCGATTCCCAGTCGCTCGTCATCTTCATGCTCTCCGGCGGCGGCTCCGCCGTAGTCGAAAAACCGGTCGGAGCTCTAGCCGGAACCATCAACGACGACCAAATCTCCCTCCCCGATCTCGTCGCCACCTACCGCGCCCTCGTTCACTCTGGAGCCCCGATCGCCGAAATCAACGCCATCCGCAAACACCTCTCCGCCGTCAAAGGAGGCCGTCTCGCCCAGGCCGCCTATCCCGCCCAGCAGGTTTCGATTCTCGTCTCCGATGTGCCCGACAACACTCCCGACGCCCTCGCCTCCGGCCCCACCATGCCCGATTCCACGTCCATCTCCGATTGCGCCCGCATCGCTGACAAATACGGACTCCTCGACCAATTTCCCAAGTCCACCGCCGATCTCTTCCGCCAGCACGCGCTCGACGAAACACCCAAATCCGACGATCCCGCCTTCGTCCGCGCCCGTTGGTGGACCGTGCTCTCCAACAAAGTCGCCATCGACGAAGCCGCCGTTGCCGCCACCCGCGCCGGATTCGCCGTCGAAGTCGATAACTCCTGCGACGACTGGCCCTACGACAAAGCCGCCACCTATCTCCTCGGCCGCCTTCGCGACCTGCGCAGCCGTGTCTCGCGCGTTTGCCTCATTTCCGGAGGCGAAGTCACCGTCACTGTCCGCAACGGCGGCGTCGGCGGACGCAATCAGCAGTTCGCTCTCGCCTGCGCCGAGCCCATTGCCGGAGCCAACATCACCGTCCTGAGCGCCGGCACCGACGGCATCGACGGCAACAGCCAAGCCGCGGGCGCAATTGTCGACGGCAGCACCATTGCCCGCGTCGATCTCACCTCTGGAGCCGAGGCCGTCCGCCAGGCTCTCGCCACCTTCAACGCCGATCCTCTTTTCGCCACCCTCGGCGACGCCATCGTTACCGGACCAACCGGAAATAACCTGCGCGATTTGCGCGTCCTTTTGGCTTACTAAGCCATCTGCCACCCCGACGACTCCTAACCGCGCTGCTAAACACATCCGTTCCCCTCATTTGTCGTCTAAGTCTAAGCAAACACAGAGCCGCCGTCGTTCATCTCCGCCAAGACTAACCACTAGTTCATCGACTTTTCGTCACCGTAAATTCTTGTAAATCTCCCCACCCGCGGCATCGCCCAACTCGCGGCTTGCATCCAACCCCTTAAAGCAAATAACCGGAGGTTTAATTTTGAAACAGATCGTGCGGTATACCGTTCTCTTAGCTTTGGTCTGCGCCAGCATGGCGTCCTTTTCGAATGTCGCGCAAGCCCAAAAGATCGACCTCGCTTTCGGTGTCAGCACCGTCGAGGCGCCCGACGCCAACTCGACCGGTCCTTCTTTGAAGGGCGGTACTTACCCCGGATTCAGCGGCGATGTGCTGTTCTGGCACAACTTCGGCATCGGCGGCGAGGTCTTTTGGAAGGCCACGCAGAGCGAATACCCCGGCATCCCCCCGACGCCGTATCGTCCTCTGTTCCTGGATTTCAACGGCATCTACGCTCCCAAACTCGCCAGCCACACCTATCTCGAACTTTCTGCCGGCATTGGCGCGGTTGACACTCGAATCTACTGCTCCCAATGCGGCAACGGCTATAACACCAACTACGACAGCGACAAGCATTTCATGGGAGACTTCGGTGCCGGACTCAAAATCTATCCCAAAGGCGGCTTTTTCATTCGTCCCGAAGCCAAGTTGTATCTCGTGACCAATAACCAGTTGTTCAGTTCTTCTTATGCCACTCGCGTCGGTGCCTCCATCGGCTACACCTTCGGTGGACACTGATTCGCAGCGACTGAGCGAACCGCCTTTTCGAGGCGAGTTGTCATCCTGAGCGAAGCGAAGGACCTGCTTTCCGTCTCCCTGAAACGGGGGCAGGTCCTTCGTATTCCCCCAATCGAAGGTTGATCCAGCCGCACTCCAAAACCAGCTTTAGCGAAAAGCCAACAGCGAAAAGCGAAAAGCCCCTGATGTAAACTTATTGTCGGCCCCTCCCCGCCAGTGGCCTGCTTCCTCGTCCCGCATTATGATAGAGCTATGAATTTCGGTTTCTCAGGCGAGATGGTCTTCATTTTTTTTCTGGCGCTGATTCTCTTCGGCCCCAAGAAAATGCCCGAGATCGGCCGCCAGGTCGCTCGCTTCTTGAATGAGTTCCGCCGCGCCTCCAACGAATTCCGCTCCCAGATCGAGTCGGAAATTAATTCGCTCGACAACAGCGCTACTCCTCGACAGCAAATCCTGCCGCCGCTGCAAGCTCCTCTCGGATCGCTAGCCACTCGCATCTTCAATCCTCCGCCGCCCGAGAAACTTGAAGCCGCCGAAGAAGCTGCTGCCGAAGCCGAGGCCGTCAAAACCGCTGCCGCCGAATCCGTCGCCAGAAAAGCCGCCTCCGAAAAAGAACAAATTCCCGCAGAGACGGCGCTCGCCCCGTCTCCCTCGAAAGTGGCGCCCGATGCCTGAACTCGCCGCTTCCTCCGTGAACACGACCGACAAAGACAAAGAGCAGATGCCCACCATGGGCTTCCTCGATCATCTCGAGGAACTCCGCAAGCGCCTCGTCTACTCCATCATCGCCGTCGCTGTCGGCTTTTTCGCCTGTTGGGGATACGCGGAAAACATTTATTCCGTCATGCAGCGCCCCATTATGGAAGCGCTCGCCCGCAACGGCCTCACCGCCAAGCTCGTTTACGTCAATCCCACCGAGCCTTTCAATCTCTATCTGAAAGTCGGAATGATGGCGGGCCTTTTCGTCGCCTCGCCCTTCGTCCTCTATCAGATCTGGTGCTTCATCTCTCCCGGCCTCTACCGCAACGAAAAGCGCTACGTCTTCCCCTTCATGTTTTCCACCATCGCGCTCTTTCTCGCCGGCGGATACTTCGGCTACAAAGTTGTCCTGCCGCAAGCTCTCGTCTTCCTCATCGGATACGGCAAAGACTTCCAGCCTATGATCACCTTGGGCGAATACAGTTCGCTATTCCTGACCATCATCGTCGGCCTCGGCGCGATCTTCGAGATGCCGATTCTCATCTTCTTCCTCGCTCTCATGGGCATCGTCAGTGCCGGTTGGATGTGGCATAACATCCGCTATGCCATCCTCGCCATTTTCGTAGTCGCCGCCATCATCACGCCGACTCCCGATATTCTGAACATGTGTATCTTCGCCGCCCCCATGGTCGCGTTATACGTCCTCAGCATCGCCATTGCCTGGATGGTCCATCCCGATCACCGCAACAAGCGGGCCGCGAAAAAATCCTGAACAAGAAAATCCTGAACCAGAAAATCCTGAACGACGAGACGGAAAAGATCATGAACCCGCCGAAGACTCCAAAGCGAATGCAGTCTCTTTGCCAAATCACCCTTCGTGAACCTTCGTATCCTTCGTGGTTGAAGCTCTCGCTGGCCGTCCCACTGGCCATCGCTCTGTCCCTAACGCTGGCCTGTAACAAAGCGACATCCGATCCCGCTTCCGCCGCCGCATCCACAAAACCTGAGCCCGACCCATCGCCAGCGCCCCAACCTTGGGCTCCGGACAACTCCCCTCTCCCCCACATCGACTCCAAACGCGCCTTCGAATACACCCGCGAAGTCACCGCCTTCGGACCGCGCTACATGGGCAACGACAATCACAAGAAACTCGAGCGCTACATCCTTGACCATCTTAAGAACGACGACCTGAAGGGCGACGACATCGAAACCGACGATTTCACCGCTGACACCGTCGAAGGCAAGTTCCCCGTCCACAACATCCTCGCGAAATTTCCCGGCACGAAAGACGGCATCATCGTCATCATGGGCCACTACGACACCAACTACCCGCTGCGCAATACTGGATACGTTGGCGCCAACGACGGCGGCTCCTCGACTGCGATCCTCCTCGAATACGCCAACCAGCTAAAGGCCGCCGCGCATGATAAAAAACGCGACGGCTACAGCGTCTGGCTCGTCTGGACCGACGGCGAAGAAGCCGTCAAAACCTGGTCTGACTCTGACAGCGTCTACGGCGCCCGCCATCTCGCCGAAACATGGGAAAAAGATGGCACCCTGAAAAAAATCAAAGCTCTCTTGGTGATGGACATGATCGGCGACGCCGACCTCGACATTCAGCGCAACACCAAGGGAGCACCCTGGCTTCTCGATCTTATCTACGCCGCCGCCGAGCGCCAGGGATACCAGTCCCACTTCTACGCCATGCGCGGCGAAATCGAAGACGATCACATCCCCTTCTTCAATCGCGGCGTGCCCACCGCCGACGTCATCGACCTCGACTACGGCTACAACAACGTCTTCCACCACACCCCGCAAGACACCATGGACAAACTCAGCCCCAAAAGCCTCGAAATCGTAGGCGACACCATTATGGAAGCGATCCACATGCTAGACCAGCGCTAGCCGAAAGGCCTCATCCCTCACTACTAATTTGTCATCCTGAGCGCAGCAGGACGCTCCGCGAAGCGGATCGTTCTGTGGAGTCGAAGGACCCCTACTCCCTGCTCATCCAAGATTTCTCTTGATCTTAACAATGTCTATCAATATAGTAGTGATTAAGCGCGCCACTCTACCCTCCCCGCGGCGCGTTCCTGGAAGAAGTCTCAGCCTCGATCGGGGGATCGAGGCCGAGCGGTTCACTGACCAAAGGAAGCCTCGGTTGCCGTCGGGGGATTGCAACCGAGGCGGTTTTTCTGCAAAACAATCCGCGAGAAAAACAAGCCCTCTACTCTCTTACCAACATCCAGTTCTGAGAACTGGAACTGAGAACTGCCCACCGGCCACCGACCACTGCCAAATGCTACGATATTTCCAGCGCCCATCCGGGCGACTCTAATCGGCACCAGCCGTGACTCTTCGGAGACGACCGCGTGTTGCAACGAACAATCCCAGCAATTCTTCTCTTCGCGTCCCTCGTAGCATCCGCGATTTTCGCCAGCGCCCAGGCGCCCAGCGCTCCCGGCAAGCCGCTTCCTCCTGGACCCATGCAGGCCAAGGTAAAAGCCGCCTGCACCTCCTGCCATAACGCCGGACGCATCACCGAGCAGCATTTCACCCGCCAGCAATGGTCCGAGCAACTCGAGAAAATGGAAGGCCTCGGCGCCGTCATCCCCGATGCCGACCGCGCCGCCATCCTCACCTACCTGACCAAAAATTTCGGCCCCGAAAAAACCGGAGCCTCCAAGTCCGCGCCCAAGAAGCCCGACGCCTCCACCAACTAGCATGCGGACGGGCAAGTGCTGGGACGGGCGACCCCGCCCGTCCGGCCCGTGCCGACCGGAGGCGTTAAGCGCCTCGACCTTGGCGTGATTCGTCAGGGGGTTTGTGACAAGGACCGAGTGCGTGAAGCCCACCAAAACCGAGCAAAGCGCTGCCGACCCAACCCGAAGTGGCATTACGGCAGCGCCGCCGATCACCAAACCAAACTAACGTCAGCATGGCCCCCACCGGCTCGCTCATCAAGTGATTCTCTAGATGCGGAGGGTTTGGCTCGCCCGAATTACTTCCCCTCCGCGCTCTCTGCGCCCTCGGCGGTGGCCTGCTTTTCCGGCCGCAGTTGCGGAAACAGAATCACATCGCGAATCGTATGCGAGTCCGTAAACAGCATCGCCAGTCGGTCGACGCCGAGCCCCACTCCGCCCGCCGGAGGCATGCCGTACGAAAGCGCGTTGATGTAATTTTCGTCCATCTGATGCGCTTCATCGTCGCCGCGCTCGCGTTCTTTTAACTGCGCCTCGAATCGTTGTCGCTGATCGACCGGATCGTTGAGCTCGCTGAAGCCGTTGGCAATTTCCATCTGCCCGGCAAACATTTCGAAGCGTTCCGTCCAATCGGGCTCGTCCGGTTTCTGCTTCGAAAGCGGCGAAACCGCCGTAGGAAATTCATAGATGATCGTCGGCTGCATCAAGTGTTCTTCCGCGATTGACTCAAAGAGGTTTGCGATGGTTTTACCAACCGGCGCTGCCGCGTCGTACTGCAGCTTGATTCCCGCTCCGCGCACACGCGTCACCAACGCTTCCACCGACCCATGCGATGCGAAATCGTTGCGCTCAGGTTTCGCTCCGGCATTCTCGGGCCAGAAGTTCACGATCGCTTCGCGCATCGTCATGCGCCGCCAATTCGCGTGCGACCAGTCAATCTCGCTGTCACCCCACTTCGTCTTCATGCCGCCGGTCACGTCCTTGACCGCCTGCTCAATCGCCGCCTGCGTCGTGTCGAGGATGCCAAGATAATCCGTGTAGGCCTGGTA
>JBEKPH010000060.1:0-29218 GCA_049520915.1 Terriglobales bacterium
CCCCCCCCCGATTCCGTGCAAAGTGTTAAATTTAAAGTAGTTAATTGTAAAGTATTCCGGAATAAGGAGTTAGCGGCGTCATCTCTTAGCGTCGGGCTTTCGGCTTCTGGAAAAAGTCGGGTCGTTACCATGCCAGGTCTCGTCGAGTTTGATTTTTTTGTTTTTCGATCTTTTAGAATCATGGATTTAGGCGGTGCACTCACTCCAGATCTTTGACTTTAAAGGACTTATTCGTAAAATATTCCAGAATAAGGACTTAGGAGGCATTGGCTGCATTGGCTGTCAGTTATCAATTTTCGGCAAAAGCTTCGACATGGTGCTCTCTTTTATGGTCGGGCGGGGTGGGAGTTAAGTCAAATGATTTAATCGGGGTGGCGCTAATCGTCGGATCGCTGTTCGTCGTTCGCTATTCGTCGTTCGCTATTCGCTTATTCGGCGTGGCGGGCCCCTTCTCGAAAAGCGCGAGAAGTGGCGCACCCGAGCTACTGGATTAAGCCCACCCTTCGCAGGAGATCTTGGAAGCGCGGATCATCGCGCAGCGGGTCGTAAACGGGATCCACCTTTAGCGCGGTCAAACCGTTGGAATGCTGGGCATACGCCTTTTCCAGCCAGGCGATGGCCTGATCATTGTTTCCCGTCCCAATGTAGGCTGGGACAATCAGCATTGGATCCATGAGTTGTCGCCGGTTCAAATTCAGCAATTTCCTCAGTTCCTTCGCCGCTTGTCCCTGCTTTCCGGCGCGACCATAGGTGTAGGCCCGGTTCGATACGCACCAGTTAACGTCGTCGGGGCATTGTTGGTCGAGATAAGCCTCGGCCTCCGCGAACATTCTCTTTTGCACGTACGGTTCAAAAATTATTCCAGCGCGCGGGAAGCCGGGGTCCAATTCCCGAACGGCGTTGAGCTGAGCGACGGCCCGGTCGTATTGTCGGGAGTAATAAAGAATTGCTCCATTGTCGGCGGCGATAATCAGAGAGAGAGGGTCCAATTGTCGCGCACGGTCGCTTTCTCGCAGCGCCTCGTCAAATCGCCCCAGCCACGCCAGATGCTCGGCGTACCAATGATGGCCGGTGGCATAGTTAGGATTCAATTCAATCGCTCTTTTAAATTCCCTTTCGGATGTTTGCCAGTCATAGTCATGATTTTGGACAATCAAAGCCAGTGCAGCGTGGGCTTCGGGCAGGTTGTCATCAAGCTGTAACGCCCGCAGCGCGGCCGCCCGCGCCTGCGATGCAAATTCAGCGGGAGGAGTTCCACTGTAAGTGCCGATCAGAGTGTAGCTGGCGGCCAAACCGGCATAGGCCCGCGCGTAGTTGGGATCCTTATCCGTCGCTTGACGAAAATATCCGATCGCCTCCTGAAATCCCTTAACCGTTCTCTGGTTCCAGAAATACTGTCCCTTCAAATAGAGGTTATAGGCCTCGAAACCCTCGGGAGAGAGAGGCCGTTGAGAAACTGGAGCAATCGGTCTCTGCTCTCCAAGAGCGCTTTGGATCTCGCCGGAAATTTCTTTCGCAATTTCGCTCTGCACCGCCAAAACATCCTTAGGTTCACGATCATACTGTCGGGCCCAAAGGTGAGTCTGGTCCTTCATTTGAATGAGCTGGGCGGTGATTCTCACCCTGTCGGCATCGCGCCTTACACTCCCTTCCAACATGTACTGCACTCCGAGTTCATGGGCGATCTGCTGCAGCGGTTCCTGGCTTTTCTTGTAGTGCATCACGGAAGTACGGGCGATGACGCCCATGTGCTCCGGATCGAGGCTGCCCAACTGCGTGATCATTTCCTCCGTCATTCCGTCGCTGAAGTATTCCTGACCTGCGTCGCCCGTAAGGTTCTCGAAGGGCAGAACTGCGAGCATGGCTCGTCCACCAGAGCCGAAGGGCCGGACTCGGAACTCGAACCATTGACGGTAAACACCCCAACCAGCAATCAGGACGATCACTGTCGCAAGAATCGATATCCCAAGCGCTCGATTTCGTCGAAACCAGGCCGCCGGATTCTCGCGGACGGGCCGATCGCTTGAAGATTGCGAGACCGCCAACACCGCCTCCGGTTCCGTGTTGGGAGGGGTCACTGGTGTCGCCACGACCGTCGAAACGACGGGCCCAATGAAACGATAGCCCTTCCCGGTAATTGTCTGAATAAAGCGAGGCTCTTCGGGGTCGTCTTTCAGAACCTGCCGGATCTTCCGTATCGCCCCATTGATACTGTTGTCCGTATCGAGGTGGACGTCCTTGCCCCAAATCTTCTCTACCAACTGTTCACGGGTGACCAGTTCTCCCCGGTGCTGCACGAGGAAGAGTAAAACTTCCATGGGGATGCGCTCGACTTTGAGAATCCGGCCGGAGCGGCGCAGTTGTCCGGCGCCGGCATCGAGCTCGAAGTCGTCCCCAAGTTTGAGCGAATTTTCGATTCTGGCTGGCTCCAGCGACACCGCACTCACCCAGGGGGTCGCGCAACATTCTAACCCGCTTTTCAATTTTCAAAACATCGTCATTGTTTCCCGTAAGTTACCGGGACATGAAAATTAAGCCGCCCGACAGCCGCCCGCTATTGAGCAGAAGTTGCGTTTGCGGCAGTATGGCCCGCGTTTCAACTTTCGTGGTTTCAATTTTCATCAAGGAGCACTTATGTCTGACAAGCCGTCCACGGGATCCTTCGTCCGCAAATTGGGTCAGCAACTGCGTAGTTGTGTCGGCGGGGGGACCCGAAGGCGAATTGTCGTCTGCGCTGTCGTCCTCGTGACCTTTGCCACAGGCTCCGCCATCGCGGACGTGTACCTTCGCAACCTTTTTCCTTTTCTCGATTTCACCGGTTTTTCCGGCACTTACAGCAAAACGGGAAGCGTCGATCTGAGTGGCCCGTTCTTTCAGAGTCTTGGAACGAACGGTCGAACCTGTGAAACTTGCCATGCGCCGAGCGATGCATTCGGGTTAAGCGCCATCGACGCGCAATTTCGTTACTTTATCAGTCACGGTAAGGATCCGCTGTTCGCGCAGGTCGACGGCTCGACCTGTCCTACCGGCCCTGTCAACAACAGTTTGGTTGTGAACAATGGACTGATTCGGATCGGACTCACCGTTCCACCGAACACGACCGATCCATCGCCACCGCAATACACGATCGCCGCGGTGCAGGACCCGTATGGTTGCGCCCTCACCACGAATCCTGAAGGGCAGCAGATCGCCTCGGTCTATCGCCGGCCTTTGCCAACCACGAACCTCGGATTCCTAAGCGCGGTCATGTTCGATGGCCGGGAATCGCTTACGTATCCTCTGAACAACGAACAGACTTTTCCCGCTAATCTGAACACCGATCTGACACAGCAGGCGACCGATGCGATCTTGACTCACGCGCAGGCCGATCAGCCACCAACGGCCACGCAATTGAGCCAAATTGTCGGCTTCGAACTGGCTCTCAATTCGGCGCAACTGTCAGACTTCTATGCGGGAAGTTTGTCGCAAGGCGCCAATGGCGGAGCGCAATTCCTGTCCACGCAACCCTATTATCCGGGGATCAACGATTCCCTGGGCGGAGATCCTGAAGGAAAACAGTTCACTCCTAACGTATTTACGATCTACTCATCGTTCCAAAACTCACGAAATCCGCAGCGCGCCTCGATCGCCCGGGGCGAGCAGATCTTCAACACCCAGCCCTTGACCATCAGCGATGTTCCGGGGCTAACGACCGGAACTCAGCAAATTACGGGAACCTGTACCACATGCCACGACACCTTCAACGTAGGAAATCACTCTTTCCCTTTGCCGCTGGACATCGGGACCGGTCACTCGCTCGCGTATGAGACTGACCCGAATATCATTGCTGGGCTCAAGCAACTTCAGGCGCCGACCTTGCCGGTGTTCGAGTTGGTCTGCACGCAAGGGTCTCTCGCCGGCAACACCTACTACACCTCTGATCCGGGGAAAGCTCTGATCACCGGTCAATGCAGCGATATCGGCAGAGGCAAAGGTCTTATTTTGCGAGGCCTGCCAGCCCGTGCCCCATATTTCCATAACGGAGTTGCGGCCAATCTACAGCAATTGGTCAATTTTTATAACCAGCGCTTCCAGATTGGCTTCTCGGAGCAGCAGATGAAGGACTTGGTCAATTTCCTGCAGACGCTGTGACGGGCCGGAAAGCGAGCGTACGGCGCAACACGCTAGCTCGCCTTCAGGCTTCACAACATTGTTGACGTTTTCCACAAGCGACGGGCACATGAAAGTTAAGACTTCGACAGGCGCCCCGCTGTGGAGTGAGGTCTCGTTTGCGCCAGGATGGCGGGAGCTTCGGTGAGGTTTTAACGGCACACAATAGAAGTGTGCAAGAGAGAAGTTGTATGGGCTCTATCCAAAACAAAACATCGCCCGTAACTCATTAATTCTAGAATGGCGGAGAGGGTGGGATTTGAACCCACGATACCCGTTAAGGTATGTCCGCTTTCGAGGCGGATCGTTTCAACCACTCACGCACCTCTCCGAATATCAATTGCCTGGTTGTCACTGGAAGCGGCTTCAACCTGCGGAAGGTCAAGCCCCCTTACTTCTCTTACTACATTTCTTCTGTTTCTACATTCTGCCTGGGACGATTGAAACTTTTCGGAATCCGAAAAAACTGCCTTGCAGCTTCAAACGCGATCGACATCAATCTCGCTTGCGCGCCGCTTACGAAAAAACTCCTGGAGCATTTCCGCCGAACGGCCCGCCAAGACGCCGGACCGAACCTCCATACGATGATTCAGGCCGGGGTGATTGATCACCTGCAACATCGAATGGACGGCGCCTGCTTTCGGATCTTCCGCTCCGTACACGAGACGCGCGACACGGGAGTGAATTGCGGCTCCCGCGCACATCGCGCACGGTTCAATTGTAGCAAACAGTTCGCAGTCGCCAAGGCGGTGATTACCGAGGTTTCGTCCGGCCTCGCGCAGGGCGACAATTTCAGCGTGAGCAGTGGGGTCGCAATCGGTCAGGTTGCGGTTCCAGCCACGTCCGACGATGCGGCCGGCGCAGACGACGACCGCTCCCACTGGAACTTCGCCTGATTCCAGAGCCCGTTGCGCGCAGCGGAGTGCTTCTTCCATCCACAGTTCGTCGGCAGCGAGGGTATTCGACGCGACTTCGTCGGGCGGGACTTTGTCGCGCGAAATGCTGTCAGGCCGAGCTTTGTGAGGAAGGTGCAGTTGTAGTTTCCGCTGGCTGGTTGCCAGATTTACGGTGCCTCGGAGTGCGAACGCGACGTGGCTCGCTTCAAGGAACCGGTCTTCAGGCTACATCATTCGCGGGGCGGATGGTTACCTTTGGTGTGGGAAGTTCTGTTCCCACAGGTCATCGAAATTCTCCTGCGGAATCCAATCCGCTCCGAACTGCCCGTCCTCTTGTGGCGCTGCAACGTGTTTATTTGCATCGGCTTAGGTTGCAATCTTGAATTGCAACTCGAGGTCCAAAATGGCACGAGGCTTGCACTTTAGAGAGGTGACAGGTGCCCCGTCCCCCGGAATACGCACCGGATTTGCGCGGCCAGATTCGCGCTCCCATAGGAGGACGGTTACTGTGAAAAATTCGACCAAAGTTGCGTTCGTTTCGTCTGTGGTTTTAGTGCTCGCGGGGTTCGCCTCGGCGCAGGCGGTCTTCACCGCCGTCAAGGTTCCGGGATCCAGTCCCAACTCGATGATCTCGATCAACAATGGCGGCCTGGTGGTGGTCAACACCGGCAATAGCAGCTCTTTTCAGGTTTCTGTGTGGAATCGGTTGAGCGGGGCGCAAAGCGTCGGCCTGATCGGCAACACCAGCGGCGGCGCGGCCATCAATAGTCTCGGACAGGTTGTGGGCGCGGGCGATCCTGACAATTCAGGCGACTTGCAGTCTTTTCTGTGGCAGTCGAATTCTGGGGTGCAATGGCTGGGATCGTTGGGCGGCAATTTGAGCGCGGCGAGCGGGCTCAACGATTCGGACGCGGTAGTTGGCCTCTCCTATAACGGAGCGGATTACCAGCACGCCTTCTTATGGACGCCAGCCAACGGTTTGCAGGATCTGACACCCGATCTCACCAGTATTGGCGGAGCCTTCGCCGCGGCCATTAACAACTCAAATGAGGTGGTTGGATACTACTTTCCGAACGGGAGCCGCAACACGGTCGGCTTCACCTGGACGGAGACGGCTGGGTTGCAGAGCTTCGGACCGTCCGGAACGCTCGCTTTCGCGGTCAATGCCGCGGGAACCGTTGTGGGGCAGTCACCCTTCGCCAACGCCAACAAGCACGCCTTTTCCTGGACGCAGGATGGGGGCATTACCGATCTCGGCACTCTTGGTGGCAGCTCGAGTTCCGCGACCGGCATCAACACGCTCGGCTGGATCGTAGGAACATCGTTGACGAGTTCGACCAAGGGGCTGCTGCACGGGTTTCTGCGCACGCCAACCGCGGCGATGAAAGATCTGACGACGATGGCGGGTCTTTCGGCCAACATCCAAATTACGGGTGCGTCGGTCAACGACTCGGGAGTGATCGCCGCTTCGACGAACAAGGGCGGCTACCTGCTGGTGCCGAAGATGACGGCGAAATTCAAGTCATCGGCGAATCCTTCGATCGTAGGACAGCCGGTGACCTTCACCGCGACTATCACGTCTGTTGCCGGCGCTCCGCCGGACGGTGATACGGTGCAGTTCTCGCTCGGCGGCACAGTGCTGGGAACGGCAACGCTGAGCGGTGGCGTGGCGCAGTTCACGACCTCGGCGATCGCCGCCGGTTCGCACGCGATCACAGCGAACTTCAGCGGAGACGCGAACTATATTCCGACGAAGTACGCGAATGCACTGACGCAGGTGGTTAACCAGTAGCCAGGGTCCGCGGAGAAGCGGTTTAGGCTTGCGACGCCTGGGCAATTTTTGCAGCTGCGCGAAGAAAGCATAGGAGACGCGGAGGCAGTCCGGAACCGAGTATTTCCTGGTCCGGATTGCCTCCGGTGCGTCTTGTGACCTACCTCACATCCGGCTGTTTCCTGGCGGTGGTATCCTAAGCGGGTTATGGGACTGAGCAGCATCCTGCGCAAGGTTTTCCTGGTCGATCTGATTCAGGGACTGGGCGTGACCTTCCGCTATCAGGATCCGAAAGAGATCTACACCGAGCAATATCCGCTGGAGCGTCCGCAGATTGCGGAGCGCTACCGCGGGGCGCCGCGCCTCAACGTCAATCCCGACACGGACGAGAGCCTCTGCATCTCCTGCGATTTGTGCGCGCTGGCCTGTCCCGAAAACCTGATCGTCGTCACCAGCGAGCGCAACGAAAAAACGCGGCGCAAGGAACTGGTCAATTTCACCTACGACCTGAGCCGTTGCATGTTTTGTGGATTATGCGAAGATGCGTGTCCGACCGACGCGCTCGAACTGACGCAGGATTTCGAACTCGCCAGCTACACGCGCGAAGGCATGATCTGGAATCGCGAAGCCCTGGAAAAAGGCCCGCAACCGACTATCTACAAGAAGTAGCCGGGCTTGCGCCGCGAAGAATTCCTCTCAGCGAAAATCATCTTTTTAGAGACAAGCTTCAAGCGGCGAAAACTCTCCCACACTTTTTTCGGCTGGTTCAGCCTGCGATTGCCGTGCGAGAACGCGGGACGGCGAGGGAGAAATGTGGGGAGGGAATTGCGAAGTGTGCTGGACGTCGCGGGCGCTCAGTGACGTTTGACCAACATCCGGTAGAAAGCGCTGCTAGGGTCTCCGGTATGATGACGTGCTCTCGGCCTTCGTGTGGCGTAGACCGCGCCCGTCCAGCAGTGTGACAGCGGATCCTTGCTGCCAAATCCAGATTCGCATCGTCTCTATCATGCGTCTGTGACGGCCAACACACCATTTTTGTGATGAATAGATAAGGAGGACGACGTGCGGCCGCACGTTGCCGCTGGCCCTCAATCGCGCGAGTACGTCCATCCGGTCAGGTCCAAAAAGTGAGTTTTCCATTTAATCTCCTACCCGAGACACTGATCTTTCGTGATTAGAGACCGAATGGGCGATGCCGATAAGTGTGTGCATGAGGGGATCGCACCGGCATGGATGGCGGGTCACGATAGGCCGGTAAGAAAGCGGCACGATGCGAGTGAGGGCAGAGGCGATTCCGAGATTGCGGGACGCGGAGTCGAGAACGATCGCAACAACAAGTTATTGGAAGAGGAGAGTTACAAAATGCTAACCGAAAGCCACAACGAAGAAGCGCCCAGGAGCCGAGCGAAGATCATGGTGGTGGATGACGATCCCGATCTAAGACAGGCGTTGAGCTTGCGTTTGCGGGCGAATCAGTTCGAGACGATCAACGTATGCGATGGCTATTCCGCGATTGCGATGGCACAGAAAGAAAAACCACACCTGATTATTCTCGATCTCGGATTACCGGCTGGCGACGGATTCGCTGTGCTGAAAAATCTTCAACAGTATCCTGCGCTGGCGGACATTCCGGTGATCGTGTTGACGGCGCGAGATCCTGAAGGAAATGAAAAACGGACGCTCGAATCGGGTGCGACGGCTTTCTTTCAGAAGCCAGCCGACAACGAGGAGTTATTGGGAGTAATCCGCGCCTGCCTGCAAACTGGATGGGGCTGGGGCGGAGCGAAGCCCTGCTAGTCCAATTTCTTCAGCTTACGTTATTTCACCTCATATTACGGGCGACTGAGTGGTTGCAGGGAGAGTGCGATGGATGTGGAAAGGCGGCAGGCGCAGCTTCCTCCAAAGACCTATAACTTTCATCGACGGGACCGTCGTTATATTTGCAGCATACCAATCAAAGTGCAACGCTTTCTGCGCTTCGGACCGGTCATCACACGGGGTTTGAGCCTCGATATCAGTATGCAGGGAATGTCGGGCTTGATTTGTGGCGCGCCGCGAGTTGGTGAAACGGTTGTGATCGAACTGCTCTTGTTGGGCGCCCCGCTGGAAATTCTGGCCACGGTCCCATATAGCAGCGACGCCAGATCTGGATTTCAGTTCTACCCCTTGTCTACAGTTGCAGAGCAAACACTTCAGGAGTGGCTTCTCGAACTTGAGAAACAAGAGCGGAGTTCGTCAACCTATCCGTTCCCGGTCGCGGGCAGGGTGGGCAAGAGATGAGCGGCTTGAGATAAAACTCGAGATAAGAAAAGCGGAATAGCGAAAGGCGCAACTGTGCTATTCCGGCAACAATGGCAGTCCCTGAATGCCCCAGGAGATGCGGTGGATGGCGCCGTGGGTGGCCAGGATGGCGGATTTTCCGGGGGCGAAGGCGAGTCCTACTAAGCCCTGGCCGGAGACTTCGAGATTGGCTTTGCCGTCGGGAGTGATCTTGACGATGCCACGTTTTCCAGCGAGGGAAGCGGCGACGTAGAGGTTGCCTTCGATATCGAGGGCGAGGCCTTGCGGGCGTCCGAGACCGCGATATAAAACCGAAACCGTTCCGTGAGGATCGACTTTGTAGACAGAGTCGTAACTGGAGGTGCTCGGTCCGGTGACGAAGAGGTCGCCTTGCGGGCCGAAGGCGAGGTGATAGGCGGAGGCGCTGGCTTCGAGGGTGGCGAAGACGAAGATCTGGCGGTCGCGCGCGATCTTGAAGATGGTGCCGCTGCGGTCGCCGACGTAGAGGTTTTCCTCGCGGTCGAAGGCGATTCCGGTGGCGACGCCCATGCCTTCGGCGTACATCGACATGGTTCCATTGGGCGCGACTTTGTAGACGGCCTCGTCGTGGCGCGAGGAAACGTACATCTGGTTATTGCGGTCGAAAGCGATTGCGGTCGCATTCATCAGGTCGCTGAGGAAGGGCTTGACGTTGTAATCGGTGTCAATCTTGAAGACAGAAACAGGAGTTTTCTGGCCGCGGGATCCGGAGAAGGTGACGTAGATGTTGCCTTCGCGGTCGAGGGCGGGATTGGCGACGGGATGCAGGCTGTCCGCGACGGGAACGGCGATCTTGATCGAATGGGGATTGCTGACGTGTCCATTGGCTCCGACGATGATGTTGCCGGAGGTGGCTCCGTCGGGAACGCGGGCGATGACGAAGTCGTCGGAGCTGATGAGGACGGAGCCTTCGACCTCGCCGAAGCGGACGCTTGGGCGACGGAGTTCGTGGGGATGCAGGCTTTTGCCGCTGATGCGGACTTCGCCTCCTGGGAGAGCGAAGGGCGGCGCAACCGCGTCGATATGCGGCTTGCCGTTGACGTTCTTCTTACCCAGCAGGCGATCGGAAATGCTCATGGTTGAAGGGCAGTTCTCAGCTCTCAGTTGTCAGCTTTCAGTTCTAGCCGTCGGCATGCGTATTGCCGGCACTCACTGCCTTATCCCGGCCTACTTTATTAGAAGACCGAAGTGCAGTAGAAGATGCATGATGACGAGCGCGTAAACGCCCGCTCCGAGATCGTCGACGACTATGCCGGTGCCTTCGGGAAGGTGCTCCAGACGGCGGATCGGGAAGGGTTTCAGAATATCGAAGATACGAAAGAGTATAAGGCCGGCAAGAAACGTTTTCCATCCGAGCGGGACGGCGATGAGGGCAACGAGTTGTCCGGCGACCTCGTCGATGACGACGAATTGGGGATCTTTGCCGCCGGAAGCGCGGGCTACGCGGGTGGCGGATGGAATTCCGATGAGAGTGACGGCGGCGGCCGCGACGATCGTCGCCCAGGTGCGCTGCGCGAGCGGAATTTGCGAAGTCGCTGCGGCCCACAAGAGGACGGTCGCGACGGATCCCCAAGTGCCGGGACCGGGCTTAATGCGTCCGATGCCGAAAAATGTGGCGGTGAGTGTGGCCCAGACGGGAGCGGGGCCTGGCATGGCCGGAGCAGGCGCGGCCTCGGACAAAGCCATCAGTCGCCATCCTCTTCGCCGGGAGTGTCTTGACGGACGGCCTCTTCGGCGTCGGTGACGGGCGAGGAGATCACATATCCGCCGCTGGCCCACTTGCCGAGATCGAGGAGGCGGCAGCGGTCGCTACAGAAAGGGAAGTCGGGTTCGGAAGCCTTCGTTGCCTTTTTGCAGATAGGGCAACGGAGCTTGATGGTGGACTTACGCGGCATATCTGTGATTGTAGAGGTTAGAAGTAAGATTGCAGAAGTGAACTTCACCCGCGGTGCGTGGTCTTCACTTCTGCACTTAAACCTTTGACCTCTGACCCTAAATAATCTCGGCCACTAAATCGTAGTCGTGGGCGGCAGTGATGCGGCAGCGATAGAATTCTCCGTCTTTCGGTTCACGGCCTTCGGGATAGTCGTTGACGAAGACCTTGCCGTCGATTTCGGGAGCATGCATGGCGGTGCGGCCTTCGAGAAGAAGGTCGGACTCGGTCGATGCGCCTTCGAGAAGCAAGTCGTACTCGTGTCCGATGAGCGACTTCTTTTTCGCCTTGCTGATTTTCTTCTGGATCGACATCAGCGATTTGCGTCGCGCCTCAATTTCGCGGGGCGAAAGCTTGTCGCCATGATCGAAGGCGCCGGCACCTTCCTGATCGGAGTAACCGAAGACGCCCATCCAGTCGAAGGAGGCGTTCTTGACGAACTCGCAGAGTTCGTCGAATTCGGCCTCGGTTTCGCCGGGATAGCCGACGATGAACGAGGTGCGCAGGGTGACGTCGGGAATGGTGCGGCGCATCTTTTCGATGGATCGCAGGAAGATGTCACTGCCGCCTCCGCGCTTCATCCGTTTGAGGACGGTGGCGGAGGCGTGTTGCAAGGGGACGTCGATGTAGGAACAGATATTGTCGTGGGCGGCGATGGTTTCGAGCAGGCGTCCGGTGATCTTGTTGGGATAGGCGTAGAGGAAGCGGATCCACTGGAGGCCGGGGATGGCGGCTAGCTTTTCGAGCAGGAGAGCGAGGCCGTCTTTGAGGCCTAGGTCTTCGCCGTAGCAGGTGGTGTCTTGTCCGATGAGGGTAATTT
The DNA here is from genome assembly GCA_049520915.1 of Terriglobales bacterium. Classification (GTDB taxonomy): domain Bacteria; phylum Acidobacteriota; class Terriglobia; order Terriglobales; family Acidobacteriaceae; genus Acidiflorens. Next base: position 11,889 of record JBEKPH010000060.1, read on the forward strand.
CGCGGACGCCGGATTGGGCGAGGCGTTCGGCTTCGGCGATGACGGATTCGAAACGGCGGGAGCGGAACTGGCCGCGAATCTGAGGGATGATGCAGAAGGCGCAAGGGTGATCGCAGCCCTCGGCGATTTTGATATAGGCGGAGGACTTCGGGGTGGTGAGGATGCGCGGCGTATTTTCGTCGTAAAGATAGTTGGGCAGATCGGCGACAGCGCCGTCCCAGGAATCGCGGGCGAAGCGGCCTTGTTCGCGGCGGAGATCGCCTTCGGCGCGCGAGGTTGTGGGCTGCAAAGTTGGTGTCGGCGAGATCGTCGAGCTCGAATTCAGAATGTTAAAGGGACTGGGAGCGCGGGGCGCGGGAGCGACTCCAGCGGCGACGAGGATTTTTTCTAACTCGCCGGTGCCGACAACCGCATCGACCTCGGGAATGTTCTTTTGAATTTCGTTGTGGAAGCGCTCGACGAGGCATCCGGTGACGACCAGGCGACGGGCTTTGCCGCCGGTTTTGTGGCGGGCCATTTCGAGGATGGTATCGATGGATTCCTGCTGGGCGCTGGCGATGAAGGAGCAGGTATTGACGACAATGACATCGGCGGTATCGGCGTCGGGAGTGAGTTCGGCTCCGGCCTGGGCGAGCATACCCATCATGACCTCGCTATCGACGAGGTTTTTGGGGCAACCGAGGCTCACGAATCCTACCTTGGTCGGGGCCGTCAGGAGCGCAGTCGCGGATGTGGTTTTCTTTAAGGGCACTGGGATGATAACGATTCCGGTCAGGAGGATGACTGTCTTCAATTCTAGCATTGTTCGACGAGGCTCTTTGGGGAGGCGAGTTTCAGCAAAAAGAGAGGCGGGAAATGCAGGGACCAAATCGGGTACCTTAGGGAACTGCTGCCGATGAGGGCGGCGCGTGCTAAGCTTAACGAAACAAAAACCACATGCCTCATGCTCCGGAGGGAGAGATGTCGGGTAAACGTCTCGCGCTTCTAGTTGTGCCGGTTGTCTTGCTGATATCGAGCGCTTTGGCGCAGGTGAATGAAGTCTCACTGACGGCGGGAAGAACGTTCGTCAGCACGCAGACCAACCAGGCCGATGGATTGCCGGTTCACTTCGGAAACGAGGAAACCGTTGCGGCGAATTACGGTCGGCTGCTGAAGACCCATAAGATTTTTGGGATTTACGCAGAATTGCCGGTCGCTATTTATTTTCGGATGGACGTGAACACGAATATAGGAACGAGTCCGAAAGATGTTGGGGCGTTATTCGCAACGCCGTCAGTGCGGGTCAACATTTTTTCAGGCGACTCGGTGACTCCGTGGGTGAGCGCGGGCGGTGGATTTGGCCACTTCCGGGTAGCGCCAGAGACGCTGTACAACAATCCAAACCCTGGGTCGGGGAGCAATACCGGCGTCATCCAGTTTGGAGCGGGATTGGATACGTGGTTCTGGCACTCGTGGGGGGCGCGGTTCGAAGCGCGTGATTTTTATTCGGGGGTTCCCGACCTGAATATCGATACGGGTCGAAGCCGGCAACACAACTACTACGTTGGCGTTGGCGTGATGCACCGGTTCTAGAGGGCAGGCTGGGCGTCACGGGCCATAAGGGGCAGCGGAAAAAGTGGACTCTCGCTTTCCTGTGAAACGAGACTTTCGAAGTCCTGACAGTTGGTTGCCGATACACGCAGGCGGACAAGAATGTCCGCCCCACACGGTTCATTCGCCCCACACGATCATTTCTCGCCCCACATGATCTTTATCTTTTCCTCTGCGGGGCAAATTCTGAAATAAGTTTAGTGGCGCTGTTAGCTGACGGCGGCGCGGTCGCGTGGCTTCTTGGATTTTGAAGTTTCTGCGGCGCTGATTTCGGCGAAAAGAGCAGGCAGGGTTTGGGCATCGTCGGTGGATTTACCGAAGCGCGCGGATTCGTAGGCGCGGGTGAAGGTAGCGACCTTCTTCTGTAGAGAAGCTTCCTGAATGGCAGCCACAAAGTCCAAGGGAGTTTGCGAGGGCGATTTGCGCCAACCGAGGCGCGCCAGACGAGTGACCATGCGGTCATACCAAACGGCGGCGGCTTCGCGTGGAGAGCGCTCGGGATGGGCGCGGAGACGGTAGGCGCGCAATCCTTTGACGACGCGGCGGAGATTCAGAAGGATGATCAGGGCCGCAGCCGATCCGATAAAACCGAAGAGCCATCGGACAGGAAAAGTCGTCATATTGTGACTACTGCGCCGCGCGGAACGGAGCAGGAGGCGATGCTGGCGGCCGATCCAACGGCGAGCGTCGTCGAAGAACTGGCGGCTGCTGATCACGGCATTTTTGCTCAAGGTGCGCTGGTGGCCAGTGTCGTAGTTGATGATCCACTCGCGCCAGAAGGAGGCAGCGGCGTCCATATAGAGCTGCATTCTCGACCATTCATTTCGCGAAGGCAGGCCGCCCGCGGGAGTGGGATCGAAACTGATCCAGCCGGAGCCGGGAAAGTAGGCTTCGACCCAGGAATGGGCGTCACTGGCGCGGATCACGTATTGGCCGGTGAGGTCGTTGAATTCTCCACCGCGAAAGCCGGTGACGATGCGCGAAGGAATGTGCAACGAGCGAAGCATAACGGCCATCGTACTGGCGAAATATTCGCAGTGTCCTCGTTTTCGTTCGAATAAAAAATTGGCAAGGGGGTCTTGCGGCATGGTACGGGGAAGTTCGAGGGTGTATCCGAAGTGGGTGGAGAGATAGCGCTCAACGGCCACGGCTTTGTCGTAATTGCTGGTAGCGGCAGCGGTGATGTCCTCTGACAACTTGGGAATGCGGGGATCGAGAGTAGGCAGCTTGAGGTAGGGATCCATGCTCGGGGGCGAGAGGTTGGAAGCGAGGCGCAGTTCCTCGGCATCGGGCTCGACCAGGCGCGACTCGGCATCGTAGCGATTGATGGGGTGATCGACGTCGAGGTCATAGACGGCGGTGCCGGAGTCCATCGAAACCTGGCGAAAGTTTCCGGCGAGACGCAGCGGTTTGTCGGCCAGGAAAAAAACGTTGGTGCCAAGGGGTTCCATGAGGACGCGGTAGTGGATGACGCGGCCGGTGTTTGAGTGCGTGGTATTGATGAGCGGAGCGAGACGATACCATCCGTCGCCGGATAGAGGCAACAGAGTTTGTTCGTAGGAGTTCGACCAGGTCTTTCCGTCAAAATTGGTGAGCGCAATACCGCGCCATTTCAAGTCGTAGGCGCCTTGCATGTCGTCCTGAATTTCGATGTGCATGACGACGGCGCTGGATTGTTGAATCTGGCCGATGCGCCCGAGTTGGACGCGATCGGTGAATCCGGTGGAAACGTCGCTGCTGGGCGTATAGGCGCTGAGATAGCGGGACGAAACTCGCGGGAGAAAGAAGAAGATGAAAAAGCTTCCGGCGAGGATCATCAACATGAGAGCGGGCGCGATGGCGAGCAGTCCGTAGGCCATGCGCTGGTTCGGGAAAGCTCCACGTGGAGAAAGACCTTGCGGGTCGTCGGCGTGAGTCGGCTCGGCGGCGATGGAGTGGCGCATCTCCATCAAGACGAAAGTGACGATGGCGACGAGGAGAAATATGGCGAAGGCGAGCAGGAAGATGCTGTTGACAGTGAGGACGGCGGCGGCCAGCACCATCAAGAAAGAAAGGACGGCGAGCATGTAGTGGTCGCGCGTCCGCTGGAGAGAAAAGAGGCGAACGACCATGGCAAAGAGAACCAGATGGATGGTCGCGCCGAGGAAGCTGCGCGAGACGAAAAAGTAGTCGGCGAGATAGACGAGGATGTAGGCCAGAGTTAAGAGGGTCGTCCAGCGCTCGGGAATGGCGGACTCGCGTTGGGTGAAAAGTTGGTATCCGCGGAAGGCGAAGGCGAGACCGACGATGATAACGGCGGGGAGATCCAAGCCTCCTGTGGAAGCGAGAGCGCCAAAGCCGGTGAGGACGAGCAGATAGAGTGCCACGTTGAAGTAGCGCTCGATGGAGCTCGCCATCGAAGTGGGGCGGAGGCTGGGCGGTGTTGCAGTTAACACAAGACTCTATTCTTGGCGAAAAGAGCGGGAAAGGGAAGTGCCGGGAGTAACAGAAAGGTCAAATATCGCGGCGTCCCGGCTCCGCGCGGATGACTTATACACCCGCCCAAAGCGGAACTGGGACGGGACTCCCTAGTCGGCGGTGGCGCAGGCGTTGGCCCTTCCGATTAAGAGGTCGCGTTCGCGGGCGTTGTGGGTTAAGCGGGCGGCACGCTCGAATTCGGCGCGGGCTTCGTCGATGCGGCCGAGTTTCTTGAGAAGGTCGCCGCGGACGCTGGGCAAGAGGTGGTAGTTTTCGAGGGAACGTTCGGAAACGAGAGAATCGACGATTTCTAATCCAGCAGCGGGACCAAAAGCCATGGCTAGGGCGACGGCGCGGTTGAGTTCCACCACGGGGGATGGCGTGAGGCGGCCGAGTTGCGCGTAAAGAGCGGCGATTTGCGTCCAATCGGTTTCTTCGGCAGCACGCGCGCGGGCGTGACAAGCGGCGATCGCGGCTTGAAGCGCGTAGGGCCCGGGTGAAGCAGCGTCTGGGCCGCGAACCTGTTCGGAGCGGTGGAGAGCCGCGAGGCCTCGGCCGATCAGGAGTTGATTCCACCGAGCACGATTTTGCTCGAGAAGAAGGATTGGCTCGCCGGTGGAAGTAACGCGCGCGGAAGAGCGCGAAGCCTGGATTTCCATGAGCGCGACCAGGCCGTGGACCTCAGGCTCACGCGGCGCGAGTTCGGCGAGGATGCGACCGAAACGGAGGGCGTCTTCGCAGAGCGCAGGACGCATCCAGTCGTCTCCCGCGGTGGCCGAGTAGCCCTCGTTGAAGATCAGATAAAGGACTTCGAGTACGGATGCCAGGCGGGCGGCGAGTTCGGGGCCATGCGGAACCTCGAAGGGCACGCGCTTCTCAGTCAGAGTACGTTTAGCGCGAACGATACGCTGCGCGATGGTGGGTTCGGGGACGAGAAAGGCGCGCGCGATCTCAACGGTGGTCATGCCTCCGAGCAGGCGGAGGGTGAGAGCGACGCGGGCTTCGGGCGAGAGTACCGGATGACAAGAGACGAAGATGAGACGGAGCAGGTCGTCGCCGACTTCGTCGTGGTTGTTGGGATCGAAGGCAGCGTCGAAATCGGGCACGGCCATCTCTTTGATTGCGAGTTCGCGACCGAGTTCCTCGTGCTTGCGCTCGACCCGGACGTTGCGGCGGAAGTAATCGATGGCGCGATGCTTGGCGGTGGCCATAAGCCAGGCTCCCGGTTTGTCCGGGACGCCCGACTTCGGCCATTGCTCGAGGGCCGCGACAAGAGCATCTTGCGCGAGGTCTTCGGCGACGCCGACATCGCGCACGATGCGCGCGAGGCCGGCGATCAGCCGGGGAGCCTCGATCTTCCAGACCGCGTCGATTGCACGATGTGTGTCGTTAGCCACTGCTGACGATCACATCATGACTTCGGGAACCAGCGCAAGCTGGGAGTTCGTCGTGGAGTGACGACTACTTGGCGACGGCTTCGGCGGCCGGTTGACAGTTCTTTGCGAAATCTTCCGGACCGAAGATCTGGCGAATTTCGGTTTCGCCCTCCCACTCGGGCCAATACTTTCTGTGAAGCTCCATGAAGCGGACTGCACCGTCGATGGCCTCCTGTTTTGATTTCAGTTCAAATTGGGCGTAGCCGCCGACCACTTCCTTGGACTCGGCGAAGGGGCCGTCGGTAACGGTGAGATGTCCCTTTGAAACGCGGACGCGCGCGCTCTGTTCGAGGGGAGCGAGGCCGCCGTTGGAGATCATGGAGCCGTCTTTGACCGCCTCTTGACTGAGGATCGCAATCGCGTCCATCAATTCCTTGGGCGGAGGACCGGGGTTCTTGCCGTGCTTGACCATCATCATGAACTTCATCGTCTTATCTCCTTTTAGCAAATGAATTGAGACTGGGTGGCGGAAGGCTTTCGTCCTTCGATTCCAGACTTCATCTATACGTCGAAGCTGGGGTGGTGAAATCGACAAAGGTGAACAAACTTTTTTCGATTACTTGCGTAGGGACTGCCCTTGCAGTTCTTGAAATCCCACTGCGGCTTCCTGGACGTCAGGCGAGAAGTCTGACATTTCGTACACCTGGCGAATCTCGATCGTTTCGTCATTGGGAGCGGGGCAGCGACTGGCCCATTCGATGGCTTCTTCTTTCGACTTAACCTGAATCATCCAGTATCCCCCGATCACCTCTTTGGACTCGGCGAAGGGGCCGTCGGTGACTTTAGGCTTGCCTCCGGAGAAGCTGACGCGTGCGCCCGCGGAGGGAGGGTACAGGCCATCGAGCGCGAGCAGGATTCCTGCTTTTTGCAGAGCCTCGTTGTACTTCATCATGGCAGAAACGGCTTTGGGATCAGGCATGGCGTTGGGCTTCGCGTGTTCGTAGCCTTTGGGGATCACGAGCATCATGAATCGCATGGTGACGGTTTCTCCTTACTGCGGGTTTGGAGCAATGACTTCGGCTCTCTATTGGACGTCGAACAGAGTAGACGGAAATCGACCGAGGAGTTTGTTTTATTTTTGGGAGCTCAGGCGGCGTGAGCGATGGGCACGCTGACCGCGATGGTGGTGCCGGAGGAATCGGAGGTCAGGTTGAAGGTGCCATACAGACCGAGGATGCGTTCGCGCATTCCGGAAATGCCGACGCCGGGGGCTTGGCCGACCTGGCGAAATCTGGAGAGGATTTCGGGGCGGATGCCGCGACCCTGGTCGGAGATTTCCACGATGATATTTGTGCCGGCCGTCTGCACACGAACGCGAGCGCGCTTGCTTTCGGAATGCTTGTGCACGTTCGCGAGACTCTGCTGAATGATCCGGAAAAGTGCCGTCTCGATTTCGGAAGAAAAGCGCGGAAGCTTCTCGGGCAGGTCGAGATCGACGGTGATGCCGCTGCGTTCGGAAAATCCCTGGGCGTACCAGGAGAGAGCGGAAGCCAGGCCCACTTCGTCGAGAAGCGGCGGGTGAAGCAGATACGAAAGGGTGCGGATTTCCGCGGTGCAGCGGCGGACGAGGTCGATGGAATCTTCCAGGCGGGGGCGCAGGGGCTCGGTCAGTTCGGACGGTTCCGCATTCAGGCCATCGAGGTTCATCTGAATGGCGGCGAGATATTGACCGACGCTGTCGTGCAATTCACGGGCTACGCGGCGGCGTTCGTCGTCCTGCGCGCGCATCAGGCATCCAGAGAGCAGGCGAAGAGATTCGTGGGCGAGTTTCAGTTCGGAGGTGCGTTCCTCCACGCGGGACTCGAGTTCAGTTCGGGCGCGGATTTGTTCGGTGACTTCGACAGCGAGGGCCATGATGCCTTCGATTTGTCCGTCGATGTTGCGCACGGGTTGGTAGATGAAATCGAGATAGACCTCTTCGCGCTGGCCCTCTGGACCGCGGTTGAAGAACGCCTTGACGTTTTGGCCGACGAAGGGAATGCCCGTGCTGTAAACCTGATCGAGCAATGCGGAGAAACCTTGATTGGCAAGTTCGGGGAGCGCCTCAATGACGGTCTTGCCGACGAGTTGGCTGGAGGTGCGGCCCAGAATATGGCATAAAGCCGAATTCGCGAAAGACCAGCGATGATCGGCGCCAGTCAGGGTACAGATTCCGGCGGGCGCCTGCTCGAAAAGCTCGCGCAGTTGATTACGCTCGAATTCCGCAGCGGCGCGCTGGCGCTTTTCGCGTTGATTGGCCTTTTCGACGGCATGGCGGGCGAACACCTGTTCAGAGACCTCGACGGTGTGGATCAGGAGGCCTTCGACTTCCCCGGTGGGAGCGAAGATGGGCTGGTAAACGCAATTCAAATAGGCGTCTTGCGGAGAGCCGTTTGGTCCGCGATTGAAAGTAGCTTTGACTTCTTTGCCGATGAAAGGAACGCCGGTGCGGTAGACCTGGTCCAGGGCGGCGAAAAAGGGTTGACCTTCGAGTTCGGGATAGCTCTGGCGGGCAGTCTTGCCGATGAAGTCTTGCGCGGTACCGCGACCGGCCATCCGGATTCGAGCGTCGTTGACGTAGACCCAACGATGTTCGGGGCCGACGGTGATGCCGATCGCGGACGGAACGGCCATGAGCAAGTCGCGGAGGCGGCGGCTGAGCCAGGTTGGTCCGGAAGAATCCTGGGGGCGGCCGTCCTCTTCGATGTCGACCGCAATGGGCAAAGAAGGGATGGCGCCGGCGTGGTCCAATGTGGAGTCTCCCAAGGGCAAGTATATGTGAGCTGCGCGTAGACCCGTGAAATTGTAGCCGGAGAGGGACGAATTCCTACATCAAGTGTTTACTGTAGATCGCAAGCAGACGCTCACGGCAGTTCGAGGCTTGTGGTGGCAGGAGAGGCCGACTTCGGAGTTCACTCTTCGTGGGGAAGCATGCGTCCGGTGCGGACGTAGCGGTCGTGCCAGATGAGGCTCTCGTGAAGGAGGTGCGGGGTATGTTTGCCGAACGAGAGGCGGCCGGCGCGCTCTTCGTAGTCGCGCAGTTGAGAGCGGTAGTCCGGATGGGAGCAGTTGTCGATGATGAGCTTGGCGCGTTGGCGCGGAGAAAGTCCTCGGAGATCGGCGAGACCCTGTTCGGTGACGACGACATCGACGTCGTGTTCGGTGTGATCCACGTGAGACACCATGGGCACGATGGTGGAGATGGCGCCTTTTTGCGCGGTGGAGGGGGCCATGAAGATGGCGAGGTATCCGTTACGCGCGAAGTCGCCGGAACCGCCGATACCGTTCTGGATGCGGGATCCCATGACATGGGTGGAGTTAACGTTGCCGTAAATGTCGGCTTCGATCATGCCGTTCATGCCGATGACACCGAGGCGGCGGATGATTTCGGAATGGTTGGAAATTTCCTGGGGACGGAGGACGATGCGATCGCGGAAGTTGGCCATTTCGGCGTTGACCTGCGAGAGCATGTCGGGACTCAAGGAGAAAGCGGTGGCCGAGGCGCAGGTGAGCTTGCCGCTGCGCAGGAGTTCGATCATGCCGTCCTGGATGACTTCGGTATAGGAGGTCATATTTTCAAAGGGACCTTCTTGGAGACCGAAGAGGACGGCGTTGGCGATATTACCGACGCCGGATTGCAGCGGAAGAAGCGAGGCGGGAATGCGGCCTTTCTTCACTTCCCACCCGAGGAAATCGAGGATGTGTCCGGCAATGCGGCGCGAAGCCTCGTCGGGGGCCTTGAAGGCGCTGTTGCGGTCGGGAGAATCGGTTAAGACGATGGCGGCTACTTTTTCGGGATCGACATGCAGATAGGGGGTGCCAATCCGCTGGCCAGTGTGGGTGAGAGGGATGGGCTGGCGGTGCGGCGGATTTTGCAGTCCGTAATAGATGTCGTGCATGCCCTCGAGTTCGGCCGGTTGCCAGGCGTTGACTTCGAGAATTACTTTTTCAGCCTGGTCGATCCAGGTGCGGTTGTTGCCGAGGGACGAACTGGGGACGAGACGACCGTCTTCGAGGATGGCGGTGACTTCGACGAGGGCCCAATCCATTTTGCCGAGGAAGCCGTATTCGACGTATTGGGAGACGTGGCCGAGGTGGATGTCCATGTACTCCATTTCGCCGGAGTTGATGCGCTTGCGGGTCTCGGGGTCGGATTGGTAGGGGAGGCGGAGTTGAATGCCTCCGGCCATCGCGAGGGCGCCGTCGAGTTCGGGTCCGGTGGAGGCTCCGGTGAAGATGCTGACCTGGGATTTGTGGCCGCGCAGGTTGGCGTCAGAGATCCGGCGGGCCAAAGCCATGGGGACCGCTTTGGGATAGCCGGCGCCGGTGAATCCGCTCATGCCGATGCGGGTGTTGAACTGGATGAGGGCGGCGGCTTCGTCGGCGCTCATGATGCGGGAGGCGAGGCTGGCATTGAGGACGCGGGAGGTGGTGGAAACAAGAGTCGACATAAGGGCGATTGTCCTTTGCGTGACTTGTAAAACTGAAAAGTCTACACCCGCGTGACGGGGCAAAGATGTGACGCATAACCATCGCAGAAGCGGGTATTTGCAGTGAGAATGTGGGTTTTTGCGTGGGAGATCGCTGGCGGGAGCGAGTTGCTTCTGCCGGAGGGCTATGCGCTGGAGGGAACTCGGGCTCACTGCGGTTGGCGCGGGTTTTACGTTGTGTTTACAATACGGGGCCATGGACTATCTTCTGAAGACGGAACCGACAGTGTATTCATTTGCGAACCTGGAGCGCGAGGGTACGACGATTTGGGATGGAGTGACGAATCCAGCGGCGGTGAAGCATCTGCGCGAGATGAAGCCGGGGGAGCGGTTGGTGATCTATCACACTGGCGATGAGAAAAGCGCGGTGGGAACGGCGACGGTGGTGTCGGTGGAGGCGAGCGATCCGAAGGTGCCGAAGGTGAAGATCAAAGTGGGGAAGGCGATCGCGAAGCCGAAGACGCTGGCGGAGATCAAAGCGCGAGCGGCGTTTGCGGAGTCTCCGCTGGTAAGGCAGGGGAGGCTGAGCGTGGTGCCGCTGACGGGGGCGCAGTTTGGCTGGTTGGCGGGGGAGTAAGTGGATTAGACCGGTGGAGACACTTGGCGAGAGCCTGCCGAGCGTTGCTCGGCTTGGACGGGCAGGAATGCCCGTCCCCACACAAACTCCCCGTCCCCACACAAACTCCCCGTCCCCACACAAACTCCCCGTCCCCACACAAACTGCTTATCCCCACACTGCTTAGGTGCGGACTACACGTTCGGGGCAGTCGGCTTCGGGGCAGGCGTAGGTGACGCTGTTGCGCTGGCGATCGAGGCTGATGATGAACATGGGGCGTCCGTGGCGATCGCAGGTGGGCTGGTTGGGGGTGAGGACGGGGGCGTCTCCGCGCTTGGGTGTCGTGTAGCCGATGCGTTCGCCGAAACAGCGGTGGCAGAACTTGTCGGTGCAGCGGAAGAATTCGATGGAATAGTCGGCGTTGTAGGGAGCGATGACGGGCTCCATGGTGCGGTAGTGCAGGTCGCAGAGGGGAAGGATGTCCGTCCGCATGCGATGCGAGTGTAACATCTGCGATGGGCGGCGGGGTTGGCTGGGATTGCTCCGCGGCGGCGGGCCCAGAGGGCGGAAGTGGGACGGGGGCGACGTGCGCGGGGCGGATCCACGGGGGGAATCAAGAGACGCCCTCAGGCGCTGAAGCGCTCCAACGCTCCTGGCGACTTTGACGGCACGACCGAGGTCGTGCCCTTCCCATGCGGATGTTGAGCTGGAGTTCCGGCAATCTCCGAAACTCGTGTTCGTCACAATTCGTCGACAAGTTGCAATTTCCCTCGGATCGAAAGTATTGCTCTGACACGAATCTGAGTTTTTCGGCACTCGGTGAAGCGGCGCGCGCGCTCCAAGACAAACTTTCAAACAGACCTTCTTTCAGTCATGCTCGCCAGGTTACGGCGTGGGCTTTTTGGTTGTAAGTTCAGGAATAAGTGTGTTGCGTTTTTCAGCAAGGGCGATGAGTTAGTGTTGGTTTTACAAATCGCTACCGTGTCTATGCAAAGCTTTACCGAGTTATGCGATATCCTCCGCAGTGAAACTAAGTCCAATTGATTGGGCGCGGATTTCCTCTCCCAAAGATAGGGACGCGGCGCAGGGCGCCATGCGCAGCGTTCGGAGGAGATACAAAATGCGTAACACGCGTTTCTGTGGTCGAATCGTCCACTCTGCTCTTGGATTTTCTAACCTGGTCAAAACCCTTAGAAAACAAACTTTAACTGTCGGCGCTCTGCTGATTTTCGTTGGCAGTTGCATGGCGCAAACTCAGCCGGCCGCGCAATCGAACTCGGGGGCATCGACGGAAGCGCAACGCTCGACTGTAACAATCCCCGCCGGAGCTAGCTTTGCGCTGGTCCTTACGAATCCGGTTTCGAGCAAGACGACGCGGCGGGGCGATGAGATCCATGCGCAGACAACGGCTCCAGTTACGGTCGGCGATCAAGTGCTGATTCCGGCCGGCGTGTACGTGCAGGGAACGCTCGATAAACTCGCGCGCGTTGGCGACCATGCCGAGATCGTGATGAAATCGGCGTCAGTAGTTTTTCCCGGCGGCTACGTCGCGAACATCGTGGGGCCGGTGAACGTGGAGAGCGGCGAGGAGACGGCCTGGAGGAATCCGAGCGACAAAGCCAGAGTGGGGGCTTTTCTTGCGCCGATGGTTGGAGGAGGGCTGGGCGCGTTGATCGGCAGCCAGATTCACACGACGCAGAGCTCGACGCTCGGTGGCACGACGATTACGACGAGCACTCCGAAAGGGATTGCGATTGGAAGTCTCGTGGGAGTGGGTGCCGGGGTCGGGATATCGCTGGCCATCCTGGTGCATAGCCACGGTTTCTTCGTCGACGTGGGGTCGCCGATGGAGATGACGCTGCCGCAGCCTTTGATTTTATCCAGCAACCAGGTTGCGGAATCGGTGCGATGGGCACAGGAGCATCCGAGTGAGGTGCCGATGGCCGCGCCGCGCCCGATACCGTACGCCAGATACGATCGCGGCATGTGCTTTACGCCGGGAACGCCGGGCACACCGCCGACGTTTGTTCCGGGCACACCGGCGGTCGGAGATAGTCCGGGGACGCCGGGAACGTTCATCCCCGGGACGCCCGGAACGCCGGGGACGTCGTATCCGTGTCCTTAGGCTTTATACGGCCGGGAACTTCGCCGAGCTAACCGATGTGGCGGAGGGCGTCGACGATGCCGAGGTTGGAGGCGCGGTAGGAGGGGATCACTCCGCTGATGACTCCGACCAAGGCTGCCACCAGCATGACAAACAGAGCGGTGTTGGTCGTCATTTTCATGGAAACGGGTAGGCCAATTCCCGGTTGCGCCATGAAGAGGACCGCTCCGGTGGCGAGCAGGATGCCGAGCAGACCCCCGATCAGTGCGATAGCCACGGATTCGCCTAACAGCAGTTTGAGGATGCGTCCGCGAGTGAAGCCGAGAGTACGCAGGACGGCAACTTCACGGGTGCGTTCGCGAATCGACATGGCCATGGTGTTGGCGCAGACGAGCAGGGTGGTAAAGAGCACAGCTCCGCAGATGGTGAGGATGAAGACTTTCACGCTGCCGAGAGTGTTGATGAAATCAAGTTTGAACGCCTGCTCACTCTCGCTCTTGGTCGGAACAGGAGTGGCGTGGAACATGTCGTCGATGGCGTGGGCGGCTTCCGGCATATGCTCGGCGGTATCGACGCGGGTGAAATAAAATCCGGCGGTGTCTTTGAACCAGTCAACGGATTCTTCCAGATACTTGGTGTGGAAGTAGAGATTACTGGAGGGCGGATCGATGGTGTAGATGCCGCGCAGGGTAAGGTCAAGATTGGTCGGAAAGATCGTACCTTGCAGGATGATGTGATCGCCGATCTTCCAGTGGTGTTTCTTGGCGAGCGCGACGTCGACGACGCAGCCGGCGCGATCGCGTTTCCAGGCGGCGAGTTGGTCGGCAGGCATGATCTTGTCGGCGGCGACGTCGAAGTATTCATCGGGGTCGGTGGCGAACTGGGCGAAAAAGTTTTCGGGCTTGTCGTCTTTGTACTTTCCGCCAAACCAAGTCATGGGAACAACGTGGACGACGCCGGGGATGGTGCGGATTTTTCCGCGATAGTAGATGGGAAGAAAATTGGCGAGCGAAACCTTGTGGCGGGTCATTATGCGGAGGGCGGAATCGGGGGCTCCTTTATCGATGTAGAAGCTGCGCCAGACGCAGAGCATGATGCAGAGGAGAAGGAGGGAGAAGGCGATGCTGGCGACCGTCAGGAGACTGCGGCGCTTGTTGCGGAAGGCGGACTTGGCAACGAAGGTCGTGAGGGTCATGAGGATGGAGATATTTTACATGGGAAACAGGAGGGCAGAGGTGGGGGGGCAGATTGCAGAGGTAGTGCGATGTGCTGCGACTACTGAGGCGTTCCGCTAGCAATGCAACGCGGGATCGACGCGCTATAGTCAGTTTTCAAAACGCCGGACTGGTCAGAACAGAGAGCCGGCAGTCCAGCGATCAGAGGGCGTGCCGTTATCCGATAAGATCGATTTGGGCCTACGCCGTTTGAGCCACTACATCCACTCAGTTCGAATTCGTATTCATTCCACGTTCTGGTTTTGGCTAGCGCCGTGATCATCTGATCTTGGCCTAACTCGGAGAACTCGCAGGAATAGCCAACATTTGGGTGGGACTCAGCGTACTTTGTTTCGGCAGTAACGAGGCGGCGAACAGAACCAATGCCAGAGTCCAAATATCCGAGACGAAGGAGGCCTCGAAAGTATGTTGTTGCGATCCAAGCGCAAACCCCTAGAGCGATGCATACTAAAACTCGTGTTGCAGTGACGAGCTTGCGTTGCCTTGGATTAATGTGAGATCGAGCGTCGAGCATCGTCGTGTCCCATCCTGTTCCGAAGAACGGAATTAGCCGGAGAAGTTGCAGGCACCAAAGCAGACATCACGAAAAAACCTTACGCAATTCACGGCGCAGGATTTTTCCGGAGGGGGTTCGGGGGACGGCGTCTACGAAGCGGATTTCGCGCGGTTGTTTGTGGCGGGCGAGGCGATCGGCGACGAAGGCGCGAAGTTCCTGATCCAGCTCATCTGAGGCGACAAAGCCTGGGCGTAGGACGATAAAGGCGCAGGGAATTTCTCCGGCGGTCGAGTCGGGCTTGGCGACGACTCCGCAGTCACGCACGGCGGGATGTTCGAGCAGAACGGATTCGACCTCGGCGGGAGCGACGGGGAATCCCTTGTACTTGATCATTTCTTTGCTGCGATCGAGGACGTAGAAGAAGCCGTCGGCATCGACGCGGACGATATCTCCGGAGAAGTACCAGCCATCGCGCAGAGCAGCGGCGGTCGCTTGCGGTTCCTTCCAATATCCCATCATGATTTGCGGGCCGCGCATGACGAGCTCGCCTTGCTCGCCGGGTGCGACATCGTTGCCCTCGAGGTCGACGACACGGCATTCGGTGAGGGCCAGTGGTTGTCCGATAGAGGCGGGGCGGTTCATTTCAGGGGGCGAGCAAAAGCCAACGTGGGTAACGGGGGAGGCTTCGGTCATGCCGTATCCCTGATTGACGAGAATGCCGGTGAGGTCGGTCATGCGGCGCGCGAGTTCGGGAGCGAGGGGGGCAGCGCCGGATTTAATCCAGCGGACGTCGTGGTTTCTTGGGAAGATGCCGGCTTCGGTAGCCTGGCAGAGGGCGTTGATCGCGGGTGGGACGATGGGCATCATGGTGATGCCTTGCTCGACAAGAAGAGAGCAAACTTTCTGCACGTCGAAGCGCGGCATGAGGACGAGGGTGGAACCGAGCGTGAGAGAAAGTGTGAGGGCAACGGTGAGTCCGTAGATATGGTAGAGCGGCAGGAAGCAGAGCATGATGTCGTCGGGCGTGAGCGGCGCGGCGTTGGGGCCGATGGTTTGATAAACGTTGGCGACGAGATTGTAGTGCGAGAGCATGACGCCTTTGGGGAGTCCGGTGGTGCCGCTGGAGTAAGGGAGCGCGGCCAAGGTTAGCTCGGGGTTTTGGGCTGGCGGAGGAAAGTTTTCGGTCGCGGGTTGAAGAAGAGTGGAGAAGTTTTCGTAGCCAGCTTGCTCGTGACGGGTAGTGAAGACACGGCGGAGAGCGGGAAGTCCGGCGAGGTTTACATTCTCGAGAAGCGGGGCGTCGGTGACGAGAAAAACGGCGCCCGAGTTTTCCAGTTGGTAGCGGATCTCGCGTTCGCGGTACGAAGGGTTGAGAAGGGTCGGAACGCCTCCGGCGAGCGTGGCTGCGTGGTAGGTGATCGCAAACTCCCAGGAATTGGGGAGTAAGATGCCAACGATTTCGCCAGGGACGAGTCCAAGGGAGATCAGGCCGCGAGCCACGGCTTCGACGAGGGCACCGTATTCGGCAAAGGTGAGACGGCGATTGCAGGAGGTGTCGAGAAGCGCGGTCTTCGCGGAATGTTTTTCGCAGCTTTGGAGTACGACATCGTGGACGAAGCGGCCGGTGGGATCGGCGTAGAGCTCGGTTCGAAGCATCGGGGTGATTCTAGAGGGAGACGGCGAAAGTTCAAAGCGGGATCAGACGCGAATTGGGGGAAGTTGTTTGGACCTTTGTTTGGGCTGAGAGGGCGGCGTTATTTCGAGAGGAACTTCGGGAGAACTTTGAGGAGAACAATGAAGGACAGAAAAAGTGTGCGGATATTGTCGGCTGTTGCTCTTTTGGGGATCGCGGTAGTGATTCTGACTGCGATAGGATGCCGGACGAGGGTGGGGATTACGAGCGATGAACTTCTCCGGCGCACGCAGGAGCGTTATGAGAACCTGGCGGCGGGCGATCAGGCTCCATGGAAAAGAGATTTCGCGGAAGACTGCCTCTACTTCGACGAAAAAGGCAGGAACATGAATAAGGCGGCGCTGGTGGCAGACGTAAGTCCGTTGCCGAAGGGATACTCGGGAACGATAAAAGTGGTGAATCCGCAGAGCCATATTGAGAGGAACGTTGCGGTCTTCAGTTACGACATGAATGAAACGGAAAATGTTTTCGGACAGGAAATGACGGCGCGCTACCATGCGACCGACACGTGGATGCTGCGCAAGGGCGAATGGCAGGTTGTTGCGGGGCAAGTGCTGCGGTACTACGAAGATCCGGCTGCGGGAAAGACCGTTCCGGCGAAACTGAGCGAGTATGCCGGGACGTATGAATTGTCGCCTGCAAACAGGCAAATTATTTCGGTGGAAGGCGAGCAGTTATTCCGGCAGCGCGGGGAGCAGCCGAAGGGCTTGTTGATTCCGGAGGCTGGCGACATATTTTTCCGGAAGGGAGTGGAGGGTCGAATCTTGTTTCGGCGCGGTGACGATGGCAAGGTGGATGCGCTGGTGGACCGAAGGAATAATGAGGATGTTGTGTGGAAGAAGGTGCAGTAGAGATTAGTTCTTCATCGCGAAGGTCAGGTGCTGAGTTTGCGGAGGAATTCTTTTTCGTCCATGCGGTACTTGAAGGCTTTGCGGCCGTTGACGAAGACTACGGGGACTTCGTCGGTATAGAGGCGGCGGATTTCGGCGTCGGAGTCTACGTCAATTTCACGCCAGTGAAAGCCGCCGCGCTTCTGGAGTTTGACGAGGCTCTCCTTGACGATTTCGCAGAGATGACAGCCCTTGCGGGAATAGACGACGACCTCCCCAGCCGTATTCATCGCAGGGAGTTTAGCAGTTTGAGGCCGAGTTACCAAGGCACGGAGAGCGTAATGTCGGTAGCACATGATATGTCCGGTTGAGATAGCAAGTGATATGTCCGCTTTGCGGGCGGCGAGGGTAGGAGACCATGCGAAACATGGACTTCTACCCGAAGGCCGCGATGGAGCGGGCAA
>JBEKPH010000061.1:0-58752 GCA_049520915.1 Terriglobales bacterium
GCGGGTGATATTAGGGAAAGATGAAATCTAGTAGAAGGGCGGGGAAAAAGCAAGATCGCGCGAACTAACGATCGTTGTCGCTCCATTTGATATTTTCTTAGTCGACGTGCTCGCCCTCTTCGGTGAACTCGAGTTCGGGCGGAGGGAGTTTGTCGCCGGGACGGGCCCAGAAAACGTAAAGAGTGGGCATGAGGACGAGGCTGACGATGAGTTCTACGAGCAGGCCTCCTACGATGACGATGGCGAAGGGGCGCTGCGAGTCGGAGCCGATGTCGTGGGACATGGCGGCGGGGAGCAGGCCGAGGGTCGCGACCAGCATAGTCATCATGATGGGACGGAGGCGAAGTTCGGCGCCTTCGCGGGCGGCCTGGCGGGGATCCATGCCGCGGGTGCGGAGCTGGTTAATGTACTCGACCATGATTACGCCGACTTCGACGGAGACACCGGTTAATGCGAGAAAACCGAGGCCCGAGGAGACGGAGAAGTGCGTGCCGGTGGCTAGAAGCGAGAGTACTCCGCCTAAGGGCGAGAGGGCGACAACGGCGAAGATGAGGCCGACCCACTTCCAGGAGTCGAACATGGAGTAGAGGACGAAGGCCATGAGCAGGAGGGTGACGGGGACGATGATGGCTAGGCGTTTGTTGGCGCGCTGCTGGCTTTCGTATTCGCCGGTCCAGTCGAGGTGATAGCCCTCGGGCAGTTTTACTTTGTTGTGAACTTGATCGATGGCGTCGCGCACCGTGCTGCCTAAGTCGCGTCCGCGAACGCTGTATTTGATGGCGATATAGCGGGAGTTGCCTTCGCGGTAGATGGTGGAGGCTCCGTCTTCGAGCTTGACGTCGCAGAGTTGGCCGAGAGAGACGCGCTCGCCTGACGGCGCGAGGATGCGGATGTTTTCGATGTCTTCGACCGTCTTGCGGTAGGGCTCCTGATAGCGGACGGTGAGGTCGTAGCGCTGTTCGCCGATGAGGATCTGGCTGACGGCTTTTCCGCCGACGGCGGTTTCGACGGCGTCTTGCACGTCGCTGACGTTGATGCCGAAGCGGTCGGCCGCGGCACGATTGACGACGAGATTGACGTTGGGCTGTCCGCGAACCTGGAAGGTGCCGAGGTCGGCGACGCCGGGAATTTTGCTCATCACGTCTTGCATCTCGTCGGCTTTTTGTTCGAGCGTTTTGAGATCGCCGCCGAAGAGTTTGACGGCGAGCTCTCCTTTGACGCCGCTGACGGCTTCTTCGACGTTGTCGGAGATGGGCTGGGAGAAGTTCCAATCGACGCCGGGAATCTGGGAGAGCTCTTTGTCCATGGCATCGATGAGCTGTTCTTTTGTTTGGAACTGGGAACGCCATTCGGAGCGGTGGCGGAGGTCGACGAAAAATTCGGTGTTGTAGAAGCCGCTGGCATCGCTACCGTCGTCGGGGCGTCCCACCTGGCTGACGACCTGGATCACTTCGGGGAACTGCGCGAGGATCATACGGCCGCGCTTGGTGACGGCGATGCCCGTGGTGGGTCCGGCGCTGGGCGCGAGAGTGCCGCGGACCCAGATGGCGCCTTCATCGAGGTGAGGGAGAAACTCGGAACCCACGATGCCTCCGAAGAGAAGAAAGAGCATGACGGCGAAGGCGGCGACTCCGATGCCGAGGGTGAGTTTCAAATGATCGAAGCACCAGTCGAGCTGGCGGCGATAGGCCTTTTGCATGAAGGCCATCATGGGATTGCGCCACTCTTTGATTTTTCCGTCGCGGAAGACGAGGTGACAGAGGACGGGTGCGATGAGGAGGGCGAAGATGAGAGCGCCGAGCAGGGCGAAGGCGACGGTCCAAGCCATGGGACGGAAGAGTCGGCCTTCGACGCGCTGCAGGGTGAAGATGGGCAGGTAGGAAACGATGATGATGATGCGGGCGAAGAAAACCGGCTTTTGAACTTCGTGAGCGGCGGAGGCGATGATCTCCAGAAACGTCTTTTTCTTCTGGGAGAACTCGACGTGGCGCATGATGTTTTCCACCATGACGACGGAACCGTCGACGACCATGCCGAAATCGAGCGCGCCGAGCGACAAAAGATTCGCGGGAATGTGACTGAGATCGAGAAGAATCGCGGCAAAGAGCAGGGCGAAGGGAATCGTTAAGGTAACGATGAGGGCGCTGCGAACATTCCCCAGGAAAAGAAAAAGAATAAAGGTGACGAGCAGGACGCCGTCAGTGAGATTACGCAGAACGGTGTGCGTGGTGTAGTGGACGAGATCGCTGCGATCGAGATGAGGAACGAATTTTACGCCTTTCGGCAAGAGGCCGCTGTTGAGCTCCGTAATTTTGGCGTGCAGAGCGTCGAGGGTGGCGTCAGCTTCCGCGCCTTTGCGCAGAAGGACGATGCCTTCGACAACGTCTTCGTCGTCGGTCACGGTGCCATCTTCGCTGCGAACCGTTTTGCCGAGTTGCCCGAGGCGAATCTTGGGCGCTTGCGTGACGGTGGCGATATCGCGAACGCGAACGGGCGTTCCATTCACAGTCTTGATCACGGTGGCGGCGATGTCGTCGGTGGTTTGCATCAGGCCGACGGCGCGGACGTTGAGGGCCTGCTGGCCGCGCTCGATGAATCCGCCGCCGGCGTTGGTGTTGTTGTTGGTGAGCGCCAGTTCGACCTGGGACAGCGATAGACCGTAGGAGACGAGTTTGTTGGGGTCGACCTGGACCTGGTATTCGCGGGTCGGTCCGCCAAAGATGTTGACGTCGGCGACGTTGGGAACGGACTTGAGTTGGTTGAGGACGAACCAGTCGGCGAGGGTTTTGAGCTCCATCGCGTCATAGCGCGGATTGGTGCTTTTGAGGGTGAAGAACATGATCTGGCCGGTGGGGCTGTAGTCGGGGCCGAGATTCGCGTTCACGTTGGTGGGAAGGGTGACCTGCTGCAGGCGGTCGAGGACTTCCTGCCGAGCGTTGAAGGTGGAGATATCGTCGTCGTAGATGATGGTGACGACGGAGAGCCCGGCGAGAGATACGGAGCGCAAATGAGTCTTGTGGGGAACGCCGCTGAGGACAACTTCGAGAGGAACGGTAATCTGCTGCTCGACTTCTTCGGCGGCGTGGCCGGGCCACTGCGTGATGATCTGGGTGTAGGTGTCGGCTACATCGGGATAGGCTTCGATGGGCAGATTGCGAAACGAGATGATGCCCCAGACGAACAAAACGAGCGCAAGGCTGAGTACAAGGATGCGGTTGCGCAGGGCGAAATCAATGAGAGAGCGAATCATTTGCCCGGCTCCGGCGCGCTCTGCTCAGAGGCGGCGGTGGAGAAGGCGAGCGCGTTGGCGACAAGTTCGTCTCCGGCCTTGGCGCCTTGCTGAATTTGCTGCATGCCGTCGTTGAGACCCAAGCTCTGGACTTCAATACGGCGAAAGGTATTGGCCGACTCCTTGCGGAAGACCCAGTCTTTATCCTGTAGACGCATGATGGCGGTGGCGGGGACGACGAGGTGGGGCTGCTTTTTGCGCGAGCGGAAGGTGGCGACGGCGAACATTCCGGGGCGAAATGCTCCGCTGTGATTGTCGAGGACGATGCGAACTTTGGCGGAGCGGGTGTTGGGATCGAGGACGCGGGAGATGTCGCTGACGGTACCTTTGAAGACGCGGCCGGAATAGGCGTTGAGATGAACCTCGGCGGGATCGCCGATGTGGACATCATCGAGGTCGTTTTCGTAGACGTCACAAACAGCCCAGACGTTGGTGAGGTCGGCGATGGTAAAGAGGTTCGGAGTGTTGTCGAGGCTCTTGATGCCTTCGAATCCGGCGACGTTTTGCTCGACGATGGTTCCAGAGACTGGGGCGCGGAGTTCGATCAGAGTGCTGGGGTGGGCGGGATCTCCGCCAAGAACGCGGAGGCGGCTTTCGGCGGTCTTCAGGTCGGTCTGCGCTTTGGCTTCGGTGTTCTCAGCGACCTCCAAGTCTTTCTGGGCGAGAGCGCCGCGAGAATAGAGCAACTGGGCACGCTCCAGACCCTTCTGCGCGAGAGCTTCGTCGGCTGAGGCTTTCTGGTAGTCACCCATGGCTCCGGCGAGGTCGGGGCTGGAGATGATGAGCAGGACCTGGCCTTTTTTCACGAAGTCGCCGAGGCGAACTTTGAGATCGATGACGCGTCCAGAGCCTTGCGAAGTGACATGGATGGTGGTGTTGACGTCAGGCTGAATGGTTCCGTTGGCGTGCAGTTCGGTGGGCAGATCGCGGCTTTCAACTTTGACGGTCTGGAAGAGTTCGGGCTGGTTAACCGTCATGAGGTTGGGATCGACGGTGACTTCCTGCTTGGTGGGCGCGGCTTTGGTGTCATTGGAGCAGGCGACAGAAAACGCGAGCAGGGTTGCGCAGAGGAATAGGGCCGCTGGACAGCGTAGGCGCCCATGGAAGACCGAGGGAGCGGTAAAAGATTCTAGCGCGGCTACAGGGGGAAGGGCTGAAGCTGCAGCCGCGCCGCAGGAGCCGGCGGCATGCACGTGCTTAGCCGGTCCTGATGTTGGTGAGTATATCGTTTGCGATGTCATGGGATCACCTCGCGGCCGATGGCCAGATTTAACTGGCTTGCCGCGGTCAGATACGAACCAACCAGATTTACGTAGGCGAGTTGCACGGTGCGGTATTCTCCCTGGGCGCTGAGGAAATCCAAAAGAGAAGCGCCGCCATGTTGATAGGAGAAGGCGATGGTGTCGCGGACGCGAACGGCCTGCGCCAGGTATTTCGTTTTGTAGGGTTCGAGCAGCGTCAGGTTGCTTTTGAGCGTGGCGTAGGCGGAATCGACGTCGCTGAAGACCTGGGCGTGGGCGGCATCAAGCAACTTTTGATTGCGATCGATATCGAGCTGCGTGCGCAGTTTCTCGCCCTGGTTGCGATCGAAGAAGCGCAGCGGGATGCTCACGCTGAATCCGACGTAAAGATCGATGGGAGGATTGCGTCCGGCGTCGACGCCGAAGACGGGATCGGTCGAGCCATTGGCGACGGCGAGCTTGTGGTCGGTTTTCGCTTTGTCGACCGATTCGATGGCGGCTTTCAGATCGGGACGCGTGTCCATGGCAATCTTGCGGAATTCATCGAGCGGCGGAATCTCTTCGTTGAACTCGAAGGGACCGGTCACGTCGAAAGTTTCGACTGGAGTCTGGTCATTGAGAAGCATCAGCAACTGAATTTTCGCGGTGCGCAGATCAACGTCGGCGGTCTGCAAATCGGATTCGTATTGGACGCGCTGGAGCTCGAGGCGATCCAGATCGATTTGTGCGATGTCGCCCGCGTGAAACCGTTCGCGGCTGATGCCGAGCAGGTGATCGTAATATTCGAGATTTTCTTTGGTCACGCTCAAAACGGCCTTGGCCTGGAGGGTTTGAACGAAGGCGCCGCGCAAACTGAAGAGCAGATTCCGCTCAAGGTCATCTTGCGTGGAAGAGGCGACGGCGGTGCCTTTTTGCGCGCTCTCCAGCCGCAGTTCACGCTTGTGCTGGCGCTCGTGGAGGTAGGTCGCCGAGGCGGAGGGCAGGTAGTAGGAGAATGGGCCGTGGTTCGGGCCGCCTCCGAAGGGATCGATCTGATCGGAGAGCAAGGTTAAATTCGGGTTCGGGCGAAGGTAGGCGGTGATTTCCTGTGCCTTCGATTCGTCGATGTTCAGCTTGCCGGCGAGCAGGGTTGGGTTGTTCTGCTCAAAACGCTGGCGCACCTGGTCCCAGGTGAGCGGTTGCTGCGCGGAGGCGCCGGCGACGACGGCGAAAAGCCACAGAGAGAGCACGGCGTGCGAACGGATTTTGTGAAACTTAAACATCGGGTACTCCGTGCCCATTTGGAAATGGATTGTCCTAATGCGCTTGGATGCAAGATGGCTTAAGAATTTTCGTAAAGAAACAAGAGGACTTCGCAACTACAACGAAGTCAGGGGGCTAGCTGGAGGCGCGCGGCCCGAGGGCGCGGGACTGGTAAACAATCCAAGCGGGCCGCGCTCGAACGGCAGGACCGTTCCCACTTGCTGAAGTTCGGACAAGAGATCAGTGAGGCCGGGCAAAATCGCCTGCGCGGAATGAGTTTGGGCCAGCGGCGCACCGCCGCAACGATTGGCGCTGCGGAAGGCGGATTCGGACTCTTCCATTTCGGGCCGCATGGCGTGCAGGTCATCGGTAGCCGAGATTACAGGGAAGAGCAGAATTACGGCGCAACCCAAGGCGCAAACAAAGACGAGGGGATGGCCAGCCATGCCTTGGACGCCGACGGGCGCGGCGGACATCCTCTTTTGCCGCAACAGATAGTAGGCGGGCAGCAGAAGAGAGAGCCAACAAATATTGAGAAAAAGCTCCATACGCAAGGCTCAGATTTTCGCGCAAATCGATGCGCTCAATCTGATGCAACTACCTCAAGATAATAAGGATAGCACATGTCTAGCAAGTGACTTGGGTACCTGCGTCGCCCAGGTTGGGCGACCGAGTGGCTGATTGCGTTCGGCTTCTGTCTTTTCGGCACGGCAAGTCGGTTACGGGCCTTCGACGACCTGCAAGGGGCCTGGGGTTTGCAGCCTTTGACGAAGGATGGCATTCCTGGCGGGGATCTCGGCGATGGCATCGGCATGAATGACGTAGCCACCGTGGGGCAGGGTGTTGCCGAAAGGAATTTGCGTGGCAGTGGGGCTGGGCTTGAGCGGGAAATGCTCGTATCCGATAGCGGTGGCGCGGCCATTCTCGGCGACGGCGACGATGACGACGGTCAGGTCGAAAGTTTCGGAGGATCCGTTGGAGACCTGTACCGAGCCGTCAATGCGATTGTCGTGGGCCTTCGGAGGCTGATTCCATTCCAGGAGCAGTGAGGCCGCGATTACGACTTTGAACTCTTTGGTGATGGTGTGGGCGGGATGGCCGGAATCTTCGACTTTCAAGACGACTGAGAACGAGCCGGACTTGGTGGGATGTCCGAGGAGAAGGCCTTCGGGCGTCAGATTGATGCCTTCGGGCAATTCGCCGCTGGCGATGCTCCAGACGTAGGGCGGAGCGCCACCGGTGGCGTGGAGTAAGGTATGAAATTCGACTCCGGATACGATCGGAGGAAGAGTTTCATCGGGGATGGCGAGTGGAGGGGGCTGCGCAACGAGCAGGCTGCATACACAAATAAGGATCGCGCCCAGCAAGATCGTTTGTCTCAAATTCGTTCCACCCCGCGTTGGTTTGATTTTACTCTGGCCACAGCGTAAAAGAACTGCAAGATGGCTTATCGTGATGGGCGCGCTGCAGTTGGCTTCGTAGTCGTGTTTCTTCTTGGTTGTTTCCTGTTTTTCCTTTCTTTCTTGTTGCCCGCGAAGGTCTGGGCACAAGCTCCGGGAACACCGCCCGGGTCGTCGCCGATCCCGTCGAAGCCGGCCGCAAAAAATGCCGATGAAGGAGCGATCTTCGACCGCATTCTGAATCGGGTGCGGTTTGAGAACGATGGAACGGAGGTGAGTGAGACCGAGGCCACGATCAGAGTACAAAGCCAGGCGGGAGTCGAGGCGTTTGGTCAGCTTGTCTTTGGATATTCCTCGGCGACCGAGAAGTTGGAGGTGGAATATGTGCGCGTGCGCAAGCCCGATGGCCGGGTTGTGGAAACGCCGGAATCGACGGCGCAGGATTTTGCTCCCGATGTACTGCGGGAAGCTCCGATGTACAGCGACTATAGGCAGCGACATATTTCGGTGACTGCGCTGGCGCCCGGCGATGTGCTGGAATATCGCACGGTCACGCGGGTTACGACTCCGCTGGCGGCGGGAAATTTCTGGTATGAGTACACCTTCCCGAAAGGCATTGCGGTGAATGAAGACCGGCTGGAACTCAATGTGCCGAAGGCGCGGGAGATCAAGTTGAAGACGCCGACGCGCGCTCCGGAGATTCAAGAGACGGGCGATCGCCGCGTGTACACGTGGGTGGTGAAGGATATCCAGCCGGATCGGGACAAGAACAGAGATAACGACGAAGAGGAGACGGGGCCGGACGTCCAGTTGACGACGTTTACAAGTTGGAAACAGGTGGCGCAGTGGTATGCCAAGTTGCAAGGCGAGCGCATGACCGTAGACGATGGCGTGCGAAAAAAGGCGGAGGAACTGACGAAGGGAGCGGAGACTCCGGCGGAAAAAGCGCGGCGGCTCTACGATTTTGTGGCGCTGGATATCCGTTACGTGAGCATTTCGCTCGGTATCGGGCGCTACCAGCCGCATGCCGCGGCCGATGTTCTGGCAAACGGATACGGCGATTGCAAGGATAAACACACGCTGTTTTCAGCGATGCTGAAGGCGGAGGGAATTCAGAGTTATCCGGTGCTGATTGATAGTTCGCGCAAACTGGATCCGGATGTTCCGTCGCCCGCGCAGTTTGATCATGTGATTACGGCGGCGCGGCTGGGGTCGGGCACGGCGTTGACGTGGCTGGATACGACGCCGGAGGTGACTCCGTATGGATTGATTCTGTATCAACTGCGAAATAAGCAGGCGGTGCTTGCGTCGGACGATGGCGAAGGCGGATTGCAGCGGACGCCAGCGGATTCTCCCATCAAAAGTTATTTGCACTTTGTACTCGACGGAAAATTCAGCGAGTACGGGGCGCTCGATGCGACGCTGGAGGTGACGGCGCAGGGCGATCGCGACTGGCCGTTGCGCGCGAATTTTCGCCGCGTAGCTGGGGCGCAGTGGAAGGATTTTGTGAAGGCGCTTTCGGCCAATTGGGGACTGCCGGGCGATGTCGATGACATTCATCTCGATCCGGTTGAGGATACGAGCAAGCCGTTTCATCTGAAGTATCACCTGCATGAGGATGGGTATTTTGTGGTTCCGGCGGCGAGTGTGAACTTCCGTCCGATTCCGCCGCTCGGATTGCCGGCGATTCATGCGGCGGAACGGAGCGCGGATCCGCTGAATATTGGTCCGGCGGGAGAGATTGATTATCGAGTGCGCTTGCAGTTTCCGGAAAACTACACGGTGCATACGCCGATTCCGGTGAAAATGTCGCGCGACTACGGAGATTATTCGTCGGCGTATTCGCTGAGCAAAGGAGTTCTGGAGGGTGAGCGAAGACTTGTCGTCAAGATGAACGAGATTGGAGCTTCGCGGCGGTCGGACTATGAATCGTTTCGCAATGCGGCGCACAGTGATGAGGATCAGTTGCTGTC
Organism: Terriglobales bacterium; assembly: GCA_049520915.1. GTDB lineage: Bacteria > Acidobacteriota > Terriglobia > Terriglobales > Acidobacteriaceae > Acidiflorens. The sequence continues at coordinate 9,146 of JBEKPH010000061.1, forward strand.
GTGCACGATTTTGGCGCCGTCGGGACAGGGAACGCAGTTGGGGGCGGCAAAGCTGGGAGGAACTCCGACGGAGTTGCACAGGGCCGGATTGAAAGCGCTGCAGAGCAAGGATTATCGAACTGCGATTGAATTGCTGAAGCGGGCGGCGGAGGGGGATGCGGATCTTGGGAGCGCTGGGATGAAGGATGGTTGGTACGACTTGGGGCTGGCGTATGCGGGAGCCAATCAACATGCAGAGGCGATTGCGGCGTTTCGCAAGCAGTTGCAGGAGGATTCGCAGAGCAAGAATGCGAATGGTCAATTGGCGTTGGAGTTGCAGCAGACGGGGAAGAACGACGAGGCGATTGCGGCGTTTCGCAAACAGCTGGAGGAGACTCCATATGACAAGGCGACGTTGAAGAATCTCGGCTTGCTGCTGGCGCAGGTGGGACGGGATGCGGAGGCGCGGACGGAGTTGGAAGCGGCGGTCGCGATGCCTCCGGATGATCCGGAGATCAAGATGGCGCTGGCACAAGTTTACGGACGATTGGGAGAGAAGGCTCTGGCGCAGGAATTAATGAAGAGCCTGACGGGCAGTGCGGTCGGCGATTCGGGGCAGGATATTTTCGCGGCGGCTCTGCGGAGCGATATCGATCCGACACAGACCGAGAACGATGCGCAGCAGGTTCTGTATGACATTGGAGGGCAATTCGACTCGGGCGAAATGGATCGGCTGGGGCCATCGGCGTTTTCGTCGATGCGGCTGGTCGCGCTGGCGTGGGCGCGAACGGGGTGGGCGAAATTTCAACGTGGGGAGAACCTTCCGGCGATGCAGTTTTTGCAATCGGCTTGGCTATTGAGCCAGTCGGGAACGGTAGCGAACCGGTTGGGACAGGTTTTCGAAAAACAAGATCAGGCGGAGAAAGCGCGACATATGTACGCGCTGGCAGTGGCGGCGGGCGGGAGCGAAGTTGCGGATTCGCGGGCGCGGCTGGTGAAGATCGCGGGCGACGCGGCGGCGGCGAAGGAGATGGCGGCGGCTCCGGCGGAGTTGGTGGAGGCCCGGACGTTAAAGCTGAATCCGAAGCTTGGGGCGATCACAGGAAAACCGGCGACGGCGCACTTCAATCTTGTGTTTGATAGTTCGCCGCGTCCGGAGCGGGCGGAATTTGTGGATGGGGACGAGAGACTGCGTCCGGCTGGCGAGCAACTGCGCGAAAAAGACTTTGCGGTGCGATTTCCGGATGTGTCGTCGGTGAAGATTGTGCGGCGCGCGCTGGTGAGTTGCACGGTGGCGGGATGCAGCGTGGAGTTGCTGCCGATCGAAAAGTGAGGGCGGGCGTTGGCGAGAGCGGTTGATCGGTAGGGGGCCTTCGACTTCGCAGCTTCGTCCGCTTCGCGAACGAAGTTGCTGCGCTCAGGATGACAGAGCGGTTAGGGATTGCGGCGTTCAGGATGACAAGCTTTGGTCAGGACGACCAAGGTTCACCTCAGGGATGGTGCTCGACGCCTTGCATCGACTCCGATAGTCTAGTGAGTCTCATTCGTACGAGGAGGGCCTGCGCATGCGGGAGGCGGTCGAGCGGTTGTGGCCGGAGATCCAGTGGATCGGCGACGCGAAGCTACGCGAGCAGGTGACGCAGGCTTGGATTAAAGCGTTGGAACGGAGTCCGCTGAAGCCGGATGATTTGAATCAGATTCCATTCACCCTGCTGGTTCCGAATTGTCCGATCACATTTATGGAGCACAAGCGCTGCGTCGTGCATATCGCGCGCGACAGCGCGAAGGCGATGACGGATTTCATGGGGCGCGCGCTTCCGATCGATGTCGATGTCGTGATTGCGGGCGCGATTTTGGCCGATGTTGGAAAGCTGCTGGAGTATGAGATTGGTCCGGATGGAAAGAGCCGCCAAAGTGAGCGCGGCGAGGCACTACGACATCCGTTTACGGGGGTGGCGCTGGCGATGGAGTGCGGCGTTCCGGATGCGGTCTGCCACATCATCGCGGCGCATGCGGCCGAGGGTGATCTGGTAAAGCGTACGACCGAAGCGTTCATTGTGCATCACGCGGATTTCATGGCGTTCCTGCCGTTCAAAAATCCGAAAAATGTCAAAACAGGTGGCAGGTCTTAGGTGTCAGGTCTCAGAGCTTGAGAGCTGGTAGCTGACGGCTGTATACAGGAGATGTCCTTGTCGACACTACTCACTACTCCCAAAGAAACCATTACCGCGACGATGTCCCGCTGGGCTGCGAAGCTTACGTATAAGCAGATTTCGCAGGATGCGGTTTACCAGGCAAAACGATTCTTGCTCGACTCGGCGGGATGCGCGCTGGGCGGATACCGGCAGCATGACGTGACGATTGCGCTCTCAGTGCTGAAAGAGATCGCGGGGCGCGGGCCGGCAACCGTGATTGGGACGGGCGAAAAAATCGATGCCGTCTCGGCGTCGCTGGCCAATGCGCTGATGATCCGATGCATGGATTACAACGATATTTATTGGAAGCAGGATCCGTCGCATCCATCGGACATTTTTCCGGCGGCGATGGCGTGCTGCGAACGCGCGAAGAGCGATGGCAAAGAACTGATTGTTGGATTTGTACTCGGCCACGAATTTGAAATGCGCTTGTGCGAGGCGGCGTTTCCGGGAATTCGTGAGCGCGGCTGGCATCATGCGACTTTGACGGCATTTGTTTCGCCGATTGTGGCGGGGCGCGCTCTGCATTTGAGTTGGGAGCAGATTCAGCATGCGATCGGCATTTCGGCTTCGCGCCATTGCACCATGGGCGCGGTGACCGCCGGCAAGCTGACGATGATGAAAAATACGGTCGATCCGATGGCGACACAGAGTGGCGTGCTGGCCGCGTTGCTGGCGGAAAAGGGATATAGCGGGCCGGAGCACGTGATCGATGGCAAAGAAGGATTGGTGCGTTGCTATGGTCCCGAGTGGAAGCAGAATCTGCTGACTGACGGGTTGGGAGAATCGTGGCGGATCACGCAATGCGGGATGAAATTCTTTCCGACGGAGGCGCTAACGCACGCTCCGATCTCGGCGGTGCTTGATTTGGTTAAGAGCAACGATTTGCATCCTGACGAGGTGGAGAAGATTCAGATTCGGTCGCTGGCGCGGGCGGCAGACATACTTTCCGACCCGAGCAAGTACGATCCGCGAACGAAGGAGACGGCAGATCATTCGCTGCCGTATGTGATTGCGGCGGCGCTCGTGGACCGGCAGGTTACTCCGGCACAGTTCGAGATGAAGAAGATCATGGATCCGACGATTCGGGCGCAGCTGAAAAAGGTGGAAGTGATTGGCGACCCCGAGATTGAGAAAGTTTTTCCGGCGCTGCAGCGGGTGATTGTGAAGATCACGACGACCGACGGCCGGGAGTTTTCGAAACAGCTGGATTATCCGAAGGGGGATCCGCGAAATCCGCTGAGCGATGGGGAGATCGAAGAAAAATTCCGGGCGCTGGCCGAGGGCGTCCTCTCGACGAAGGCGCAGGACAACTTGATCGACGCCATTTGGCATCTGGAGAAGGTCGCATCGGTCTCGAAGTTGATGGCGCTGATGAAGGCGGATGTAAAGAAGAAGGCGAAAGCGAGAGTTGTGAAGAAGGCTGGCAAGAAGCGCCGCTAGCCCAGGGCCGGGAAGGAACTTTCGGATTCGTCCGTCCCGGGCATTCCGGGGGCGGCTATTTTTACGCGCAGAGGAACTCATGAATAATTTGGAATCGACCATAGCTTCAGACCTAATCGAGCGATACCGAAAGCTAGCGGGAATCGTCCACGATCTGGCGGCGCCGCTGAGCGAGGAGCAATTTTGGGGCAAGGCGTTTTCTTTTGGTAACAGCTCTGGACATCTGGTGCTGCATCTGACCGGCAATTTGAATTACTACATTGGCGCGCAGATTGCGGCGACGGGCTATGTGCGCGATCGTCCGGTGGAGTTTTCGGATGCGACGCGGCCGCTTAAAGCTGATGTGCTGAAGAAATTCGACGACGCTATTGTGATGGTAGTCCGTACGATCGACAGCCAGTCGGCGGAAGACTGGTCGAAACCATATGAGGCCACGGGCGCGGACGCGAAGGATCGATTTGGCATGATGCTCTCGTGCGCAACTCATCTGCATCATCACATCGGGCAGATGATGTATCTCGGATTTGAGTGGAAGGGCCGGAGTTAGGACAGTGGCAAGGTAGGGGTCCTTCGACTCCGAATGAACTTCGCTTTGCGAAGTTCGTTCTACGCTCAGGATGGTAAAAATTCATTCTCTGCTGAGGATGACAAGGGATTAGAGGTTGTTATGGGTCAGACGATCGTTGAAAAAATCGCGCAAGCACACATGACCGAGGGGCCGTCGCGTCCGCTGCGGACGGGAGATTTTCTGTCGATCAGGCCGCACCGTTGTATGACGCACGACAATACATCGGCGGTGATGAGTAAGTTCAAGGGGATCGGCGCGAAGAAGATCAAGGATCCGACCCAACTTACTTTTGCGCTCGATCACGACATTCAGAATAAAGACGAAGCGAACCAGAAGAAGTACCGCGCGATCGAAGCGTTTGCGAAAGAGCAGGGCGTGGATTTTTATCCGGCGGGATCGGGTATCGGCCACCAGATCATGGTGGAGCGTGGGTATGTTGTGCCCGGTTCGTTCGTGGTGGCGTCCGATTCGCACTCGAATATGTATGGCGCGGTGGGCGCGATTGGGACGCCGATTGTGCGCACGGACGCGGCTGCGGTGTGGGCGACGGGAGAATTCTGGTGGCAGATTCCGCGGTCGATTCAGGTGGTGCTCGAAGGCGAGTTGCGCCAGGGCGTCACGGGCAAGGACGTCATCATCACGTTGTGCGGGCTCTACAACCATGATGAATGCTTGAACGCGGCGGTTGAATTTACGGGGCCGGGCGTGGCGGCGCTCTCGATGGATGCGCGACTCTCGATTTCGAACATGACGACAGAGTGGGGTCCGCTGGTGGGATGGTTTCCGGTGGATGCGGTGACGATTGCGTATCTGCGGGGAGTCTACGCCAGGCTGAAGGCGCTGGGAATCGAGCGCTTCGCAGAAAACGATATTACTCAGTGGGAGACGAGTCCGTCAGCTCCGGACGCCGATGCGGTTTATGCGGCGCGGATTACGTTGGATCTCGGGCAGGTAACGCCGCACGTTTCGGGTCCGGATACGGTGCAGGCGATGCAGTCGTTGGCGGAGATACAGAAGAATAAGGTGGCGATCCAGAAGGCGTATCTGATTTCTTGCGTGAACTCGCGTACGGAAGATTTGGCGGCGGCGGCTTCCGTGCTTCGCGGGAAGAAGATTGCTCCGGGGGTGAAATTTTATTTGAGCGCTGCTAGCAAATGGGTGCAGGAAGATGCGGAGCAGCGCGGAGTTTGGCAGACGCTGACGGATGCGGGAGCGCTGCCATTGCCCTCAGGTTGCGGTCCTTGTATTGGGCTCGGTGTGGGATTACTGGAAGCCGGCGAAGTAGGAATCTCCGCGACAAACCGAAATTTCAAAGGACGGATGGGATCGCGGGATGCGAAGTGTTATCTGGCGAGTCCGGAAGTCGTGGCGGCTTCGGCGGTCGCGGGCTACATTTGCGGGCCGCACGAGTTTGCCGATCGGGCTCCGCGACGCGCTTACTCGGAGTTTTCTGCGGCGACGGGCGGAGCCGAGAAAGTTGAGATTCTGCCTGGGTTTCCGCAACGCGTAACCGGCCGTCTCGTTTTTATGCCGCAGGATAACGTGAATACGGATGCGATTTATGGCAAGGATTACACCTATCGCGATGACATGACTCCCGGGATGATGGCGAAGGTGGTGATGGAGAATTACGATCCGCAGTTTGCCGGACGGACGAACGCGGGCGATGTGATCGTCAGCCAGTTTAATTTCGGAACGGGATCGAGCCGTGAGCAGGCGGTGACTTGTTTGAAGGCGAAGGGGATTCCGCTGGTGATTGCGGCGAGTTTTTCGCAGACGTATTTGCGCAACGCTTTTAATAACGGATTTTTGTGCATTGAAGTGCCGGAGTTTGTGGCGAGGCTTCGCGAGCAGTTTGCGGACGAGGTCGCCACGAAGCAGAAGACGATTATCCCCGGGGAAGAAGTTGATATCGACTTTACTTCGAGTACGATCGCGTGGCGTGGCGAGAAGTTCGCGTTTCCGGCGCTGGGGAGTGTGCCGCAGTCGCTGGTGATTGCGGGGGGAGTGGAGAATTTGGTGGCGAAGCGACTAACCCTTTAACCGCAGAGGTCGCGGAGTGCGCAGAGGAACACATTGGCGGAAAACTGGCCCTCGCGAATATCGTACAAACCGCCGAATGGCCAGTTTTCTCGGCGATCTCTGCGTCTCTGCGGTAGATGTTGGTTCGAGAAATTTTGTTTCAGGAGCAATCATGGCGAGACATACGGTTGTTACTATGCCGGGAGACGGCATTGGGAATCAGGTTCTTCCGGAGTCGTTGCGGGTTCTGCAGGCGGTCGGGTTTGATGCGGAGTACATACCCGCCGACATTGGATGGGATTGCTGGTGCGCGCAGGGGAATGCTTTGCCGGACCGGACAATTGACTTACTAACTCGACATAAGTTGGGGTTGTTTGGAGCGATCACTTCCAAGCCGAATAAGGCGGCGCAGGCGGAGCTGAAACCTGAGTTACAGGGAAAAGGTTACGTCTATTATTCGCCGATTGTCACCATGCGACAGAAATTCAATCTGGATATTTGTTTGCGGCCGTGTGTCGGGTTCATTGGCAATCCGCTGAATTACATTCGCAAGAAGACCGACAGCGGGTTCGACGAACCCAAGATCGACAGTACTGTGTTTCGCCAAGGAACCGAGGGCATGTACGCCGGAGTTGAGTGGACGAATCCGCCGGAGATTGTGCGAGCGGCGTTGAATAGTCATCCACGATTCAAGGCTTTTGCGAATGTGCCGGGTCCGGAGATCGCGGTGAGTTGCCGCATTATTACTCGCAAGGCGGCGCAGCGCATTGTGACCGCTGCATTCGAGTATGCGAAGAAACGCGGCTTCAAGGGTGTGACGATCTGCGAGAAGCCGAACGTGGTGCGTGAGACCTCGGGGATGATGGAAGAAGTTGCCAAAGAAGTGGCGAAAGGGTATCCGGGGATTGCGCTATGGTCAACCAACATTGATGCCCAGTTGATGTGGCTGAACAAGAATCCGGAAGAGTACAACGTGATCGTGGCTTCGAATTTGTTCGGCGATATCTTGTCGGATGCGTTTGCCGGGCTAGTGGGCGGTTTGGGATTTGCAGCGTCGGGGAATATCGGGGACGAGGTTGCGGTGTTTGAGCCGACGCATGGATCGGCTCCGAAGTATGCTGAGCTGAATCCACCGATCGTGAATCCGATCGCGATGATTCTCTCGGCGGCAATGATGCTCGATCACATCGGCGAAGGCGAGAAGGCGAATCGCATCCGCACGGCGATTGCGGAAGTGGTGCGCGAAGGGAAAGTGCGGACTTACGATATGATGCGCTTGACGGGCGGTCCGAAGGCGATCAGTCAGGGCGCGGCTTCAACGGTGCAAATGACGGACGCGATTCTGACGAGGCTGCGATAGGAAGCGCGGGCCGAGTTGAGAAATTATGAGCGCTGTTAAACAGGATTCTCCGCGAACGGCCGAGGCGGGCCACTGGGGCAAAGAAATTCGATCGGACGTACACGTTGCGTTCGAGGCGCGGGATAACGGTGGCGTCGAGATTTCTCTGGAGTCGCGGGTCGCACCTTATTACGGGTCGGCGATCCTAGAGCAGACGCGCGCCGTCCTGAGCGAATTGGAAGTCAAGAACGCACGGGTGGCGGTTCATGACGAGGGCGCTCTGCCGTTCGTCATTGCGGCGCGAATTGAGGCAGCGGCGCGGCGAGCGGGAGTTTCTTCGAGTAAACGCTCGCTGCCTGAACAGTCGCCCTTGCCCGCTCCGTCGGCGAGAGATCGGTTGCGGCGATCGCGGCTCTATTTGCCGGGGTCGGAGCCGAAATATTTCATCAACGCAGCTTTGCACGGGCCGGATGCGGTGATTCTGGATCTGGAAGACTCGGTGCATCGCGACGAGAAAGATGCTGCGCGCATTTTGGTGCGCAACGCGCTACGGGCGATCGACTTTGGATCGAGCGAGCGCATGGTGCGGATCAACCAGTTGCCACTGGGACTCGAGGACCTAGCCGAGATCATCGGGGAGAGTCCAGATCTGATTCTGATTCCGAAGACGGAAGAGCCGGAACAGGTGCGGGAAGTCGATCGGATGATCGGCGACATCAAGTCGCGTCATGAAATGGTTCGTCCGATCTGGATCATGCCGATTCTCGAGTCGGCGTTGGGGATTGAGAACGCATTTGCGATTGCAACGGCGAGCGAAAACGTGGCGGCGCTGACGATTGGGTTGGAGGATTACACGGCCGATCTCGGCGTGGTAAAGACGGCCGATGGTCTGGAATCGCAATACGCGCGGTCGCGGGTGGTGAATGCGGCGCGGGCCGCGGGAGTGCAGGCGAACGATTCGGTGTTCGGGGATGTTGGCGACATGGCTGGGTTGCGACTCTGGGGAGAACGCTCCCGGGCAGCGGGTTTTGAGGGGATGGGATGCATTCATCCGGGACAGATTCGCGTGATCCACGAGGCGTTTCAGCCGACGGCGGCGGAGATTGAAAAGGCGATGCGAGTGGTTGCGGCTTTTGAAGAGGCGCAGAGCAAAGGACTGGCGGTAGTCAGTCTGGGATCGAAGATGATTGATCCTCCGGTGGTGCAGCGGGCGGTGAAACTGGTGGCGCGGGCTAAGGCGATGGGGGCGATTTGGTGAGCGCAGAACGCGTAGAACTGGCGCACAACGCGGTGGGCCGCGCGGTGCCGACGATGGTGAATGGCAAGCCGCAGATTCCGTTTCTGGGTACAGGGAAATATCAGCCTCGGGGGCGCAAAGCGGCGCCAGCGATCACGTCGAGCAAAGATTTTCCGGACAGCGGAGATAAGCGCGTGGCCGATCTGGAGACGGCGTTGCGCAAGTGCGGGCTGCGCGATGGCATGGTGATTTCCAATCATCATCATCTGCGGGATGGCGATAAAGTGGCGATGCTGGCGCTGGAAGCGGCGGCGCGGATCGGCGTGAAGGATCTGATGTGGTTCCCGAGTGCGTCGTTTCCGTCGCAAAAGGGTGCGATCGATTTGATGCAGAAAGGTACGATCCATCACATCGAAGGTTCGATGAATGGGCCGCTGGGCGACTATTGCACGCAAGGAAAGATGCGCGGCATGGGCGTGCTGCGTTCGCATGGCGGGCGCTACCAGGCGATCCAGGATGGTGAAGTTCACATCGATATTGCGGTGATCGCCGCGCCTACCGCTGATTCTTTCGGCAACGCGGATGGATCGCACGGCAAGTCGGCTTGCGGGTCGCTCGGTTTTGCGCTGGCGGATTCAACCTATGCCGATCGCGTGATTGTAGTTACCGATAACCTCGTGCCGTTCCCGTGTGTGCCCTGGCAGATTCAAGGGAATAACGTCGATTTTGTGGTTGAAGTGGAGTCGATTGGCGATCCGGCAAAAATTGTTTCGGGCACGACGCAGATTACGCGTTCGCCAGACCGGCTGCGGATTGCGGAGATGGTGGCGCAGTTTTTACGGGCCGCGGGGATCATGAAAAATGGATTCTCGTTTCAGGCGGGAGCGGGCGGAATCGCGCTGGCGTTTGTCGAGTACCTGAAGCAGATGATGAAAGAGGATGGCGTGAAGGCGCGCTTCGTCCGCGGCGGGTCGACGAAGTTTCTCGTGGAGTTACTGCAGGAAGGGCTGACGGATTACATCCTCGACGGACAGACGTTCGATCTGGATGGCGTGCGTTCGATGGCGTATGATCCGCGGCACGTCGCGACTTCTCCTTTTACTTCTTACAACTATCACGGCAAGGGCAACTTCGCTTCGCTGGTGGATGCGGTGATTCTGGGTGCGACGGAAGTGGATGTGAATTTCAACGCCAACGTGGTGACACATTCGGACGGGCGGCTGCTGCATGGGATCGGCGGCTGGCAGAACTGCCTCTTTGCAGGATGCACGATTCTTGCTCTACCCTCGTTTCGCGATCGCATTCCTGTGATCGTGGACGAGGTGACGACAATGACGGGGCCGGGCGAGATGATCGATGTGGTGGTGACGGAACGCGGCATCGCGATTAATCCGCGGCGTGCCGACTTGCTGGACGCGGTCAAGGGTTCGAAGCTGCCGGTGCGTCCGATTCAGGATATTAAGGCTGAAGTCGAAAGGATTTGCGGCAAGCCGGCGCGTCCGAAGCTAGGGGATCGTCCCTGTGCGGTGGTGAAGTGGGTGGATGGGACGGTGCTGGACACCATCTGGCAGGTCAGCTAGGACACATCCGAGCTAGAACCAACACCTATCACGGAGTCACAGAGACACGGAGGAACCAGGAATTTCTCCGTGTCTGTGCGTGGGGGGCGTTTTATGTCAGCCATCCGTGTTATCAATAAAACTTCAGAAATAAAACTTCAGAGCAAACTGAATCTGCCTCGGAGCTCGGGCTGCCAGGGGATATCCGAAGGGGCTGTTTAGCGGACTCGACTTCGTGTTGATGTTGTTGGGGTCGAGTTCCAGGGGCGTGGGCTCAGCGCTGATCGCGCCAAATTGTCCGAACAAATAATTCACGTGGTTGAGGACGTTGAAGAATTCTGCCCGGAATTCGAGATGCATTTGATCGCGAATCGGAAATTGTTTGACGAGCGAAGTGTCCCAGGTCTTGTAGCCGGGACCTTCGATATCGTTACGAGGCGCGTTGCCAAACGTCCCGAGAACTGTGTTGTGAGCGAAGGCGCAAGTGTTGAAGAGCGTGCCCGGAACGCAGGGTGAAGCGTTCGGATTGCCCACCAGGTTGGGGCGAGCGCAGTTGAAGCCGACCGTGCCTCCACAATCGGCGTTCGCGACAGAAACGATGTCGGTGGCGGTGTAGTAGTTGCCGGTGGCGGCGGAGAAGACGCCGCTCATTTGCCAATTGCCGAGAATCTGATTCACGACTCCGGATGAGCCGCCAGCAAACTTTTGTCCGTGACCGAATGGCAAGTCGTAGATATAGCTGAAAACGAAACGATGGCGAACGTCGAAATCGGCGTTTCCATAATTCTGGTTGGGGAAGCGCTGATCCTGGAAGTCTCCGTTGTTGACAGAGCCAAGGCTCGCGCTGGAAGCGTTGTCCAAGGCGTGAGCGAAGGTGTAGGCAGCTTCATATTGCAGGCCGTGGGAGTAGCGCTTCTCGAGTCGCACTTGCAGCGAGTTGTAATTCGATTGCGTATTCGAACGCAGCGTGGCGATGGTGGTATCGAGGGCGGGGTTGCAGTTTTCAGGATTCGCCAAGGTGCATGGGCCGGAAGCCCCGGGAGCTTCATCGTTCGCAGGGCGGCGCGGCGCGGTGGCGTCCGAAGGATTCGGATCGGGCACGGCCTGATTGCCATTGTAGAACGCGAAGAGCTTCAGACCGCGTGAGCCGGCATACGAGACCTCGAGAACAGTGTCGGCGGGCAACTGGTATTCGAGTCCAAGATGCCATTGCTGCGTGTAAGGAGTAACGAGATGAGGATTGAGCGAGTAGAGTTCGGGAGCGTTCGGATCTGCGAGAGGACTAAGGCCGGTGAGCGTGTTGTTGGGAAAGCCCTGAGACAGTACGTTCAGCGGCAAGCCTCCATTGTTCGCGGCCGAGATCGAACAGTCAGTTTGATTGGCATTGGGGTTTGCAGAAGCCGCGCTGCAGGGCGGCGTGTAGGCCTCGGATGACATGAATGGCGGATTGAAGCCGGGGCTCGGATTGGAGAAGGGGCCGTTTTCCTGTCCGCCGTAGAAGATGCCATAGCCACTGCGGAGAACGAGCTTGTCGGATATCTGGTAGGCGAGTCCGATGCGCGGGGCAAAGTTGTTGCGATCAGGCGAGATGAGCCCAGACGAGCCGTTGCGCGAGATGTTGAGCTCGGTTCCGAGGGTCGGAGTCAATTGCACGGTGTTTCCGCTGGGAACGATGAGAGAGAGCGTATTGAAATCGAACGTCGCTTGATTGTTGTTCCCTTCTTTTATGGTGGAGAAAAACTCGTAGCGTAAACCGAGATTCAGAGTGAGACGCGGTGTGAGCTTGAAGTCATCAAGAGCGTAGATGGCGTAAATCTGGCGGCGATAGTCGATATTCGGGTTGACGCTGGTGATGTTGCCGCCATCGGGAACGCCAAGGAGGAATGTTGCGATAGACTCGCCGCCGCCTTCTCCCGGTGCAGCGGGGTTGTCGGTGAAGTCGCTGCCAAAACTCATGGAGCCGCGCGGCGATCCGGGCTCTAAAATTGTGAACTGTTCAAAGCGAAGTTCGGCGCCGAACTTGGTGGAATGGCGGCCGCGCGTCCAGCTGACATTGTCGGTGAAGACGTAGCTGTGCTGCTTTTCAACCGCGGGCTGATATCCCGAACTGCCAATCGCGGTGGTTCCGTCGGCAAAGCTGATGGAGGGGAGACCGCCGATGTTTTCTCCCGCGACGTAGGGGACGCCGGGGAAGGGAATGGGAAGATTCTGCGAGACGTTGGTGTTGTAGTTGAGGTTGTAGCGATGGGAATTCAGGTAGTTGAAGCCGAAGCGAAACTCGTTGACCAGATTATTGCGGAAGGCATGGATTTCGCTGGCCGCCAAGCCATTCGCTGTGTTGTTGCTGTATCCGTCTTGAAAGCTGCCGCCATCGAGAACATTGTTGAAGGGCGAGGGAAGGAAGTTGCTATCGTTGCCGTAGCTGTAGCGGACGAAGGCGTTGTCTTTCTGGCTGAAGGTGTAGTCGCTGCGAATGTCGAACTTGTTCTCGGTCTCGGTGCGCTTGGGATCGGCGAGATAGTTGCCGCCGGGTAAATCAGTGTTGGGCGCGGGAAACAAACTTGCCAGCTCGCCGCCGAGGGGATCGATGCTGCCGTTGGTTCCATTGAAGATGTTAGCGGGAAATCCGCCAGAGTAGCCGCCGATGGGATAGCCGCAGAATCCGTTGGGATTGCCGCCGAAGTTGCTGAGAGCCATGCGGGAGTTGAAAATTTCTCCCTGATACGTCGGTTGGCCATTGCAATCGAGAGCGATCTGGTTGGTGGGATTGCCGTTGGCATCGACAGCATAGGCCGGTAGGCTGGTGTTGAGAAGGCCGGTGAAGTCGCCGCTGATTTCCGCGGGAGTCGGAACCGTGGACAGCTGCGGCAGAGCCTGCCGGATGCGCAAGGCTTCGTAATCTCCAAAGATAAAGAGCTTGTTCTTGATGATCGGTCCGCCGAGAGTAAAGCCGAACTGATTCTGCTTGTAGGGTTGCTGGCCGAATTGATCGAAGGCGTTGGTGGCATCAACTTTTTCGTTGCGCAGAAATTCCCAAACATCTCCGTGAATCTGGTTGGTACCCGACTTGATGACGGCGTTCATGATGGCGCCGTTGCCGCGTCCGAATTCGGCGCTGTAGGAATTCGTTTCGACTTTGAATTCCGCGATTGCATCGACCGCCGGCTGCACGACATAGGCTGCTCCGTTCAACACGTCGCCAAGATTCGCATTGTTGTCGATGCCATCGAGCAGGAAGTTATTCTGGAGCGAGCGCGCACCGTTGGCGCTGAAGCCGTAGGTGGTCTCGACGCGCGATCCGGGTTCGGCGGCGGCGATGCCGGTGCCGAGCAAGGCGAGTTGCGCGTAGTTGCGTCCATTGAGCGGAAGGGCATTGATGCGCTGGCTGTCGACGACCTGGCCGAGTTCAGAAGTTTCGGTTTCGAGCTGGGGACGCTGTCCCGTGACGTTTACGATCTCCGTGGCCATGCCGGGATCGAGTTTCACATCGACGCTGACGCGGTCCTGGATGTTGACCTCGACGGGGCCGGCGACGGATTTCTTGAAACCCTCTCTTTCGACAGTGACGCTGTAGCGGCCGATTCTTAGCGGGCTGGCGACATATTCTCCGTCGCTACTGGTGGTGAGAACGAGGGCGACGCCGCGGTCGACATCGGTCACGGTGACTTTGGCCCCGGCGACCACGGCTCCGCTGGGATCGCGAACGAGGCCTACAATGGCGCCGGCATCTTTTTGTGCCCAGAGCGGTGTGGCGAAGGCGAGGACGAGAGAAAAGAGCAATGCCGAGATAATGTTTAAGCGGTGGCAGCGGGTGGGCATGGCGAAGCTCCTGGGCACGAAGTCCCGAACGATTCGTCTGGCCTGGTTGGACGCAGCGAAAGTTCGGTTACTGGATTTACAAGCTTTCGGTGTAATATTACGAACTATTACTTTTACTTTCGTTTGATAGCGTTTGTCAACCTCGTTATTTTGTTGCAAGGCAATGAAAATGCGGATTGCGGCGGGGAATTCATGCCGCCAGGCACGAGATCGAAAGCGGTATTTGAAGGAGGATGTATGGCAGACGGGAAGTGGCGAACGGCTCTTATGCTGGCGGTCCGTGGAGCGATGGTCGCGTTGTTCGGCTTGATCCTGGCACTCACGGCTTGTTCGAAAGCGCCGAAACTGCCCGAAAAGTTGCCTTTCAAGACGGCGAAAGCCAAGCCCGTGCCGAGCCAGCCCTCGACCATTAATGTGGATGTGAATGGCGGGGGGCCGGCGGTGCTGACCACGAGCGCCGCGCAGTTTGTCGTCCACACAGATGGATATGTTGAGGCGTTCCTGCTGAAGGATGGGAAGAAGCTTTCGCTCGACGATCCGAATGTGGGTGCTCCGGCGGATAGCGACTTTGTGCGCGTGGCGGGCAAAGATGTGCATTTCACCCTCGACTTCGCGGGGGCTGAGGTACACGAAGCGATCGGAAAGATGGGCGCGGGAAAGCGGGTGGAGATACCGGCGCGTCCGCTTGGGCCGTCAGGGACGGAGTTGCAGCGCGTTCTGGCGCTTGAGGTGTATGACAAATTTCCTAATATTTTGCTGAGTACGGTCGAATACAAGAATACGGGCGGACACGACCTGCTGATCGAAAAGAGCGTGAATCAGCGGCGGCGGTTGAATGCGAAGTTGTCGGACGCGAAGGCGCAGCCGTGGCAGATGTGGTCGTTTCACGGAGCGAGCTATGACTGGGGGAAAGACGATGTCGTGAAACTGACGCCGGCATTTTCTCAGCCGAATCTCATGGGAACCATGGTCAAAGGCGGCTACGGAGGCGGCATTCCGGTGGTCGCATTCTGGACGCGCGAAGTCGGCGAAGCGGTAGGGCACGTGGAGACCATTCCGATTGGGGCGGCGATTCCGGCGAAAGTTGGAGCGGATGGGCGAGTAGATGCCGAGGTGGACTATGCCGCCGACGTCACGCTGAAGCCGGGAGAGACGTATTCGACGCCGCGCAGTTTTGTGTCGGTATATGCGGGAGATTATTACGAACCGCTGCGCATCTGGTCGAGCGTGCTGCAGAAAGAAGGATGGGATCTTCCGAAACCTTCGAGCGAAGCTTACAACGTCGCCTGGTGCGGATGGGGATATCAGGAGAATGTAACTCCGGCACAGATGCTGGGCACGATTCCGAAGCTAAAAGAAATGGGCATCAAATGGGTGACGCTCGATGACCGCTGGTTTGACGTTTACGGCGACTGGAATCCGCGACAGGATACGTTTCCAGGGGATTCCATCAGGAAGATGACTGATGATTTTCATAAGCAGGGAATGCTGACGCAAATCTGGTGGCTTCCGTTGGCGGTGGAAGATGGCGAAGGGCGATACGAATCGCATAAGTATTCGGTGGCGAAGATAGCGCAGGAGCATCCCGAGTGGCTGATTCTCGACAAGAACGGCAAGCATGCGCACATGACGCGCGGGCTGGGGGTGCTGTGTCCGGCGGTGCCTGAGGTGCGGGCGTATCACAAGCAGCTCACCGAGAAATTCATTCGTGACTGGGGATTTGACGGCAACAAGCTCGACAATATTTATAGCGTTCCGGAGTGTTACAACCCGGCGCACCATCACAAGTCGCCGCAGGATTCGGTGAACGCGATGGGCGACATCTACAAAGAAATTTTTCAGACTACGCGCGCGCTCAAGCCTGAGAGCGTGACGCAGAGCTGTCCTTGTGGTACTCCCCCATCGCTGGCGTGGCTGCCGTTTATGGATCAGGCGGTGACGGCCGATCCGGTGGGGGCGGTGCAGGTGCGACGGCGAATCAAGATGTACAAAGCGCTCCTTGGGCCCGAATCGGCGGTCTATGGCGATCACGTGGAGCTCTCTGCGATGACGAAGGTCGGCAACGACTACACGGAGCATGGCGACGATTTTGCCTCAACGATCGGAGCGGGCGGTGTGGTGGGAACGAAGTTCGTCTGGCCCGATCCGGGGCCGAAGTTCAAAGACGTGAACCTGACGGCGGTGAAAGAAGAACGCTGGAAGAAATGGATCGGTTTATACAACGCGAAGATGCTTTCCAAGGGCGAGTTTGAAGACCTCTACGTGACGGGATATGACGTGCCGGAAGCGTACGCGATCGCGAAGGACGGGAAGATGTACTACGCGTTTTTTGCCGCTGAGGGTTCGCCGTTTAAGGGCGAGGTGGACGAAGCTTCCGGCAGAGTTTAAGGATCATTTGCTGCTGGAGGTGAGTGCCGAGCGCTAGCTAGGCCGTCAGAGGGTCGAGCACGCGTCCGCGGGTCAACATTCGCGCGTCCTTACTCGCGAAGCATTATTTTCGGGAACTGATAACATTCGGCGTGCGTATTAGTCTAAGAAGGCGGGCCTCTGTGTGGGAAGCCTGCCTGGCCAACCAAATTATTCCTCTGGAGTTTCAATGCGAGTTTTTATTTGTCTCTTGGCCGCGAATCCGGCGGCCGATCTCGATGCACGGCGCAAAGCGTTGAATGACCTGCTGCATGAGCAGTGGGAATACACGATGCGCACCAGCCCAATCTATGCGTCGATTCTGGGTGATAAGCGCTACAACGACAAACTGGACGATTTTTCGCAGGCCGCGATCGACGACAACCTCGCACAGACGAAAAAGTTTCTTGATCGCTTTGAAGCGATCGACACCACTGGATTTCCAGAGCAGGAAGTGCTGAACAAGGCGCTCATGGTTCGCGATCTGAAGATGGGTCTCGAGGGCGCACGGTTCAAGCCGTGGGAGATGCCGGTCAGCCAGGAAAACGGAATTCATATTGACGCGCCGCAACTGGTGAGCATTCTTTCGTTCGCCAGCGTGAAGGATTACGAAGACTACATCACGCGTCTGAAACTGCTGCCGACTTTGTTTGACCAGACGATCGTCCAAATGCGAAAAGGCATGGCCGAAGGGATGATGCAGCCGAAGATCCTGCTGGATAAAGTTGTGACGCAATCGAATGGTATAGCGACCACGCCGGTCGAGAAGAGTCCGTTTGCGCACCCCTTCGACAAGTTTCCGGACGCGGTCCCAGAGGCGGATCGCAAGCGTCTGCGCGAAGAAGGACTGGCGGCGATCAAGGATTCCGTCATTCCGGAGTACGTGAAGTTTACGGCGTTCGTCCGCGATGAGTATGCGCCCAAGGGTCGAACCGAGCCGGGAGCGTGGTCTTTGCCGGATGGCGATGCCTGGTACGCGTTTCGCGTGAAAGAGAGTACGACCACCGATTTGACGCCCGAAGAAATTCATCAGCTGGGGTTGGCGCAGGTGAAAGAGATTGAAGAGCGCATGCTCGGCGTAGTCCATCAACTGGGCTACAAAGATATGAAGAGCTTCAAGGCTGCGGTGGATGCCGACCCGAAGCTGCATGCGCAGTCCCGCGAACAGATTCTTGGTCTGTACCGCAAGTACGAAGATCAGATGTATGCGAAACTGCCGCAGTTATTCAACACCTTGCCGAAGTCGAAGCTCGAAGTGTTGCCGGTGGAGGAATTCCGCGAAAAAGAAGCTCCCGACGCAGCTTACGAAGACGGTACTCCCGACGGGTCGCGGGCAGGCCACATCATGGTGAACACGGGGGACTTTGCCAAACGAACGCTGCTCGATATCGAGACGACGGCGTATCACGAGGGCGTTCCGGGACATCACATGCAGATTTCGATTGCGCAGGAATTGCCGGCGCTTCCGATCTTCCGGCAGCACGAATACTACACAGCCTATACAGAAGGCTGGGCGCTGTATGCGGAGCGATTGGGGAAGGAAGTCGGGTTCTATCAGGATCCGTATAGCTATTACGGGCACTTGCAAGACGACATGCTGCGAGCGATTCGACTCGTCGTCGACACCGGCTTCCACTACAAGCATTGGACACGGCAGCAGGTGGTCGACTTTTTCCATGATCATTCCACGATCGACGAGGTTTCGGTGCAAAGCGAAACCGATCGCTACATGGCATGGCCGGCGCAGGCGTTGGGCTACAAGATCGGACAGCTTGAAATCTTGAAGCTGCGGCAATATGCGAAAGACCAACTGGGCGACAAGTTCGATATTCGCGGTTTTCACGATGAAGTGCTATCCGGCGGCGCGCTTCCGATGGATGTCTTGAGCACTCGGATTCACGGATGGGTCGATCAGCAGAAAACGCAGGCTGCGATCGCGCCTCCTACCGGTCTGAAGGTGCAATAGCAAGAAGCGGTGTGCGGCAGGGTATGATAGCCGTCTATCAGTATGAGCACACCCGACGAGGAGCGCCTCCGTCTAGCGGGGATTTACTCCGCGATGAGCGACGAAGAACTGGAACGGATCGCGGAGAGCGGCGATGAATTGAGCGCGGCTGGCGCGGAAGCGTTTCAGTCAGAATTCGCAAAACGAGGCCTAAAAATCGAAGCCGAGCCGCCGCCGAAGGAAGACCGATTCGAATTGAACGCGACAGTCACGTTGCGCAAGTTTCGCGATCTTCCTGAAGCTTTGTTGGCGAAGGGATGTCTGGAATCTGCAGGAATTCAAGCGTACCTGGTGGACGACAACATGATCCGCATGGATTGGTTCATCTCGAACCTGCTCGGCGGAATTAAGTTGAAAGTTAACCCCGAAGATGCGGCAGCGGCCAACGAAATCCTGAACCAACCAATCCCCGAAATGCTGGATGTTGAAGGTGTCGGGAACTTCGAACAACCGAAGTGCCCCAAGTGCCTGTCGCTCGATGTTAACGATGAAGAACTGGACAAGCCGATTACATTCCTATCGGCCTATGCCGGTGTTCCAGTCCCTGTGTACAAAAAAGGATGGACTTGCCACGCCTGTGGCAATCAGTGGGCTGACGACGGCAAACTCTCCGATGCGGACCAAACGGATTAGTTGGAGCGGGATGTCCCTTCCACCGCCGCCGCACTTTCTTCATCCCGTATCGAGTCCTCTTCGAAGAGCTGGAATTTGTGGGGCTATAATTCTCAGCAATGCGACAGTTTTTTCGGATGATGCTGCTGGCGCTCGTCTTGGTGACGGTCGCTCTGATCTCGGCGCTCACGGCGATGCAGTTCGCCATTCATGGGCGGGAGGTCGCAATTCCGAGGCTGGTGGGGATGACTCCGGGGGAAGCGGAGCGCGCCGGTGCGGCTTTGGGATTGCAAGTCGCGATTGAGCGGCAATTTTATAGTCCGGATATTCCCGAAGGCCGCGTGATGACGCAAATGCCGCCAGCGGGAACAAAAGTGCGGCGGGGATGGTCGGTTCGCGTAGCGCAGAGTCTAGGGCCGCAGCGCATCGCGATTCCCGATGTGACGGGCGGCAGCGAGCGGGTCGCGGAGTTGAACATACGCCGCCGCGGGTTGACTCTGGCTTCGATCGCGCATGTGAGTCTGCCCGATCTGCCGCAAGATCGCGTGATCTCGCAAAGTCCTCCGGCGAAAGCAAGTGGAGTGGCGGCGCCGAAGATCGGCCTACTGGTGAGCGACGGCCCTGAGCCATTAACCTACGTGATGCCGAACCTTACCGGCCAGCCGCTCGGAAGCGCGACGCTGGCGTTGCAGGATGCGGGTATGAAGGTGGGGAAGGTTACGCTGCTTCCTGCTGCGTCCACGTTAACGGGGGATATGTCTAGTGGCGTTGCGCCCGCTGCTGATGCGCAACCGAGCGCGGCCAGCATGATCGTTAACCAGACTCCATTGCCGGGACAGAAGATCGCTGCTGGCAGCGTGGTGAATTTCGAAGTTCGCTAACTCTGATTCAGTGTTTATTCGCAACCCTCGACTTTATTGCGGGTGGCCCTCAGGGGCTAAAGCGTGCCCGTTCTTTTCGTCCTCCACGTAGTTTGTGGGCGCGAGACGGGGCAAGCCCCGTCTCTACACGACTCGGGCTATCGGCGTTCGATCAGCGCTGCGAAGAATCCATCGCACGGATGGACGCCTGGAATCGTCCTGAGATAGGGACCGGCGAGGATTGACTCGAGGTTTTCCCAACTAAGCTCGCCGGACTCTTGCAGCCGCTCTAATTCGGGCTTGATGTCGAGGACGCGAAATTCTGCCATGCCAGCGAGCGTACTTTCGACCAGTTCTTCGTTCTCCTCGCGCTCCAGCGAACAGGTGGAATAAAGCAGCCGTCCGCGAACCGACAGGTGGGCGAGAGCGGATTTCAGAATCGCCGTTTGCCTTGCCTTGAGATCTTGCAGGTCTGCGATTTTGAGTTTCCATTTGATCTCGGGATTGCGAGCCAACGTGCCGGTGCCTGAGCAGGGGACGTCGGCGAGTATCCGAACAAAATCAATTGCAAACGGAAGATGGCGGGCGTCGGCCGCGACGATGTTGACGTTCGGCTGGCGGATGAGAGATTTCAGCAGCCGCGCACGGTGGGGATGCAGTTCGGTCGCTACGATTTTCGCCTGCGGATTGTAACGGGCCAGCAGCGCCGTCTTTGAGCCGGGAGCGGCGCAACAGTCGAGGATCGCGCCATTCGACCCGTTGTTTTGGCGAGCGGTCAGCAGCGCGACCAATTGCGAAGCTTCATCCTGAATCGAGATGAGCCCTTGGAGAAAAGGCCGCATCGCGCTGACATCACCGGAGACAACCCGACGTGCGGCCGAGATAAATCGGCCGGGCGAGAGCTGAACGCCCGCTGCGGACAACTCTTTTTCCACTGCACCCTCGTGGCTGTCGCCGTCATCATGAAGATGAATGCTGGTTTCGGGCACGGTCTGATCGTGGAGGCAGATCTGCCGCGCTGCTTCCAGCCCGTATTGCTGAACCCAGCGTCCTACCAGCCACGCGGGATGGGCCGCGTTTTCGGCGAGCGTAGCCGTGTCGGGAGACTCGGTAATTTGCATCATCGTGTCGGGCGCTGGAGATGCCGCAATTTTCCGCAGGACGGCATTGACGAACGGAGCGGCAGACCGCTTGCGTGCCGCTTTCACCAGTTCCACGCTTTCAAAGATCGCCGCGCGCGCGGGAACCCGGGAAAGAAACTGCAGCTGATACGCGCCCAAGCGTAGAGCGGCCACGACCTCGCGATCCAGCTGTTCGAACTTCTGCGACGAGGCTGCCGCAAGGCGGCGATCCAGCAAAGACTGCCAACGCAGGACGCCCATCACCAGTTCAGTCGTCAGACCGTGATCGCGCGAGGACAGTTTAGAAAGTGCGGTGGAATGGAGCAGTTCGACGGCGTACGAATCTTCGCGCTCCACGCGCAGCAGAATCTCGAAGGCCACAGAGCGAGCCGCAGAAACAGCCATTACTGACTATTGTCCCAGATGGTCGCCGGGTTTGGGGCGGTATCCGTTGATGAACTCAGACGCGCTCATGCGCCGTTTGCCTTCAAGTTGAACTTCGAGCAATTCGAGCGCCGTCTGGGTATGTTCGGCACAACCGACAAGCAAGCGCGTCCCATCGACGGCGATCTCGCCCGGCGCGAGCTTGGCGGATATCTGCAAGGCCCGCGCGCGATGCAATTGCAGGTTCTTGCCACGGAAGGTCGTGAAGGCGCCGGGCCAGGGCTGAAAACCGCGCAGGCGATTG
This sequence comes from Terriglobales bacterium, assembly GCA_049520915.1. Lineage (GTDB taxonomy): Bacteria > Acidobacteriota > Terriglobia > Terriglobales > Acidobacteriaceae > Acidiflorens. Next base: position 30,999 of record JBEKPH010000061.1, read on the forward strand.
AAGAGGTCTTCAGCGGTTCGTGCGAAATCCATGCGACCGTCTTCTTTTTTGAGAATCGGCGCCAGCGACGCCAGCGAGTCATCTTGCGGAGTGGGATAGACTTCTGCCGTGTCGAGGCCCTCCAGAGTATCGACCATCAAATCTGCGCCGATGGTGGCGAGCCTCGGGCCCAATTCTACGGCCGTCTCTTCCGCGCCAATGGGAAGTTCATCCTGCATGAGAATGTCGCCCGTATCGAGGCCGGCGTCGATACGCATGGTCGTGACACCGGTGACGGATTCGCCGCAGGCAATCGCCCACTGGATGGGCGCAGCTCCGCGATACTTCGGGAGCAGAGAAGCATGCAGATTCAAATTTCCGAGCGGCGGAAGGTCGATCATCCATTGAGGAATGATGCGGCCGTAACCCACGACGATGATCGCGTCCGGCCGGACGGCCTCGAGTTGCTCGCGGAATTCCGTGTTGTTCTTGATTTTTTCGGGCTGCGCGACAGCGAGGCCTAGACGGAGGGCCGCGTCTTTAACAGGGGAAATTGTCACTTCCATGCCACGTCCGCGAGGGCGATCGGGTTGGGTCACGACCAGGGGCACCGTATGGCCGGCCTCGACCAATCTTTCCAGGGTGGGAACCGCGAATCGCGGCGTGCCACAGAACACCAGGCGCATCGAGCCCGGCGTGGGCCCAGACTGCAAGATATTAAACGGAGAATCTACCACTCACCCGCCTTCACCAATTTCTTAATTTTACGCTTGATCAAATCGCGTTTCAGCGCGCTCACATGAGAAATGTAGAGCTTGCCATTGAGGTGATCGGTCTCGTGGAGAAAGGCGCGGGCCAGCAAGTCTTCTCCCGTGTGCTCGAAGGTTTTGCCGCGTAGATCCTGAGCGCGCACGGTCACGATTTTCGCGCGGGTGACGTCTTCGCGAAATTCTGGAATGCTGAGGCAGCCTTCGCTGTTCCGCTGGCGTCCTTCTTTGTGGATGATGACGGGATTAATGAGGACGAGCTTGGCGTCGGGATCTTCTTTGAAGGTGACGTCGACGACAGCGATGCGCTTCGCGATGCCTATTTGCGGCGCGGCCAATCCCACACCGCGGGCCGCATACATCGACTCGAACATATCTTCGATCAGCTTCTTGAGATCGTCGTCGAAGGTGGTGACCTGGGCGGCGGGAGTTTCTAACACGGGATCGCCGAATTTTACGATGGGATAGATCATATTTTGAGTCAGAAGGCCTTCAGTTGCTCCAGGTATCCAGCGAAATTTCTTTTAGTCTCTCGGATCGAATCGCCGCCAAATTTTTCTAACGCGCAACGCGCCAAGGTGAGCGCCACCATCGATTCGGCCGCGACGCCCGCGGCTGGGACCACGCACACATCCGAACGCTCGTAGGCAGCTTTGACGGGTTCGCGTGTCGTGAAATCGACCGACTGCAATGGACGGCGCAGCGTTGAAATCGGCTTAAGATAGCCGCGCACGCGAATCTCCTGGCCGTTCGATACTCCGCCTTCGAGACCTCCTGCATTGTTGCGGGTGCGCGTGAAGCCGGAGAATCCTACGTCGTTCTGATATCCGATCTCGTCGTGCACCGCCGATCCCGGCGAATGCGCAGCCTGAATTGCACTGCCAATCTCCACGGCTTTGACCGCTTGCAACGACATAACGGCGGCGGCGAGCAGAGCGTCGAGACGTTCGTCCCATTGCACGTAGCTCCCGAGACCGGGCGGAACGTTATGAGCTACGACTTCGAAGACTCCGCCGACTGAATCGCCTGTGCGCAAAACTTTGTCGACTTCTTCTTTCATGCGTTGCTCGGCATCGGCGTCGGCGCAGGAGAGCAAGACTTCGTTCTTCGCGGCAAGCGGTTCGATTTGTTCCCAGGGAATTTCTCGATCGGCAATCGATACTGCACCTACGGCAATCACATGGCTCAGGACTTCAATGCCCAGTTCGCGCAGAAGCAATTTGGCCAGCGCTCCGATGGCTACGCGGGCGGCCGATTCACGGGCCGAGGCGCGCTCGAGCACGTAGCGGGCTTCGGTGAAGTCGTACTTCAGGGCTCCGGCAAGATCGGCATGTCCCGGTCGCGGAGAGGCAACGCGCTTGTGTTTCGCGGGATCGCCCGTCTCGACGGGAAGCGATTCTTTCCAGTTCTGCCAGTCGCGATTCTGTAACATGACGGCGATCGGAGATCCGATGGTTTTACCGTGGTGCACGCCCGAGAGAAAGTGAGCGCGATCAGTTTCGATTTTCATGCGGCCGCCGCGTCCAAAGCCTTGCTGGCGGCGCCAGAGTTCCCGGTCGACGAATTCCTGGTCGACGGCCAAGCCCGCGGGCAATCCGGAAAGAAACGCCACCAGCGCTTCGCCGTGAGATTCTCCGGAGGTAAAGTAACGCAGCATGTGGAAGAGGCATTGTAAATGATGAAGAAACGTTCAGCTCACTTTGGCCCTGGTTTGCCGGGGGTGGAAGATTTTGCGGGCAAGATTTTGCGGGAAAGAACGGCTCGCACAGGTACAATGAAATGGCACTTTCGTGCATAGTACCGGGCAGAGCGCCCTGAGTTGTAGACTCGTCGCGTCACTTCGTCACAGGACGCGAGGGATTGAATCAATGTCAACTATGAAGACTGGTCCGATGCATCAGGATGCGGACACGCGCATACGCTGTGTGCTCGCCGACGATCACGAGATGCTGCGCTACGGCGTGCGCCGCCTGCTCGAGGATTCTCCCGATTTCACCGTCGTAGGCGAGGCGGGCGATGCCTCCGAAGCCCTGAAACTGGTGTTGCAGCATCGCCCCGATCTGGTGTTGCTCGACATCAGCATGCCGGGCATGTCTGCGTTTGAATCGGGCCGCCTGATCGAGGAGCACTGCGGCGGCACCAGAATTGTCTATCTGACCATGCACGAAGATCCGGAATACATTCAGCAGGCGATGCGCTCGGGCGCAAGTGGGTATTTGCTGAAAGACACTCCGGCGCCGCTCTTGTTGAGCGCTCTGCGGGCTGTGCATCGCGGCGAGAAATCGATGAGTCCGCTGGTGCATACGAAATTGGGGCAGACGAAAGTGAAAGGCGAAGCCAACCGGCAAGTTTCGTCGGGAGGACGCGTGCCGCTCCGCAGAAATACGCTAACCCTGCGCGAGTGCGAAGTGATGAAGTTGCTTGCCGAGGGACACACCGTGAAGAAAGCCGCAGCCGCTCTCGGCGTCAGCGTGAAGACGGTGGAGGCCCACAAATTCAACTTGATGCGCAAACTTGACATCCACAACAAGGTGCAACTAGTGACGGTGGCGATCCAGAAGAAAATTCTTCCGGTGCCCGTCCAGATGAACTAGCTCGCAACCCAACTCGCACACCTAATCAACGTTTTAGTTTTTCACGGCGAGAGCGATGAACGATTTGGGTCTGTCATTATGGCGGTCGGCCATCATGCCTCTTCCAGATCGCCAAAGACACGCCGATTCCGACAGCTTTGACAAGCGGCAAATCCCTCTTTATAGTGCCGGGCATGAGCGGAATTTTTTTCTGCAACAAGTGCGGCGCACAGAATACCGACGGGACTCAGTTTTGCAGCCGCTGCGGAGTGCCTACATCTCCCACGCCCGGAGTCGCCCCCGCCCCGGTTTCGTCCCCCTCCAACCCCGGAATTCCGAACGCTGGAGTTCCGTATGCTGCGGTTCCGTACCCGCCGGCTCCATACCCGCCGACTCCATACCCAGCGGCCGTGCCAGTGGTCGGGGTTCACTACGCAGGGTTCTGGATCCGCGTCGTCGCCGCCATCATTGACTGGATCATCATCCGCGTCGTGGTCTCCCCGATTCACCTGTTTTTCGGCGGCCTGGGATTAGCGGGGATGATGGGCGGACTCCATCGTCCGTGGGGGCTTGCGCTCTTGGGCGGCGGTGTCACCGCGATCGCCGCAATTTTTGCTGGATGGTTGTATGAGGCCTTTATGGAGAGTTCCTCCTACCAGGCAACTTTGGGCAAGATGGTCTGCGGAATGAAAGTCACCGATCTTTCCGGCAACCGCATCTCCTTTGAACGCGCCACCGGACGCCACTTTGCAAAATACCTTTCAGGGTTGATTCTGTGCATCGGCTACATCATGGTCGGATTCACCGAGCGCAAACAGGGACTGCACGATCTGCTGGCGGGAACACTGGTATTTCGAAGTTAACCACAGCCCCAGACGCAACTCGCCACGCGATAACCCAGGAATCGATGAGCGTCGCGTCCTGCGAGTTACACTAGCCTCTGATGGTTCTCCCCGTTCGACGCCTGCGCCGTTGGTTCGCCGTGCTCGCGGTCCTCATGATTGTTACCGTTGCCGGCATGTACTTCTACGCGCAGTTTCGCGTGCGCAAACTGGTTCACGACATTCCCGCCAAAGTTGGACTCGACATTCAGCAGACCGCCGAGGGATTTTCCGTCTCCAAGTCGGTCGAAGGGCGAACTCTGTTCACGCTGAAAGCTTCCAAGGCGGTTCAGTTCAAGGCGGGTTCGCGGGCCGAGTTGCACAACGTCAAAATCATCATTTACGGACGCGATGCCAGCCGCTTCGACCAAATTGCGGGAGACGATTTTGAGTACGATCCCGCTTCGGGCCAAGTGACCGCTCACGGCAGAGTATTCATTGATCTGCAAGCGAATCCCGAAGGGGCTCAGCATTCCGATCAAACGGCTCCCGCCCAGTTGAAAGATCCTATCCACTTGGAAAGCGAAGGCCTCGTCTTCAACAAAAATACTGGAGACGCGACGGCCACAGGCAAGGTAGTCTTCGAGACGCCGCAGGCCTCCGGATCGGCTGTGGGGATCGACTACGTCGCGAATACGGGCACGATGAACTTGTTGTCATCCGTTGCCATGACCGTCCGGCGCCCCGAACCTCTTGACCTGCACGCATCCCACGGCGTCATTACGAAGGCGCCTCGTCTCATTGTGCTAAATGCGGTCCACCTCGTTCGCGAGCGGCAGCGCATGCAATCCGATCAGGCGACGTTCTTTCTGCGGGAAGACAACACGGTCGAACGCATTCTGGCCGAGGGCAATGTCGAGAGCGAGTTTGCCGGCAAGCCTCAGTCCCGGAACTCGAAGCAGGCCGAAGTATCCGATACAAGTTCCGCCGAACGCAGTGCGCATGCGCGGTCCGATCGCGCCGAGATCTTCTTGACGGGAAACCGGAATCTGCTAACCACCGCGATCCTGAGCGGCAATGTGCAACTTAGAACCGAGGGATCGCAGCCCTCTGACGCTGCCGCCGGGCGCGTGACGCTGCATTTTGTGGGGCAGCAAATCCTCCAGACGGTGCATGCCGAAGATGGAGTGCGGCTGACCCAGAAAAATGGCGCGGGCGGAACGGGTTCCATCGCCGCGTCGACAGGGAAATCGGCCTCTCCGTCAAAGGCCGGTCAGGATCTCGAGATGACCGCGCCAGTGATGGACTTCCTGGTCAAAGATGGCCGCCTTATCGAGCGCGCCGAGACCAGCGGGCCGCCGCAGATCGTGATCACGCAACCCGCGACCAATCAGAAGACGGTGGTCACGGCGTCCAAATTCACGGCTAAATTTACGGATAAGAATCGCCTGGCCACTCTGCATGGCGAACCGGACGCGAAGATTGTCAGCAGCAAAATGGGTGCGCCGAACCAGACGGATCGCATATCCACCAGCCAGATGCTGGATGTAGCTTTCCTCCCCGAGGGCGGCATCTCTTCGATCACACAGACGGGCGCTTTCACTTACGTCGATGGTCCACAAAAAGCCTGGGCGCAGCGCGGCGAATACACGGCCGCTGACCAGATGCTCGTGCTCACCGGCTCGCCGCGCGTGGTCGATACCGGCATGGCGACAACGGCGCAGACGATTCGCGTGAACCGCGCGACTGGGGATGCTGTTGCCGAGGGCAACGTCAAGAGCTCTTACTCGGAGCTGAAAGCTCAGCCGGACGGAGGGATGCTGGCGTCTTCTGACCCAATCCATGTGACCAGCCGCAATATGACGGCGCACCATTCGCCATCGATTGCGGTATACAGCGGCGATGCCCGTTTGTGGCAGAACGCGAACCTGATTGAGGGCCCGACGCTCCAGTTTGACCGCGATAAGCGATCGCTGGTCGCGCAAGCCAGCGCGACGCAGGCGGTCTCAACCGTGCTGGCGCAGGTGGACAAGAGCGGCAAGGTGAGCCCCGTTCGTATCACGTCGGCGCACCTCGATTACGCAGATGCAGACCGCAAAATGTTCCTGAACGGTGGAGTGACGGTCAAGGGATCCGACGCCACTATGACTGCAGATCGCATGACAGTATTTCTGCGTCCACGAAGTGAGTCGCCGGTTGCGGGTTCGCCCGGAACTCCCGGGCAGGTTGATCGGATCGTGGCCGAAGAGAAGGTTATCGTCACGGAGCCGACGCGTCATGCCACGGGCGAGCGACTGGTCTATACGGCGGCGGAGGACAAGTTCGTTCTCACCGGCGGACCGTTAAGCGGACCTCCCAGCATTTTTGATGCCGAACGGGGCAAGACTACGGGCGATTCGTTGACTTTCTATAAACGCGATGATAGGGTGCTGGTTGAAGGTAATAAAACGTCCCCGACAGTTACACGGACGCAAGTGGCACGATAAATGCATACGCTGGCCACCGACGAAATTGGAAAGTCCTATCGTGGCCGACGCGTAGTAAATGGAGTTAGCCTTCAAGTTCTACAGGGCGAAGTTGTCGGCCTGCTCGGACCGAACGGCGCTGGAAAGACAACCTCTTTTTACTCCATCGTAGGCCTGGTTCCTCCCGATAGCGGCAGAGTTTTGTACGACGACGAAGATATCACTAGTGTTCCCATGTACTTACGGGCACGCCAGTATGGCATTAGCTATCTTCCTCAGGAAGCTTCTGTATTTCGCAAGTTGACGGTTGAGGAGAACATTCTTGCTGTGCTCGAGGTTCAACCGATTTCCTGGCACGAGCGCCGGGAAAAGGCAGAGAAGCTGATCGATCAGCTCGGCCTTGAGCATATTCGGCAGAATCGCGGGTACGCCTTGTCGGGCGGCGAGCGGCGGCGCGTGGAGATCGCGCGCTCGCTGTGCATCAATCCGACTTTCATTTTGTTGGACGAGCCATTTTCTGGCATCGACCCGATCGCAGTTTTGGACTTGCAGAAAATCATCTCCGATCTGCGCGCCAGTGGCATCGGAATCCTGATCACGGACCACAACGTTCGCGAGACTTTGTCGGTGACGGATCGGGCGTACATCATCAACGAAGGCCGAATCTTCCGGTCCGGTACGCCAGAGCAGTTGGGTAGCGATCCGGAAGTTCGCAGAGTTTATTTGGGGGAGAGCTTCTCGCTCGTGTGAGCTAGGTTTGCGAAGAGCTAAAAGCCAAGAGCCGATAGCTGTTTCTGGTTACTAAGGCTTGGGCGCACTGTCCTTTCGTGCCCATACGAACTACCTCAGCGCATGAGAAGCTAAATTTTCCACACTCGGAGGTGCACCGCAGCGGATTCAGGCGGGCGGGGTGGGGAATAATAAATTTGTCAGGGAGAAATGGTGCTTCTTCAGCACAGATTGAACGTCAAATTGTCCCAGCGTCAGATCCTGACGCCGGGCCTCGTGCAGATGGTGTCGGTGCTTGCGCTCAACAAGCTCGAGCTCAAAGACATGATCAATGCCGAGATGGTCGAGAATCCAGTTTTAGAAGAACTGGAAGACGCGATCCCCCTTTTGGACGATGTTGGCCGTCAGGAAGAAGAGCGCGACCGCTTGGCTGCCAAAGCCACGTCAGAAGAGGCAACTCCCGTCGCGGATGAGAAGAAAGATCCGTTCGAAGAAATCGACTTCGGTTCGTTTTTCCAAGAATATCTCGATCCCGGCTATCGCAGTTCGGGAGAGATGGAAGAGATCGAAAAGCCTTCGTTCGAGAACTTCCTGTCGAAGCCTGGGAATCTGAGCGATCACCTGTTGTGGCAATTGGGCGCGATTTCCCTGCGTCCGCCGGTGCTTCAGGCTGCCCAGTTGATCATCGGGAATTTGAACGAAGAAGGATACCTGATCGCGAGCGACGAAGAATTGTTGGGCATCGCTCCGGTTGCCGCTCCTGAAGCCGACGTCGAAGCGGCCGCCAAGATTGTGGGAGAAGCTGCGGCCCTCGGACTGGTTGCCGATAGCGAACATTCCGATCTGCTCGATGCGGATGTCCACGGCGCTGATCTTGCGAATTCTGATCTTCTGATTTCTGATCTCTCCAGTTCTGACTCTGGCTCTGAGCTAGCCGGCGCCGATCTTGCCGATTCTGAACTAGCCCATTCTGATCTGATTACGCCCGCGCGTGGGGCTTCCGTGTCCGCTCCGGACGATCTCGCCGCTTTTTCCAGGCTGGCATCGGAAGAAAGCACGACGCCGTTCGCCGGCCTCTCCGGATCAGCCAATCGGGAGTTCGAATTTGGGGGCAGGGAAGAAGTTGCAGTGGGAACCGACACTCCGGTCGCGTCTTCGGCGGGAGTCGATCACGGTGAGGTTGCTCCCATCCCGGCGGCCCAAAGCGCGAACCATTCTGGCAACACTTCGACTGGCGCAGCGACCGCGCGCGCCCGAATTCCAGATGTAACTTTCACGCTCGGCGATTTGCACGAAGCGCTTGAAGTTGTCCGGCAATTCGATCCGCAGGGCATTGCTTGCCGCGATCTGCGCGAATGCCTGCTCAATCAACTGCGCTATCACCTAGGCCAGTTGCATTTGCACAGCAACGGCAGCGCTGAAGCGGTCGCGCTCAGCGAGCAAGTCGTAAAAGATGCGATTGCCGTCGTAGACCAGCATCTGCGCGCCGTCACGCTGAAGCAATTCAAGGAAATCGCGCGCGCCATCGGGCGTCCAGTGGAAGCGGTGCAAGCGGCGCTTGATTATGTGCGCACTCTCGATCCCCGGCCGGGCCTGCGCTACAACAAGGTTCCAGCGCGGTTGATTGAGCCTGACGTGGCGTTCGTGAAACACGGTGACGAGTGGCTGGTCATCATGAACGACGAAGACATGCCACAGCTCCGCTTGAACCCCGCCTACAAGCGGCTGCTCACCCGCGACGGCAACGACCGCGACACGCGCAACTACGTAAAAGATCGCTACAAGTCGGCCATCCAGCTGATCAAGAATATCGAGCAGCGCAAGCAGACGATTGCCAAAGTGTGCTATTCCATCGTGGCCCGTCAGCAGGATTTTCTCGATCTCGGAATCGATCAGCTGAAGCCGATGATGATCAAGGAAGTCGCTGAAGAGATTGGAGTCCATCCCTCGACCGTCAGCCGCGCGGTGGCCAATAAGTACGTCCATACCCCGCAAGGCGTTTTCGAATTACGATATTTCTTTTCCGAAAGCGTGCAGGGCCCCGAAGGTGGAGGCACTTCGCTTCTCATCCTGAAGCGGCGCGTCAAAAAGCTCATTGAAGATGAAGATCCAAGCCGGCCGTTGACCGACGAACAGATCACTCGCATTTTGCAGTCGCAGGGCATTCAGGTAACGCGCCGCACCGTTGCGAAATACCGGGAAGACATGAAAATTCCCAGCACGCATCAGAGAAGAGTTAAGAAATAATTGCAGAAGTGAGTGGTCAGATTGTAGAAGTGAAAGGCCGATGCACATTCAGTTTTCACCTCTGAAATCTGACCTCCGAACCTCTGACCTTAAGTCTTTTCCGGAGGATGCTCAATGAACGTGGAGTACACCGGCAGGCAATACACAATTTCTCCCTCCATCCGCAAAGAAGTTGAAACCGGCCTTAATAAAATACGCAAAATTCTGGGCGACCGCTTCGAGACCAAAGTAATTCTCGCTGTCGAGAAGCGCCGCTATAAAGCGGAAATCACCATCGATCCGCCGAATGGGCCGATCGTTGGTATGGCACAAACCGGCGACATGATCTCGGCGGTGAATGAAGCTCTCGACCACTTGCAGAAGCAGGCGCTCAAATACAAAACGAAATGGTTGAGCAAGAAGCGCAAGGCCGTCAACAAATTCGACGGTCAGGCGCTGCAAGACAATATTCAGGCAGCCATCGGATTGTCCGAGAGCACGACCGTTTCCGTTCTCGTGCACAAGTTTCCTTCGGTGGCGCGAACCACGGAAGTGCATCTCGTACGTTCCCAGGACTCAGTGTCGCTTCGTCCCATGACCTTGGAGGAAGCTATCAAAGAAGCGCATTTTCGCGACAAGGACGTCTTCGTCTTCCGTGATCCCAAAGGCCGGTTGCTGGTGCTGCACCGCACTCGCGACGGCAAAATGGAATTGATCGAAGCGCCGTAGACAGCGATCCGCAATCCGTCGTCAGCTTTTGTCGAGACGTGGGCTTTGCCTGACGGCTGAAAGCTGACTCTCCTACACTCCCCCACCCGTCGCTTCCTGCGCCCATTGCAATGCCTGCCACCACGTCGAGGCGACGTCGTCTTCCGTCAGCTTCAAGCCTTTCGCCAGTTCGGCGGACTGCACCCATTCCCCCGATTCCTGCGCCAGCATCAGCTGATAAAGCGGCCGAAGGCTGCTTTTCTGGCCAAGTAAGACTGCCTTTGTTTCGTGCTCCACCGGCAGCTGTTGGAGAAGCGACTCCATCGTTACTTCGAGGATTGCGTCCATCACCGAAAGTAAACCCATCAGAAACAGGTCCGAGTTGGGATGAGTTCGGTCGGAAAGTAATTCGCAAAAACGAGCGCGGGCCAGGCCCATCAGAACCAGTTCACTGCATTTTTGCTCGGCCGCACCCACCGTCACTACCAAACGGATCCAACGCCGCATCTCGCGTTCTCCCAGAACGGCCATGGCGTGGCGAATGGACGTGATTTCAAGCGCGAAGCCGAAGATGGGAGAATTCAGATACCGGAGCAGCCGGTACGAAATGGACGCTTCCTGTTTGAGCAGCTTCTCGAGCTCCCGCATGTCGATTTCGCGGCGCGACACCATCTCGAGCAGACGCACGTAATGAATTCGGCTGGCCGGAACCTCGCGGCCCATCACAATTTCTGGACGACAAAAAAAGTAGCCCTGAAAATAGGCGAATCCCATCTCGCGAGCCTGATAGAACTCATGCGGAGTCTCCAATTTTTCGGCCAGCATTTTGCACTTCGCCGATCCAAACCGCCGCATCATGCTCGCGCGTTCCTCGGGCCGCGTTGCCAGTAGATCTACCTTGATGATGTCGGCAAATTCCACCAGCGGGATGCGCGGATCATTGGGAGCAAAATCGTCGAGCGCGATCATGTATCCGAACGCCTTTAACCGTTTACACGCTGCAATTACGCGGTCTTCGGGCTCAACCGTTTCCAAAATCTCGGCCACGACCTGACTGGGCGGCAACAAAGTGATCAGGTCTTTGAACAGAACCTCACGCGTGCAATTTACAAAAGCGCGCCGGTTGTCGCAAAGCGTGTTGATTCCGAAAAGAAGCGAACTATCCAGCGTAGATCGCGCCGCCGATTCGGGATCGGCATTGAAATAGTTTTCGATGCCGTTGCGAAACAGCAGTTCGTAGCCAAACACATTTTGGGACCGGTCGAAAATGGGCTGGCGGGCGACAAAGCGCTGTCCCGGCAAGGCAAGCGAAGGCGAGGGCGTTTTTTGTTTGGCAAATGCGGGTTTCACCACTATTACATCGGCGTGTCCCTGCCGAACTTCAGGAGGATGAAAAGAGGCGTGACTCCGCGATGGCGCCCGCTCGTTTAGCCGTCTCTGCGGGCGAAGTCACGAAACACTTCCACCCAGACGACGATCCGGTTGTCGTAAGGTCCCTTGGACTAATGCCCTTCATGTGGAAAACTAAAGGCACTCCCCCCTTGCGCTGGGGGTGCTTTCGTGAGTAACATCAAGGTGTTCCCAATGGCCATGCTTCCATGCTGGCCGTTCGCGCCAAGAAAGACTCCAGGCGCCAAGACAGTTTGAAGCATTGTTCTCAAAAAGCGTTCTCAAAAAGCATCCAGCCGATGTGGGGTTTGGTCTGCCGTTAGCCAGTGTGCCGCAAATCAGCACACGCTCGCGTGCGGGCTTTAGGGGAAGACAAGACACTTAGTCTGTGATCAGGCTAAGGATGAACTTCAAAGCTTTACAAGAGAAAAATATGAATGCAGGACCTGGAAATCCCTCCGCAGGCGGGGGGAGACACAAGCGGCGCCGTGGACGGCGTCCGCCTCGACGCGGCGGTGCTGGAGGCCCGATGGGCCAAAAACGGCAGGAGCAGCAAGGCATTTTCACCGCTCCCATGGACCACAGCTATCGCGCCAACCAGAATGGTGATAATGGCAACGGCAATGGCAGCGGCAGTCGTGGACCACGGCGGCCCGGATTTTCCGGCTCCTACCCCGTCCTCGATCCTGAGCCTCTGCCCGCTCCCAAAGCCGATGCTGCTTCGCGCGTCTTTGCTTTTGTCGAAGACCTGTTCTTCCTGAGCAAGATTCAGGCGACGGGACAAAAGATGAATGTGAAGGTCGAGTTCGTCAAGAACGAGAAAGAACTCACCGAGCGCATGAAGAGCAATGGCGAAGAGAAGCCTTCCCTCATCATCTTCGACTTGAACAACGTCAACGCCAAGCCTTTGACGCTGATCCCCAAACTGAAAAGCAAGCTGAAGAAGGGCACGTCGATCATCGGATTCCTGTCGCACGTACAAGGCGATCTGAAGCAGAAGGCGCACGAGGTGGGTTGTGACATGGTGTTGCCACGCTCAGCCTTTTCGCAGAACCTGCCCCAGTTGCTTCGGAGGCATGGCTCGATCGAAGACTTGTCGGGAGCGGCCGACTAGTCCGACCGCGGGTCCGACGAACGACTAGCGACGAACGACTAATGATCGGCGCGGAATTGCTCGCCCCCTCAACTTTGCGTCCGCCATCTTTATCGGTGAGTCGCTGTGTAACCAACTCCAGCCAGCGAGCCTGATACAATTTCGCCGTGTTCCCTCACAAAATTCTGAACCTGGTGGCGGCCCTCGTTTTGGTTTCCCCGATTGCCGCCCAGCAACCGTCGGCTCCCTCCCAGACGCCTCCCGTGAAAGTTAGCGTTCTCAATGTCTGTGCGCCTCCGGCCGACCAGCGAAAGGAATTATCTTCGGCCCTCGCGAAGGTGCCCGGCAAACCGGCGTTCAGCAAAGATTTTGAAGTTGCTCGCGGCCATTCCACGCTCGACCAAAGCACGCCCATCCCTGGGATGGAACAATTACCCGCCGGTGCCGTCTCGTCCGCCGATTGGGTCCGGGTGCGGCGCGAGTTTCCCGACGCCACACTGTTTAGCACCGTCCAATATTCCTTCAGCACCGATGCCAAGGATATGGTCGAGACCCTGGTGCTGCGCGTGCGCGACCCGAAAGATTTGATCGAGATCTCCATCGAAGACAGTGCCTCGACCGTCACATCGGCCGCCGCGATGTTGTCGGCTAGCACTCCTGTATCGCGCATCAAATTGGAGCGCTTCGGGAAATCCTCGGTGGTGCTGGCGCGTTGTGGAGGCGAGTCCCCCGGCGGTCAGAGTGCCGTCGATCAGAGCGCCTATGAGCCGATCTTCCACCTTGCCTCTTCGATCATGGAGCGTTATCGCTCCGCTTTGGATGCGCCCAGAACGGTGCCGCAAGAGTTATCTCACTTGGGCGTTGGAAAAGCGACCACAAGGACGGCCAAGCCCGCAGCCAGCGGCAAGAAAGCTCCGTAGCGTGCGACGGCTTCGGTTACAAGTGATCCCGTGGTGGCCACTTTTGCGCTATGAAGCGAAATGGTTTTTCCGGAATCTATCTATTAGCACTCGTTCTATTGGCACCCTTTGAATACTGATTTTCTGACACTGATTTTCTGACAAAGTTTCCCGAAGACTATGGATATACGCAACGTAGTAATCATTGGCTCCGGATGCGCCGGCCATACTGCCGCCCTTTATAGCGCCCGCGCCAATCTCAAACCCCTTGTCATCGAAGGCCACGAACCCGGGGGCCAGCTGTCGATGACCACGCTCGTCGAGAATTTCCCTGGCTTTCCTGACGGCATTCAAGGACCCGAACTAATTGAAAACATGCGCAAGCAGGCGGGCCGCTTCGGAGCCGAATACCGTATCGGACACGTCGTGAAAGCCGACCTGAGCAAGCAGCCGCTCGAGATCACCGTAGGCAAAGATACGATTCAGACGCGCACCTTGATCATCGCCAGCGGAGCCTCTGCGCGCTGGCTGGGCTTGCCGAACGAGCACGCTCTGATTGGCCACGGCGTATCTTCTTGCGCGACGTGCGATGGGTTTTTCTTTTCCGGCAAAGAAATTGTCGTGATTGGCGGCGGGGATTCCGCCATGGAAGAAGCAACATTTCTCACGCGCTTCGCCAGCAAAGTCACGCTGATTCATCGTCGCGATCAGTTCCGCGCTTCGAAGATCATGCTTGACCGCGCCCGGGAGAATCCTAAAGTGGCGTTCATGACCGATACCGTGGTCGACGATGTCCTCGACGTCCACAAAAAGGAAGTCACCGCGCTGAAGCTGCGCAATTTGAAAACCGGAGAAAGCTGGGAGTTCCCGACCAGCGCCATGTTTCTCGGCATCGGCCATATTCCGAATGCCAAGATGTTCGGAGATCAACTGGAAACCGACGCCGACGGATACCTGATCACCCAGAAAAATGTCTTCACGCGCGTGCCCGGAGTTTTCGCCTGTGGCGACGTGCAGGACCGGCGCTATCGCCAGGCAATCACAGCTGCCGGCTCTGGCTGCATGGCGGCGCTCGAAGTCGAGAAGTATCTAGAAGACGAAGGCCACTGAGAGGTTTGTGGTTTGCATTGTTTGTGTGGGGACGGGCGTCTCGCCCGTCCAGCCGAGCAAGGCTCGGCTCTTGGCAGCGGGCAGCGCAACTCCCACAAATTCTCGCTAATCCGTTCTTAGGTCTGTAAGACTTGCCTTCGCATGTCACTCGGCAGCGTCTCGCACGCCGTCCGCAACACCAGTCGCGGCGCTTTCTCGCGAATCTTCATCAGGTACGGTAGCGTGCCTTCGCGATCGGCCTTGGCCGCTTCTCGCAACAGCCAGCCCAGTCCCTTTTGCACCATATCGTCTTCGTCGTTGAGCAGTTGATTCGACAGCCGCACGATCTGTGGACGAAAGCGCCGTTCGCGCGCTCCCCGAATCAGCGCAACACAAGCCGCCCGTCGCCGCCAGCGATTCGGCGACTTCGCCCACTCGAAAACTTCGCGGCAGCGCCCGGCCTTTGCCGAAACCATCGGTGACAGAAGGCAATGCACCAGCGAGTCGTGGTCGGACCAGCTCGAGATACGGTCGATCCAGGACGCAAACAGTTGAAACTCGCGATCGCCGAGACTGTCTGTCTGGTTTTCCAGCAGAAAGACGGCCATGATTTTTTCTTCGAGGATTCTGCCGGAGAAAAGCTCGTCTGCGACCTGCAACAGGAAATCCATTCCCCGTTCCCGGAGAATGCTGCGACGGAAGCGCACGGCGAATTTCCTCAGCTCAGCCGTGTACCAGCCGCGCGAACGTATTTCTTCTTTGAAGAAGCGCTGCACCTCGGCCGAATGCGGCGTCGAACCGCCATCCTTCAGCACGCGTCGAATATGGTTCGCAATGTATGTGGGAGTGGCTGGGTCCATGGCCGCGATCTCCTCGTGCAGCGTCGTGGAGTGCTGGCTGCGAGTTCGTTTCGAGGAGGCCATGATAAAAAAACTGCAAAGCAAATGCTGTGACGCGCCGTCACAGTGCGATGGTCGAAGATTCCCTCACTTTGCCGGAACTGCCGTCGCAGCTTTGAATGTCTTGTCGTAAATCCAGAGCAATGCAGCCGTGGCCACGCCCACTCCAGTGACAGCCCACCAGATGCGGTCCGGCTGATGCGTCACTTCCCCAAAATGGCGGATGAGCATTCCTCCAAATTTTCCTCCGACCAGTGAGCCAATGCCAATCGGAAGAAATGCAAAACCCATGTAGGTGCCTTGCTGCCCCAGCGGCGCCAGACGCGAGACATACTCGTAGTACCGCGGAGACTGCGTGATCTCGCCGATCGCAACCACAATTAATGTGACTACAGCCATCGGTACCGTCGGGTGCAGGATCAGGAGGATCCATGCCAGTGCCGAGATCAGTGTGCCCAGCGTAATGGCGGTAAACGCCCGCATCTTTTGCGAGAGCAGGCTGAAGATCATCTGCAGCGAGATGACCGTCAGGGGCCCGGTTACCAGCATCAGATCGGTATCCGTTTTCGCGTTGATGTAATCGTGGACGTACAGCGGCAAAATAATAAATTCCTGCCAGTACACAATCCAGTATCCCGAAAAAATCAGCAGAAAGATCATGAAGCGCGGATTCGACAGCACCGTCCCGAAGTTCCTCACCGCCTGACCCAGGCTCACCGATGGTTCCTCGGCGCGTCGCGGTTCTTTGAAGAACAAAAGCACAGTGAAGAACATCGCAAACACGCTCAGCGCCGCCACGCGGAAGACATTCTCCACGCTCATGTGCCGGTTTACCCAGGAAGCGACATACGGTCCCGCCGCCCCACCGATATTCACCAGCGTGTAATAGATCGAGTATCCGATCGAGCGAACGTTCTCTTTCGACGCGCGCGCCGTGGTGCCGACGACACACGGCTTGACCAGAGCGACGCCGAATGCGGGAAGAATCAACAGGAACGTCACCAGTGGCACGAGCGGCACCGTTCCCCGCACCGGCGTGAACCACGCGGATCCGATCGAACCCAGCAGAAAGTAAGAGCAGCTCAAGATCAGGTACGCCAGCGAAAGCGAGCGTCGGAATCCCAGACGGTCAGCCAGCGTCCCGCCGAACGCCGCGACAATCCATACGAATCCAAAAAGCCCCGTCAGGCTCCCTGCCTGCTCGACCGGAAGATTCAGAGACTCGTGCAGATAGCGCGCCAGCGAAGCGAGCACCGCATAGTACGACAGCCGTTCAAAGAGTTCGCTGATATTCGCGACCCAGAACGGGCGCTCGAATCCGGTGCGAATTTCGTGAAACCGTTCGGAAAAGGTCAACCGGATCTCCCCGTCAGTGTTGCGTGGCCGCTGGTTCGCGTGGCCGCGAGCGACTTGCTCGCGATCCTATTCATACCAGAGATTAAATCTTGAGCCGTTCCTGCACTTGTTCGGTGGTGACTCCGGAAACGCGAATCATCTTATTCCGGCTCGTCTCGCCGGCTGCAATAGTAACGGAGGAACGCGGCACCTTCAAAAGTTTTGCGAAAAATTCGATGCAGGCTGCGTTGGCTTTGCCGTCAACCGGAGGCGCGGTGAGGGAGAGTTTCAGGGCGTCGCCGACCTCTCCCGTAACGCCATTTTTCTTCGCCCGAGGATGAAGCTTGACCGCAAACGTGACGCCTGTAGGTGAACTCTGGATCGCGACCATAGAATCTTAGACCACCTTTGGGATTTTCCTTCGTGGTCGTTAAGTGTCCTTCGTGGTTAAGCTTTCGCTCTTTCCCCGAAAATTGCCGTCCCTACGCGCACACAAGTCGCTCCTTCTTCAATCGCAACTTCGAAATCGTGCGACATGCCCATGGAAAGCGTCCCCATCCCAACCCCCGGCAGAGCACGGGCTGCGAGCCGATCGCGCATCTCGCGCAATTGACGAAAATAAGGTCGCGAGCCCTCGGGATCTTCCGAGTACGGCGGCACGGCCATCAGCCCTTGAATCTTCAGATTGCCCCATTGCGGCGCGCCCTGCAGAATCTGCTCCAGTTCGTCGGAGTCCGGCGCAACCCCGCTCTTTGCTGTTTCGCCGCCAACGTTGACCTCGATCAGCACATCTAAAACCTTGCCTGCGCTTTGCGCAACTCCATTCAGTTTTTCTGCCATCCGCACCGAATCGACCGAGTCGACCGCGTCGAAAAGTTCAACCGCGCGGCCAGCTTTATTCGTCTGCAGATGTCCAATTAAATGCCACTTCGCATCCGGCAAATCGCGAACCGCCGGAGCCTTCCCCGCGAACTCCTGCACTCGGTTTTCTCCGAATACGCGCAACCCCGCCGCGTAAGCCTCGCGGACACTCGCAACGGGGAACGTCTTACTCACTCCCATCAGCGTTATGTCTGCAGGATTCCGGTTCGCTCGCCCGGCAGCCGCCGCAATTCGCTTCTGTATCTGCGCGATATTTTCCGCGACTGCCATGGCAAGAAAGCGTTCAGGAGACAAAGTACCACGAGGAAGAGACGAACGCGGCGTGTCCGCGATTGGCTTATCGTCGGCCGAGCGCAACCTGTTGCGCCCGTCGCGAGCGATTAGCGAACGACGAAGAGCGAACGACCAACGACCAACGACCAACGACGAACGACCGCTCCCCTACATCATTCCCACCGGGGGCGCCGGTTCGTTCGGATCCCCAGCGCTCGAAAGCGGAATCCGAATCATCAGCACGGCCAACGCAACCATCACCGCCAGCCCCGCGAGATACGAGGGATGTTGAAAGATTTGTGGGATCTCCCGGCCGCGCGCCTTCTCGATGGCGACCACTCCCGCCCATACCAGCCCCATCAGCGATTCACCGACGATCAAACCGGAGGCTGTGAGCACTCCCGCATTTTCCGCGCGCGCCATTTGCGCCGGATTGAAGCCGCGCCGCTTGGCGAGCCAATCCCCGAGCGCCCGGAAGACACCACCAAGAAAAATGGCAAACGTAGTCTCGAATGGCAGATACATTCCAACGGCCACGAGCATCGGACTCCGCACCTGCATCATGATCATCGCGATGCCCATGAAGATGCCGACCACTACCAGCGGCCATGGCATGTCGCCGCCGACCACGCCCACCGCCAGTGTCGCCATCAGGCCCGCCTGTGGCGCCGCCAGTTCGCGACTGCCGAAGCCGAAAGATTTATTCAGAAGCGCGAGCGGGAAGTACATCACCAGACTCGCCACGACCACCGCGATCAACTCGGCAATCTGGATTTTGCGCGGAGTGCCTCCGAGAATGTAGCCGACTTTGAAGTCCTGCAGGAGTTCTCCAGCCACCGCCGAAGAAACGCAAACCACGGCCGCCACGCTCAGCACCGCAAGCACGCCCGATTTTCCGGAGACGCCGAGCGAAACCATGAGCAACGCAGCAATCAACAAGGTCGAAAGCGTGAGTCCCGAGATCGGATTATTCGACGAGCCGATAAATCCAACCAGGTTCCCCGAAACTGTAGCGAAGAAAAATCCCACGAGCAGCATCACGACCGCGGCGAAAATTGCCGGCCACACCAGCCCCGTGAGGTGGACATACAACACGCACATTGCCAGGAACGTGAGCGCAATCAAGCCAAAGACCGCTTTCGAACTCATATATTGCTCGGTCCGCGAAAGCTGCGCGCGCTGCGCCGCCGTCTGGCGCAGATCGCTGAGCGCTTTCCCGAGGCCGGCAGTAAGGCTCCTACCCATTTTGAAAAGAGTGTAGGCCGCGCCAACGAGCATTCCGCCCACCGCGATCGGTCGCACCACGAATTTCCATACCGAAATCGCCATCGTCGTCCAGTCGTCTGGAGTGTTGGCAGGAAGATACTGTTTCACCTGCGGCCCCATGAAATAGATGAGCAGCGGCACCATCAATCCCCAAGCCAACACGCCGCCTGCGAATTGAATCGACGCGAGGCGCAGTCCGATGATGTAGCCGACACCCAAATACGCCGGACTCACACTGGGAGCTGCAAAAGTGCTCACGCCGCCCGTCGCGACGATGTTCTTGCTTCCAGCCAGGCCGAGCCGGACCTGGCTGCGTCCCAGGTTACCCACGGCAAAATGAAAATCCTTGCCCGCGGCGAACACGCCGAAGCTGCCGAGGATGTACACGATTCCGCCAACGCCAATGTTCCAGAAAAGGTATTTCGCCGCCTGCGCCCCGCGCTGCCCGGCTTTATGAATCTCGGATGCTGCCACCGACTCCGGAAACGGCAGTTCCGGATCCTCCACCATCACCCGTCGCACCAATGAAATAAAGAGCACGCCGAGGATGCTTCCCACCATGATCAATGCGGTCGACTTCCAATAAGAATCAAATGACCAGAAATTCGGCCAGGCTCCCGCCAGCACAAACGCCGGAAGTGTAAAAATCGCGCCAGCGGCGATCCCTTCCCCGATGGACCCGGCGGTTCGAGCGATGTTTTCCTCGAGCAGCGTCCCCTTCCACGCCCGCAAGACGGCCATGGCGATAACCGCGGCAGGATAGGTGGCCGCGATCGTGATGCCGGCCCGCAATCCCAAATACGCATTAGCCGCTCCAAGAACCACCGTGAGGATCAGGCCCAAAAACATGGCGCGGAAGGTTAATTCCTTCATTTCCATGCCTTCCGGGACGTAGGGGCGGTGCTTCTGGACAGTTCCGGGGGCGTTCCCCGCGGGAGTGCTCATAGAAACCTCATGGCCATTTTAGGCATCAAATTTCATATCAGATTAACAGCAGTCGCGACCGCGCACCTTACCATGTCGTAAGGCCGCTTTACAAGTGCGGACAAGCTGGGAATATTCGCGACCGAACCCTGGGCCTGAACCAAAAAGTAGGCAACAACTTTGTTGATCGATCGGGGTTAGAATACTTCGATCCGGGAGGCATCCCATGGACCCATCCTCTTGGAGCCGGTTTTTCGAGGAATTCTACTGCCGGGGATGTGGATTTCAGGAAGCCTATCGCTCTCGCCCTCGCAGTTATTTTGAAAAACATGTGCTTCCGTTTCTGCTGTTGCAGCCGGTTCGCTGCGAGCGCTGTTATCACCGGACTTACACTCTCAGCACCATCGCGGTATTGGATCGTGTCGTGTCAGACCGCAAGGAGTCGCAGAGCGAAGCAAGCGGTTCAGGCTCCGATAGCCGCGTTGCGTAGAAGCGTACACGGCGACTATACTAAGCGCGAAGAGTCCGGCGAAGCGCGGTCGGCTTGCCGGGTACGGAGGCCGTCTTCAGCAGTAGCAGTACTGGGTTTCGAATACGGGCTACCCAGGGCCAAGCGGCGCACCATGAAATTGCGCAGAAGGATTTGGCGCAGCATGGGTTCGTCGGCTTTGCCAAGCGCGCGGCTGCGACTTTATTTTTCACCTTCTTCCCCTCCGATTGCCGTATCTGTAACGCCCCTCTAATCAGTTTTTCCCGCCTTCCGGTTTGTCAGTCGTGTCTCGATGGAATCCGCCCCCTGCAAGGATCCTATTGCTCGGTTTGCGGTGAAGCCCTGCACTTACAGGCGTTCATCGATCGCGGCGAGACCGAGCACTGGGAGACGCGCTGCATGCTTTGTCAACGCGTTGACCCTCCCTTTGAGCGCGCCGTCGCCTACGGCAGTTACGACCGAGGATTACGCGATCTGATTCACGTCCTCAAGTTCCAGGCCGTTCGTCCGGCCGCCGCCGTGCTCGGGCGCATGCTGGCCGAACCGATCGCGAATCTTGAGCAGGCCATGCCCGTGGGCACCATCGTCGTAGTTCCAGTTCCGCTACATGCCCGCAAGCGGGCCCAGCGTGGCTTCAATCAGGCCGAGGCGATCGCTCGCGCCGTCTTGCAGGCGTTGTCGAGCCCTGAGCGCTTCGAACTTTTTCCGGAAATTTTGCTGCGCCGTCGCGAGACTGGCAGCCAGATCGGACTGACTCGTCATCAGAGACGAGAAAACTTGCGCGGTGCCTTCGCCGTTAGTGATCCTGCCCGCATATTGAAACGTGACATCTTATTGGTAGATGATGTGTTTACAACGGGGACGACGGCCGCTGAATGCGCTCGGGTTTTATTGCGCGCCGGTGCCGCAAGGGTTTGGGTGGCGACAGTGGCGCGCACCCTCAAATGGAATGCATCCAATAGTGCAGGGCTGCCGGAAGACGACGATTTGCCAGAAGACGAATTCCGATACGGCGAGTCTCCAGCGGATAAACTCTCGGCTGGTAAGTCTGAAGAAGGGAGCGAAGATCGCCTGGCCGTAGCCGCCGAGGGATAGAAGCCATGTCGCTGCGATTGCACAATTTCGGTGGCAGTATGCGGTCGCACCTCCCAGCCGCGATGCTCGCCTCTGGCATGCATCAGGAGAGCGATGGACACGCTCTGCATCAGCCCGTGCTGGTGCTGAACGCATCCTACGAGCCAATCAACGTCTGTGCGGCGCGGCGCGCTATTGTCCTCGTGTTAAAGGGCGTCGCCATGACCGAAGAAGAGAATGGCCATTTTCTGCACGCCGCCCGCGTGGCTCTGCGGGTTCCGTCCGTAATCCGCCTGTTGGAGTACCGCCGCATCCCCCACCAGTCGCGCGCGCTCTCGCGGAAGAACATCCTCCTCCGTGATCGCAATACTTGCCAGTATTGCAGCGTCACCCTGCCCTCTGGCGAACTCACGCTCGACCATGTGATTCCGCGCTCGCGCGGCGGTCTTTCCACATGGGAGAATCTCGTCGCCTGCTGCCATCTCTGCAATCGCCGCAAGGGAAATCAGCTTCCGCACGAAGTGAACATGCGTCCCTCGCGCGAGCCGCGGTCTTTCAATCTCCACACCAGTCGCCACATTATGCGTTTGATGGGACACTCCGACGACAAGTGGAGAAAGTACCTCTTCTATTAATTGGAAATTTAAGTAGCCCCACTCACTCGCCTCGTGTGCGAATGAGTGGGATCCGCGTTCGCGCCGCTCAGTGTCGGTCGCCGTGGCTATGGCGCCACGTCCAATATTCCTTCTGTTCCTCAGGACGCAGTTTGCGGAAATCCCGATGGGGATCGCGATGGTACTCCGCCGACCACTGGTTGTAATAGACGACCTCGTTGTGATCCCAAACGTGATAGTCCGAGTAGTAGGGGTCGTAGGCCCGGTAGTAGTGATGGCCTCCGCAGGCCGTTCCCAATGCGACGGATGCCAGGGCGCCGGCAAGAAAAAGTGAACTGATAAAACGAGACTTGCTGTTCATCGTTATTGTGTCCTCCTTTATGTTCGAACCCCAAATTCGAAAAAAAGTTAGACGCAATTTACTGCTTCTGCGGTTCGGCAGGTTTTTGATCTTCTGGCTTCGTCGGAGCCTTCTGGACTTCCTGCCCGTCGAAGGTAATTCGCGATTTCGATCCGAAACGCCGGTAATTCGTGTATTTGATGATTTCGCGGATCTTAACGTCTCCCAGGGAAAATCGTAGTGTGTCTTCCGCGCGGGTGTAGGTCGGGAACCAGTACTGCCCGTCAATCTGCTCCCGCCACGTGGTGAACTTTGGGAACAAATTCTCGTTGCCCTTCTTCTTCTTAATATCCGGGACCGTCTTGCCGTACGTTTCGACGATCTGGAAGTCGTGGTTGTCGACCCAGATGCGCCCCTGGAAATAGCGTTTCTTACCGAGGATTTGCTTCGGCGCGACATCGAAAACGAATGTATTCAGCTCGTCCTGCTTCTGTTGGCCCACATACAGGATGTCGTATTCGCCGATCTCATCGGACGTCAGCACAAACGGCAGGCGGTTCTCGATATCGTCGAAGTCCTCCTCAGTCATCTGAATGCGCTGCAAAGTCGGCTGCGGAGCGAAAACCACGTTCTTAGTCTTGTGTCCCTTGTCGTCGAAGGTGACATCGAACACCTGCTGGTACGATCCGTCCGGCGTATCGCCGTCCAGCGTCATGACCTTGACGTCCTGCCGGAAGGTGTACTGGTCGCGCGCTTCTTTGAACTCCTTCTCCTTGACCGAGAAGCGCTTGATAATCTCTTCGACCGTAATTCCAGTCGGTTGGGATTTGTCGAGGGGGCCTTCCTGCGCACGTGCCTCGCGCGGCAGCGTCAGAACGGACAGAAAAATACCGAGCAGAGTTATCGCCGCGAGAAGCGACGTGGATTGCAGCCGCACGAACCGGGACCGGAGTTTCATAAACCCTATTCTAGCGAAAAAGGGAGCGCACAAGATTAACAGCAGCTTCCACCCCCTAAGCCGCCGTGCAACGGCCATTCGGAAACGAGGGTGGAAGACTGCAGTTCTGCCTATTCCTTTCGATGCCATTAAAAAAAGAAAGTTTGCTGATTTACTTTTCTTTACTTTCCGCCCCTTGATGACCGGAATCATGCTCCACGGCACGACCACTTCGCGCTTTCTCGAACGATGACCGCGATAGGTCGCCTGCGCTACTCGCTCCGCCGAGATTCCGCGAATGGCCGCTGGCCGCACATTCTCTGGCCGGCTCGCCACCATATGCGCTCCGAATTCCGTGCTGACATATCCCGGACACACCGTTAACACATTGATGTTGTCTCGTTTCAGCTCCAGCCGAGAGCCTTTCCCGATCGCGTTCATGGCAAATTTGCTGGCTGCATAAATAG
Source organism: Terriglobales bacterium (assembly GCA_049520915.1). Lineage (GTDB taxonomy): Bacteria > Acidobacteriota > Terriglobia > Terriglobales > Acidobacteriaceae > Acidiflorens. The sequence continues at coordinate 55,238 of JBEKPH010000061.1, forward strand.
CCATGAACGGGACAGGAATATGCCCGGCAACGCTAGAAATGTTGATGATGTCTCCGCCACCCTCTTCGCGCATCGCTGGAACCACCGCCTGCATGCAAGCGATCGTGCCGAAAAAGTTCGTTTCGAAAAGGTCCCGTAACGCGTTCGGCTCCATATCCGCGACCGTGTCGCGGATGCCCACGCCCGCATTGTTCACCCAGACATCCACGCGATCGAAATGATGCAGAGTCAAGGCCAGCGCCCGATCAATCTCTTCGCGATTCCGCACATCGCAGGCCATCGCCAACGTCCGCTCCGTGTGGCCTATGCGGTGCCGCGCCGCTTCCGCACGGTTCGCGTCCCGCGAAAGCAATACGACGCGTGCGCCCTGGTCAGCGAAAACCTTCGCAATGGCTTCCCCGATTCCCATCGAAGCCCCGGTCACCACCACGACTTTTCCATCCATTTCCATGGCGCTTCTTTTATCGTGCCCGGAGCCGCAAAGTCAAACGAGATCAAGTCATCAGACCTCAACAACCGCTAGGTTTTACTGATGGCTGACGGCTGAAGGCTGATGGCTGAGCTTCTCAATAGCGTAAAATCATCTCCACTGGAGACCCCGTGAATTCGCTCTTGCCCCTGTTTCCCCTCGAACTCGTTCTCCTGCCGGGCGTGCCGCTGCCGCTGCACATCTTCGAGCCGCGATACAAGGAAATGATCACCGAATGCCTGGAAAAGAAGAAGCCCTTCGGTGTTGTGCGAGCCTCTTCCGATGGAGTTGCCGACATCGGCTGTACCGCCGAAATCGTGTCCGTTACGAAGAAATACGACGACGGGCGGATGGACATTCTGACGCGCGGCGTCGAGCGTTTCGAGGTGATCCAGGTCAACGAAGACCGATTGTTCTTGCAGGCTGAGATTTCTGTTGTCGAAGACGAATCCGACAAGCCCGCTGCAGAGATGATCACGCAAGCCGTCCGTCTGCACGCCGAGATTGCGAAACTCGCCGGCAGCGAACCCACCGGTCCCGACGATCACTCCGGCAGCCTTTCTTTCTTGCTAGCCGGATCGCTCCCACTCGATCTCGACTTCAAACAAAACCTGCTCTCGACCTTATCGGAGGCCAAACGCCTCGAAGCTGTCGTCGGCTATCTGGAAGCCGTTCTCCCCGGCCTGCGCCGCGCCGCCAAAGCCCGCTGGAATTAGAGAATCGGCCGTCAGCTCTCAGCCATCAGTTGAATCATCCATCCCACGAAAGCATCTGATTTACCTGACGGCTGATAGCTGACCGCTGATAGCTAACTTGAGCGGTATAATCCGCCTAAGGCTTTTCCTTTTTGGGGGTTCCCACCATGAGTTTTCCCCGGACTCTCGGCGAGTTGCGCCAAAGTCCTTTCTCCGAGCGGCGTCTCGCCTCGCGTCACGTCAAAGACGAGCTTCGTGAGAACCTGATGTCGCGCCTGCGCGAAGGCGCCGCCATCTTTCCAGGCATCGTGGGATACGACGACACAGTTGTCCCCCAGATCGTCAATGCAATCCTCTCGCGCCATAATTTCATTCTCCTCGGTTTGCGCGGACAGGCCAAAAGCCGCATCCTGCGCGCCCTCACCGCATTGCTCGATCCCGAGATGCCCTACGTCGCAGGCTGCGAGATTCACGACAACCCCTACGTTCCCATCTGCCGCCGCTGTCAGGAACTCATTGCCAAAGAGGGCGACGCGACTCCCATCGCCTGGCTCACGCCCGAGCATCGCTATGTCGAAAAACTGGCCACTCCCGATGTCACCATCGCTGACCTGATCGGCGACATCGATCCCATCAAAGCTGCTCGCGGAGGTCACGAGCTCTCCAGCGAATTCACCGTCCACTACGGCCTCTTGCCCCGCGCCAATCGCGGAATCTTCGCCATCAACGAACTCCCCGATCTCGCCGGAAAAATTCAGGTCGGCCTCTTCAACATCATGCAGGAAGGCGATGTGCAAATTAAGGGATACCCCATTCGTCTCCCGCTCGACGTTGCCATCGTCTTCAGTGCCAATCCCGAGGACTACACCGCGCGCGGCAAAATTATTACCCCGCTCAAAGATCGCATCGGCTCCGAGATTCGCACCCACTATCCCGCGACCGTCGAAGAAGGTGTCACGATTACCGCCCAGGAAGCATGGCTTGATCGTGTCAACGATCGCTCGAACGAAAACGGCCGATCCGCGCCGGCCTTGCGCATTCCCAAGTATGTAAGCGAAGTGGTCGAGCGGATCGCGTTCGCCGCCCGCGACGACAAGAAAATCGACAAGCGGTCCGGTGTCAGCCAGCGCCTGCCGATCTCCGCCATCGAAAATGTGGTATCGAATGCCGAACGCCGCGCCCTGACGCACGAAGAGAAATTAGTCGTGCCCCGCATCAGCGACATCTACGCCGCTCTGCCCGCCATCACCGGAAAGCTTGAACTCGAATACGAAGGCGAAATGAAGGGCGCCGACCACGTCAGCCGCGAACTGATTCGCACTGCCGTCGCCAAGGCCTACGACACCTATCTCCACGGCGTCAACATGAATCAGGTTGTGCAGTGGTTTGATCTTGGAGGAGAAATCCAACTCGGCGACAACGCCGGAGCACAGGAAGTGCTCGAAGGGCTAACGCAAATCCAGGGCTTGATGGACAAGTTGACGAAACTCAATATTGGTCCCAAAGAAAGCGCGGAGATCCAGGTCTCCGCCGCCGAGTTCATCCTCGAAGGCCTGCACGCCCACAAGCGCATCGGACGCAACGAAGAACGGGTCTTCAGCGCCGGTGAAAAGCCTCCTAAGAAGCAAGAGCGCGTCTTCGAGCCAGAAGAACCAGGCTTCGGTAGAAAAAGAGGATTTAACTAACGACGCTCTTAGCCTTTGGCTTCCGGCCAGAAGCCAGAAGCCAAGAGCTAAAAGCCAAGAGCTGCTTTTCATGAAACGCATCCGCTACTCCAAATACGTTCCCGACGCCGCCGGCGACATGAGCATGGAAGATCTGCTCAGCGCTCTCTCCGACTATCTCCTCCAGAGCGGATTCAACGACAATTTCTGGTACGAACTTCCCGAAGGCGAGCAGACACTCGACGACCTCCGCCGCGCTCTCGAACAAGCCCTGCTCAACGGAGACACCTTCGACGAAGAAATGCGCGAGCGGCTCCAGCAAATGCAAATGGATGGCGAACTCGAAGAGCTCATCGAAAAGCTGATCGAGCGCATGCAACAGGAAGACTATATTTCCATCGACCAGCCCCACGACCCGTCCCAGAACTCCAGCGTCGGAGGACAAGTCGGCGAAGCGCAGCAGGCCCGATTCGAAATCACCGACAAGAGCCTCGATTTCCTCGGATTCAAAGCCCTTCGCGATCTCCTCGGCTCGCTCGGCAAATCCAGCTTTGGACGCCATGACACCCGGGACATGGCGACCGGCATCGAAGCCAGCGGCGCCACGAAGCAGTATGAATTCGGCGACACCCTGAACCTCGATATCACCGCTACGCTCTCCAGCGCGATTCAACGCGAGGGCCTCGG
>JBEKPH010000062.1:0-32354 GCA_049520915.1 Terriglobales bacterium
AAATCAATTTTCGAGAATCAGGCAAACCCTATGGCTCAAAGAAGAAAAGAAGAAAGCGAATTCAAAGTTAGCGACAAGCGCTTGTTTACCTCCGATGGAGAACTGCGATTCGATACTCCGGAGGAGCCAGTTGCCCCTCCCGCGGCCGTGGCTGCTCCTGCAGTCGCTGCGGCACCACCACCACCTCCTCCACCCGCGCCCGCGAGTGCGGTATCCATTGCAACGCCTCCGGATGCAATTGCCTCCGCCCCGCCGTCCGGGCCAGAATCGGATATTCCTGAACCACCCACCGATTCGGAGCAAAAGGCGCAGCATGATGCTTACAAGCAGTCGTCGCGCGATCTGGATACCCGCGTCGAACTGAGTGGGCACTCCGCGAAAGAACTCGAGATGAGTTTCGAGCGCTTCATGGCCTCGCTCTACATGACGGCCATGATGCAACTCGGCCTGATGCATGAACAAGGCGGGAACTGTCTCTACGAACTGCGCATGGCCTACGTGGAAGTGACGAACACGCTGGCGCGGCCTCCGCAAGCGCCCGGGCCGATTACGGGAACCAACGGCTGATGCATGCGACTCTGACGGTGTTGGGCAGCGGCACGTCGATGGGAGTTCCGACTATCGGGTGCGACTGCGCCGTCTGCCATTCGTCGGATCCGCGCGACCGGCGGACTCGGCCGTCGGTGCTGATCAGCTACAACGGGCGTCATGTCATGATCGATTCGACGCCTGACTTTCGCGAGCAAGCGCTCCGCGAAAATATCACGCAGCTCGATGCTGTCTTCTATACGCACACGCACGCGGACCACATTCTGGGCATCGATGACCTGCGTCCGCTGACCTATCACCACAAACCCGGCAAAATGCCGCTTTACGCCGCACCAGACGCTTGCGAATTTCTGCGCGGGATGTTCCCCTACATTTTTTCGCCCACCTATAAGTTTGGCGGACTGCCGCAGGTGGAGCTGCATCCGATCGACGGGCCGGTCGAATTGTTTGGCGCGCGCTTTGAGCCCCTGACGGTGATTCACGGGGAGACTCCGATCCTGGGTTATCGTTTCGGATCGGCTGCGTATCTCACCGATCACAGTTCGGTTCCGGACGAAACACTGGAAAAGTTGCGCGGCGTCGACATCTTGTTTCTGGACGCGCTACGCTACACGCCGCATCCGACGCATTCTACGATCGAGCGGTCGCTGAAGATCGTGGACGCGGTGAAGCCGAAGCGCGCGATCTTTACCCACATCTGTCATGACCTACCGCACGAGGCGACGAATGCGGTGTTGCCGGCCGGAGTGCAACTTGCGTTTGACGGGATGAAACTGGAATTCGAAATTTAGAGATAACTGATTCACCGCCGAGACGCAGAGAACGCCGAGCATGTGTTTCTTGGGGTATTTCGGCGCTCTCGGCGTCTCGGCGGTGAGCAATATTGCTATGCAAACTTTTCACCAACTCGACGATGTTCCTCACGACTTTGGGCCTGCTCTGGCGAGCGTGGGGAACTTTGACGGCGTGCATCGGGCGCACCGGCACGTGATCGACGAGATCGTGCGGCGGGCACGGATCGCAAATGCCCAGGCGGTGGTGGTTACGTTTGAGCCGCATCCGTCGCGGATTTTGCGGCCGGATCACAGCTTTCGGCTGCTGACTCCGCTGCCCGAGAAGCTGCGCCTGCTCGAAGCGACCGGGATCGATGCGGTGCTGCTGCTTTCCTTCTCGCGCGATCTTTCGCTCATGACGCCGCACCAGTTTGCGCACGACATTTTGAAGAAATGTTTGCACGCTTGCGAAGTTCATGAGGGCTACAACTTCCACTTCGGACACAAGGCTGCGGGCAACATTGAAACGCTGCGCACATTCGGGCGCGAGATGGGATTTGGGGTGCACGATTATCCCGAGATGCGGTTGCGCGGGGAGAACGTATCCAGCAGTCACATCCGCAAGTTGCTTGGCGAGGGGCGCGTGAGCCGCGCGCGGCATTTGTTAGGGCGTCCGTTTAGCATTCTCTCGAACCCAGGACGGGGGCGCGGGTATGGCGCGAAGTATACCGTCCCGACGATTAACCTCGCGCACTACGACGAACTCGTGCCGAAGCATGGCGTGTACATCACACGCGCGCGGGTGGGCAGCGGCGACAAAGGGTCTGACAAGTATGAGTGCTTCGATGCGGTGACGAATGTTGGGAACCGCCCGACGTTTGGGGCCGATTCTTTTGCCATCGAGACGCACCTGCTGAACTTCCATCCCATTGATCTTTCGGCGGAAACGGAAGTTGAACTGCATTTTCTCGATCGTCTGCGGGACGAGATCAAGTTTCCGTCAGTCGAAGCGCTCAAGGAGCAGATTGGGCGCGATGTGCGAAAAGCGCAGCGGTATCTGCGAAGGCTGGGAGTTGGTCGTTCCTAGAGCCGTCCACTGGTCCTGAACTTCCCATCAATTCCCGCCTTTCGCTTCGCGATAGGACGGGCCCTGCCACGCTCCAGTTGCCAGTAGGGGCAACAAAATAGAGTGACGGATATGAATCCGCACCCTTTGGTTTCGATTTTCGGTCTGTATTCTTATTATATCAACTTAGGTGGGGTGTACCGACAGATTTGGGGAGTTTGTTTGGCTTTGTTATTCAGCGACTTGGCGGGAAAAGGGCGCGGTAGGGGACTTGACAAGATTCGGCAACTCAGTCGATGGGATCGACCACACAGGGGTTGGGGTCGGCGGATCGTTCTGGCAACTGAATCAGGACGATGGCTACGAGGACGAGGACAATTCCTGCGGTTTGCAGGGAGTGGACTAGTTCGCCCAGAACTAGCGCGGTGAGGACGATGCTGAAGACGGGTTCGAGGCAACTGGCCACGATGGCGCGGGTCGGTTCCAGATGCTGGAGTCCGGCGAAGTAGAACGAGAAGGGGCCTAATACCGAGAGCAGCGAGAACAAGAGCATGAATTCCCATTGCTGGCGGTTGTAGTGGGCGGCGATGATTTTCCAGGGTGGATTGACGAAGATCCAGAAAGTGGCGGTCGCGATCAGGACCCAGAGCAAGACCTTCCAACGGTCGTAGCGGGCGAGGACTCGGTGTCCGCCGACGTTGTAGAAGGCGAAGGAGAAGGCGGCTAAGAGGGCGGCGAGGACGCCGATGGCGTCCATGCGAAAGCCGCCAGAGCCGACGAGTCCGACGGCCAGGGTGCATCCGGCAACGGCTAAGACGACGGCGGAAATCCGGCGCAGACTGGGAAGTTGGGCGCTGCGGATGGCGGTGTAGAGCAAGACCCAGACGGGTGCGGTGTATTGCAGGATGATGGCGGTCGCGACGTTGGTGCGTTGAATGGCGAGGTAATAGAGATAGTTGGAGGCGGCGACGCCGAGGATTCCGAGCAGGAGAAACTGCACGAGATCGCGGGCGGGGACGCGGAGGGAGTTGGCTCCGCGACGAACGAGCAGGACCGGAAGAAGGACGGCGAGTGACAGAGTGGCGCGGCTCTGCGACAAGATCAGGGGGTCGATTTTTCCAAGAGAGGCTCCGCCGGGAAACAGGTGTCCGGTGAAGGCGGCGCGGCCGAGGGTAGCTGAAACTCCCCACAAAAAGGCGGCGGTGCCGATGTAGAGGTAGCCACGGAGTGGATTCGCGGCAGGCGAGTGAAGCGCAGGCTTCACGCAGTGTGCTCGATGGTGTGGGTGATTTTGGCGGTCTTCTCGAGCATGGCGGAGACGGAACAGTATTTTTCTTTGGAGAGGCGCACGGCGTCTTCCATGGATTTTTTGGAAACCTGGCCGCGAACGACGTAGGTCAGGTGAATCGAAGTATAGACGGCGGGGTATCCATCGGCGCGTTCGCCCGAGGCGCGGACTTCGAGTGCGGTGAACGGCTCGCGCTTCTTGCGCAGAATGCCGACAACATCGGAGGCAGTGCATCCGCAGAGAGCGATCAGGACCAATTCCAGGGGAGTGCTGGCGGTCTTTTCGGTTGCGGTATCCATGACGATGGCATGGCGGGAGGTTGCGGTGCCGATGTAGCGTTCTTTGTCGGTCCAGTTGACGGTGGCTTCGATCATTGAGTTTCCTTTCGAGAAGCGGTCGCTCGTCGGTGGTCGTTGGTCGTTCGCTATTCGTCGTTCGCTGTTCGATAAGCGCCTTTAAGCGAAGGACGAACAGCGAATCGCGAACGACGAGCCGCGCCTCTCGCTACCTCCGATTATCGGTTACGGGTTCTGGATGAATCAGGACACGGAAAAGTTCCGGAGCATCGTGTTTGAAACGGATTTCGAGAGAGGTCTGGACGTCGTGCACGCGCGATAACGGCATATCGTCGGGCAAGGTGCAGTGGCACGAGACGTAGAGGCGCGCACGGACTTTCTTGAACTGAAATTCGTGAATGTCCATGACCTCGGGAAATTCTTTCGCAATATTGCGCAGCTTCTGCTCGAGTTCCGGCTCGCGCACGATCTCTTCTCCTGTTTCGATGGTCGCCGGCTCGCTTTCGATGTGAGTGAGGATGGTCGCGATTTCGGGGATTTCGCTGCGCATCTCCGATTCGAGGCGGCTGACTTCGTCGTGGGCCTGCTTCATGCTGAGTTGCTCGTCGAGTTCGAGATGCTGCTCGACATGCAACTGTCCGTTGAGATCCTGCACGCTGACGTCGTGGACGTTGAAGTTGTGACGGGTGGCGACGGCGCGAATGCGGTCAAAAATATTTTCCGTGCCACGAGCGCGAGGAACGGTGTGGACCATGACATCGGCACCGGGAAGAACTTCGCGCACCTGGGAGCGGACGGCATCGGAGACCTGCTCGGAGTGCTGGAAGGTGAAATTGCGCTCGAGTCCGACGGACACGTCGGCGAAATAGCGGTTGCCCGCTTTGCGGAAGCGGACGCGTTCGACTTCGAGCACGCCATCAACGGTGCCGATGCGGTCTTGAATCTGGCTGCGCACGCCGACCGGAGCGGCGTCGAGCAAGGCGTCCACGGTTCTTCGGGCCAGGCGCCAGCTCACGGAGATGACAACGCCGGCGACGAACAAGGCGGCGACGGGATCGGCTTGCCGAAGCCAGTTGACGTGATAAAGGCGTCCGAGGGAGACGAGGGCGAGGCCGATAATGACGACGCCGCTCGACCAGATGTCGGTAGAAAAGTGGAGCGCGTCGGCTTCGAGGGCCTGACTGTCGTACTTGAGGGCGATACGTCCGAGAGCGCGGGAGCGCCAGGTGTCGACGACGATAGAGAGCGCCATGACGATGAAAGCGGCGAGGCTCGGCTCAATTTCGACGCTATGAAAAAACAGGCGCTTGATGGATTCGGAGACGATCCAGACACAGGTGAGGAGCAGCAGGCCGGTTTCGATGAAGGCGGAGAAGTTTTCGAATTTGCCGTGTCCGTATTGATGATCGGCGTCAGCGGGTTTGTCGGAAACGCGGACGGAGAAAAATGTGACGAGAGCGGCGATTAGATCCAATCCGGAATGCGCGGCCTCGGAGAGGATGCCGAGGGAACCGGTGGCGAAGCCCACCACGATTTTCAGGGTGGTGATGACGAAGGCCGCCAGGACGGAGTTGCCGGCAACAGCGCGCTTTTCTCGGCGCATCGATCCGGAGGTAAAGACAGCCGGCTTTGGAGGCATAAGGGTCATTATCGGGCAAAAAAACAACTACCACAAAGGACACTTAAGGTACACGAAGGAAAACGGCGCGCTAAATGGATCAGCAGGCGCACGCGCGTTGATTAAACTTTGCGATCTGAGTTTAGCGGATTCGAGTTATGAACGTGACGGGTTGCGGGGGTTGCCTCGGATGCGGCGGGGCGTGCTACGATTAGGTTCGTCGCAATATTCCCCTTTGGAGGATAACGATTCATGCGTTCTCAGCTCTTAGTGTGTCTCCTGCTCGCCGGCTTGGCGTACGGCCAAGCGGTGCAACCGGCTGCACCTCCCGCCGCCGGAGCCAAGACGGATCAACCCGCGCCGGCGACTCCGGAAAAAGCGCCGGAAGTGAAGGTTGGACCGGAAGATACGGTCATCACGTTGAAGGGCTTTTGCACGGACACCAAGTTGCAAGGGGATGCCTGCAAAACCACGGTGACGCGGGAGCAGTTCGAGAAACTCGCGGAGGCGTTGCAGCCGGGAATGTCACCGGCGATCCGGCGCCAGCTGGCAACGATTTATTCGCGCATCGTGCGGATGTCGGCAGCGGCGGAAAAGCGCGGGCTGGACAAAGGCACGGGATTTGAAGAGCGCATGTACTTTGCTCGCATGCAGGTTCTCTCGCAGGAGCTGACGAGCGCCCTACAGGCAGATTCCAACAATGTCAGCGATGCCGACATTGACGACTATTACAAGAAGAATGAAGCGAGCTACGTGCAGGCGACGTTTGCGAGAATCTTCATTCCGCACACCAAGCAGATCGTGAATACCCCGCCGAAACCGAAGACAGCGACGGCTGCGGGAGCCAAGCCTGTGGCACCGGTTGCGCCTGCGGCTCCGACGGAAGCCCAGAAGAAGGCTGCCGAAGATGCGATGACGAAACTGGCAGATAGCATACGGGCGCGCGCGGCGAAAGGGGAAGATCCCGACAAGCTGCAGAAAGAAGCGTACGCCGCGGCAGGACTACCGGGCAGTGCACCGAATACCAAGATGGAAAAAGTGCGCCGCACGACGCTACCCGCGAATCATCAGGCGATCATGGATCTACAGGCAGGCGATGTATCGGAAGTGATTTCGGACGCCAACAGCGGCCATTATGTTTACAAGATGCTCAGCAAGGAAACGCTGACGATTGAGTCGGTGAAACCGGAGATTCAGAAGACGATTTCGAGCCAGCGTTATCGCGACAGCATGCAGGGATTTCAGCAAGGTGCGGACTTGAACGACGCGTACTTTGGTCCGCCACGTGGTCCGGGAATGCCGCCACCTCCGCGAGGAGCACGACCACCGCAGCAGCCGGTAGATCCTGACTGAGTATTCCTTTTCAATGGAAGTGGACAAACCAACAATTCTTGTCACCGGCGTTTCGGGCAATCTAGGGCGGCGGCTGATGCCGATGCTCGCGGGTTATAAGGTTGTGGGCGTGGATGTCACGCCCCCATCCGATACGCACGTGGACCGCTTTGTGCAGATGGACCTGGGCAAAGAGGAATCGACGCGCGAGTTTCTATTGTTGCTGCGGGAAGTGCAGCCCGCGTCGGTTGTTCACCTGGCCTTCGTGATCGATCCGCAACGTTCGGGGGTGCTGGACGTCGACCTCATGTGGCGGATCAACGTGGCGGGAACGGCACGCATCATGGAAGCGATTGCGGAAGCCAACCGCAATGTTGGAACGACCATAAAGCAGTTTATTTTTCCGAGTAGCGTTGCAGCGTATGGGCCGGATCTGCCGGCGGCCGTGGCGGAGGATGCTCCGCTGGAGGCGCACACGCTGCCTTACGCGATCCACAAAAAAGAAAGCGATTTGGTGGTGCAGCAGCGGGCGCCTTCGCTGCGGGGATGCGGCGTGTTTATTCTGCGTCCACATATTTTTGCCGGGGCGACGGTGGAAAATTATTTGATGGGCGCGTTCCGGGGGACGCCGAATGGCAAAGGGTCGCGCGCGGCAAAGATGAGGCGGGCAGGAAAGCGGCTGCCGTGCATGTTGCCCTATGGACAGAAATATCTGGACAATAAAATCCAGTTCGTTCATGTCGACGATATGGCGCGGCTGATTGCGTGGATTCTGCAGCGGGAGCCGGAAGCGCAGCGGCTGACCATTCTGAACGTGGCCGGGCAGGGCGAGGCGTTGACCTTTGGACAGTGCATCGAGACGGCACACGCCAAGTTGCTGCGAGTGCCGGGGCAGTGGGGAATGCGGCAGGTGCTCCAACTGCTGTGGAGTTGGAATGTGTCGGCGATTCCTCCGGATGCCGTGCCATATATGACGGGGCAGTACATCATGAATACCGACCGGCTGAAGAAATTTCTGGGCGACGATTATGGGCGGGTGATTACGAAAACGAATCTTGAGGCCTTTACGGATTCGTTCCAGAGAAACTGAAGAGCAATTCACCGCAGAGACGCTAAGTTCGCAGAGAAAATCAAAAGCAAAAATCAAAGGCTTCACCACGAAGGACACTAAGGAGCACGAAGGAAAGCTCCTTTCGTATATCTATGTGTTTCGGTGTCTGCTGTTGGGAGTTCTGGGACTACTCGTTCTTGATGCCGCGATAGAGGCCGGCGATGCCGAAGGTGTAGGGGGTCCAGGAGGGCTCGCGGAAGCCGGACTGGTGCATACGATTAAGCATTTCATCCGGCGCGGGAAAACGCTCGACTGAGGCAGGCAGGTAGGCGTAGGGGCCACGCACTCCGGAGATCAGAGTTCCAATCCTGGGAAGCACTTGCTTGAAATAGACGCGATAGGCTTTGCCCATGAGGCCGCCAGGCTCGCCAAAGTCGAGGATGCCGACTTCTCCGCCGGGAGCGAGGACGCGGGCGATTTCGCGAAGACCGGCGTCGTAGTCGGCGAGGTTACGGAATCCGAAGGCCGAGGTCACGAGATTGAAATGGGCGTCGGGAAAAGGCAAGCGCAGGGCATCGGCTTCGATCCAGCGCAGGTTCGTGGCTCTTCCCTTCTGCGTGGCGCGCTGGAGCATGGCGTGGGAAAAATCAGCGCCCAGGATTTGAGCGGCGCCGGAGGCGCGGCGGCGGAGTGCAAAAGTCATGTCTCCGGTGCCGCAGCATAGGTCAAGTACGCGCGCGTTGGGGCTCTTCAGGATCGGGTCGAAGCGGCGGGCGGTGCGCCACCACCAGAGGCGATCGATGTTGAACGAGAGAACGTGGTTGAGAAGGTCGTAGCGGGGCGCGATCGAGGTGAACATCTCGCGGACGGCGGCGGCGGCGGATTCGCGATCACGCGTGCCGGAGGGCGCGGCTCCTATTACGGGCGGAATTGTTTCTTGTTTCATGTTTCTTGGGACTGCAGTTCCAGTTCAGTGACGGTGCGGCGTCCGTCGTGTAATTTTGCGCGGCCCTATTTGCTTGCCAGTTTACGCAGATCGTCGACAGCGGAGCGGACGATTTCTTCGGGTACATCGGTTGTAATTTCAACTTTTCCGATCTCCCGCGGCAAAATGAAATGGACGACTCCCTGACGCGTTTTTTTGTCGGAACGCAGGCGCTTCAGAATGTTGTTGGTCTTCCATTGCATGCGGGGCAGTTCGCCCAAGCCCAGAATCGCGTTGGAAATTCGTCCTGCGGTGACGCTATCAAGTTTGCCCAAGGAGAGCGCAATTTGGGTGGCGGCGATCATGCCCCAGGCGACGGCTTCTCCGTGAAGCAACAGTTTGTATTGCGTCTCGGCTTCGAGAGCGTGGCCGATGGTATGGCCGAGGTTCAGCACCTGCCGTAGGCCGCCTTCGCGCTCGTCCGAGCTAACGACTGAGGCTTTGAGGCGTACGGAATCGGCAATCACTTTTTCGACGACGGCGGGATCGCGATCCATAATCTCGGGGTGATGGTCTTCGAAGAGGCGGAAGAGGCCGGGATCTCCGATGATGCCGGCTTTCAGGGCCTCGTAGAGTCCGGCGCGATATTCGCGCGGAGATAGGGTCGCGAGAACGGACGGGTCGATCAACACGGCACCAGGCTGATGGAAGGTTCCGAGGAGATTCTTGCCGGAGACGAGGTTGACGCCGGTTTTGCCGCCGATGGCGGCGTCGACCTGCGCCAGGACAGTAGTGGGGATCTGAATTACGTCCACGCCTCGCATGTAGATGGAAGCGAGGAATCCGGTCACATCACACACGACTCCACCGCCGAGGGCAATCAGAGTGATGCCGCGGTCGGCTCCGTGTTGAACGAGTTTCTCGGCTAACTTCTCGAGGCTGGTGAGGCGCTTGGCGCGCTCGCCGTCGGGCATTTCCAGGGACTCGACTTCGATTCCGGCAGCTTCGAGGGATCGCAGCAAAGTTTTCAACCAGTGGCGACGGACGGGAGCGGTGGTAACCACGAAGGCGCGGCGGCCGTTGAGGAATTTGCCCAAGGTGTCGCCGGCATGGGCGAGCAATCCGCTTCCGATGAGCACGTCATAGGAGCGCGAGGGCGTGGTGACGGGAACGCTGATCATGAATTGTAATCATAGCGTAGTGAGGCGGGTGTGGTGACGAGAACGCGGTGGGGCGCTTCGCGGGAAACGCGACGGTCAGGCCGACGGCTTCCCTTCCGGAGCCGACCTTCTTGGATAGAGTAATGAGGCGAGCACGGCAGCGGTCAGAATCAACAGAACGGCGCCAAGCGCCCACTCGGTAGGAATGTCGAAGTAATGCGCGGCCAGCATTTTCGCTCCGATCAGAATCAAGACCACGGAAAGGCCGTAGTGCAGGTAGTGGAAGCGGTCCATCATTCCGGCCAAGGCGAAGTACAGGGAGCGCAGGCCGAGAATGGCGAATACGTTTGACGTGTAGACGATGAAGGCGTTCACAGTGATAGCGAGAACGGCAGGAATGGAATCGACGGCGAAGAGCACGTCGCTGGTTTCAATCACGAGCAAGACGACTAGCAGCGGGGTCGCGTAGAGTGCGGTTCTGCGGGTGAAGAACTGGCCACCGACGTATTCTTCGGTGACGGGAAAAATTCGGCGGAAGACTTTCAGGACAGGATTTTTCTCGGGACGAATTTCGGTTTTACCCTGGCGAAGGAATTTGAATCCGGAATAGATGAGCAAGGAGCCGAAGGCGTAGGTGATCCAACTAAAACGTTGAATCAGGCTGACACCCGCGGCGATGAAGAGACCGCGCATGACCAGCGCCCCGAGGATCCCCCAGAAAAGCACTTTGTGCTGATGCTGATCGGGAACCTTGAAAAAGCGGAAGGTGAGCAAGAAGACGAAGAGGTTGTCGATGCTGAGTGAGAGTTCGATGACGTAGGCGGTAACGAATTGGAGGGATTGAGTGCGTCCATGCCAGAAGAACACGATGACGGCAAAGACGGCGGCGAAGGAAATCCAGAGGGCGGACCACGCGAGCGCTTCGCGTACACCTAACTGATGAGGACGGCGATTGACCAGACCGAGGTCGAGAGCCAGGATCGTCAGGACAAAGACGTTAAAGAGAATCCAGAAAAGGAGCACAGGAAATCTTACGACGGGGAGGGGTTGGTGTCAGGTGCCGGGCTTGTGTCAGACAAAAAACCCCGCCCAAGCGGAGCTTGGACGGGGCACCCTCGAGATTAGTGGATCGCGCGGGTTCTCAGGCGGGAGTGAGACCGTACTTCTGTTGCAGACGGCGCTCCATGGTGCGGAAAATCAGGCCGTCGACGAGGTAGCCGAGGATGATGATGAGGATCATGACAGCCATGACCTGATTCATATCGCTGAGGTCGCGGCCCATCATGAGCAACTGGCCGAGTCCGAGACTGAGAAAGATCATTTCGGCTTGAATGAGCGAGCGCCAAGCGAAGGCCCAACCTTGTTTCATTCCGTTCACGATGAACGGGAGGCTGGCAGGCAGCAGGACTGACCAGAAGAGGCGGAATCCACTGGCGCCGAGGTTGCGTCCGGCCATGCCGTAGATTTTTGGCATCTGCTTGCGGCCGTCTTCCATGGCGATGGTGACGGAGAGCAGAGAGCCCATGAGCACAACAAAGAGGATGGCTTTTTCGGTCAGGCCGAACCAGAGAACGGCGAGCGGGATCCAACAGATGCTGGGCAGGGATTGAAGGCTCACGAGCAAGCCGCCAACAGTCTCTTCGAGAAATTTGCTACTGGAGACGGCAAGGCCGAGGATCATCCCCAGGACGACGGATAGGCTATATCCGATCAACATACGCTTCATGGTGACGGCGATGCCGATCCAGAAACTGTGGTCGGCGAATCCGTCCCACAGGGCGTGGCCTACTCCCCAGGGTGGTGGAAAGAGGTAGGGCGGCCAGATTTTCAGTTTGGCCAAGATGGTCCAGATGGCGATTAACGAGGAATAGAAGAGAACTTGCTTAGCGAGCTTTTTCATCGGCGTATTCCGCTTCCAGGGACTTGTTGATCTCGGTACGCAAGCAATCGAGAATGTCACGAGCGGTGCGAGCCACGTCGGTTTGTTCCATGTGGCGGGGACGCGGCAGGTTGACGGAGAACTCCTGCTTGACGCGGCCGGGCCGGAAGGTGAGAAGCGCAACGCGATCACCGAGGCGCACGGCTTCGCGGACATTGTGAGTTACGAAGATGATGGTGCGTCCGGTTTCTGACCACAGGCGCTCGAGCTCGTCGTGGAGAAGATCGCGAGTTTGGGCATCGAGGGCGGCGAAGGGCTCGTCCATGAGCAGGACATCGGGCTCGGTGGCAAGAGCGCGAGCCAAGGCGACACGTTGACGCATGCCGCCAGAGAGCTGATGGATGTAGCTGTCTTTGAATTTTGATAGATGAACAAGGCGCAAATAATACTGAACTTTTTCTTCGCGCTCGGCCTTGGGTAGGTTCTTCATCTTCATGCCGAACTCGACGTTGCCGCCGACGGTCAGCCAAGGGAAGAGGCCGAGTTCCTGGAAGATCAGGATGCGATCGGGGCCGGGGCCGCTTACAGGGGTTCCATCGACAAGAACTTTGCCGGAAGTCTGCGGATTCAGGCCGGCGATCAGGTGAAGCAGAGTTGATTTGCCGCATCCAGAGGGACCGACGATGCAGAGGAACTCTCCAGGCTTGACTTCAAGACTGATGTTGTCGAGCGCAAGCAAACGCTCGCCGGAGGTCGTCTTGTAGCTGAGCGAGATTGAATCGAGCGCGACTTTCGGAACGACGATCGATGGGGCGGGACGACTGGGGAAGGTCGTTACCGAAGAAGCCGGCTTGCCATGAAGCACATTCGACCGAACGGCGGGATTAACGGCCGGGGAATATGCATTTCGAGGACTGGTGCTCATTGGATTGCCTTCTTCCCTTTTTCTGCCAATACCTGATTCAGAAGTGAAAGATCGTAGAGACTGGAAAGATCGGGCATCTGGCGTCCGAGGAAACCGGCGTCAAAGGCGGACTTCGCGGCGTTGATCAGCGAACCGCGGAGAGGATCGTAGGTTGCGGTCATACGTCCGAAGGCTTCGTCGAGCACGGCGTCGGGCAGAGCCTTGCCAGTTTCTTTGGCGATCTGCTGGTTAAGAAATTTCTTGGCTTGAGGCAAGTTTCCGTTGATCCAATCGGTAAGTTCGACGTGAGCGCGAATCCAATTCTTGACGAGATCGGGATGGTCTTTGAGAAACTGCGTGCGCACGATTAAATGGCAGGTGATGAATTGACCGTTGGGCCAGAGGCTGCGCTCATCGAGAAATAAGTGTCCATTGCCTTCTTTGATCAGGCGCGTAGCCCAGGGCTCGGGAGCCCAGGCAGCGTCGAGGTCCTTCTTGAGGAAGAGGGTTAACTGGTCGGGATTAGCGAGCGGGATGACCTGGACATCTCCGCCTTTGTCGGTGGATTTCATGCCGTGAGCCTTCAACCAGGCGCGGAGAGCGACATCCTGCGTGTTACCCATTTGCGGCGATGCGACTTTCTTGCCGTGAAAGTCTTCCGGTTTCTGGATGCCGGAATCGTTGCGAACGACGAGTGCCGCGCCGCCGCTGGTGGCGCCGGCTACGATGCGGAGCGCTTCGCCGTTAGAACGAACATAGCCGGAGATGGCCGGATTGGGGCCGATGTAGGTCATATCGATGGCTCCGGCAAAGAGCGCTTCGATGGCGGAAGGACCGGCGTTAAAGCTCTTCCACTCGATCTTCACCTGCGGGCCCATGGCTTTGTCGAACCATCCATTGTTTTTCCCGACCATGGCCTGCGGGTGCGTAATGTTGGGGAATGCGCCGACGCGAATCACGTTTTCCCCGAAAACGAATGCCCCCAACAATGAAAACAGACAAACCAAACGAAGAAACGATCGCAGCGTCATTGGACGTCGCCGTGGGCCAACATGGGGAGGATGCTGGGCTCGGTTTTTTTCTTTTTGCCGGTTTTTCGAATGATGGCGTTTGGAGCCGAACCGGCCGGCTCGCTGTTGATGAGGTCAGCGAGGGTCGTATTCTCTAGAATCTTGGCGGCCGCGTCGCGCACGGCGAGAAATACCTTGTAAAGAGCGCTGTGGTCGGCGTCGCGATCGATCAGGACGCGGAGTTGATCGGCATCGCCAAAAGGAGCGAGGGGTCCGTCGATCAAGCGGATGATCTCGCTCAGCCGGATGTCCGCTGGCGGTCGGCGGAGACGGTATCCGCCTTTGGCGCCGCGAACGCTTTCGACCATGCGAGCGTTCTTCAATTCCAGAAGAATCAGTTCAAGGAATTTTTCGGGAAGATTCTCCTCGTAGGCTATGTCGCGAATCCGGATGGCCCCCTGGTTGTGACGCCGGGTCAACACCATCATGGCCTGTAACGCGTACAACCCTTTTTGAGAAACTTTCATTTACGCTCCCGACTATCTCTATGTCAGTGATAGGCATTATAGGAAAAAGCACGTGCAGTGCCAAAGAAATAAATGGCGAAACGGGGGTCGGGGTTGTGGTTTCAGCAAGATACCGGGGAAAGAAAGAGCTCGAAGGGCGGCCGTTGTGCAATGCTTTGCACTTTTGGAAGGATGAAAGCGACGGTTTGGAAGCCTTCCTAGCCTCTCGGCAAGCGGTGCATTTGCACACATGCCTTCGGGAGAGTTGACCCTAATTGTGCAGGCAGTTAGAGGAGGCGAAGAATTTCGACGGTGATATTGTCGGGGCCACCACGTTCGCGGGCAAGGTCGATCAAGATGCGGCCCGCTTTTTCGGCACTGTTGCCGTCGACCGCGTGAAGAATTTCCGGATCGCGAACTTGCCCCCAAAGGCCGTCGCTACAAATGAGAAGCACATCTTCGGATTGCAGGAGTTCGGGGTGGAGAGGCGAATCCATAATGAGGTCGGGATTGGTGCCGAGAGCAGCGGTGAGAATATTGCGCTGCGGATGATGTTCGGCTTCCTCGGCGCTGATCATTCCCGCTTCAACCAGGCGTCCGACATAGGAGTGATCGCGGGTGACGCGGGTAATCTGTCCTTGGCGAATGAGGTAAAGGCGCGTGTCGCCAACGTGGACAAAGTAGAGGGAGTCAGATTGCGCGTCTCCGCTGCCGCCGTGGACGATGGCAGCGGCAGTGCATGTGGTCCCCATGCCGCGCAACTCGGGATGGGCAAAACTGTATTCACGAATCTGCTCATGGGCGGATTGCAGAGCCTCGATGAGCGCAGCCTGCGGGTCGTTGCCGACGAAGTCGCGATAGGAGGCCATCAGAGTTTCGACCGCCAAGCGGCTTGCCTCCTGGCCGCCTTCGTAGCCACCCATGCCGTCAGCCACCACAGCCAAACGGCCCTTGCGCAGGAATTGCTGGTCGTCATCCGGTTCCCAATAGCCGAAAGAGTCCTCATTATTCTTGCGCAAGCAGCCAATGTCGGATTGGCTGGACAGTTCAATGCCGGGACGCAACTTCATCCGGTCACGATTGGAAGAGCGGGGATCAAGAGCATAGGAAAATCGCAGTCGGGCACAAACTGTGGATTATAAGGGGTACGGGGTAAGAGGTCCAAACCGGGGATATGGTGATAAGTGCCGCAGAAATTAGGAACCCGCGGTGGCATCTGCGAGGCAGGCGCCTACCGCGGGTCGGAATCCAGAAAAAATTACTGCGTCGGGGGGTTGGTGCACAGTCCGTCGGGGTTTGTGAGGCTGGGGACACCGACGACGTCGGAAGCGACTGGAATGTATGCCGGAGGCGAGGTAAACGATCCGTAGGTAGCCGTTACGGTATAGGAGCCAACGTAGGCGAAGGACGGGGCGGTAGCCGGCGGAACGGCAAAATTTTCCCAAGTACACTCGAACGGAGAGACAGCGGTGACCACACCATCCGGGCTCAATTGAACGGTCTGCGGCGGGTTGGCGTTCGGGTCACTGGTGAGAGGCACGTAAGAATCGGTCGAATTGTCGAGCGTCAAGCTACCCGGTGTGATGGAAATTTGGTAACGGATTCCATCCCCTGCAAGCAACTTCTGCGTCCCGTTGCTGTAGTTCCCCCAGGCGAAGAACTGGCCCGGCTGGTCGGTGCCGTACAAGTTGACATAGGTACCCACGCCGGTACCAGGTTCCGTATTCGATATCGAGAGTTGGATAGACTGCAATTTATTCGACGTTCCGCAGCCTAGCATGCTAAATACGAGCATCGCGCAGGCCAACGCGGCAAAGAGAGTTTTACGATTCACCGCCAAGTACCTCCAAAAGGAAATCTTCCGCATCGTCGCAGCATCCGTCACATGGCACAAGGTAACCAAAGTCATGGCACCGCATGGAGGCGAACTATTGTCCCGTCGCGTGTGCGGGATGGCGAGATTTGGCACGGGCAAGCACATCGGCGCGAGTAAGCGAAAGCACTGAGCCGGAAGTCGTCTACAATCGGAGGCATGTCCGATCCACTCACGCCTGAACGACCCGCGCCAACCGCCGGAAACCCGCCTCCGCCGCCGCCTTTGAAGCAAACGGCGACGGGCACTGAGTTTCATATTGGGGATGAGTTCGGAACCGCGAAGCGGAATTTGCCGCCAGTGCGCATTGTCGTGATTTGTATTGCGGCGGTGGCGGTGGTTGTGGGAATTTTCGCTTTCAAAGAGCGGCCGAAACCGCAGGGTGGGGGCTCGATTGACTTCGTAACTGCGGTCGACGTGCCCGGGCAAAACATAATCCTGGCGGCGGTAACGGTTACCCTCCGAAACAGCGGAACTAAACCGCTTTGGATAAAGACTGTAAAAGCCGAGGTCACTACGGCGGATGACAAGACGTTGGAAGATGACGCCGCGTCGGCTGTGGATCTTGACCGCTACTATCAGGCGTTTCCGACGTTGAAAGAAAGCTCGGAGCCGGCGCTTTCTCCTGAAACCAAGTTGTTGCCGGGAGCGGTGCAGAGAGGGACGATCATCGTTAGCTTCGCGGTTGCCAAGGAGGCTTTCGCGCAACGCAAGTCTCTGAGCGTTACGATTCAGCCCTACGATCAGGTGCTGCCGGTGGTGCTGAAGTGAGGCGTGCAGGGATCAGGCTGGGTTGAGGAGTGCACTGGTTCGAGGTGGCCGGGCGAGGACGGCCGGAGCTCCATTTATTCGTTTTCCAGTTTCACTTTGGCGGCGGCTAGTGCGGTACGTTGGTCGCCGGTCACTTTCGGATACTTCAAATCCATCGCTTCCAAGGCATCGACCACAGCCTCTGCGACAACGAGGCGAGTGAACCACTTATTGTCCGCGGGTACGACATACCATGGCGCGTGCTCGGTCGCGGTGTGCTGGATCATCTCTTCGTAAGCTTTCTGATAGTCGTCCCAGCATTCGCGTTCTTTCAAGTCAGCCGATGAATACTTCCAGTTCTTGTGCTGATTGTCGAGGCGCTCGAGAAAGCGGCGCTTCTGTTCTTTCCTGGAAAGATGCAGGAAGAACTTGACCACGGCGATGCCGTTCCGCGTAAGGTGTTGCTCGAAGCAATTGATATCTTCAAAGCGTTCTTGCCAGATGTGTTTGGTGACCAGCGTTTTGGGCAACCGCTGGCTGTCCAGTATCTCGGGGTGAACCCGCACGACCAAAACCTCTTCATAGTAAGAGCGGTTAAAAATGCCGATCTGGCCGCGCTCAGGGAGCACCTTCGTGGTTCGCCAGAGGAAGTCGTGGTGCAGTTCTTCCGCGGATGGTCCTTTGAACGACCAGACGTCGACGCCCTGCGGATTGACGCCGGACATGACATGCTTGATGGTGCCATCTTTGCCGGCGGCATCCATGGCCTGAAAAATCAGCAACAGGCCCCAGCGGTCTTGTGCGGCCAGAATATTCTGCAGATCGCTCAGTTTCTTAACGCCATCGGCGAGGAGTTCCTTGGCTTGGGGTTTGAGTTCCGATTCAAGTCCGTTCGTGTCGGCGGGATCGTGGTCTTTCAACTTGAAATGCTTTCCATTGCCGACGCGGTAGCGCTTGAGAAGTTTGCCGATTTTCATAGCGATCTTCTTTCGTGAGGAAAGTATAGATGGTTGGCTCCATAACTTTCATCATCAACTCTTTTCCTGCGACAGCTGGGAACTCGTTTGGCGATGCGAGCTAGTGTTGCTGCTCGTAGACGGAACTGTCGGGTGTGGGTTCGTCGTATTCGCGGCCGTACTTGTTTTTGTGAGCCATGCTCTGGCCGGTTGCTTCCGGCACTCGGATGACGCCGAGAGATGCGGCGTTTTCGGCGATGGTAATTTCCCGCGTGAGGGGTTGGGCGTTCTCGGGACCCATGCCCTCGCTCCAGATATGCAACAGGTAGCGGCCTACGGGAACGCCGGCCAGGCTTAGTTGTCCCTCGGAGTTGGAAATCGCATAGAAAGGCGTGGTGATGGTGATCACGACCGCGCTCATTTCGGGATGAATATTGCAGAAGATGTAGCTGATTCCGGGACGATCAAACCGAACCATACGCGAGGTGCCAGCTTCATAGAGTCCGAGATCGAAGCGCTTTCCCTCGAAAAGGGAAAAGACGTTATGGAAGAAGGGATCGCGATTGGGAAACTCGACCATGGATCCAGCGGGAACGACGAGGATGTGCGGATCGAAACTCTTGTTCTTCTGAACCAGACGAAGGTTCGGCGTAGCGGGAGCCGCCGGTAAGGCTGATGTGGTTTCGCCGGAGGCAGCAGGAAGCGGCGTGAGCCAAACGACAGTTTCGGGAATGGACGCGTGCTTCGACTTTCCGCTCAGTCGTCCGGCGACTTCGACGCGGCCGCGGACCGTGGTTGTCTGCGCAGACGATCCGATCGCGCTGGTCGATATCAATAACGCGATCAAGAAAATCGCGTTACAGACCGGAATCTGGTTCATGCTCATCGGCTTTATGACTCGTCGTTCCTGTTCATCATTTGCCAACTCAGGTCAACGTCTTCGTGCCCTCTCGCGGCGCGTGTTGCCCCGAGTTCGCCACGCGAAGCTTTGATCCTACTAGAAAAGAACTCCCATCATCAGATTTAGCTGGCCCGCGCTGCTGGAGCCATTGTTGATGGTATAGGTCGTAATATGACGGTATTCGGCGGAAAATAAAAGGTCGGAGCGGGGACGGTAGATCACGTTGCCGAAGCTGGCTTTATTCCTCGACAGCTCTGGGTCTCCATAGGATTGCGAGTAGGGGAAATACTCGAGGTCGGCGGCGTAGGGATTATCCATACCGAAGGCCCCGTTGAACTCCCATTTATTCGCGGGACGATATTTCAATTGCGCCCAACCGCCGACCGAGTTCAAGCCCTGAATCTGGGTGGTTGGCAATGTGGGATCGCCGCTGAATAAGACACTGCGGCCGATGCCGCCATAGAGTCCACCCAACGCTTTTCCCCGATAGAGTTTTCCGCTGAGTGAGAAACGGCTGCTCAAGGGAAGATCGATATCTGTCATGGCCGCCCACCCGTCAACGTTGCGACTGAAACCATAGTCCTGGCGGCTGTAGAACGCTCCCACTCCCAGTCGCAAGGGCTGCCCGAAGAGATTGCGCGTCCAAGCTATGCGCGTGGCATAGGCGGGTTGGCGCGAGGCTTCTCCGGGCCCGGCTTGGCGGTAGTATCCGCCGCCGGCTTCAGTTCCGGGGATGGAAGCCGGCAATTCGCCAGTTACGGGATCGAGAATGCCTCCTTGAAAAAGCAGGTTCGATTGGTCGCCGATCGAGACGCGACGTTCGACGCGTATTTGCGGAATCCAACCCCAGAGATTGCCAGCAGAAGAGAATGCGGGAACGGCTAGAGAAGCGAATGATGTGGGCGAGTTAGGCGAAAAGAAGATGCTGTCTTGACCGACCACGACGGAGGTGTTGGCCCAGTCCATACGCATGGTGGCGGTGCGAAGGCGGAGCAGGCCAGAGTTGATGCCGTTTGGAACGGAGGGGAAACCGCCGGCCAGGTCGAGTTGTAAGTCCGCCCGGGTCTTGGCGCCGGCAACGGTGGGGCCGAAGGCTTCGAAGCCGATCTGGGATTGACGCAAGGTCGCGCCGAAACTGCCTCCGGAATCGCCCGGCTGATGCGGGTACGCGAGTGTTGGTAGATCGATGCTATCGACCGTGCCTTGAGTGCTGGCCAGGTTCATCAAGACGATGCCCGACAGGCGCACGCGATATTTGGAGGCACTTTCAACTTTTGTCTGATACTGGTCATCCACTTTGCCGCTGAGCAGTTGATATTCTTCTTCGAGGCTGGCGGCGTGACCGGTCTCTTTCTGGGCTCCGTTTGGAGCCTGCTCTTCATTTTTCTCGTCTGCATTTTTGTCCGTTATCGAGGAGCTGTTTTGCGGACTGACCGCTTCCATGCTAGAGGTCGCGTTCAAGGGACTCGCCAGGGCGATTCGCAGAATGGGAGTCCGTGGCGGGTTGAAGGCGCGGAGTTGATCGATCTCGCGGCGCAGTTCGGCCATTTCTGAGCGCGATTGCTTCCAATCGGAACGCATCTCGGCGACGGCTGTCTGGAGCTCCCGGACTTGCTCACGCAACTCTCGAAGCGAATCGGTCGAGGAGCGCTCGCTCTCGGAAACGGCGGGTGCGGGCGGATTCGCAGTTTGTTGCGCGAAGGTCGTTGAGGCCATAATGCCGATGAACATGATGTTCATGAACATTAGCCATCGAAGTGATGTGAACCGTCGGAGCTCACTCGTTCTCATGCCGCCCTCCTGCCAAGTAACGTGTCTGTCGCGATACAGTTTTCCGTTGCCGATATACAGTACAGGGAGTTCCACAGCGGTTTAACGCCGCGGTTAATTTGGTTGCGTCGACGAAACGAGCGAAACTCGTTCCCTTCCCCACCGAACTCGATTTTGCGCGCGATCCGACTCGCGCTCGTCCGTCGAACCGAATTTGCTGGCGCGACTCAATTCCTTACTTTCCCGAAACCAAGTCGCGCAACAGGCGGCCTGCGAACACTCAGACCGCAGGCCAGTGCCTCACGTGGCGTGCCGTCCGGTCAAAATGTTTTCCGTGGATGGACTGAGGGGAAGTTTAATGCGAAACGTTGTCCCGGAGGACGAGGTCTGTTCCAACGTGACCTCGCCGCCGTGATCCTGGAGAATCTTCTGGACCACGGTCAATCCCATACCGGTGCCGTTCTCTTTGCCGTGACTGACGAAGGGTTCGAAGAGACGGTCTCGAATCGCTTCCGCGACTCCGGGACCGTTGTCGGCGATACGGATTTCCAGACTCTCGCTGGTGCGTCGCAACCCGATATCGATCTTGCCGGCTTGTGACGGCACGACCTCACAGGCGTTGAGTAAGAGGTTCAGCAGAGCGCGCTCCAGTTTCTTGAAATCAAACCAGCCCTCGGTCGAACCTTCTCCGGTAATCCGAAAACGGATGCGTTGAAATTCGGGATGCGCCTTCACGCCCTGGACGGCGCGATCGATGGCCGAGCGAACATCTCCAAAGGAGGGGCGCAACGATTCGCGGGTGCGCGAGAATTCGAGCAGCGACTCGATGAGTTCGGTCATCTGGTTGACGGCAATGCGTATTTCGGCGTAAAGATCTTCGCGCTGTCCGGGAGTGAGGTTGCTTTCGCAGAGGAACTCGGCGTTGGCCATGATGGCGGCTAAGGAATGGCGCAGATCGTGCGAAACGGAGCTTGCCATTCGACCGATGGTTGCCAAGCGCTCGGCATCGAGCAATTCGCGCTGTGTCCTTTGCAGATTTTTTCGCATGCGGTCGAAGGTTCCGGTCACCTCGGCGACTTCGTCTCCACCCTGCACGTGCAAAGGATAGGCAAAGTCGCCTTGCTCGAGGGCGCGCACTCCGCCGACGAGGTTCTCAAGCGGACGCGTGAAAGTGTGCGAGATGAGAAAAACAAGAAGCGTGCCTACTAGTACAGCGGTCAAACCGAGCCCGAGTAACAACTCGTTGAGGCGGCTCAGGAAGGCCGTCGCCTGATCGAACGATTTCAAGACCCAGAGATTCAAAGCGGGCGAACCCGGCGTCGGCAGATCGACGGCAGTGGCCAAGAAGCGCTCGCCCCCGAGCCATATTTGATCGCCTTGCGGCGAGGCTCCCGTCGCTGTTCTGGGCGCCACGCGAAGTAACTCCGATTCCTGTGCGGGCTTCAGCGTACTGCGAACCAGGGTGTCGCCGTATCGAAAGGCAACTTCACTGGCCGCGACGCGGCTAAGTTCGCGAGCGAAGTGGTCGTCAATCTCGTAACCAAGCAGGAGGTATCCGAGAACCTGCTGGCGGCTGGCGGGACCGAAATAAATGTCCTGCAAGAAAACTTCGTAGAGATGGCCTTCGACGTACCACCAATGATGCGTCTCTTCGCGGGCGACGGCCTGCGCGAAGAACTCCTGACCCTGGTGAATGGTAATTTCCTGCGGCGTGGTTTGCAGGGCCATGACGCGTCCGGAGGAGTCGGCCAGGAGCAGGAGGTCGCTGCCGGCGATCTTCCAGAGATCTCGAGAGGCATCCTGGATGGTCGCGGGATCGTGTGTGGTCATCAGGGCGCGCACGTTCGGCAGATCGGCAAGGAGAGCCGCCGAGCGTTCAAGGGTGATCTCGCGCTGTTTTTGAAAGTTGTGGAAGGCGGAAACGGAATTTTGCAGGTCGCGCTGAATACCCAGCCGAACTTCCTGTTGGACGGTGTTGCGAACCACCAGCAGCGTGGTGAAGGTGAGAGCGGCCGTTACCGCGACCATGGAAAGGAGGAACTTGGTCCGCAACCGAATTCCACCCATGGTAAACCTCGATTTCTCCCTTTCCAAGACTTGGCGTGCGTGCACCGCGCGTCAACTGCTGGAAAGCTACCCTTTCATCCAGAGAACACGATCGGCAGAACGTGGACGGGCGAGACACCCGTCACCACACGAACAACGACAACGGCTACGGTACAAATTTGTAACCCGAACTGTGTACGGTACGGAAGTGGAGGGGATTGGCAGGATCTTTCTCCAGTTTCTGGCGTAGACGCAAGATATGGTTGTCGACGGTACGCGTGCTCGGATAGTTCTGATAGCCCCACACAAAATTCAGCAACTCTTCGCGCGACAAGACGCGCTCCGCATTCTGGATCATGAAGCGTAGAACCTTGAACTCCTGCGCAGTGAGTTGCACGGAAATGCCGTCCCGCCATAATTCCATCTTCGTGAAATCGACTTTCACGTCCGCGAATGTGAAAGTCTCCGTCAAGGGGACGCGGGTGGAACGCCGCATGGCAGTGCGCACGCGGGCTAGGAGTTCGCGCGGGCTGAAGGGCTTCGTCACGTAATCGTGCGCACCCAACTCCAAGAGGAGGACTTTATCCATCACTTCGGTACGGGCGCTGAGAATGATGATGGGCAGCGAGGGGGCAGCCTGGCTGATCTCTCGACAGACGTCCTGCCCAGGCGTTCCGGGAAGACTGAGGTCAAGCACGAGGACGGAGGGCGTGGCCGCGCGAAACATTTCCAGACCGACCGCGCCATTTCCGGCGACATCGACGGTAAAGCCCTCAGCTTCAAAAAGCCGCTTTAGAGCTTTCTGAACGGCACGGTCGTCTTCGATCACCAAGATGCGCTCGGAACTGGAGGGAGGCGTTTCCACGGTTAGCGTTCCCGCTGCGGCTGAAAGTCCATTCTTGTTCACAAAGCCCCCGACGCCATAATTGGGATGAATCATACGCCTAAACTGTAGCGTGATATTGAGTTAATGACACACTTCGGGGGATAAAGTGACATCAATTTGACATTTTATAGACAAAGCGAAATGGGGTAATCGGGTCGTCGGTCATCAAATAAGGGTCTGCCGAATGAACCCAACCAGAAGGCGTTTGCAGGAACGAAATATCTGGAGCGAAATAGCAGGAACGAAATAGATGGAGCGAGAACGACGTGAAACAGGGCTGGAATGATCGATCATGGGCGTTCGTAAGCAGACGGAAGCCCTCAGCCCGATGCTAACTCGACACGAACTCGACCAATTCCACCCGCCGCTCTCTAATAAGTGAACGATTGAAGCGCATTCCCCTGCGTCCCGTCGGGACCCGAGCTATTGATGTATCCAGTGCGATTGCTCGGATTCAAAGCGATGTAGGTCGGGATCACACTCGAGGCGTCGGAGAAAGTGAACCCATTGAGCGACTCCACGAAGTTTCCCTTCGTGTCATAGACTTGGATGCTGCTCCCTGGCGCTGTACCGGAGACCTGCTGCGCCACAAAAAACAGCTTGTTCACCGGGTCGAACTCCACATCCGTCCCGCTGGTTAGTTGCCCGGCATTCGGCAAAGCCACCAGGAAACCCGTCTTCTTGGCCAAGTCGTAGAAGGTAATGTTGCCGTTCAGTTCGGTAGCAGTGACGGCGATTCCGTCTTCTGAATCGACGGCGATCCCGTTGACAGAACCCGGACCAAGTGGCGGCTCGGGAATGCCAGTAAACTGCGTCACCTCTCCCGTCGTGAGATTTGCCAACGCAATTTGCGGCGCTGGACCGCCGACCGCTCCCGTTGAGGTGGCAATTACGGCCTCGTTGGTCACCGTGTCATAGGCCATCACGGGGGAATAGCCGGAGCCAAAAAGCTGATCGGTGAGATTGACAATCGGTCCAAAGGTGTTCGCGCCCACGTTTGACCCAAAGACAGAAGAGGTAAACTGGCCGTTCTGAAAGTAAAACACTGCCGTTGTCGCGAAGCCCTGGGTGCGGCTCACCCCCAAGATAATGTCCTTCACAGTAAGTGGCGGCTTCCATGTGCCTGCTTGTTTGTTCTTATCTAAGGGACTCAATTTTTCGTAGACACGGTTTGTCACATAGATCCCGTGTGTCTCTTCCTCGTGCTCCACCAGACCAATGCTGGTTCCCACAACTCCTTCGGTCAGGAAGTCGCCCTGATTCTCCGTCTTCTGCACGACTTTCAGAATCTTCCCCGTCGCCTGATCGAAAGTTTCAACTGCGGCCAAGATCTTGCCGTTGGGCAAGAGCTGACCTTCCGTTAGAACGCCTTCGGTGCCGTTCTGGTCGATGTCGAAGCCGAAAATGCTTCCGCCAAACTGGCCGTTGACGAAGGTTGTTCCGCCACCAACTTGCGCAACATCGCCTCGTTCGACGGGCGACTGAGCCAAAAGCGCGATTGGACTACCCAAAGAGCACAGGCAGATCAGCCCAAAGACACCTACAGCCGGGAGGAGGAAAGATTTTCTGTTTTTCATGATCAATCCTTGAACGGTATTAGCGATTTGTTTAGCAATCCCTACTCGCCGCGATTGCCCGCTAACGCTAGCGCCGCGCGACGCCATTAGTGTCACGCTGGGGTCAGAAATTTGTAAAAATTCCGTCATGGGATCGCTCGTGCGTCCGGATTCCGCGGGTCGGAATTGGGTTCACAGCCAGCTTTGTCCACGCGAAACTTATGCTGATCCGTTGACAAACTTCCCACGTAACCACTAACGTTATTCGCGAACAATGACCCGTCGTAAATCACCTTACGTCCTAATTGCCAAAACGATCGTTTCCACGGCGATCTTCGCGGCTCTCCTATCGTGCGGCGATCCGAAAGAGGACTCTTCCGCGATTTCGATTGCGTTCAGTCCGGGCGATGCGCCTCCGGCCTCGCTTGAAACGGGAGCGTATGCCGGGGTAGCGGCGACGGTCACCGGCGATCCGCAGTTTGGTGGAGTCGAGTTCGAGTGTACTCCCGCGACTCCGGAAGGAGCCTGCGGCACATTTTCCTTTGGCAATGCCCGACGGAACATTGGAAGCACCGTTGTGATCTGTTACCTCGCTCCGCCGCAGATTCCGCCGGGGGGCACGGTCACGATCACGGCAACGGCAATCGATGATCCAACTAAGTCGGTATCGGGCATCGTGACGATTGTGAATGGCGCACCGAACCCGTGTCCTTAGAAACGGAGGATTAGGGCGATAACGCCGGCCACCACATCGTCGTTTTTGCCTCCAAGACCTGGCCTTGGATCTTAACCTCGGATTAACGCTTCTTTAGAAAGTGCAGGTTCCGCGGCAATGGACGGCAAGGAAGCCCAACCGAAGGGCATTGACTTCCGGTCCCAACCTCCGCAGAATAGATGCAGTTCTTTGCAGGCCAAACCCACCAGTGGGGGCGTCACGGCTTCGACGGAGATGCTTGCGGCCAAGAGGCATGTCGGGGTGCACACACCCGTAATCGAGTGCAAAATGATAATTGCCAATCAACAGATGGCATACGCAGCTTAATTAATTAAGTTGCCGTCCTCCGCGGCTTCGCCCGTGGGTCGCGGTCAGGACGTCACACAGCGGGCCGCTCCTTTCAGCTACGTCTGGGCTGGGAGGCTAAGATCTCAGGCTAGCGACTAGCGTTTCTTGTCCGTTCTGAGCGTGGGTCGCGAACGTCCTGGGGTAATGCCCAGGGCATGAACGTGAATAAGCATGTAGTCTCTTGACCAGTAACATTTTCGGACGCGGGTTCGACTCCCGCCGCCTCCACCACTATAAATTATTGAAAATAAAAGATTTACAGGATGATAGAAAAAATCGTACAATAAACGTACAATGGATTCGGCAAAGGGGCTGACTCCATGCTCTCGGTTTACTCCCGCCACTATCCTCCCTGCCCTTCCGACGATATCAACTACAAGCGCTGCCGCTGTCCCAAGTGGATCAACGGCTTACTAGGATCTGATGGTCCCTTCATCCGACGTAGCGCCAAGACCCGAAGTTGGGAAAAGGCAGAAGACTTCAAACGCAAACTGGAGGAGGAATTTGAGGCAAAGAATGAAGGCCTTAAGGAAGCCGCTCGGCCGAAACCCACCCTCGTAACGGTCAAAGAGGCTGTGGCACGATTTCTCAACAGCAAGCGTAACGAGAATCTCGCCGACTCCACCTTGGGCAAGCTAACCACAATCTTTGAGAAGCAGTTCCTCGCATGGGCCACTTCCTTTGGGTTCACACACATCACTGAGATCACAACAGCCGACCTGGAGGCCTTTCGTGATACCTGGACCGATGGGCCCCTCGCGAAGAAAAAGAAACAGGAGCGATTGATCGGATTTTTCTACTACTGTCTGCGACTCGGCTGGATCAAGTCCAATCCCGCTGTTTTGTTGGGTCGAATTAGAGCCGATGGCCCGCCCACGGACTACTTTCCAAAATCTGAGTTCGACAGAATTCTGGACGCAACATACATCTATCAGCCCAAGGGCTGGGTGGAATGCAGAAATCAGGCAACTCGGCTTCGCATTCTCACGTTGCTAATGCGCTGGAGTGGGCTGGCGATCAGAGACGCCGTCACTCTAGAACGGCGTCGGCTCAATGAACACGGCGAATTGTTTTTGTATCGAGCCAAAACTGGCAGTCCAGTCTACGTTCCGCTTCCTCCGGATGTGGCTGAGGCCCTCAGAAACATTCCGCCTGGCCCAAGCCCGAATCCGCGGTACTTCTTTTGGTCTGGCAACGGCTCGCCCAAATCCGTAGTTGGCAATTGGCAGCGAAGCTTTCGACGACTATTCAAGATTGCTGATCTCCGCAGCGATGATGGCTCGTTGAAACGTGCGCATCCGCACATGCTTCGAGACACATTCGCGGTCGAGATGCTACTAGCCGGTGTGCCGCTGGAACAGGTCTCGATCCTACTTGGTCACAAGAGCGTGAAGATCACCGAGAAGCACTACGCTCCGTGGGTCAAGGCTCGGCAGGAACAGCTCGCAGCCAATGTTCGAAAGGCCTGGAGCGCTCTCGATAACGGCAGAGAATCCTCAACAAGCAAATCTCCGAAGCGGGTTAAGATTGCCTGACGAACCTGGTCCTTCCGCTAGGGTCGATGCTGAGCTTGCTCGACGCAACCTTCGGTGGACAATGGTGAGGACGCGTTTCAGTCAACAGCAATATCCGATATCCAAGCTTGTGTAATTTTTCATGGTTACTGCAACGAGTCGCGTGAGGTTGACGACCATCATGCGAAACCTCTGGATGAGTACGGAGATCGTGAGCCTGGGACTGATCTTCCGCCAGGTCTGCCTGAGATTACTGGAACACCAGGTGTTGTTAGGCCGCACGTAGCTTTCGGTGAACGCGGTGTAACACGCTCTCTGGAATGCGAAGTGTGCGGTAGCGACGCTTGCGGCGTGTTTCGGGTGCGCCCCAATTGATTACGCCGTCCTCGTCTTCAAACATGTGGCGGATGGTTTTTTCGCTCAGTGCCCACAGCTTCGCTACTTCGGCGACGGAGTAATGCCGCTCCAAGGCAAGTGCCGCTTGGCTCGTGTTCTGCAAACTTATACCCATACCCAGATCCTTCTCTGGACGCTGTGACCTGGCAGCCTCCTGCTGCTGCATTGGCGCAATCGCATGTTCCGGCTTGTGTGCGCTCTGGTGCGAGATATCGTGACCAAGAGTCTGCGGCAGTTTTTCGCGGCTATTGGTGAAAATCTGCGCGTCCCATTGGCCGCGCGAGACAGCGACATACGCCATGCGACTGTTGAGCAAATCCCTGGCCGCAAGCTCCGTATCCACGTGAATAAATACTCGTTCGGCGGTCTGTCCCTGGCTGGAATGGCTGGTGACGGCATAGCCGTGGTCGAGGTGAGGATGACGGTGAGGCTTGTAGTCCATGCGGCGCCCGTTATCGAGGTTCAACCGCATTGTTCCGTCGGGCGCGATGTTTTCCACCGTAGCCAGTTCACGGTTTGCGATCTTCAACTCATGATTCGGGGCGGTGAACTGGATACGGTCTCCGACCGAGAATACCCTCTCCCGTTCACGGTACGCTGAGACGCCCATCTGGCGGCGCGGGTCGTAGGTCGTTTCACTTCCATCCGCGCGCAGCACCGTGAGCCGATTGTTTTGCGCGTCGATGTTCTTGACGCGCGTGTATTCGCCCTTGTGAATGCCAGTCTCTCGCGAACCGCGCGAATAGCGAAGAATGTCGTCAACTTGGTATTGCTGTGCCCAGGAACGATCCGCTCCGGTCATCTCCTGGCGCGGCACCAGCGTTTGGACGGAGCGTTCTTCTTTGCCCACTACTCCGCGCGCTTGCAGCTCGGCATGGATGCGCTG
Source organism: Terriglobales bacterium (assembly GCA_049520915.1). Lineage (GTDB taxonomy): Bacteria > Acidobacteriota > Terriglobia > Terriglobales > Acidobacteriaceae > Acidiflorens. The sequence continues at coordinate 28,955 of JBEKPH010000062.1, forward strand.
ATTAATCTCTGTGCGTGACAGATTGTCGGGCGATACTACGAGCGTGCTCTCAGGGGACTTGGCGTACTCGCGCGCAATGGCCGTGATGCGCTCCTCACTCCCTTTTACTTCATGGACACGACCCTGCCGGTCCAGGTTGTCGATGGCCGTGCCAACCTGACCGCGCGCCAACTGCTCAACAGCTTGCTTCAGCTCTGGGTCCTTCTGTCGCACAATCTCTTCGAGACTCATCGTCCGCATTCCAGCTTCCTGGAGCTGTGCGAAAGGACGGCCCGCTTCGACCGCTTCATGCTGCCGCGTATCGCCGACCAGCAAAACCCGGTCGCTCGTATGAAGCCGTTCGATAAACTCGTGGATCTGACGAGTCGAGGCAAGCGAAGACTCGTCGAGCAGATAGAGTCTCTTCTCGCCTGTGTCCGGCTGTTCTCCCCGCGCCAGATGCCGTTGCAGAGTCGAGGTCTCGATGCCGGCCTCGGCCAGCTTCTGCGCAGCACGTGAAGTGGGAGCAAATCCTTCGACCTTGTAGCCTTCGGCCTCCACGCCTTCGCGGATTACGGCCAGTGTCGTTGTCTTGCCGGTGCCAGCCAATCCATCCAAGCCCACGATCTTCTCGCGGCTTACAAAAATGTCATCCACGACTCGGAGTTGTGACGGACTCAACTCCGCATGGCGGTCCTCGATCGCAATCCGCAGCGAAGGCGAAACCAGCATCGGATCGCGGTAGGTCCGCTGATTGCCGCTCTGCATACGTCCGATGATCTCCCGCTCCATGCGGACCATCTCAGCGGTCGTATAGATAGGCGCAGCACGGCCTTCTGCATGACCAACGGCAACGAACTCTCCGCGCTGAACGCGCTGCGCAAATTCCACCCGTACCTGTTCGTACGTTGCTTGCGCCATGCTACGACTGATTGCCGCTTGCAAGATGCTTCGTTCATCCTGCACGGCAGAGCGCTCGAAGACGTGATTGCGGGCATAGGTAACGGCCTGTCGTTCGGGCTGAAGTTCACTCTTGTTCGAGTGACGTGCATGAGTCTGTGAGTGTTCGCGTGCCTGGGCGACAATCCGATCCGCTTGATTGCCGTGTTGTTGGGCCAGTTCACGGTGCCGCTGCAACACCTCTTCTGGGGAATAGATCGCTTTGCTGTCCCGCGTGCGATGGGCAGCAACTTGTGCCGCGCCCGCGCCTTCCCTTCCAATCTCCTGCAAGTGCCTCTTGATCTGTTCTCGTCTTGGACTGGATGCATCCAGGTATTCCTGGGTGTAACCCTTGATTTCCGGCTGGCCATGCTTACCCCGCTCAATCTCATAGCCCATTCCTTGCAGCCGAATGGCAAGCTCAGAACGATATACGCTGGTCGCATACTGTTGCGACTGGAAAAGACTTCGCTCCTGAAGCGCCCGCGTCTGGCCACTCTCACGCTCGGTGACATTGAAAATGACGGCATGAGTATGAAGTTGCGGCGCAGCGTAGCCATTCACCGGGCGAGCAGTGTCATGCTCGAAGGTCGCGGCAATGAACTTTCCCGTCGTCTCGGGCGCATGGACATTGCCGATGCGCGCCTGCGTATAGCGCTCCAATTCGTCGAGCGCTACCCGAACACTCTCACGATGTGCCATACGGACGCGTTCATCGCCGCCGACAAGCGCGGTGAGAGAAACAGATTTCGGCGCGGAGAATGTTGCGTCCCACCCGGCTCGATGTTCGACGCTCGTGATTTCTTTGCCGTATTCGTTGTCGTAGGTTTTCGCCGGCTGGTGCTTGACGAGCTGCGCGCCGTTTTCAGGATGCTGGCCTTCGCTCAATCGAGCGAACTTCTCGGCACCGACGGTCCCACGCAGTCCCCACCCCTGGGCGAGCCTTCCCTGCCATTCGCTGTGCACCTGCGCGTCACGACTCCAGTAGTTCTGCTTCTCTGACACAAACTCACGGGCGTGGTAGGTGCGCGCCTGCTCTGCCGACAATGCTTTAGAAATGGTCAACATGTGATCGAGCTCTGCAGCGAGTGCTTTGTTTTGACTTAGAGTAACTATGCCTCTCACAAAATGCTCACTGTTTGTATTATTTGTTGGTTTTTTATTCAAGGCTTATGTGTGTGGAAAACCTCTATTTCATTAGTTATGTTGCCTTGCACGATTGATCGGACTTATAACTGTGGTCCGAACCGGCAACGTGAAGGCGGTGTTTATCGAGGCCAGACGTAAGGCCGATACGCTGGGCATCGGGAACCTATTTACACTGCTGATGGGAAGCAAGAGAGTATGTCATTCGCAAGTCTAAGTCGATGGGGATAGACAGAGAATATCCGACGGGAAGGAATCGAGTATGGAAGCAAGTTAGACCATCTTATCAAGGACGATGAGGCGCCTTTCACGGGGGTGCTTGGTAGCCGTCAAAGTCGAGGGTTGACGTCGTGCAAATGGAGCACATGAGCACTGCTAATAGGCGCTCGATTTCTTACGATCGGCGTGCCGACTGACTCAGTCGATCACAGCGACTTATCTCGGTTGTTCCGGTGTCTAACCCTTACTCATTTGCCTCGGTGATCCTGGATAGTTGGCCTGGCTTTCGCGGCCTGCTTTGGAAGGCTGGTAGGTCGTGTCTTCGCCCTGGCTGCGGGGTCGAATGCGCTGACTGAAACTCCGGCAATGAGGGGAGGGATAGTTGCTGTATGCGGTTTACTATCGCGCGCCGATTTCACCCGCCCAGAGGGTGCGGTTGGCCTCGACCTCGCTGTGGAGTTGGCGAGTGCAATTGGCCTAGGTTGGCAGGAATTTTGGACCAAGTAGAAGAGGCCGGTTCGGCAGCACAATTGTCCGCAGATACCGTAATGATCACCTTCCAATTCCGCCGGATATCGAATGGTGATGCCAACCTTGCGAGTGGCAGAGAACCTCAATCGAATGCCTGCCAATTCGTGCCTATGAAGTGGGTGCCATTCCGACTCATTCCCTATCCGGCAACCATTGCCGGAAGACAGAAGAGCGCAGCCGGAGGAGCAAGGATCCGTCACCTTGAACTCGACGAAAGCCCCCAGAGAATCGTGTTTCTTTCTCCGGCGGATGGGTGCCAATTCGTCGGCTTTCGGTTGCTTGATCGCCCCTGTTAAAGACGAGAATTTGCGGAGTCCATCTGCTTGTCTCTGGTGCGCCCGGCTGGGGCAGAGAGAGACATTCCGAACATGGCGGGAGGGCCGTTTACGGGCGTGGGCCACGGGCTGTCAACGCCCCGGAGCGGAGCGCAGCCGGAGGCGTCCCGCGTTCTTTGCGGGACGGGGCTGTCGGTAGCAAGTTAAAATGTCCGCTTTTCTTAGCACACGATATGTCCGGTTTAAGTTAGACAGCAGCCGTAGCCGTGGCGGTGGGAAAGTGGGAATCCCGCGTACTTTGCGGGATTTCC
>JBEKPH010000063.1:0-28450 GCA_049520915.1 Terriglobales bacterium
CCATTTACGCCGCGGTTGCTGAACGACATCAACGATGTGAATGGGGGCACGAACGGAACGTTGCGGCCGAACCTGGTTCCGGGACAAACGGTGAGCCTGGCGAATCGTTCGATTGGAGAGTGGTTCAATACTGCTGCTTTCGTTGCGCCGACTGCGGGGACGTATGGCGATGTGCGGCGCAACAGTATCATCGGTCCGGGGAGCAAAGTGTTCGACATGGCGTTCACCAAGAATTTTCCGTTGAAGGAAGCGCGAGTGCTGGAGTTCCGGGCACAAGCGGCGAACATTTTTAACCTGGTGAATTATTCGTCCATTGACACGAACCTTAATTCGCCCACGTTTGGCCGAGTTACGGCGGCCGGGGCGATGCGTCAGATTACGATCACGTCACGCTTTCGTTTCTGATTTCGAGAGGGACGACATGACAACAACTCGAAAACGAATTGCCGACCGCGCGGTAGCGGCTTTAGTTACGCTGACGCTGCTGTGTGCCGCGTCGCTTTCGCAACAGTCGTCGGAATACGTATTTCGCGCAGAGTCGGACCTGGTGCTGGTGAACGTGACCGTCAAGGATAAGAGCGGGAAATTTGTGGCGGGATTAAAGCCAGAGGACTTCACGATCCTTGAGGACAACAAACCTCAGAAGATTGTCTCCTTCGATGTGGAAAATGGATGTGGCGCAGGCAAAACCGTTGCCGGAAGCGGCGCCGGGAACGACGAAACCGGTGCCATCCGCAGCAGATATGGCGGGGCTGTTCAAGGATCGTCGCCTGATTGTCCTCTTCTTTGATCTTTCGGCTATGGAACCGGACGAAATTGATCGAGCGGTGACATCAGCCGAACGTTATATCGATACACAGATGGCGCCGGCCGATCTCGTGTCGATTGTTTCGCTGGGAAGTTCGCTGACTGTGAATCAGGACTTCACTGCCGATCGCGCTGTGCTGAAAAAACAGCTTGATACATTCAGTTCGGGTAGCGGCCAGGGCTTCGAGGAAGGGAGCACGGGAACCACTGAGGGAACGCCGGATAGCGGTCAGGCATTTACGGCCGACGATACGGAGTTCAACATTTTCAACACTGACCGGAGGTTGGAGGCTCTGCGCTCGGTCGCGGAAAAACTGGCGTACGTGCAGCAGAAGAAGTCGTTGATCTACTTTTCGAGTGGAATGGACCGGACGGGCATCGAGAATCAATCGGAGTTGCGCGCGGCGGTGAACGCGGCGGTGCGCTCGAACCTGGCAATTTACACCATGGATATGCGCGGGCTACAGGCGCTGGTCGCTGGAGGAGAGGCGCAGAACGCCAGCTTGCGAGGAGTTTCAGCGTACTCCGGACAGGCAACGCTCAACGCACTCAATTCGAATTTCACTACGCAAGAGACGCTGGTAACTCTGGCGAGCGATACGGGCGGCCGCGCTTTTCTCGACTCCAACGACTTCAGCAAGATTTTCAAGGGAGTGCAGCAGGACACTTCGACGTACTACCTGCTCGGCTATCACAGCGCGAACCTCGCTCGAGATGGGCGTTACCGGCACATTGTCGTGAAGAGCAAAGTGCCAGGGGTGAAAATCGATTATCGCCGCGGATATTACGCGCCGGCCGATTATAAGCATTCCACGCAGGACGACAAGGAGCGACAACTGGAGGAGGAACTGGCGTCGGAGTTGCCGACCACGGACCTGCCCCTGTATTTGGGAGTCGCCTACTTCCGATTGGAAGGCAATAAGTTCTTTGTTCCCATCTCGCTCGTAGTACCAGGTTCGCAGATTCCGTTTGTTCGCAGTAGCGACCATGACAAGGCGACGTTGGATGTGATTGGGATGGTGCTCGACAACGAACATCATCCTTTGAACCGAATCCGCGATACGGTGAAACTCGCGGTCAGCACATCGACTGAAGTTCAGAAAAAGAATGTGCAATATGACACGGGTATGAGTTTGTTGAGCGGCAAGTATCACCTCAAATTTGTAGTGCGGGAGAATCAAACGGGGCGTATGGGGTCATTCGAAACCGACATCGAGGTGCCGGAGTTGAAGGCCCAGCCACTGAAGATGAGTTCCGTGGTGCTGGCGAGCCAGGTGCAGAAAGCGAACAAGAACGCGAACTTGAATCCGCTGGTACATGACGGTTCCGAGATCATTCCGAATATTACGCATGTTTTCTCCGCTTCGCAGCATCTGCTTCTTTACTATGAGGTGTACGATCCAGCGCTGACGGGGGCGGCAAAGGGTGGCGATGCTGGAAGCGTCCAAGAAGGGAAGGCAGGCATCCGGCTCTTGACCAACGTTGCCTTCTTCCAAGGCAAAGCCAAGGCTTACGAAAGCTCTCTAGTGGAGGTGACGGAATTAAATGAGCGAAAGAGAAAGGCCGCCGTTTTCCAACTCGATGTGCCGCTCAGCTCACTCAAACAAGGTTTTTATACTTGCCAGGTCAATGTGATTGATGATGCAGGCGGTCACTTCCTGTTTCCGCGACTTGCCCTGCTGATCAGGCAAGAAAATGCGCCTTCGCCACGATAGAACTGCAAACTACGGAATCATGTCTAGTTATTGCGCGACCGTGAAGCGCGATCGATAATCGACTGATGCAAAACGAATGGCAACGGAGGATTGCGAGGGCGGAGAAGCTAGGTGCGGAGTACGGCTTCGCTTCGGAGATTCTCGGTTTTTATGCGGCGATTCTTCGTTTTCAAGAGAGGGTGTACCGGGAAGTTGAAGGGTCGGCCGTTCCGGCTAAGGGAAATGCGGGAGACACCGAGCCTTTTACGCGACCGCTTCCTCCGTCCCTCGCTGGGCAGTTTGGAGAACTTTTGTCGCTGGTCGAGAAGAATGGTCCGCAGTCATTGCGGAAGTCTGCGCGGGACTTGCGAGATGGCGGTGAAGAGTTTCATCTCCGTTTGCTGACTGGCTTCTGGAATGGGGACGAGATGGTATCGCCAGCGAAAGGACCCGATGATTTCTTTGCCCGCGCATTTCTTCAGCCTTATGCGGCGGGGCTTCGCGTGCGCTGTAACTTGCGCTGGACGGGGCCGGCGCCATTTGTCTGTCCGTTTTGCAAACGAAAGCCAAGCGTCGGAATTTTGCGGCCTATGGGAGACGGCGGATTGCGCTCGTTGGTCTGTTCGCTTTGCCTCGCGGAGTGGGAGTTCCGGAAAATCGTCTGTCCGGGATGTGGAGAAGAGGATCACAAGAAGTTGCCGGTATATACAGCTGAAGAACTCAAGCATGTGCGGGCTGAAGCATGCGAGAGTTGTCGAACGTACATCAAGACGGTGGACATGACCACTGGAGGACTGGCCGAACCGCTGGTGGACGAGATGGCTTCGATCCCACTCGACGTGTGGGTGCAGGAGCAGGGTTATGCAAAGCTGCAATGCAACGTCCTGCAGTTGTGAGTTTCATGGCTACATCCTGCGAGGGGGCGAGACCAGCATACGGGGTATTTGCTGACAATTACCAACAGTAGCGCAATGATGACGCGAGACAGACAATTTGTCTGAGCGCCCGCGGAAGGCGAACCAATGCGAAGGTGCGGCGAGTACGATATTACATATGTTGGGCGTCAGGATTAAGACGGTAGATTTAGATGACGAACTGGAAGGAAGTAGTATGCGGCTTCTCGTCGATGACGGTGATCTCCGGATCGCAGATATGCACCACGCGCGACCGCATCGCGGCCGAATGTTTTTTCAGGCCCGCGTGGTCACGGGCAAATCACTTTCTGCTGGTTGAGGCCGATGATCGTTTTTTCCGCAAGGGCTGGTTGAAAGCGCGAGTAGAGTAACGAATAAGTCTCGGTATTCTCGCCTGACTTGCCTGCGCTTCCTGTGACGGAGACAGCTAACGATCCATCGGCAGCGTAGAAAGTATCTTGGGAGCGACCGCCGACGTAGGCATGCGTTCTCTTGAAATCCGGGAGCCGGGAACTGTACCACGAGAGTACAGAATCCACTTTTGCGTTATAGACGATATAGAAGTCGGCCTCTATTTTGCTGTTGCAGACAAGGGACTCCGGCAACCGTGTAGGGGAGTTCCCGAGATTGAGGCGGGAATCGGTCGCCATGTGAAGAGGAAGGCCGGTCAAGGGGTCGGCCGTCAGCAGTCTTTCGGTTGCGCCAGCGATCAACATGAAGAAGAGCGCGAGTGCAAAGGGAAGCAGCGCAGAGAATTTCATATTGAAATAAGGGAACCGCGCCAGAACGCGGTTCTTTCGCTCGGCCTTACCATGTTTCTGGCACGCGAGACTTGTTTTCAAGGCGTCGCTGACTTCACGGTAGTAGCCCTGCAAGTTGCGTCGAGAATCATTGACCGCTCCCACTTAAGCTGATGACTTGAGGACTTCCGGGCACGCTGTCGGTAATCCTGAGCGTCGCACCTCTTGTCCCTGTCGTTTTTGGGGTGAAAGTGACGACGACCGCACAGCTCGAGCCTGGCCCTAAAGTGGCAGGGGAAAGAGGACAGGTTGTCGTTTCAGCGAAGTCGCCGGCGTCGGCGCCGCTGACCGTTGGTTTCTTGACTGTGATGGGTGCGCCGCTCGGATTGCCGACGGTGACTGACAGCGGTCCGCTCTTAACGCCTACCTTCTGTGAGCCAAAGTTCAGAGCATTGGGAAAGATTCCAATGACCGGAAGATTTAGCAGGAGGGAGACTGAGTTGGAATAGGCGTTGGCGACCGCCAAGTCGCTACCACCATCGCCGTTCAGATCGGCTTCGGCGATACCGACCGGATAAATACCAACCGGATAATCTACGTGCTGTTGAAACGATCCGTCGCCGTTACCAAAGAGAATGGAAACTGTCCCGGGGCAGTTAATGGCGGGTACGGAACATTCGCTGTTGCTTACTGCCAGATCCAACACTCCATCGGCGTTGAAGTCGCCCACCGCCACGTCGTCCGGGAAGAGGCTGGTGGGATAATCGACGTGCGGCTGAAACGTCCCATCGCCGTTGCCGATCAGGATGGAAACAGTATTGGTGTAGAAGCCAGTAACTGCCAGGTCAAGTTTGCCGTCCCGATTGAAGTCTCCGGCAGCAACTTCGTATGGATTCGCCCCAGGTGTTACCGGATATGTAACCGCGGGCAGGAATGTGCCATCACCCTTGCCGAGTAGGATACTGACGCTGTCATCGCCGGCGTTCACGGTCACTAAGTCGAGCTTGCCGTCCATGTTGAGGTCGGCACCGATCATCCAGACAGGATTGAAGTCCACCGGATAATCTACGTGGGCTGAGAAGCCATCATGTCCGTTACCCAATAAGATGGAGACGGTGGAATCAGCTTCGTTTGCGACTGCCATGTCCAGATTGCCATCACCATTAAAATCGCCGGTTGCGATCCCTACTGGATATCCGCCGGTTGGAAAACTAATCGGCGCGCCAAACGTTCCGTCACTGTTTCCAGGGAGCAACGAGACAGCATTCGACCCAGCATTGCTCAGCACTAAGTCGGCTAGACTGTCGCCGTTGAAATCCCCCGCACTGACTTGTAAGACGCCAAAGCCGGACGGGTAGGACACGGCGGGCCGGAACTTGCCTGCTCCCTTACCCAACAGAATCGACGCGCTATTCGATCCAAAGTCGCTAACCGCGATGTCGGGGATGTGATCGGCGCCAAAATCTGCGATGGCTAAGGAGAAGGGTATTGCACCTGCTGCTAGTTTGACATCGGAATGGCCCTGGAAAGTGCCCTTGCCCTCATTCACGAGTAGGGTCACAGTATTCGATCCGTAGTTCGTGGCGATTAAGTCTGATTTTCCGTCTCCATTCAGATCCGCAGTGGCGAGGCCCCAAGGGTTCACGCCCGTGCCATAAGTCTTTCTGGCTTCAAACGTTCCATTTCCTTTGCCCAGCAAGACCGAGATAGCGTTGTCGTAGAAGCTGGCAATTCCCAGGTCTAGAGTTCCATCGCCGTTGAAGTCTGCTACCACCAAGCCATAGGGACCGTCGCCCGCCGGGTAGTCGACGTGGAACTGAAACGTTCCATCGCCGTTGCCCAGCAAAATTGATACGTTATCGCTCGTGGCATTGATGACCGCCAAGTCTAATTTGTGATCGCCGTTGAAATCGGCCGCGACAACCGCCGTCGGAACCGCGCCCGTCGCATACTGAACGGGCGGCTTGAAGGTGCCATCGCCCTTGCCCAGCAAGATGGCAACCTGATCAGAGGGCCCAGCCACTGCCAGATCAAGTTGATCGTCGCCATTGAAGTCTCCGGCAACGAGGCCACTCGCTCCGTTGCCCGCGGGGTAGCTCACGGCCGGCTGAAATGTGCCGTCACCATTGCCTAAGAGAATGGAAACTGAATAAGAACTCCCAACCGCTACGGCGAGATCAAGCTTATTGTCGTGATTGAAGTCGCCCGCCACGACTTGGGCAACAAAACCCCCGCCCACCGAATAATCCACATGCGGGCGAAACGTGCCGTCACCGTTGCCGAGGAGGATCGATACCGAGCCCGTCCAATTCGCGACTGCTAAATCGAGGTTGTGGTCGCCATTGAGATCGACCACGAAAATGGAGGAAGGCTCCGCTCCCGTCGCGTAATCCACACGTGGCTGAAAGGTTCCATCCGCATTGGCGAGGTAAACCGAGACGGTATTGGGGGAAATGCTGTTGGCAACAGCGATACTGGTCGGGCCGCCCGTCTGAAAGGCGCCGGCGACCGCCGCGGCTGGAAAGTCGCCGGTAGCCAGATCCATTCTGCCAAAGACATACCTTGCGGCGGCGACGGGCGCACCCGGTAAACGCACCGACTGCAGCGGAGACGCGTTCGCAATCTCGTCGCGCGAGCGGGGATCGAAGCGCGCAGGCGACGATTGGGCTTCTGGCGCGGGAGTAGTTTGTGCGAGGCGTTGCAGAAGCCGCTCGAGCTGTTGCTTGACCGGAGTGCGCGAAGATTCCGCGGAAGGAGTTGTGCCAACGTTTTGTCCCTCCGCGAATGCGGCTACAAGCAACGATAAGGCCACGAAAACCAGAATTCGGAAACGGACTTCTTTGCCACTGCGCATGACATCCTCCTTAGAAAATTGCTGTCTTAACAATCAGGTTCCCTTATTGCTCGAGGGAACGCCGGCGAGAGTCGACGTCCACCAAACTCCGACATATCCCACGGTGCAACGTAATCGATGCATGCCTAGGTTCCGTAGCCAACCTCAGCCGCATCCCTTTGCACTTATCGCTACTGGACCTTCGACGCCCGACTTATTTCACCGTTTGCTATCTGCGCTACGTACCCAAACAGGTTTCCTGTGCTGTCGACATAGAAGCCCACGAACTGATTGTCGGTCATCGTGTACGACCAAGTGACTTGAATATCGCCCAGGGGCAGCGCGAGCGGCGTGAACGTTCCCTGATCGAGAAGAAAGACATTGGACGTGTCCCACTCCTCGCCCGCGACGGTCACTCCATCTCCGTACGTGCCGACAATCTGGCCCGCATCGTTGATGCTGGTGAGTACCGAGTTCGTGGCGCCGGGATAGTCGACCGTCGTGAATTGTCCGGCTTGGTAGACAAAGCCATGTTGGATATTGTTGAAATCGTAGTAAGCGCCGACAATCACACCCTTGGAGTTGATTCCCCACGGCTCAGTGTCATACGAATTCGGCACATCGATTGACGTGTAAATGCCCTTCTTGAGCATGAAACCGTGCTGAACATTGCTACTGTCAAAGTAAATGCCGATTACTTCATCTGAGTTGTTGATGGCAGCCGCTGCGGTAGCCTCGGCGCCGGGGTAATCGATGTTGGTAAATTCCGTGCCTTTGTACATGTAGCCACGGAAATTCTGATCTCCCAGAAGATCGTAGAAGCCGATGATCACTCCCTTGTCGTTGATACCGTAGGGGGCCGAATAAGCTGCGCCCGGATAGGCGAGCGTGCGATACGTGTTTTTTTTCAGCGTGTAGCCGGTGGTTTCAAAATAAAATGCAGGCGGCGGTGCCTCGGGACCATAACCTCCGACGATATCTCCCTTTGAATTTATGCCGAAGGCGTTGCTGGCAGGGGAACGGGGAAAGTCGATTAAGCCGTAGCTGAGGATCACGGCGGACGGTTGCTGTTTGCTCCGAGTTCTCGAATGTTGGCGCGCTGGATGCGCATGGGAACCGGCGTGTCTTTGTAGGCCAAGCCCGGTTACTCTTCGCGCCGCCGGAGGCTGGCTCTGGCCGGAGATAGCGAGCAGTCCCGCCGCGAGTAAACCCAGAAATGAAATGAGAACGATCCGTTTGTGCTTCCGCATGACCTTTACTCTCCTTTTTGAAGTCGTTGCATTTCAATATTGGTTGACTGGCTTGAGAACGCTACTGGCTGATGGTTGCTTCGTAGCCGTAGATGTTGCCGAGTCCGTCGACATACATGCCCACGAATTCGTTTCCGACTAAGGTGTTCGTCCAGGTGACCTGCGCATCATCAACTGGTAGTTGGATCGGTGTGAAGGTTCCTTGATCGAGGAAAAAAGCATTCGGAGTGGGCCAGTCCTGTTGGCCGACGATGATGTCGTCTCCGTAATCACCAACCATCTGGCCTTGGTCATTGATGCCGCTGAGTTCAGTGTTACTGGAGCCTGGATAGTCGATCGTCGTGAACTGACCGCTTTGAAACACAAAACCGTGGCTCAATTGGCTTTGGTCTACCCAGAATCCGACGATTACTCCGTCGGAATTGATCCCAATCGGCTCCGTGAAGATTGATCCGTTAGGATCGATCGTTGTATACACTCCTTTTTTGAGCACGAATCCGTGGAGGGTATCGCTCGCGTTCAGGGAGTAAGTGCCGATGATTGCGCCGGCATTATTGATATTTGAGGCGATCGTATAGTCGGAACCGGGATGGTCAATGTTGCTGTAGTTTTTGCCGGTGCGCAAAAAAGCGTGGGGATTGCCGTCCGAGCCGGCATACCAACCCACGATCTTCCGGTCCTTATTGATTCCGAGTCCTAGTGTGTAAGAAGCCCCTGGATAGACGAGTTCCTGAAAGTTATTTCCCTCAAGCACGTAGGACTGTTCGGTTCCTTCGTACGCGGGAAGATTGGGACCATACAGTCCGACGATATCGCCTCGGCTGTTTAGACCCTGCGCAGTGCTGTCGGGGGAACGCGGAAAGTCTATGAGGCCGAAAGTGACAGTTACGCCTTGCGGCGTGGGTACCGTTCCTGAACCCGCAACGGAAGGCGCCGGCAACGGCAGCGTGTCAAGATTGCGGCCGAATCGGGAAACCCGTTTCGCCGGTAGTTGCGCCTGGCTAGAAAGCGACAGCAATCCAATGGCGACGAGCAGCAAAAGAGTGATCAAAGGAAAGCGACGATTGCATAGCATGATAGTGCCTCCTGAAATATGGTTTCCGTCAAGATCGATGCCTGCGGAGAAGTCGCCGCCTGCCGCCGGCTAGTCTCCGCAAGCCACGCTTCAGTCGCCCAGATAAAACACACTCGGCAAGTTCTGTAGAGAGAGCACAGAGATTCCGCCATACTGTGTTACACCTGCGTTTCCGCTCTGGGCGGTCAGGTCGATGTTTTGCCAGGTTGTTGCGTGGGAGGGAAGTAGAAACTGATCGACGTGAGCTTGCCCCGACATGTAGTAGACCCCAAGCTGATTCGCAGTGTTGAGGCCCGCCATGGACGTGCCCGGATAGGCTGGTGGAGTTTTTGTCTTCTTCGTCAAATCGGAGCTGCTCCACTTCACGTTGTTGGTGGAAGCGAGCTGCAAGATGTGGTTGTTATCAGCTTGGACATAGACCCTCAACTTCTTCGTGCCAGGCAGAACGAACGCATCGAGGTTATTTCCATACACCGAAGGAGCACTGTGGGTTAGAGCCGTTAGATCTTCGTCGGACCAGTTCGAGTTGTTGTAAAGGTATTGATGAACGTGGCCGGAAAAATCGAGGAAGTAAATATATTGGTAGTTGCCGATGTTGAATCCGGACATTGCATTTCCGTCTGCCGAAGCGCCGGCCGTGATCACCGTGAGATCCTGGTCCTGCCAGTTGGTGCCGTTGGTATTGAAAACCTGGTGCACGTGACCCGAGTTGACGTCTTTATAGAAGATATGGACTGCGGGCGATGTGGTGAAGGCCGCCAGTTGCCCAAATGCTTGTGGACCTCCGACTATTTTCGTCAAGTCGGTATCGACCCAATTACTGTTGTTGTATAGCAGTTGATGGAGGTCGTAATTAAGGTCGATGTAGTAAACGTATTGGTAGTTTCCAATCGAGAAGGCGGAAACCGCATACTCGTTAGGCTCCGCAGCACCCGTTTCAGCTGTCAGGTCTTCATCACTCCAGTTTGTGCCGTTATAGAAAAGTTGATGCACATGGTAGGGCTCGCCCGCAAAGTAGTAGACATGCTCCTGATTGTTGGGCGTTGTCAGAATGGAAGAGACTTGCGAGAAAACATACGCTTGGGCTCCGCCAAGGTTCTGGTCTGCCCAGGTAGAGCCGTTGTAGGAAAGTTGATGGACGTGCTGGCCAAAGGCGGGCAGAGCGGCGAGTGCAATCAGAGTCCATAAAATGCATAATCTGAAAAACAACCGGCGTTCGGTCCCTGGACAGATAGTTGTGCTGGTCATGAATGCCTCCTCGGCTCTATCGCAAATCTTCGACGACATAAAAGAGGGACTGGTGGCGCCTTCTTGCGCGACAGGTTTTAGTCGACGACGTAGTAGAGGAACTGATCGTTATTCAAAGAGAAGCCGGCTAGTTGGTCGATGGAGTCGGCCGCTCCACCGTTGGTGAGGGCGGTGAGGTCCTCGGTGGCCCAGGTTGTAGCGGTGGGCTGATAGATGCGGTTTATATCGTGTCCGGTGACGTAGTAGACATTCACTTTGCCGCCAGTCGCGTTCGGATACGCCACAATCTGCTCGTCGGGCACAGAGCCTTTCGCCTTCTTCGTCAGGTCAGAGCTGCTCCACTTACCGTTGTTTGTCGAAGCGAACTGCGTGATGTGACGGGTTTTGCCGGAGACGAAGTAAACCCGCATTTTCTTGGTCCCTGGAATCAGAAATGCGCTCATGTTAGAAAATTCAGCGGTCGGCGAAGATTTGGTCAGCGCGGTTAGATCTTCGTCGCTCCACGAAGCATTGTTGTAAAAAAGTTGATGAACATGGTTGGCGGTGTCCAGGTAATAGACATATTGGAAGTTGCCGACGTTGAATCCAGCCATGCCGTAAGCAAAGTTCGCGTTAGGACCTTTCGTGGTGACGGTCAGGTCCTGGTCCTGCCAATTGGTGCCGTTGGTGGCATAGAGCTGGTGAACGTGGGAGTCGGAACTGGTGTAGAAGACGTGCAGGGCAGGTGAGGTGGTGAAGGCAACCATGTTGCTTCCGTTAGAGGCGATTGCGGACGTGCCCGAGGCAACGGTCACATCGGTGTCCGCCCAATTTGCATTGTTATAGAGCATTTGGTGAACGTCCCCATCGCTGCCGGTGTAGAAGACGTACTGAAAATTGCCCACGGAAAAACCGCTGATCCCGCTGAATTGATACAGGCCAACCGCCTGGTTCAGGTCCAAATTGGACCAACTCGAGCCGTTATAGAAAAGTTGCTGAAGGTCGGCGGAATCAAGCCCGCCGTAGAAGACATGGAATTGATCGTTTGGGGTTGTGTAGAACGCGGAGATTGCCCATTGCTGGGCTAGAGCGCCGTTGAGATCTTGATCGGTCCAAGTGGAGCCGTTGTAGGAGAGTTGGTGAATCTGTTGCCCAAGTGCGGGCAGGGCGGCGAGTGCGATCAAGAACCCGAATGCACAAACCGCATGATGCAGGCGGCTTAAGGTGTTTTTCAGTGTAGTTTGGCGGATCATTATTATTCTCCTTGGCCGGGGTATCGGAAAAAGTTCCAGAGGCCGGCCCCGTCGTCCCCCGTCCTAGAAATCGCTCTCCCGAACGCGACATCCGGCCTCTGGCGAACGCGACTGTGATTCAAATCGGCGACCCGGTCAATGAAACTGGGTTTTAAGTCTCCCTTAACTGAAAAGTTCTTGCCCCACATAAACTTACGGGTTGGTCTTAACGGGAGTGCGGGTTGCCCCGGCTGTGCTACCATCTTCCAACTTGGGGAAGGGCATGCCAGGAGTGGTTCCCGCCGGGTCTCGATACCGCTTCGGCCCGTTCGAACTGAATACGGGCGAGGAGTCGCTGGTGCGGAATGGCATCCGCGTGAAAGTCCAGGACCTTCCCTATCGACTGCTCGTCATGCTTTTGGAGCGTCCCGGAGAGACCGTGACTCGCGAGGAAGTCCGGCAACGTCTGTGGCCAGAGAATACCTTCGTAGATTTCGATAACAGCCTTGGCGTAGCCATACGAAAAGTGCGGGACGCGCTTAACGATGATGCCGAGGCGCCGCGCTATGTTGAAACCCTTCCGCGGCGCGGATACCGGTTCGTGGCCCCCGTGACGGTTTTGGGTTCTGATATCCCGATTCAAGCAAATCTGCCGTCAGAAGGTAAGACGTCGGTGCCGATGGTCTTGTCCGATAACGCGGCGGCGCTCGGGCAGATCAGTTCTGCTAGTGGCCGCCGTTATTGGGTCGCTGGAGTGTTCGCGCTCCTCGTTTTCATTGGGGCTACGATCTATGGTTTACGTTCGCTTCCGAGGCGCGCGTCTACCAAACTCACATCGGATGGCTCCGGGAGCCCAATCCGAACGCGCCGCTCGGTTGCAGTTCTTGGCTTCCGTAATCTCGCCGGTCACTCCGAAGACGACTGGCTGTCGCCGGCGTTTTCCGAAATGCTCAATACGGAATTGGCGTCCGATGGTGTGCTTCGGATGCTACCAGGCGAAGATGTGGCCCGCGTCAAACACCAGCTGCCCCTAGCCGACGAAGATACGCTGGCTAAAACGACTCTGGATCGTCTGCGGATTAACCCGGGTGCGGATGTTGTGATCTTAGGTTCCTATACCGCCCTCTCGGGAGACGAGGGGAAACGAATCCGGCTCGACGTCCGGGCGCAAGAAACGGTTCACGGAGAAACAATAGCGGAGAAATCCTTTACAGGCAGCGAGGGAAGCCTGTTCGAACTCGCTACCGACGCGGGTCAGGCGCTTCGGCAGAGCCTGGGGGTAAGTTCGGCTTCCGCTCAAGCCAGCCTTCAGGCTCGGGCCGCTCTTCCGTCCAATCAGGAGGCGGTACGGTTTTACACCGAGGGCCAGGAGCGATTATGGGCGTTCGATTATGGTCATGCCCGTGACCTGCTGACAAAGGCCGTCGCTGCCGACCCTGATTATCCCCTCGCGCACGCCGCTTTGGCAGATGCATGGAGTCATCTGGGCTACGCATCGAAGGCTCGCGCTGAGATCGAGCGGGCACGGGCGCTGTCCGGGCATTTGGGCCCGGAAGACCATTTGCTGATCGATGGTCAGTACTATTCCGCGATTCAAGATCGAACACGAGCTATCGATGCCTATCAGAAACTGCTTAATCAGTTTCCCGATAATTTGGACTACGGTCTTCGACTCGCGGACGAACAGCGATGGGTGAGTCCGGACGATGCGCTTCACACTTTGGAAACGCTTCGCCATCTTTCCCCGCCTTCCAGCGGCGACCCACGGATCGACTACCTGGAAGCGCGCGCATGGATTAATAACAATGTCGTCAAGGCCCGGTCCGCCGCTCAGCGCGCTATCGAAAAGGGCAACGCCCAGAGCCTGCAACTTTTCGTCGCACGAGCCTACGGAATTCTTTGTCAGATCGGCAATGGGGATTCCACCGCCCAAGATTGTGACCATGCTCGAAAGAGCTATGCGGAGGTTGGAGATCTCGACAATGAAGCTCGCACAACAGCCGATTTCGCCATCCTCTACTATGAACAGGGCGACTTGGATCGTGCAGAAGCCATGTACCGGGAAGCGATCAAAGTCTTTCGTCAGGTGGGCGATGTGGAAGGTATCACTACGGCCTCCGGCAACCTGGGCGATATTGCTTTGTCTCGCGGGAATCTGACGGAAGCGGCACGCGCGCTCTCGGATGCAATTCCCGGCTACAAGGAAATAGGAGACAAAGACGGCGTCGCACTAACCGTCGCCGATCTCGCCAAAATTGCAAGACTGCGTGGCGAACTTAAAGCAGCCCTTAGCGGTTACGAGGAGGCCCGAGCCATTGGGCAGGAGATTGCTGACAAACGTGCCATGGCCTATGCGCTAGATGGAGTCGGCGACGTGCTTGCGGATCAGGGAGAGTTGCAGTCAGCACGCAAGTCTTACCTGGAATCGCTCGCTCTCTCGAAAGAAATTGGGGATAAGCAAGGAGTAGCCGAAACGGAACTCGCCTTGGCACGGCTCTCGCTTGACGAAGGGTTTGCCAGTGACGCCGAGAGCGTAATCCGCAAGTGCAAAGAACAATTTCATCAGGACGGCCAGGCCGACGATGAACTTGCCGCTAGCGTCGCCTTGATGCAAGGGCTATTGAGCGAAAGCAAGTACGTCGAAGCGGCCAACGAAAAGCAAGCGGACCAGGCGCTGGCCGCGAAGAGTACAAATCAGCTCAACCGGCTCCCATTCGATCTTATTTCCGCCCGTGTCGAACTGGCTATCGGACATCCGACGGCGTCGCTCGCCCAAATGCACCGAACGCTCGAAAGCGCGCGTGCTCATCATCTCGTTGGGATTGAACTCGAGATTCAGCTAGCCCTTGCGGAATTGAAAAAGAAACTTGGCCAGACAATCGAAGCCCAATCTGATCTTCTTGCGTTGGAGAAACTTGCGGGTGGCAAGGGGTTTGGTCTGATCGCTAGTAAAGCCCTGTCGATTCGAAGCGATGGAACCAAGAAACTCTTTACAAATTAGCTGGTTCTTCGAAAAAACCCAAGCAGACGTCACAACTTCTAGCATGCGTCAGAACGTACGGACGGATCATTCTTCCACGGTGAATCCACAAATATCATGCGCTGATTTTCCTTTGATTTGCCTGTTCGTGGTATCTGGCAAATGTGTCGCAGTCAAAGAGCGACCATTGTTCTGTATATCGTTTGGGAAGCTGCGTTACCGAGCCCGAGCGTGCATTTTGTGAGCTCCACCTGGGGTCTCAATTGCGACACTAAAGGGTTTCTTCATGTTTTTCAGCCAGACAGCGGCTTGGTTTTCCGCCTTCGCCAGTTGCTCGGCAGACATGGCCAAGCGAGCGATCTTCTTGCCCTCTTCGATCCGTTCCTGTAGCGGGGCAGCCGTTTTCTCGGCCAGCAGGTACCACATGTACGCTGAGACCGAGGCTGCCTGAAAACCGGGCACTTCGTCATCCGGTGCGCCGTCGATGTCGTTGATCTTCGAGAAATGCTCCGCCATCAGAAGTTGCGCCGACGGGTCCCCGAACTCAGCCGCTTCGACGATCGCGGAAAAGGCTTTTCCTTCTCCGTCGATAGTCGAGGGAAGAGGCTGTGGCTGGTTCATTGTCAGATAGAGCAACTCCGTCCGGCTGGAAACTCCCAATTTGTCAAAAATGCGGAATAGATAGTTCTTGACGGTGTGTGGGCTGAGTGCGAGAGCCTCGGCGATTTCGCGATTAGACAAGCCGCCAGCCACATGTTGAATCACCTGGCGTTCGCGAGTCGAGAGTAGTTCGATTCCTTTGTGATTCGTAGTACGAACCAGGGGCGAAGTGGCAAGGGCCTCAAGCGCATGATCCAGATCGACACTGCGAGCCCAGATCTGGCCTTCGTGCACACTGCGAATGCATTTGCACAGCATTTCAATTCGTTCTTGCTTAGAGAAAATGCCGCGGGCGCCGGCACGAAAACATTCCAGCACCTCCTCTGGTTTCGAGCCATCGAGCAGGATAACGCCCTTGATCTGAGGCCTAAGCACGCGCATGTCGCGCAGGACCTGTGTGCCGTGACCGGGTTGGTCGTCGAGATTGTGGCTGATGACGGCTACGTCGATCGGCACACGGGTGACCGCGGCCAGGAGTTCTTTAGAGTTCGACGCAGCGGCTACGACTTGCAATCCCCGGTCATTGCGAAGCGCGTCGGCCAACAGTTGAGTATGGATGCGTGTGCCGTCTGCAACCACAATACTGACAAAATCCGAGTCCACTTCCTCGTGCGATGGCATCGAGGCCTCCTTAATATTAGCTACATGACTAGTACGAATCGGATGGGGGACGTGAACTTGCTCCGTTCGCGGAAACGCTGGTCAGCGGTGGGGGAAGGTCAGTGCAGCAGTCAGAGCCGGCCAGAGTCTCTTGCTACTGTGAGAACAGCAGTCCTCTACAGTCGAGACTGTAGCACTAAAACGACGACTGAGCAAGCAAACAGACTGCAACCTATGCAAGGAAATGCAATCCCAACGAGGCAATGTAAAAGTTGGTAATGGTTGCACACGGGTGCAAGGCTTTCGATTCCCGCCCGGGTTGCATTTCGCTGACCACAGCGGCTGGGTCGAGTTCCATAAGGTGTAATTACTGCAATAGGATAGCCACGTTGTTTGGGGAGTGAACCGAAGAGTTGGTTTGTTCTCTTTGGCCGCGGAAGTGCCTGATACCACCACTGTGCCAAGGAAGAAAGTCTCCGAGACATACACCTTCGTAATGAGATAAATAGCCCTCGACCCGATAGAGTCAAACCGTCCTAGGAACTCCTACCACTTGCACGGTCTTGCAAGGGAGGTTAAGTTCAGACAGCTAGAACTTCCCCCCTACTTTTTCCTGGTGTTTTTCTCTCCCCCGTTTGGCGTGTAGGCGTGTCTTCGTGTGTCGAACAGCGGACCCAGACCAATGGGACCCAGAGGGCGAAGCTATGAGTACCTCAAACCCAACTTACGAAATCAGCGAACGGCCGACCGAGTTCGTCTCGCCTAGCGAATTGCGTTGGTACGCGCTGCACACGAGAGCGCGTCACGAAAAGGCGATCGAACGGCGCTTGCGTGACCGGGGCATTGAAACCTTTGTGCCGACGACGATGGAAGTCCATCGCTGGAGTGACCGCAAGAAGAAAGTGGAAGTGCCACTGTTCAGTTGTTACGTGTTCGTTCGGTCAGCCCTAACTGAACAGGATCGAACGCATGTCTACCAGATCGAGAGCGTACACGGTTTTGTGGGGACTCGGGGCTCAAGCCTGCCGATTCCCGACGATCAGATAGAAAGTATCCAGAAGGTTCTGACGCAAACGGCGCCGTGGCGTTCCTATCCTTTTCTGAAGGTCGGACAACGGGTTCGCGTGCGCGGCGGGGCGATGGACGGAGTTGAAGGCGTATTCCTCTCGGAAAACGGCGACCACAGTCTGATTATCTCTGTGGATGCGATTCAGCGTTCGATGGCCGTGCGGATTGATGGTTACGACGTCGAGCCCGTCTAGTTTCCTGCACACCGCTTCGGCAAGTTGATGTTTCCAGTTCTGCAAGATTCGGACAATCCACAGCCAGTCCACCATCTTCAATACCGGGCCCTATAAAAATGTATCAACCAGAGATCGAGCGAATCAACGAAGAGCTGTACTTCATTGCGGCGAGTCCGGCCACGCGCCGGCTACGCACGCAAGCTGGATTGCTTTCCCAGACCGACGTTCCGGTGTTGATTACCGGAGAAGCCGGCAGCGGAAAGACAACAGCCGCTCAGCTCATCCATTCGTTGTCGATCCGCTCGAGTTTCCCGTTCCTACGCGTCAAATGCGCGGTGCTCACCTCGGACCTGTTGGAGAATGAACTATTTGGATACGAGCACTCGGCGGCGAACGGGAAGCCAGAATCGACGCCAGGAAAGTTTGAACAGTGTGCCAAGGGAACGATTTTGCTGGATGAGTTCGACGCCATGCCGGGCACGGTGCAAAAGCGGCTTCTGAAGATGCTGGAGACGGGGGAGTTCGTGCGCTGCGGAGGCCAGACTCCGATTCGGGCGGATGTGAGAATTATTGCCGCGACATGCGGCGATCTGGAGTGGGCGGCGGAAGAGAAGAAAATTCAGGAAGAGTTGTTCTACCGCTTGAGCGTTTTCGAATTGCGTGTCCCGCCGTTGCGCGATCGGCAGGAGGAGATTCCGCTGCTGATGGGTCACTTGATGAACCGTTTGACGCGGCGTTATGGTGTCCCGGCGCCGCGGTTTTCGAGCGCCTTGCTTGATGCGTGCCAACGTTATATCTGGCCCGGCAATCTGCGCGAATTGGAAAACTTTGCCAAACGGTTCCTGGCACATGGCGATGAGGCAGCGGCGCTCCGGGAATTGCATTCTCATTCCGACTCGGGCGTGCATAAGGGAGAAAATGGGAATGGAAACGGGCACACAAGAAATGGCGCGCACGGCTCAAACGGGCATGCGGCGGAAGAGCACTCGTCCCTGAAACTGCTGGTCAGAAACGCAAAAGGTGAGACGGAGCGCGGCGCGATCGCCCAGGCGTTGGAGCAGACAAACTGGAACCGCAAGGCGGCTGCCCGCTTGCTGAATGTGAGTTATCGCGCATTGCTCTACAAGATTCAGGAATATCATCTTTCACCGCCCGCGGGCTCGGCCCGATTGATCGCCGCCGATGCGATGCGGGAAGCGAAGTAGGAACGCCTACGATGCAAACTAAGAGAATGCGGATCTTTAAAGCCTATAGAGCGATGCCGACGCTGGTGCTCGTCGCAATGGCACTTGTCTCTATGAGAGCAGCGGCGCAGTCTGATTCAACAGCGCAGCCTGCTCCGCCACCTGCGGTGGTTGCTCCGCAATCATCGGCGGGTAATCCGAACGGGGGAAAGTCGCATTCGGATGATTCCTACGTGATTGGCGCGAACGACGTTCTCGCCGTCAGCGTGTGGAAGGAACCGGACGTTTCCCGATCTGTTCCCGTGCGTTCCGATGGGAAGATCTCTTTGCCCCTCGTTGGAGAGTTGCAAGCTGGTGGGCAGACGCCGCAACAACTTGAGCAGGAGATCACCAAGCGCTTGCGCAACTACATCTCAGAGCCGGAAGTCACGGTGATTGTTACCGACAGCAAAAGTCAGAAAGTGAACATACTGGGAATGGTAGTTCGCCCCGGCGCTTACTTATTGACGAGTGCCACAACGGTGCTGGACGCGGTTGCGATGGCGGGCGGTTTCAAGGATTTTGCGAAGCAGAAATCGATGTATGTTCTGCGGCAGGCTCCGGATGGAACGCAGAAGAGAATTCCGTTCAATTATAAAGACGTGATCAAAGGGAAGAATCCCGAACAAAATATCCGACTGCAAGCCGGCGATACGGTAGTGATCCCGTAATTGCAGAATCACGGATTGAAGATGAGCTTTTGGCGCTGTTTGATTCTCGTTGGCCTCTTAGCCGGACTTCCAGTCTTAGGCGCGGCGCAGAATTCGTCTTCACAGAGTCCAGACCAGACTGGAACGGCAGATACCAGCAGAACGGCACCGGCAGCGCCACTTTCGGCAATTGCCGGGATAGAAGGGGATGGCGGAACGGGCGACACTGCGAGCAGTTTGCCGCAAATACCGGGATTGTTGGGCGGGATTGGCGTGTCTTCGGCATCGCTCTCTGAAATGGAGCGCTCGAATTACCTGCGGGGCGGAATCAATGTGGGCGCTGCGTACGACGACAATCCGCTGCTGCTCTCGAGTGGAGTGGAGAGCAACACGAGCGAATCGATTTTTCCGAACATTAAGATTGCCGAATCCTCTTCCCGGGTGCGCTGGACGCTCGGATACGCAGGCGGTCTCACGGTGAATCAAAAGTTCACCAGTCAGAATCAGGGATCGCATAATCTGAACTTCGATTCGCAATATCGATTGACGCCGCATCTCAGCTTGCACGTGGCCGAAAACTTTTCTGTGACGACCGGTTTTTTCGATGCGGGTAATGGCGGAGAGGTCGTGGCGGGCTCGGGTGGGCCAAACGCCAGTCTCATTACTCCGCTGGCCAACCAAAAGTCCGATAACACCACTGCCGAGATGAATTATCATTTTGCTCTGAACGATCTGGTCGGAGGGAGTGGGTCATTTTCTGATTCGCATTTCAGCAATGTCGCAGGGCAAACGCAACTGGCGAATACACAGACTGCGGCCGCATCCGGTTTTTGGTTGCATCAGCTCTTTGCGGGTGATTGGGCAGGCGCCGCCTACCGCTTCGAGCGGATTACCTTCGACCCCAGCGGCGAAACCCGGGTACACAGTATTTACGCTGTCAATACGCTGAACTTTTCAAAGCGTTTCTCGCTCACCGGTTTTGTAGGTCCGCAGTATGTCGAGAATCAAGGCCTGATCGCGGGTGCGGCGACGGCCTCTCAAACCAGTAGTTGGTCGACTGGTGGAGGAGCCGAGTTCGGTTGGAGAAACGAGAAGACGGGTGCCTCCGTTGGTTATTCGCGGATGATCAGCGACGGTGGTGGGGTTTTGGGTTCGGTGCTCTTGCAGACCATCCATGGCAGCTTACACCGGCAATTGACCCGCGCGTGGTCGGGTTCTTTGACTGCCCAACATGGAACCAACCAATCCCTGACGGTACCCTTCCAAACGAGCGCGAGTTCGATCAACCTGACTTCGGTCGGCGTGTCGCTGGATCGCAACCTTGGAAGAAGTGTTGGATTCAGAATGGGCTACACGCATGACTTTCAGCAGCAGTTCGGAGTGCCCGGCTCGAGTTCGACGCTCGACGCGAACCGAAATCGACTGTTTGTCACCCTGTCGTATCAATGGGCCAAACCTTTAGGAATGTGAGCATGGAAGAAGAATTACAGGAATCAGGCGCGCAAATCGACTTTACCGAGATCAAGGGAATCGTCCGCCGGCGACGGTGGCAGTTTCTGGTTCCGTTTTTCCTCGGTTGGGCACTCGTGTGGGGAGCGAGTTGGGTCATTCCATCCACCTACCGCTCAGGCACTCTTATTCTTGTCGAACAGCCTTCGGTTCCAGAGAAATTCGTCGAGTCCAACATCGATAACGACATACAACACCAGTTAGACAGCATTACGCAGCAGATTCTAAGCCGCACGCGTCTATTGAAAATTATCGATACGCTCGGACTGTATTCGAAAGACCGCAAGCACAAAAGTCCCGACGACCTGGTCGAAGTCATGCGCAAGGATATTGAAATTGAACTGACGCATAGCGACGACAAGAAGCTGTCGTCCTTCAATATTTATTACGCTAGCCGTGACCCCAAGATGGCCCAGGCAGCTACGGCTGAACTCGCGAATCTTTTCATCTCGGAAAATCTGGAGCAGAGGCAGGAGCGCTCGGAAAATACCACCAAGTTTCTTGAGGATCAGTTGGCCCAGGCGCGCGCCAACCTCGCGTCCCAGGAAGCGAAATTGCGCGTCTTCAAGGATCAGCATTTGGGCGAGTTGCCGACGCAAACACAGAGCAACCTCCAGATTCTGACCGGGCTGCAAAACCAGCTGCAAGCGAATCAGGACTCGCTGAATCGAGCCAAACAACAAAACGCTTATCTGGAGTCGCTCACGAACCAGTATCGTTCGTTGGGGCAAAGCTCAAAGTCAGGCGAAGTCGTGGGTCCAACGGGGCTGGCTGCCGTCGACAAACAATTGGATTTGCTGAAGGCTCAGTTGGCTGATCTCACTTCTCATTACACCGACAACTATCCCGACGTTCGTAAGACGAAGGAGCAGATCGCTCGGACCGAAAAGATACGGGAAAAAATCGTCGCCGACATGAATAATCAGCCGACGAACGCTGCGCCGACTTCGAGCGCGCCTTCGCAACTCGATGCGAAAACGGGTCCGATGCTGGAGATGGAAAGTCAGCTCAAGGCGAACCGACTGGAAATCTCCAGCCGCGAAGCGGAAATCAAAGATGAGCAGAACAAGATCAATCAATACCAGGCCCGGCTCAATATGGCGCCGGTAATGGAACAACAATTTGCCGACATCACGCGCGATTACGATCAGTCTAAGACGGATTACGAATCGCTGCTGGCGAAGAAGAACCAATCGGAAATGTCGACCGATCTCGAGAAAACGCAGCAAGGTGAACGCTTTCGTATGCTGGATCCACCGAATCTTCCTGCCAGGCCCTACAAGCCGAATCGGCTTATTCTCTGCGGCGGGGGACTGGCTTTTGGTCTTGTACTCGGTGCTGGATTTGCGTTTGGCAAGGAAAAGCTAGGCGGGAAGATCTACAGCGAGCGAGAAATCAAGAAAGTGGTTCCGTTCGATGTCATTGCTGAAATTCCTCCCATTGAAAGTCCAACTGAACAGTCGTCGCACCGACGGTCCGTGTGGTTGGCCAGCGCTGTGGCTTTGGTGATGGCGGGAATTATTTTGTTAGGATCGGCAGTAACGTATTTGTACGGCTAGACACCATCTAGAGACTATGTATAAAAGTTTTTACAACCTGCATCGCAACCCGTTCGAGATTACGCCGGACCCGTCGTTTTTGTTTCCGACGACGCGGCACAATGAGGCGCTTGCCTCGTTGTACTACGGCGTTACGTCGCACCGTGGTTTCGTGGTTCTAACGGGAGAAGTCGGGACTGGCAAAACGCTGATCCTGCGTTCGCTGCTCGGCTTGTTGCAGCGCCGGGATGTGGCCTTCGCTCTGATCTTTAATCCCACGTTGTCGCCGCTGGAATTCATGCGCTACATCGCCGGCGATTTTGGGCTACCGGTCGCGGGCAAAGCAAAAGACGAATTGATCCACGTTCTGAATAGTTTTCTCTTGCAGCGTCACCAGAAGGGCCTAACGACAATCCTCGTGGTGGATGAGGCGCATCACCTTTCGCACGAAATTCTGGAAGAGATACGACTGCTAACGAACCTGGAAACATCACAGCAGAAGTTGCTGCAGATCGTGCTTGCCGGACAACCGGAGCTTGATTTGAAGCTCGATTCGCACGATCTCAGGCAACTGAAACAGCGGATCGCTCTGCGCTGCCATCTCGACCCACTGACCTCGAACGAGACAAGGGAATATATGAACCGCCGGCTCAAAATTGCGGGAGCCGTTGGGGCCAACCAGATTTTCTCGATGCCTGCGGTTGAGGCTGTGTTCCGCCATTCGCGCGGGATTCCGCGCCTGGTCAATACGATTTGCGAAAACGCGTTGCTGGCGGGCTATGCGAAACATGCGTCCACAGTTACATCGGAAATTATCGACAGCGTGGCGCGGGACTTGCGGCTAGGTGTGACGGTTGTGGACTCGACGACGCCCAAGCAGTCCGTTGAGGAAGAGCAGAGGGAGCTTTTACAGGCTGTAAAGACACTTCTTGATGTACGCGATCGTATGCACGAGGCCGAGACCAAGCGACGGCTGCAGTAAGCACAGCATTTCAATCCCATGAGCTATATCTACGAAGCGTTGCAGCGAGCGGAGCAAGAGCGGTCGGGCGGTGGTTCGTCCAAAGACGCGGATTCGGTAGCCGATCTGCTACGTGGCGTTGAACAGGAAATCGAGCGCAAGCAGGCTCTCGAGGAATTGCCCGGTCCAGAGCCGTCCGCAAAGCCGGAAAAAGCTGATGCCGCTTTTACTCCTACTAAGTCGCTGCTGCCAGCGCCAGCAGCAGATTCCCGGCTGATTTGCCTGACGGACCAAGGGAGCTTGGCGGCGGAGAAGTTTCGCGTTCTCGGACTGAAGCTGCGCCATTTGCGCGAGCGCCGCAAGCTCAAACGCATAGTGATTACCAGTAGCATCCCTGAAGAAGGGAAAAGCCTGATCGCTGCGAACCTCGCCCTCAACCAATCGCGAAGCAAGGTTCTGCATACTGTGTTGATCGATGGTGACCTTCGACGGCCTGAGTTGGGAAGGCGCTTCGGCTTTAATCGAAACCTGCCCGGGCTTAGCGAAGTCTTGCGTGGCGAACTGCGACTCAGCGACGTTGTCTACAAGCTAGAAGGTTCCGGTCTCTGGTTTGTCCCGGCTGGAGTCACTCCCGAGAATCCGATCGAAGTCATGCAGTCGGGTAGGCTGCAGCAGATTCTGGAAGAACTCGAGACATTTTTCGATTGGGTGATGATCGACACTCCTCCGGTACTGCCCCTGGCGGATACACCGCTCTGGATGCGGCTCGCAGATGGAGTGCTGCTGGTGACCCGCGAAGGGGTCTGCGAAAAGAAGCAACTAGAACGAACAGTGGAAGTGATTGATCGATCCACTATGCTCGGCGTGATTGTAAACAGCTGTGACAGCAACGAACAAAAGTATTATTACTCGCGGTACGGCCAGCCGTCGACCGGTGAAGATTTGTCTTCTCCGGCAGCGGAGATTGAATCTTAGCTAGTCGACTTCCCTTAGCTCCCGAAATTTCCCCCGCCAACTCAAATTTGTAGTGAAGCTGCGAAGATCGTTACCCGCAGCGACGCGAGGAGATGCATCCGTGTCGTCCACAACCGCCAAACCACGATCCGCCAACCGAGTCTCTTCTCCGCAGAACGGGACCGACCCGAAAGAAGTTCTCACGGAAGAAATCTTCTGTCGAATGATTTCGATGGAGCGTAAACGGAGCGAACGCACACAACGTCCCTTCGTCCTTCTTTTGATGGATACGGGACGCCCGACGCCGACGGAAAAGAATGGGCGCATCCTGCTCGACATTCTCTCCGCGTTGCAGGCTGCGACGCGCGAGACCGATGTCATGGGATGGTACGAGACGAACGCCGCCGTCGGCGTGATGTTTACGGAAATCACGCTGGAAAATAATCTCATTTTGAGCACGATTCTCTCCCGCATCAGCGAGGTGCTTCGCGGCCGTCTAACGAACGAACAGTTCAGCCAGATCAAATTCTCCTTTCATCTGTTCCCTGAAGAATGGGATCCGAATACCCCAGACCGGCAAAGCAACCCGACTCTCTATCCTGATCTCCACAAACGCAACGGAGCCAACCGGTTGAGCCGGAGCCTGAAACGCGGCATGGACATTTTGGGGAGCGTACTGCTGCTCATCACTCTGTCGCCGGTGTTTTTCGTGATTGCGGCCGCAATCAAGTTGACTTCCCGCGGTCCGGTCCTTTTCCGGCAGCAGCGTATCGGAGAGCATGGAACGGCGTTCACCTTTCTGAAATTCCGTTCCATGTACGTGAACAACGATGCCAGCAAACATAAGGAATACGTTCGCCAGCTTATAGCGGGCGAGGCTGCGAAACATACAAACAGCGCGGGAGAGGGCATCTTCAAACTTACGAACGATCCTCGGATCACTCCGGTCGGTAACTTCTTGCGGCGCACGAGTCTTGATGAACTGCCGCAATTCCTGAATGTGCTGCGAGGCGACATGTCTTTGGTTGGACCGCGCCCACCGGTACCCTATGAGGTCGAGGCCTACGCCACATGGCATCGCCGTCGCTTGCTCGAAGCGAAGCCCGGCATCACTGGACTGTGGCAAGTGGAAGGACGGAGTCGCGTCGGTTTCGACGACATGGTTCGGCTCGATCTGCGTTATGCCCGGAATTGTTCTCCGTGGCTCGATCTGAAAATCCTGGTTCAAACTCCAAAGGCAGTGATCGCCGGCAACGGCGCCTGCTGATTAACCTCGCTCTCAACCCCCTTCGTCCATTCAGTCTTTTCAACCCATCGAGTCCTCGTGAAGACAATCCCCCATTGTTTTCTGACTCGATTCTGGAAATCCATCAGGTGAACCCTCATGCTTAAGTTTGGTGTAATTGGTTACGGATATTGGGGGCCGAATATTGTTCGTAATCTACGGTCTCTGGAAGGTTGCCAGGTTGTCGGAGTCTGCGATCAGACAGCGGCTGCCCGCAAACGCATTGCGGCCGCAAACCCGGACACGCCGGTCTTTAGCGACTGCAACGAACTGATACAGTCGCCCGACGTCGACGCTATCGCAGTGATCACGCCCGTTTGGACGCACTACGAACTCGCCAAAGCTGCGTTAGAAAATGGCAAACATGTTTTCGTTGAGAAGCCGTTCACGAGCACGGTCGCACAAGCCGAAGAGCTGATTAACCTCGCGGCACAAAAAAATCTGACGATCATGGTGGACCATACGTTCCTGTTCACGGGAGCGGTCCGGAAGATTCAGAAACTGCTGAAGGAAGGAACGCTCGGGAAGCTGTACTACTACGATTCCACGCGCGTGAATCTCGGCTTGTTCCAGCACGATTGCAACGTGATCTGGGATCTCGCACCGCATGATTTGTCGATCATGAATCACCTGCTGCATAAGGACGCGGAGGCGATCTCGGCGACAGGCCAAGCGCACCTTAATTCACACGAAGATATCGCATTCATTACGGCGTACTATCCGGACAAGATGATCGCCCATGTCAACGTGAACTGGATTTCGCCAGTCAAGGTGCGCACTACACTGATTGGCGGTGAGAAAAAAATGCTCGTCTGGAATGACCTCGAAGCCGATGAAAAGTTGAAGATCTACGACAAGGGCGTTGACGTCAAGAGCCAGGAGGGCGTGTATAACCTGCTTGTCAGTTATCGCTCTGGCGACATGTGGGCGCCGCAAGTCGAACAGGTCGAAGCGCTCAAACTTGAACTTGGATACTTCGTCGAGTGCATCAAGAAGAGCGAGACTCCTTTCAACGATGGCTGTGCTGGATTGAAGGTGGTGCGCATGCTGGAAGCTGCCAGTAAATCGCTCGCCAAACGCGGTGAGCTGGTCTACCTCTGATACGAATACCCGTTTGTTATCGCTGCTTCAACCAAGACTCTCCAACTAAGGTCCTTCTCTTTTGAAACCCATTGCTCTCATCGTGACGACGACGAATTGGGTGCCGACGGCCCGATTGGCGGTAGCGCTCGTCAACGCGGGGTTCAAGGTTGAGGCAGTTTGCCCCTCGCGACATCCGATTCATGAGACGCGCGCGGCGAGCCGCGTTCATCCCTATCGTGGTTTGGCTCCACTGCGATCATTGGCAGCGGCCATCTCGAAGGCGAACCCGGAAATCCTGGTGCCGGGCGACGATCTCGCGACTTGGCATCTGCACAATCTTTACCGCCGAAGAAATCAATACTCATCGAACCCCGTTGCTTTCGCCGCACTGATCGAACGATCGCTCGGATTGCCAAGTTCGTTTTCAATCGTGCAATCGCGGGCTGCCTTCATGGAGTTTGCCAGGGAACAGGGAATTCGCGTTCCTACGACCGAGACGCTGCGGGCTGCCGAAGCCGTCCCGTCGGCCTTGGTCCATACTGGCTTTCCAATTGTACTTAAGGCCGATGGCACGTCCGGAGGCGAAGGGGTGCGGATCGCGCGAACCTCCGCCGAAGCGCGGTCGGCCTTTCACAAGTTGCATGCGCCTCCACTTCTAGCCCGCGCATTCAAAAGGGCCTTGCTCGATCAAGACAGCACGCTCGTATCGTCCGCGCTGTTGCGGCGGGGTCCCATGGTTACCGCGCAATCCTTCATCGCCGGCCACGAGGCAACGAGTACAGTCGCTTGCTGGAAGGGAACTGTTCTGGCGGATCTGCATTTCGAGGTTCTGCGCAAGGGAAATGCCGCTGGTCACGCGACTGTGGTTCAGTTGATTGACCATCCCGAAATCGCAAACACTGTCGAAAAAGTAGTACGCCGCCTCGGTTTGTCCGGCCTTTGCGGTTTTGACTTCATGCTCGAGGCTAATACCGGTCACGCTTACCTGATCGAAATCAATCCGAGAGCGACGCAGGTCGGGCATCTTACGCTCGGCCAGGGACACGATCTGCCGGCGGCCTTGTATGCCGCCATCTCGGGGCGGACCATCCGAGCGGGGCGAACTGTTACCGAAAACGAGACTATCGCGCTCTTCCCGCACGAGTGGGCTCGCGATTCGCAGAGTGAGTTCCTGCGGACGGGCTATCACGACGTCCCGTGGGAGACTCCGGAACTGGTTCATGCCTGCATGCGCCGCAGCAAGAAACAGACCGTATGGTATACGCGGAGAGAACCGGTCCGCGAGGAAATCGCGAAACCTAGAACGGCCGTTGCGGCAGAGAGTCCCGCCGTTCCGGTCGACTGCGATCGTTGATTGCCTCCCGTACTTCAACCAAGAAAAACCGAACAATAACTCATTTCTATGGACACCTACACCTGTATTGCACCGGACGTGAAGCTTGGACAAGGCGTCAAGCTTTCCAAGTTCATTAACCTTTATGGATGTGAGATTGGCGACGAAACGAAAATCGGCGCCTTCGTCGAGATCCAGAAAAATGCGAGCGTCGGCAAACGCTGCAAGATTTCGAGCCATACCTTCATTTGCGAGGGTGTGTCAATTGAAGACAACGTCTTCATTGGACACGGAGTCATGTTCATCAACGATCTGTATCCACGCGCCACGACGGCCACGGGCGGTTTGCAGACCGAGGCTGACTGGCATGTGGAACGGACGGTAGTCAAGAAAGGAGCCTCGATTGGCTCCGGCGCGACCATTCTTGCCAACACCTGCATTGGCGAAAACGCCATTGTCGGTGCGGGTGCAGTCGTCACCAAAGATGTTCCAGCCAATACCATCGTGGCCGGCAATCCAGCCCGAATTCTTCGCCAAATTGAAACGGAGGTAGCACAGTGAGTGATTCGCCTAATATCCCTTTTCTTGATCTGGTCACACCGCACGTGGAGCTCGAACAAGAGCTGACGGAGGTGTTTCAACAGGTAATCCGCACTGC